>JBFGJG010000003.1:0-209068 GCA_041577295.1 Gemmatimonadales bacterium
CCGTCGACGGCGAGCCGGCCATTCACGAACACAAACACCACTCCTTCGGCTAGCTGGTGGGGCTTTTGATACGTGGCTCGGTCTCTGAGACGTTCCAGATCGAACACAACGATGTCGGCGAACGCACCAGGCCGGATGACGCCACGACCCGTGACACGAAAGACCGTCGCCGGCAGGGCGGTCATGCTCCGAATCGCCGTCCCGAGATCCACAACTTCCCGTTCGAGAACGTAGCGGCGGATCTTGCGAGGGAATGTGCCATAGCTCCTCGGATGCGGCACCCCTTCCCCAAAGGGCACGAGGTCACCATCAGAGGACGTCATGGTCCACGGCTGAACCATGAGCGTCTCGACGTCACTTTCCTTCATGTTGAACGACACGACCCCAGCTCCACCGGCCGTGAGCAGGTCGATTGCGAGATCGACCGGAGCCATGCCCCGTTCATCCGCCACGTCTTGGAGCGTGCGGCCCTCGATGGACGGATCAGCCTCATGTCGCCGGAACTGGAGCGTAGCGGCCCCGCCACGCCGGTCCAGATTCTCCAGCATGTCCCGGCGTAGGCGTGCATGCAGAATCGGGTCGGCGATGCGCGACCGAAGAGAGTCGTCGCCACCGACCAGAGCCCACCGAGGAACCAGCGCCCCCGATAGTCCGGTGGCCGATGCCTCGTAGGGATACTGGTCGGCCCACACCTCCACCCCTTCCGCGCGGGCACGTTCGATCCGCTCCACCAACGCCTGCGCGTACCCCCACACGCGGGGACCGAGGGCCTTGATGTGGGTGACGACACCTGGGAGACCAGCGTCGCGCGCGATCCGAATCACTTCGTCCACGGCCGGCACCACACCGATGTTGTAGTCCGCTTCGTCACGAATGTGGCTCGTGTACACTCCGCCGTAGGCCGCGGCTACCTTCGCGAGCTCGATTACCTCATCGGTTTCGGCGTAGCTGCCCGGTGCGTAATACAACCCGGAAGACAAACCAAACGCGCCGCGCTCCATCCCCGCTCGCACGAGCGCTTTCATGCGCTCCAGCTCCTCGTTCGTGGGCACACGATCGTGCATGCCGATCACGGCGCGCCGAATCGATCCATGCGGCACCAACGGCGCGACGTTGACGCCCAGGCCATCGGCCAAGAGCTGTGTTCGTTGACGATCGATGTCCGTTGGCCCACCACCGTCGGGATTCACGAAGACCGTCGTAATCCCCTGCGCAAGCAACGGTTGTCCATGACTGAGTCCAGGAGTCGCCAAACCGTCACCCGCATGGGAGTGGACGTCGATGAAGCCCGGCGCGACGTAGAGACCGCTGATGTCGATCGTGCGATCGGCTCGCGCTCCCGTGAGATCGCCCACCGTGACGATCCGATCTCCTGCAATCCCGACATCCGCGCGGTACCACGGATTTCCGCTGCCATCCAGAACGCGACCGCCACGCAAGACCACGTCATACACCCGCTCCTGCGCGACAGCGGTCCACGGAAGAGCCACGAACACCAAGCCGATCAACCCAGTACGGAATCGTGTCAGCACGTGGCGCTCCCAAAACAGGTTATCCCTCCTCCCTCCCTCTTCCTTACTACTCACTCCTCACTGCCTCTCCACTCCCCGGGCGCCCCCACTCCAGCGGGGATCGGCGACGCCAATGAACCCGCCGCGCTCCGGATCGACTTCGATGGCGTAGAGCCGCGCGAAGTACGCGGCGAACGATCGCGCTTCGACATTGAAACCAAAGTCGCGCAGGCCGGTCAACTCCTCTGCGGTCCATGATGCGCCTGGCCGGTTCTCGACGATCAACTGGTTGGTCGTTGGGTGAAATCGGGGTCCGGCCATGGCGTCCGCGAGCGAGGGATTGTCGTCAACGAGCCGGCTCACCACTTGGACGATGGAGGAGATGATGCGTCGTGCGCCGGCTGCCCCGAGTACCCAACGTGGCTGACCGTTTCGTGTGACGATCATGGGTGACTGCGACGAAAACGGGCGCGCGCCGGGCGGCTGCGGTGCCAGATACCCAAGCGTCGACGCGTACACGAACCCCAAGCCTGGTGCGGCCACCCTGGACCCCATGGTGGGGCCGATCGACTGAGTGAGCGCCACGAAGACGCCTTGCCCGTCCGCTACCGAAACGTGCGTCGTGTGCGCGGGCTCCCAGTCAAAAGGGCTCGCATTCGCCACCTGGAGTGCGGCGACCGACGCAGGATCCTCGATCGCGGCTGCGCGTTCTGACGCCCACGATTTCGATAGGATGGTCTCCGCCGCTTCCCTCGTGCGGTCCTCGAAGCTCAGGAGCAACGCTTGTGCGGTCAGCGCAACCCACTCGGCTCCGCCAACGCGACTCTCGAGCTCGAAGTTCTCGAGGATCTGCAGGGCCTCGATGGTCGTGGCACCGGACGCGGGCAGATACGTCCCGACCAGATCGAACCCCCGATAGCTACCGCGCACCACCCGCGCCGGTTTGGCCTCGTACTGCGCAAGATCGCTCCGGGTGACGAGGCCACCGTGGCGTTTCATGTCGGCGGCGATGCTGTCCGCGATCCATCCTCTATAGAAGACCGTCGCCCCACTGTCTGCAATCGCGCGGAGCGCGCGGCCGAGATCCGCCTGAACGAAACGCTCACCTCCAGCGTGTGGCGTGCCGTCCGGCTTGAGAAAGTAGCGCCGCGAGCCCTCAAACTCGGCCAGTTGATCCGCCACCCCGGCAATTCGCTCCGCCTCCTCGGCGGGAAGGGTGAATCCCCCCTCTGCAAGACGGATTGCGGGGGCGAGAATCTCAGATAGCGACCGGGTTCCGTAGCGCTCGAGCGCGAGCGCGAGTGCCGCCACGGTACCCGGGGTCGCGATGGTCTGATAGCCACGAGACGGGTGATCGCTGGGCGGATGTGCCGGGTCGAACGCGCGAGAGATCTCGGTCGTACCATCGATGCCGAGGAAATCACCGTCCGGCGTGCGCAACAGGATTTGCGTGCGTCCACCCAGCCCGGACATGCTCGGCTCGACCACGGAAAGCGCGAACGCGGACGCCACCGCGGCATCGATAGCATTCCCTCCGGATTCCAAAACGGCCGCACCCACACCGGTGGCGAGCGTCGAGGCGGTGACCACCATGCCGTGTGATGACATGGCGAGCTGCCCCGGGCCGTACGCCGGATGATGTGCGGTCTGGGCGTCGGGGGCGCACGCCGGTATCCCGAGCAGGATGAGTGCGACGATGGAGTGTTTGGCTTTCATTTTCCCACCGCACAATACGTGTCGGGGTATGTATAGCACGCCTCACCGCGGTGCAATCGCCCGAGGTCGAGCAAGGCCGAATACGGCCCTCGAAAGGCGGTTCAGCAGCGGTTCAACAAAGGAACCACGGCCATCCGGCTCTCGTTATCGTAAGACCAAGGTGCATCTCAACTCACGAGAGGTTGCATTGGCAAGATCAATCGTGCTCGCCCTCCTCGCGTGGACGATATCGCTCGCCGCCTGCTCTGATGGCGGGATCAGTCCCGGTGGGTTCAATCTTCAATGCAACATCGACACGGACCGCTTCTTCGACGGTGGGCCCGGACGAGACGGCATCCCGTCACTGAGCCACCCAACGATTCTCACCGCGGCCGACGCGACGTTCATGGACGACACGATGCGCGTGATCGGCGTCGAGATCGATGGCGAAGCCCGCGCGTACCCACTGTTCATCTTGTGGTGGCACGAGATCATCAACGACACGCTTGCAAACCGCCCCATCCTGGTGAGCTACTGTCCGCTCACGGGATCGGGGCTCGGGTTCCACGCCAGTGTCGCTGGACTCTCGAGACGGTTTGGAGTATCTGGACTACTCTTCGAGAACAACCTGGTCATGTTCGATCGCGAGACTGAAAGCCTGTGGATCCAACTGCTGATGGGCTCGCAGTGCGGCACGTCACGCGGCGAGATGCTCGATCGGATTCCCGTGTTTGAGACGACATGGGAACACTGGCGAATGCTTCATCCGCAAACGACGGTGGTGAGCGAGGAGACCGGCTTCAGCCGCAACTACGGGGCGTACCCATACGAAGACTATGACGATATCGGAAATCCCGTGTTGTTCTTTCCTTCGTCCCCCTTCAGCACCGCTCGGCCCACAAAGGAGCCCATCCTCGGTATCCGTGAAGCCGGCGGCGCCGCAGCGTACCCTTCAGGAATCCTAGCCGATCTGGGTGACGCGGTCGCGATCAACGATGAAGTGGCCGCCAGACCGGTGCTCGTCACGTATGTGCGAGAGTACAACGCCGCGCGGGCATTCGACCGTCGTGTCGACGGACAAACGCTGAACTTCGCGGTGACCGGTTCGACGTCGTTCACGCTTACCGATGCGGAGACCGGATCGACGTGGAACCAACTTGGCATCGCTACTGACGGACCACTGGCCGGCAACCAACTCCAGCCCCTCGCCGATGCGTGGACGATCTTCTGGTTTTCGTGGTCGGTGTTCTATCCCGAGACGAGGTTATACCAGTAGGGAAGAACTGGAAGGAAACGCCGAGCGAGGCAATGAGCTGAGCTCGAATCCGATTCAGACGTCCCGTCCAAGGCCGAGGACGCGCGCTGCCGGGGTGCGATGGGCCGATCCCGGTTTCCGGCGGCGTAACTGACTATCTCACTTAGAGTTGTCGAGTCTGGACCTCAGCCAAGTTGGCTTGACTTAGGCCCAAGTCGTGCCAACTCAGGCCCAAGTCGACGCAAATCGGGTCCAAGTCGCCTCGACTCGGGCCCGATTCGCCTTATCTGAGACCTCGGGGGTGGTGTCTGAGGCCTGAGATGTGCTAGCTCGGGCCCAAGTCGCCTCAACTGAGGCCCCAGAGCACCCGATTCAGAGCCAAGTTGCCACGACTTTGGTCAAAGTCATGTCGACTTTGGCCTGAGTTGCCGCACCTAAGGCCTCAGACATATCGCCTGAGGTCAGAAATGCCACCCCTCGGGCCCGAGGCGAATGCATTGAGGCCTGGGAGGCAAAGTCCGCCCACGACTGCAAGCGGCGAGCAGGCTAGCAGGGAGCAGAGAGAAGCTGCGCAGTTGGTTTTCCTGTTCGAACGGTTCGGCGCCAGTTAGCTTCTTCGTATGCGTCGAGTGTTCGGTGGCTCCCTCCCATTCCTGGGATCGTTAACCGTCGGTCTCGCGGCGTGTTTGCTTCCATCGGAACCGAATTTCTCCCTCACGTTTCAAGTCGACCGCATCGACACTACCCAGGCTCCGCTGCCAACCAGCGAAGTTGACGCGTCGATCCGAAGGCTAGAGGTGGCCGGCGGTTTTCAAACGCCCTGCATTGCGGCGGCAGGCGAAGTGCGGGCCAGTGTGCAGATCCAGTCGTCAGACATCTTCCTGGAGATCCGTTACGAACCCGTCCAGAGCTGTCAAACGGGCGTGGACTCATTCGCCTACCTTGCGACGCTACGCAACGTGAATTCTGGCGCGTACCGCCTTCGCGTCACCCACGCGCTGCCTGGCGAAGAGGGCATTACGGTCTTGGATGAAGTCGTCGTGATTTGATCAAAACGTCAGCTTTGCACCGACGCCCACGCCCCGCCCGCGCATTGGAGTTATGAGCAGCTCAGCTCGTTGGCGCTGTTTGGCTCGGCCTCTCGCCCGTTCAACCACCGTGGTGATCGACAACTGCGCGATTGGAACACCAAAAGCTAAGGGCCCCGCGAGGTTTCGATCCCGCGAGCTGATGAAGACCAGGTAGCCCACGCCCCATATTGCTCCCGCGGTTCCGAGATCCAGCAGGAAGTCCCCGCGACGTCCATTTCCGAGATGCACGCCGAGCGCTAGCCCGGTTGTTCCGGTGGCCGCACCGAGGAAGATCACCTCATCGAAGAAACAGAACGAATCCCCGCAGTCCTCTTCGATCTCGAGCGCCAACAGCGCTCCCGCAAACCAGCCCGCTGTACCCAGCCCGAGTCCGGCCAGAATGGGCCATCCAATCCAGGGCTCGTTGTCCGATGTCTCGACTTGTGAGTGGAGGTCGGTGGACACCAACGCCGCTGCGCCGAGGTTTTGGGCGGTGCCCTGCGCCGGCGCAACGCTGAGCAACGCGGCGACGACGAGCGACGTTTTCAGATGCTCGTTCAAGCGACGTGGGGAGGCGCTTTAGGGACGGCGGATGATGCCATAGGTCTGCACGGTGAGCACTTCGCCTCGCACGGGACCAACGATCCACACCCACGCCCCCGACAGGTCGCTGAGATCATCAGGGATGTTTGCCAGCCGCATCTCGCTCTCACTGATGAGCCACATCCCGTTGACGCGCAGGACGAGCTCACCCACGTGCGGTCGCTCCCCGTTCACGGAGACGATCTCGTACCGCGAAACATCGATTGCACGCGGGGGAGTCGGGGGACGGTTTGGCACCGCCGGACCCCACACGCGTACTTCGGCCCCGACGAGCTGCCCGAGCTCGGCCCGTAGCGGACCCGTCACCCCAACGCGTACCCGCGCGCCATCGACGGTGGTTTGAAGCACGACCTGCGAGAGTGGATCCGCCCCAACCACCCGTACGACGCCCTGTGCCGAGGAATCCGCGGGGGTTGTACCACGTGATGCGCGCGGCGGCGCGGCGGTGGGACGGGTCGCATCGGTGGACGGTGCGGGCTGCATGGCCGTGTCCGCGACGGTCGGTGTGGTATCGGGTGCGGTCTGCTCAGGGCGCAGCGTGTCCGCGCCCGCCCCGGTTTCAGCTACATCCGATTCGGGGCTGCCACACGCGATAGCCAGCAACAGGGCGAGCGGCAAAAAGTGACGGTGCATCGTTTCCATCATTGCTCCCGCACGATCCAGAACTGTGGCCGTGACCCGGCGGGGAGCAGGGCGGCACCCGCACCGCGCGCGCTCACCGAGAAGGCTGGATGCCCGGCGGCCGCACTGAGCCGTGTATACGCGGTACTTCCGCCCCGTATGCTGCGGGAACCCGAAAAGGTCGTGAACGTCCGCTCGAGCGGAACTAATCGGGTACCTTCGGCGGAGACCGATGAGAAAATGTTGAACAGGTTCCAACTGGTCATCTGCACCAGTGGGTCCGCATTCGCGATGCGGTCATCGGCCCAGTGCATCGCGGCCCATTGCGAGAACACGCTGTCGAAACCCACGCCAAGCAAGGCCTCGATGTTGTCCACCCCATCGAGATCTTTGTTCGCAACCAACCAGCCACGTGATAGGTCGGTCTCCCCGTTGGGCTGTGAGGGTCCAAATCGGTCGAGCACATACCGCTGGAACGACCAGGAGGCGCCATAGAACCAGAAGGGCTCACAGGCGGTGGTCAATTCGGGATCTCCAAACAGGGTGCACAACTCCGGAGCTGTGGCACTGTGCCCGCTCGGCGGAATCCATCCATAGTACAGTGCGAGCTGCGCGAAGCTCGGATTGTACCACGTGAAGCCGGGGTGGTTGCTATCGAGCACCTGGGAAGCGCCAATGTTCTGGCCGGGCGAGTTGCCGATGATCGCATGCCCTACCACTTCCTCCATCAGCGTCGCCTGTCCCTCGAGCTCCCAAAGATCCGGAATGAAGTTGGACACTGGGGGCTCGATGACCCGTCGCTCGAACTGAATGATGTGGGCGAACTCATGCGCGATGAGCGACGGCATCTGGCCGAGAACGCCGGCCTTGGTCCGGCCGCTCGTCCCCGCCGTGTTGCTGGGATCCGGCACGTGGGAGTAGAAAACCTCTCCGGTGTCGCTCGACAAGCAACCACTCGGCGAGCGCGCGAACAGATCCGCCGTGGTAACGAACCCAGCCACGGCCCCGTTCCGAAGCTTGTTCACCTCGATGGTGAGCACGATGTACACACGCTCGTTTCCATCCAGGTCTTGTGGGGGTCCGAGGTAGAGGGTGTCGACATCGTAGGTGAAGAGATCGAAGGTATCGCTGGCGGCCTGGAGCTCGGCATCGGTGAGTGCGCCGGTCGTCGGGTTCGCAATGTCCGTTACGAAAACTCCCGCATCGCCTACCGCTCGCACCACCGTGGTCACCTCGGTGAACTGCGTACAGCTGTTTGCATTGAAATTGATGTTGGGCACGCGAAACCGGATCGTATCTCCCACCACTGGCACCGCGCGGGCGGCGGCGGTTGCTGTGACACCAGATCTGCTGCTTCCGCGCAGCAACGCATGGGATCGCGTGCGAATCAGCTCGAGGTCCTGCTGCCTCAGGTCGAGCTCCGCAGCGAGGTGGGCGCGCCGGGCGGCGAGGCGCTCCGCATCGATCAATGGCATCTGACCAACAGCCGTACTCGCCAGTTGTGGCAGCATCTGCGCCGTTACTCCGCCCGGAGACGCTGCGAGCCCCGCCGTACCCCGCAGCGTACTAAACATCTGCGCCGTCGGCGTCTCCGCCGCCGAGCCCACGCCAATGATGTACGCCTCGGCACCCGAGGCGGACGGCGGGAACTGAAAGCAGAACTCGCCCGGCGTTTGCAGCAGGCGCATCTCGCCCACAGCAAGATTCAGGAACGACGTCGGACGCACCGGGTGGTTGATGGCCGGCAAGGAAAACCCCGACTGACCAACGGACACACCGGCCATCCGGATTGGCCGACAGTCATACGTCGGCACGGTCACGGTGAGCTCGGTCGGTGTCGCGGCGACGACCGTGGCCGCGACCCCGTCGATGGTCACGACGTTGTTGGACGGCGTCGCGTCGTCGAATCCCTCCCCAATGATCGTCGCCTGCGCTCCCTCTACGAGAGTGTCGGGGCTGATCGACGTCACGGAGAAGTTGACGGCCTGCGCCGAGAACTGGAGCGTGACCCCGGGCAAGACATCCACCCTCGCCTCGACGGTTTGCTCACCCTCAGGGTCTCCCAGCGTCCAACTGGTGGATGCCCGCCCGTTGGCGTTGGTATTGACCATCGCCGGATTCAACGTCCCACCACCGGTGAGCACCACAAACTCCACGGGGACGTTCGACAGTCCGTTGCCAAACTGATCCGTCAGGCGCACAACCAGCGGCTGCTGCAGGGTCGCATTGCGTGGCGCCACCTGATTGCTTCCCGACACCAGCAGGAGATCGCTCGGGGCATCCGGATCGGCCGTGGCGGAGAACGTCGCGCGAACGCTGGTGCCGCTCGCGGTGGCGGTGAGCTGCTGGTTCCCGGCGGTCGTGCCCATGGTCCACGTCGTGGACGCCTGACCGCCCGCGTCGGTGGCAGCACTGGCAGCCGCGGTCGATCCTCCCCCAGCCGTGACCGCGAAGTTCACCGTGACCCCGGACATTGGCTGTCCAAATTGATCGTTGACCCGTACGACGATGGCCTCGGCGAGCGCCTGGTTCACCGTCCCGGTCTGCGCGTCGCCTGAGATCTTTGCGACTTGAGCGGGTCGAGGGGGTTCTGGTGGGGGTTCGCCAGGACCCGAGCCACACGCCCACGTCGCGGCAAGGCTCAATACGAGAAAGAGCCACGGGTGGTCCCCGATGGCACGTCGATCCATCAGATTTCCTCCGGGCGTGTGGCCGCGCCACCGGTTGCCGAATGAGGGCCGCAGATGATCCGCGGCCCCGTATCGTCAATAAAACACTCGCACCCGCAATATCGTTCAATTCGCTCGCGATCGGGAGCGTTGCGCGGAGCTAGTCTGCTCGACAGCCTGTACTGAGCCGGAAGGCCGAGGGGCACCGCCTTTCATGCGATGCCCCTTCTTGCCACTTGAGTTGTGACGGTATGAGCGCTGGGATTACGGTTGGCGAATGACGCCGTGGGACCGCACTCGCAGCGTGTCACCGGTGAGCACGCCGGTTACCCAGATGGTTGCGCCCATTCGCTCGGTGAGATCCCGCGGAACGCTGGTCAGCCGCACGGCGCGCTCACCGCGAAGCCACGTCTGCTCGCCGCGCATCTCGAGCACACCGGCGTACGCCGGCTCGCCACCAACCGACACGACGCGGTAACGCGTGACCTCGATCGCCCGGGGCGGCGTGGGCGGCCGGTTCGCGACCGGCTTACCCCACACTCGCACTTCGGCTCCTGAGAGCGCCGTAATCTCTGGACGGAGCGGGCCCTGCACTCCGACGGACTGGGTGGCGTCCGAACCGGTCTGGATCACCGGCTGCGCAAAGGGATCCGCCCCGAGGATCCGGACCGTGCCTTGCGCCGATGTGTCGCCGGACGCGGGACGCTGCCGCGGCGGCTGCTGCGTCACCTGAGGCGGTGTGGTGTCCGGCGTAGGTTCGGGCGCAACCTGCTCCGCCGTTTGCGTCGTGTCCACAGGTGGCTCCGCCGACTGCTCGCCGTCCGTCTCTTGGCCGCCACACGCCACGAGCGCAACCGTCGTGGCCAAAAGCAATACCATCGTTCGCATAGCTGCTCCTATTGCAGGCGAACGACCCAGAACTGCGGCCGCGGCCCCATGGAGAGGATATCATCCGCCGCATCCCGGGCCCGTAGCGCCAGTGCCGGTCGGGCGGCGGCGGCACTCAGGCGAGTGTACGCGGTGCTCCCACCGCGAACGCCGCGCGTGTCACTAAACGCCACAAAGCTCCGGTCTACGGGGATCAGCCGGAAATCATCCGAAGCAAATGACGAAAAGATGTCCAACATGTCCCAGCTCAACATCGCAATGCTCGGATCGAGGCCCGCCGTGCGGTCATCGGCATAGAGCATGGCCGCCCAGCGAGAGAACACGCTGTCAAAGCTCACGCCGAGCAGGGCTTCGATGTTCGCGACCCCATTGAGGGTGGGGTTTGCGCTAACCCAGTCGCGATGGAGGGCGGCTTCACCGCCGGGATAGGACGGGCCGAACTGGTCGGCGACGAACCGTTGGAAGGCGTACGAGGCCCCATAAAACTGGAAGAACTCGCAACCCGTCACCACCCCGTCAGCGCCGAACAGCGTACAGTCCTCGGGCGCGTTGGCGGCCTTCCCCCCTGATGGGAGATGACCGAAGTATCTCGCGAGTTGGCGAAATGCGGCGTCATACCACTGCGTCCCCCCCGGCGCACCACGCGCCACTGCACTCCCGTAGTTCTGCCCCGGCGTATTGCCAAGCACGTCGTGTCCCACGACTTCCTCCATCAGCGTCGCCTGCCCTTCCGCTTCCCATCGGCTCATGCCAGCTCCCGGGTTGATGACGACGCGACGCGACTGCTGAATGACATGGGCAAACTCGTGTGCGATGAGCGACGCCATCTGCGCGAGCACGTTCGCTTTGGAACGCGCCCCTGGCCCCGCCTCGTTGTTCGGATCCGGCACGTGGCCGTAGAAGATCTCGCCGCTGTCGCTGGCGGCGCAGAAGGCACGATCGAACAGGTCACCGCTGAACGCGAACCCGGCGACCGCGCTGAACTTGTTCACCTCGACCGTGAGCACGACGAACACTCGCTGATTGGTGTCGAGGTCGCTCGGCGTTCCCAGGTACGTCGTGTCCACGTCGTAGAGGTTGACGTCGAACGTGTCGCTATACGCCTGGAGCTCGGCCAACGTCAGCGAGTCGGTCGTCGGATTGGCAGTGTCTGTGACAAAGACGCCCGCCTGGCCCACAACGCGCACGACGGTCGTGATCTCGGCAAACTGGCAGAAGTCCGGTCCATCAGCGTCGGGCACGCGGAACGTGATGGTATCCCCAACGCTCGGCACGACCGCCGCAGCTGGCGTCACCGATTGTCGAATAGCACGCCCCGAACCCAACAGGTGCCGCTCTTCCCACTCGCGCAACGCGGCCTCGGCTTTCAGCCGCGCGTTCCACCGTTCCAGTGTCTCCGGGTCGGGGAGCGGGCGGCTCGACGTCGCGACCCGTCGCACTGGAAGCGGCACGGGCGGCGCCACCGGCAGGGTCGCACCCGTCTCTGCTGTCAGGGAGAAAGACAACACCGCGTTTGGCGTCTCAGCTGCCGAGCCCACCCCGATGATGTACTCATCGCCGAGCGCCGAGGGCGCGAACTGCAGGCAGAAGCTGTTCGGGTCTTGAATGATCTGCTGCTCTCCCACGGCGAGATTCAAGAACGCCGCGGGCTCGAGCGGATGGCTGACCGTGTTCGTCGTCTGCCCTGCTAGGGTTACCAACACATCCACATCGCGGGCCGGCTTGCAGTCGAACGCCGGCACCGTGACCGTGAGCTCGGTTTGGGTGGCAGCCGTGACCACTGCCGGCACGCCGTCAATCGTGACCATGTTGTTGGCGGGCGTCGCGTCGTCAAACCCTTCCCCTGTGATCGTGGCGCTCAAGCCCTCGGCAATGGTGTCGGGAGCAATCGACGTGATGAAGAAGTCGAGCGCCTCGGCGGTGAACTGGATCGTATCGTCTGGCGCCGTAAGCACTGCGTCGATGGTCTGCTGTCCGATGGTGCTCCCCAACGTCCAGACGGTGTTCGCCTCACCAGCGGCGTCCGTGGTGGCCATCGCCGGATCTATCGAACCGCCACCCGATGTGACTTCGAAGGCCACGTCGATCCCGGAAACACCGTTGCCAAACTGATCGACCACCCGCACCGTCACCGGGTCGGGGAGCGTGGCGCTCCGCGGCGCTCGTTGGTTGTTGCCGGACACCTCGGCGAGGCCCGTCGGCGCATCGGCCTCACCGGTGGCCGCGAACGCCGTCGAAACGCTCGAATTGGCCACCGTGGCCGTCACTTCCTGCGCGCCCGCCCCCGTTCCCAAAACCCAGTCCGTGGACACCTGACCGCTTGCGTCCGTCATGCCACTGGCGGGGCTCACCGACCCGTCGCCCCCAGTCACGGAAAAGTTCACGGTTATGGCGGACATCGCGTTGCCGAACTGGTCGTTGATCTGGACGACGAGCGGGTCGGCAAGCTGCTGTCCGACCGTTGCCGTCTGGCCATCGCCCGAGACCTTGACTGCCGCGGTGGGCGTCGGCGTCGCAGGAGGCATCATGCCGTTTTCCAGCGCTTCACAACCCCACCACGACGAGAGTCCTGTGGCCAGGGCAAGGATGAGAAGTGAAAAGCTACGGGGTGCCCTCATGCGGATCCTCCGGGAGGTCGAGGCCGATCAGGGAAGGCTGAGTGCCCAGCGATGATTGCGGTGGCCACACGTTAGGACATAAGGAGGCCTGGGGCAAGCAAAATCGGGAGTCCCGTGCGTTCCACTTGTTCCGCTGCAGGGTTCACGTATCGTTCATGCCGACCCGAACCAGAGTGTGGGCCTCGCATGCCCCGAACGATGAGCGCTGCGGTGGGTATGGTACTGCTCGCCGCCGCGTGTGCCCCGAGCATACATCCCACGTACCCGCCGCACCCACTCGTCGGGGCGTGGAGACTCGCGGCTGATGCGCCAGCCACCGCGCAACCCGGCCTCCAAATTACGCTGCGTGTCGATTCAGGAGAGATCCGCGCCTTTCGCGGACACGTGGCGTTCTTTTTCTCGGGGGATGTGGGAGTGGATCCTGCAATGTTCCGACCATTTATGGGAACGCTGTCAGAGGATGGCTTCGTCGATCTCCCCGTCTTCCCAGCCACCGCCAACGCTCCCCCGCTGCACTTCTCCGGGCACTTTGCAGGAGATACCGTGCGCCTCGAACGCTTCACGATTGGGCGAGATACGGTGACGACAGCGCGGGCTCGCTGGTTTCTGATCCGCGAGGCCAGACGTTAGGGAGGCGATACCTCGAGCTGGAATCCTCCCGAGCCCAAGAGGATGAACTGCTGGTTGGCGACCTCGATGATCTGCACGGAATAGGCATCAGAGGCGTCGCGATCGGAGACAAGCAAGCGTAGCAGTGGTCCCGATTGAATGGGACCGGTGATGACGCCACGGGACTCGGTATCGCTCACTCGTGTCGTGTATACCTGGCACCCTGAGCACGCCGGCGTGACGTCCTCAATCATCCGGTCGGCCGACCCGGCGGCCGTGAACTGGATGGCCCGCGTGTCGGCCTGGGAGGTGGACAGGCTGACGAGCAACTCGCCGGCGGTTGGACCGCTCGAACACGTGGCGAGCACAAGCGAAAGCGCGATCGGCAGCGCTGCAAATGCGGAGAATGGGGACCTCATCGATTCCCTCCCCCCACGGCCGCGTTTCCGTGCTCGATCACCCGCGCCAACGCCTCGGCTGGCGCCGCCACGCCCAGCTGCGTCGTCCACGCCAAGAAATCCCCCACATCGAAACGCCCATTGCGATTCCCGAGCAGGTCCATGAAGGACAGGTCGTCCACCGAGAGCGTCGTCGCGGCGCCGACGAGATGGTTCACGACACTTTCCACCGCGAGGGTCGGAGCGACGATGCTGAGCTCCACCATTACGTCCACCGACTGCGACCCGGAACGTGCTTGCACGGTGAAGCTGTAATCCCCGAGCGCTGAAGGACGGCCACTCAACACACCCGTCGACAAGAACGTGAGACCGGGCGGGACGGTGCCGTTCTCGAGCCGCCATGAGAGCGTCCCGTTTCCGCCACTGGCCGTGAACTCGAAGCGATATTGGCTCCCCATAAGCGCCGTCGAAGGCGCTGCGGATTCCGCGATGAGCTCGTCAGCGAAGTTGGCGACCAGGTTGAATGGTTGGGTCATTTCGAGGACCAGCGTATCCGTCAAGGCGGTGCGGTCACCGCTCCAACCGTCAAACACGCGCCCGGGCTCGGTCGCTTCGCCAACGAGCGTCACGGAATCGTCGCGCGCCACGAACTCTCCGTTCGCGAGGTCGAGGACCGGCTCCGAGGTGACGGCTCCGCCGCTGCCCTGAACGGTAACCTGGAGCAGAAACTCCGCGTTAACGGTCGCCGTGATGGTGTCGCCGGTTGCTGAGGCGGTGAACGTGTGAACGCGTGGCTGCCCATTGGACCAGACAACCCAGGTGAAACGCGTCCTGCCATCGGGTGCCACCTGCACTGAGTCCATCTCCAGATCGTTTTGCGAGCCGCTTTCCAACACGTCGATAAAACGGTTGTACGACACACCGTTCAGACGAAACGTGGCCATCGAGTCGGTTGCGGTGATGAGCGTCGGAGGGGTGAAGAAGACCCGGAAGGACATCGCTCCGCCGGGCACAACCTGTTGGATGGAATCGATCGTGACGAAGACCGGCTCACCATCGTTGCGCACGGTGGATGGATTCGTATCGAAGCCGAACCGTGTGTTGCCGGACGAGCCCGGAAACGGATCGCTGACATCCCCGCGCCCACCGCCCAACTGCAAATCACCCCGGCCGTCGGCTTGCTCGAGGACGAGAGCCTCCGGGTCGAAGGCGTTTACCTGATTCGTCGAACGTCGTGCGGCGACGAGCGCGGAATCGACGTGCCAGATGAGCAGGCCTGGGCCGTGAAGCTGGGCGTCGGATCCGATGGCCTGACGATTCTCCAAGAGGAAATACTCGTCGGAGTCGGCGATCGGCACCACGATCGCCGTATCCGAGGTCGCCACCGGGTTGACGGAGATGGTGGTGTCACGCGTGACGAGCACCTCTGTGACCCACCCCAGCTCGGCCCGCGACCACGCCTCCATGTGGGCCGGGCTGAACGGCAAGCGCCAATTGCCAGAGCCCATGAGCCCCCAGTGTCCGATCCCTTGGCTGTTCCGTAACGAATTCGTGTTGTACAGATCCGGCAGGCCAAAGAGGTGTCCCGTTTCGTGGGCCACCACACCCATTGCCTGCGGTTCGTCGCTGGTGCAGCCGCCATCCCCTCCCTGGCCGCCCTGAATGATGTAATCGCGAATACGAATGGTGTCGCCGTTTGGCGCCGTGTCGTTGGTTGCGAGATCTCTCCCAGCCCACAGGCGGTAGGTGGCCCGGTGCGCCCAGATATTGTTGGACGAGCCGGGGTTGATCGACCGACAGGCACCGTCAACCTCGGGGTGCAGCATCACGATGGCATCGACGAATCCATCGTCGTCTCCCGAGTTGGCCACCCCATCGACGCCGTCGTTATCGAACTGCCCGTAATCCAGCGTGCTATCATGCAGTTCAACGAGCTCCTCGATGAGCCCTCGTACGTCACCACTCGAACACAGTCCGTTACACCCACCCTCATACGCCGAATCGTTCCGGGACACACGTGTCCAATCGAGCACAGTCCCGTGCACGAGGAGTCGATCGCGGGAGATCTCGCGATAGTAGGTATGGATGGAATAGGGCGGGGCTGGATCGGTACCGTAGAGACGCTGCTCCATCACAGTGCGCGGCATGTTGGCCACGACCGTGGCGGAATCGGTGTTCGCATAGAGAAGGAGAAACACCGGAACGTTCAGGTCGCCCACCAGTACGCCGTTGGCGTCGCGGCTCGCCCGCTGAGGGACACGCTGCTCGCTCATGAGCGCCGACCGGGCAGCGCTACGTACCGCTCCCACCGCTCGCCCACGACGTATCCACCCGTTCTCAGCAGAAAACTGGAACGCGTTGGGATTGCGGGCGATCATGTCGTAATACTCGACGGGGGGTCTCGCGCCACCCAACAGGCGGCCGAGCGCCTCGACGTCGCCCTGCGCCTCGGCAGGCGATGGGGCGATCAGCCCCATGAGCAGGGCCGTGAGGCCAGCGTAACCCTTTGAGATCCCGGTGCTGTTCAACTCTCGAAGTCCATGTCCAAAGCCCAGTTAAACTAACGACAGGTACAAGCCAAGGGCTGTGCGGCCGATCACCGGTTGGGTGGGGGGGAACCGCTCCTGCTCAACCCGCTTTGCGAATACCCCTTCGGTCGGCGATTCAGAAACGCAAGAAATCGACCGCCACCGCAGCGCCCGCTCCAAAGGCTGCGCCGGCCAGGACGTCGGATGGAAAGTGACGCGCCGCCACGACCCGCATGGTGGCCACCCCAGCCGCCGCAACAATCGTGACGATGCGAACCGCCGTATCGTCACTCGCCGAGCGTAGCAGGTAGCTCGTGGCCAGCGCCGATGCCACGGCGGCGTGTGCCGAGGGAAACGACCGTCGGCTGTCGAGTTCATCGGCCGCTTCTGGAGCGTCCGCTGTGTACATCACCGGTCGGTTCCGCGCGACACCGGCCTTGAGCAACTCGGTCGCGGCGACCGCCCAGGCCGCAGCCTCGATTCCCGCGGCCACACTGTAGAGATCGGGACGAACATCCCTCAACGCCCGGTCCGCCGACGTTACCGCACCCAGTCCAAGGAGCATCACGGTGCTGGCGACAGACCAACTGCGACGTTCACCCCTGATGGCCCACCGCTCGAAACCCGGCACGTTGTCACGATTGCACGGCGCACACGGCGAGGGTCCTTCATTGATGTCGAGGAGACCGGGCAAGACAAAGACGAGGCCCGCACCGGCGATCGAGAACGCCTGACTCGCGCTTGGATATTGTCGAGACGGCCGGAGAGGCGGACGGGCGGACGGGCGGACGGGCGGACGGAGAGACGGAAAGACGGAACGACGTGAAGTAGGAACGGTGGAATGACGGGAGGATCCAACAACGAAAGAACCAAAGGACCGATGGCTGGAAACGTCGTCTAAGGCCTGCGCGGGAAGGCCCTGCGCCGCGCATAAAGTGAGCAGTATCAGGAAGATGGCTCGTTTTGAGCGGCCCTTGTGCGATAGGGGGGGTGACGGTAGTATCGTAGAGCCCAAAAAGCCGTCCTTTGGCCCGTAATCAGCCACTTTGTCTTCAAGAGGTGCCGTGGACACCCACACGCTGCAGCAGGTAGCGCTCTTCGACAAGTGTCGAAACTTCACGAGAGCGCGTGAGGTTCAGGCCGCAGGTCTGTACCCGTACTTCAAACCGATCTCGGAATCCGAAGATACGGTCGTCACCATCGAGGGCGCCAAGAAGCTCATGATGGGGTCGAACAACTATCTGGGTTTGACCCATCATCCGAAGGTCCTCGAGGCTGCGCGCAATGCGCTCCAGCGCTTCGGCTCCGGGTGTACGGGTAGTCGCTTCCTGAATGGCACGTTGGACCTTCATGAGGAGCTCGAACGCCGCCTCGCGACCTTTTTTGGCAAAGAGGCAGCACTCGTCTTCTCCACGGGATATCAGGCCAATCTCGGTTTGATCTCCGGGCTGGTAGGACGCGGTGACGTGGTGCTGATCGACAAGCTCGACCACGCGTCGATTGTCGATGGCGCCAAAATGTCGTTTGGGCAGACCGAGCGATTCAATCACTGCGACTACGCGCAGCTCGAGCGCCGGCTCAACCAGCACGCCGGCCGTGGCACGCTAATCATCGTCGACGGTGTGTACTCCATGGAGGGCAACATCGTCGACGCGCCCCGACTTCTCGAGATCGCACAGCGGCACGGCGCTGCCCTGGCCATCGACGATGCCCACGCTGTTGGGGTCTTGGGTCCCAAGGGCGACGGGACGGCTGCGCACTTTAGGATTGCCGATGACGTGGACCTCGTGGTGGGAACGTTCTCCAAGTCCCTCGCGTCGATCGGTGGCTTTGTCGCTGGTTCGGAGAGCGTCATCCACTACCTCAAGCACCACAGCCGGCCGCTGATTTTCTCGGCGGCGCTTCCGCCGGCAAACACCGCGGGCGTGCTGGCCGCGCTCGAAGTAATGATCAACGAGCCCGAGCGCCGACGGCAGTTGTGGGAGAACACAAAGCGGTTTCAAGACGGCTGTCGTAGTCTCGGTTACGAAATCGGCCCTTCGCAGACTCCGATCGTGCCGGTGCTC
The DNA here is from genome assembly GCA_041577295.1 of Gemmatimonadales bacterium. GTDB lineage: Bacteria > Gemmatimonadota > Gemmatimonadetes > Gemmatimonadales > GWC2-71-9 > JBDHDH01. Next base: position 18,532 of record JBFGJG010000003.1, read on the forward strand.
ATTGGCCCCCTCGAGAAGACGTTCCACTTCTGGCGTCAGCTGTTCGATGCCGGTGTCTTCACGAACCCCGTCGTTCCACCCGCAGTCCCGATGGACCAATGTCGCCTGCGGGCAAGTCTCATCGCGACGCACACCCCGGAGCAGATCGACTTCGCACTCGACACGCTCGCGAAGCTCGGCAAGGACATGGGGGTGATTTGACGTCGGGTGTGGTCGTGCGGCCCGTGCAAACGGGCGCCGACCTCAGACGCTTCATTGGATTTCCATACAAGCTGCACCGAGGGGACCCGCTATGGGTCCCCCAGTTGCGTATGGACGTGCGGAAGATGCTATCGCGCGACAAGAATCCGTTCTTCGCGCACGGTGAGGCCGACTACTTCCTCGCGAGGCGAGGCGGGAAGGTCGTGGGCCGCATCGCCGCCATTCACAACGAGAACCACAACGAGTTCCACGAGGACCGTGTTGGGTTCTTTGGCTTCTTCGAGTGCGTAAACGATCCCGTGGTCGCAAGCGCGTTGTTCGAGGAGGCCGCGAACTGGTTGCGAGCCCGAGGGCTCGATACGATGCGCGGCCCGACCTCGTTCTCCACGAACGATGAATGTGGGCTCATGGTGGACGGTTTAGACAAACCCCCGGTCTTACTCAATCCGCACAACCCGCGTTACTACATCGATCTAGTAGAGCAAGCCGGCTTTTCCAAGGCGAAGGACCTCTACTTGTATCAGTCGACGAGCCCCAAGCTGCCTGAGCGTCTCATGCGGGGCGCCGAGCTCCTCGCCCGGCGGAAGGATCTTCAACTCCGTCACCTGGACAAGAAGCGGTTCGACGAAGAGGTGGGGCGAATCAAACAGGTCTACAACGCGGCCTGGGAAAAGAACTGGGGGTTCGTCCCCATGAGCGACGCCGAGGTCGATCATCTGGCGGCTCAACTCAAGCCCGTGGTTGTCCCAGAGCTCGTGGTGTTCGTCGAGCAAGGATCGCGGCCGGTGGGGTTTGCCGCAGCGCTTCCCGATCTCAACGTCGCATTGAAAAAGAATCCCTCTGGGCGCTTGTTTCCTGGCATTCTCAAGGTCCTGTGGGCGGCCCGAAAGATTAGTCGCGCGCGCATTCTCCTCCTCGGACTCGTAAAGGAGTTTCGCATGTCCGGGGCCGATGCGCTGATGATGCGGTGGATCTGGGAACACGGCACTGCCATGGGGTTCAACTGGGCCGAATCCGGCTGGATCCTGGAGGACAACGCACCAATGAACAATGCCATGATCCGGATCGGCTTCGAGCACTACAAGACGCTCAGGCTGTACGACCGACAGCTGTGAAAATCTTCGTCACGGGCGGAACGGGCTTTGTCGGGTCGCACCTCGTGGACCTACTGCTCGAGCGTGGCGACGAAGTGGTCTGTTTGGTTCGGGACGTTCGCAAGGTCGAGCAGGCCTTCCCGCCCGAACGACGCCCACGCTACGTGGGTGGCAATCTCGATGACGACACCGCGCTCCGGGCCGGCTGCGAGGAGGCGGACGTGATTATGCACGTCGCAGGCGTCATCGCCGCCCGTAGTCGTGACGAGTTCTTCAACGTGAATACCGGTGGGACAGAGCGACTGTTGGCGGCTGCCGCACGCGTGAACAAGAAACTCCAGCGATTCGTATACCTGAGCAGCCTTGCCGCCGTGGGTCCCTCGCCCCGTGGCACCCCTCTCACTGAAGAAACCCCTCCAAAACCGGTGAGCGCGTACGGCGAAAGCAAGCTCGCGGGAGAGGAGGCCGTCAGGGGAAGCTCATTGCCGTGGACGATCGTGCGGCCCCCTACCGTCTACGGGCCACGCGACCGCGAGATCCTGCGTGTGTTCAAGCTGGCGCGCTACGGCGTGATCCCCATGGTGGGAAGTCCACATCAGGAGATCTCCGTCATTCACGTTCGCGATCTCGCGCACGCGTGCGTAGCGGCAGTTGCTCCTTCCACTGAAGGCCTCACCTACTTCGCGAGTCATTCGGAGACTCTCACGACTCGGGAGTTTGCCGAGGGCATCCACGCCGCCGTGCGCGGCGTCCGTGGTCGCAATGCGGAAAGACGACCTTTGCTGGTCCCCGTCCCGCCCCTTATCGCACGGGCGCTATTGTCGGTGAGCGGTGGTCTCGCACGCGCCGTGGGGCGGGCCACTGTCTTGTCCGGAGACAAGGTCGATGAGTTCCTGGCGGAAGCGTGGACGTGCTCCTCGGCAGCGATCGAACGTGACACGGGATGGCGCGCGAACATCGCCCTGCCTGCAGGCCTTCGAGAAACCGCGAGCTGGTACCAGGCACAGGGCTGGTTGTGAGGCCGGTCGACAAGGTGCTGGCGGGTTATCTCGCCTTCGTCACAGTCGTCATCGTGTTGCGAGGTGGTCCCACCAACCCGGGAGACGCGTGGTTGCTCGCGGCGCACGGACTGTTCGTGGTGCTGCTGGTTCTGGTGCGGCGCCTACGACCGGAGCACCGGGTCGGGCAGTTTCTCTGGGACATCTACCCACTGCTGTTGATTCCGGGCCTGTACGCCGAGATTGGCGTGCTGTCCGAGCAAGTAGGGCGGCCGGCGATCTTGGAGAACGACGCGGTCGTTCAGGCCTGGGAAGCCTCGATCTTTGGTGGACAACCGGCGTACGACTGGATCCGGGCGGCGCCGTCGGTGCTCTGGTCGACGGTGCTCCACGCGGCCTACTTCGCTTACTATCCGATCGTCTTCTCGGGACCGTTCCTCCTCTTGATTCGCGGCGAGCGTGAGCGCGCCCGCACTGTGCTCTTCGCCATTACCACCGCGTTCGTGATCTGTTACGTGGTCTTCGTGTTGTACCCGGTGGCCGGACCGAACTGGGTGTGGGATCATCCCACGGGACCGGTACGCGAGGTGTGGAGTGCGCGACTAGTTTATGCCGTGCTCGCTGGAGGATCATCGATCGGCGCTGCCTTTCCATCATCGCACGTGGCCGCAACGATCTCCGCGACCCTCGCCCTCTGGCACCAGTGGCGGTTCCTCGGCGCCCTCTTTCTCATCCCCGCACTGCTGCTCGTCGTGGCGACCGTGTACTGCCAAATGCACTATGCGATCGATGCGGCGGCCGGGCTGGTGGTGGGGATTCCGGTGGGATGGTGGGGAGGGAGGAAACGGGCGAACGCTTAGAAAGACGGAGGTTGATCACCGCCCTTCCGTCCTTCCGTCAGTGTTGATGCGCGTGCCCGTCCTCGGTCACATTGCCCGCAGCCTGTCCCTCAACCAGACCCGCAATTGCCTCGTAGGTACCTCTCACCTCACGCATGTAGTGCATGCGGTCGAGCGCGTAGAGCTCGTGCGCTTTGTCTGCACGCGGCCACATGCCACCGCCGGACGGCATGAACACACCGCCCACGACGCCCATTCCACCAGCGTACAGCGTATCGGGCGCGGGGTTGTTGTACGTCACCGTGACACGATAGACGTGATCCGGGTAGATCTTGGCACCCAAGGTCCGGTACAGCCGACCAAGGGTCACACCAACGAGGCTGCCGTCCTCGTCATTGATCGGAAATCCCTCCCAGATCACCTCGTTCTCAGTGACATCCACGAACTTGATGCTCTCGGCAAGCTCATGCATGTGGCCACCAATGGCCATGATCCGACCTTCGAGCGCGGGGCTGGCGTCGTAGGACCATTCAGAGCGGCCGGGCGGGAGATTGAACGACTTATCACCGGCGGGAAACGCCACATCCAGCTGAAACGGATACACGTTGAACAACGGCCACGGTCTTCCAGCCTTCACGTACTTCAGCCGCACGCGCACGTACACCGCGTCGTGGGCCTTGCCGGTGGGGTTGTGGAGCATGGCCGTGACGGCCATCGGTGTGCCCTCCGGCACTGGATAGCCGAGGAGGATCCACGGCATGGCCTGCGATCCGGTCTCCTTGCCAACCGCCAACATCCTCTGCGATATGGGAAGAAATAGCTCGCGGTGATCGGGGTTGATCAGGTTGAGGTGGTGTAGCACATCGACAGGCAACGATGCGCCGTCACCATCGAACACCTCATAACTGAAGCCGTAGAGGTAGCCACTCACCGGAAATCGCACGATGGTGACCGGTGGAAACACCGCGCCCCCGTGCACGGCGTGGGGATCGTTCTGACCGCCAGCATGATGCCCCGCCTCCGACGGCTCCATGGCTCCCAACGGCAGCTCGAGCGGCCCGATCGTGAGGACGAACTCACCGTTGGCCTCGTCGTTGACGAGTCGCGTTACGGACTCCTGGGCGGCCGCTGTGGGTAGCACCACCGCAGTGAGGACACCAACCACCACTACCTGAGAGAAACGCACGGCTCAGACTCCTGTGTCACCGGTGTGTTACGCAAACTCCAAATTCCACCGAAATCAACCCTCCGAAGGCTCGAGACCAGCGGCGAGATTCGCGTGCTCATCGGGCGTCCGCCGGACCACGCGGAGGATCGTGAAGACGATAATCGCGAGAGCAATCAGACCCAACGAAATGAGCGCGAGCTTTGCCACGTCGATCTGTAACAGCGACCCTAACCACGCAAACGCGAAGATTCGGGGAAAGCGACCGAGCCCCGTCGCGACCAGCTGCCGCCGCACGTCGTACCCGGCGAGCGGTGAAATGAATCGGACCGGCCAGTACGGAAGAATGGACCAGCTACACAGCCAGATCGTCAAAAAGGGCGCCTTGCGAAATCGTTTGAGCACCCAGGCGGACAAACGGCTCTGTCGGGCTCCATCGAGCGCGCGCATGCTGAACATCCGCCGGTAAAGGTGGTAATTGACATACTCGGCGTAGAGCGTGCCTACCGTCCCAACCGCCGCCACGAGAAGTGGCGAGTAGACTCGGCCAAACAAGATGATGATCGGCTCGTACGTCGACGGCAGAAAAGGCGCGATCGGCCCGTTCACCCAGACCGTGACCAGACCAAACGCCACCAGGCCACCAGCCTCGGGAAACGCGAGGGTGACGGGAATTGCCACGAGGAGGACCACCAGGGAAAGCCGGAGAAACCGGTCCCACAGCGGCGTCCCGAAGCGACGAGTCAGAAGCGAGAACATGGGGGCGCTTGCGGGAACACAGCGTGCGCGATCCTGGATCGCCTGATCCGCCATGGTTGGCGTCGACTTTCGGAAACGCCGAGGTCGCCTGATGGGTTACCAGGCGACCTCACGTTATGTCCGGTCACGATCAGCAACGCCGCAGTGTCACTGAATCGTGAGCGTTGCCTTCATGCCGAGTGCTTCGTGCGGAGTGCAGTAGTAGTTGTATGTACCTGTCGGAGCCCCCGCAAAGACGATCTCGAAGGTCTGGTTGGGCTGCGTCATCAGCGAGCTACTGAGCGGACCGATATTCCCCTGTTTCGTCTGGTAGATCTTTGTCAGATAATCCTTCGCTCCAGCTGGAATCTGACCATCGTACCAGGCCACGTTGTGTGGAAAACCGTTGACGTTGATCCACCGCACCGTGTCGCCGACCTTGATGGTGAGGGTGGCCGGTCGGTACACATAGCTGCCGTCGTCGGTCAGGAGCATCTGCACCTCATGCACGGTGCCGGTGCCCATCGGGGCCGCCGCCGCACAGGGGTTTGGCTGACACGGCTGCATCGCCGCCTGGCTGCTCTGCTCGGCCGCCTGCTCTCCACCACCACAAGCGAACGTCGCGAAGGCGAGCGCCGCGAAAAGCTTACGCATGCAACATCCTCCGAAATTGGTTGACTCGAATGGAACGCGTCTTCTTCTGGCTTGTGAAAGTTGTCACAAATGTAAAGGGCTGCCTCTACGATGGAAGGCCCCAGCCCCACCCTTGCGTTTTCCGGTGAATCGGTCAACTTCAGGGCGCAATGCAATCCCAAATCCTACATAGACTTGTGGTGAGGTTAGGGGCTATGCCAGAGCGTGGTGGCGGTGCCTGAGTTACCTCCATGTCGCCAGATGGGCCGGCATTGTCGTGAGTTGGCCGTGACACTCCGCATTGCCGACCTCGACGACGACAGCCAGAGCCTCCAGGATGCCGCGGCAACCTGGCTGCTGGGACACACGCAACGAATCACTTTCGGCCGGCCGTACGTTCGCGAGGCCGAGTTGCTGGTGGACGCCACCATTCACGTCCCCTGCAAATATCTGAAAGACGATCCGGCTGCTTCCGGCAACGGTCACACTCCGCAAGGGGCTCGCTGCACTGCCCACGGGTTTCGCGGCCGGATGCCCTCCGAGTCACAGCCGTCGCTCGACGCTCGACCGAAGGCTCGTACGCGCGGTGGGTCGTACCGCGTCTTCTACAAGGGCCGTCAGCGTCGCATGCCCCTCCCGCTCAAGAAGGCGGCACGACGTGCCCTGCCCGTCCTCAATGGAAATCCATGCGCGTCTGCACCGTGCCGCACGGCGGACAACACCAGGGGGGCCGCCTGTTGCCGAGATCTCACCTTGGACGTGATGGTGAGTGCGGACAACACGCGACTCGAAACCCTGCTCCGCGCCCGACAATCGCCGTACCTGTGCAAGGTGACCCGCGACACCGAGCGTTCGCTCGAATGCGAGGTGATCTCGGCATGTAATTACTTGGACCCCGACGATCACTTGAGCTGCATCCTCCACGACCGGTTGCTGCCCAACGGGCGTCTGGCAAAGCCGTCGATCTGCCGCGAATGGCCAGACCTGGACGAGGACGAGGTAGCACACCCCGGCTGTGCCCTTATAGACCAGTGAAGTACCGTGAGCAGGTAGCTGACTTCGGAGCCTTCAGGCAATTCCATTAGGAAGGATTCCACCGGCCGTGCCCCTACCCTCCCACGTTTCCGAGATCACACCCGAAGAGCTCGTGCAACGAGTCGAGAGCGGTCACGCGGTACGCGTGCTCGATGTGCGTGCACCTGCCCGCCTAGCGACGGGGAGGATCGAGATCGTTCCCGATGACCGGTTTCACAACATCGTCGGATCGCAGGTGATCAACAAACGCAGACCGGAAGAGATCGGGCTCCCGAAGGATGCGCCCGTCGCCGTGGTCTGCGGCCGCGGCAATGACTCCAGAGTGGTTGCGAACTTCCTACAAGAGCTCGGATACGACGCCAGCTCACTGCAGGGGGGGATGCAGCGGTGGATGCGCACGGTGGTCCCGCGGGATTTGGCGACGCCTTCATCGCTCGATCGATTCGTGCAATTTGACCGGCTCGGTAAGGCGGCTTTGGGCTATTTGCTCGTGAGCGATGGTCAAGCGTTGATCGTCGATCCACCACGACACGTGGACTCGTATCGGGACGCCCTGCGAGCCGCCGGAGCACGGCTCGTGGCCGTGGCTGACACCCACGTCCACGCGGATTACATAAGCGGCGCACCGTCCTTGGCGCGGGACCACGGTGTGCCCTACCATTTGCACCCCGCGGACAACGTCTATCCCTACGACGGAACCCCAGGGCGGCTGGAGTTTCAGCCAGTATCTGACGAATCCACCCTGCGGATCGGCCGGGCCACCGTGCGGGTGATGCATACGCCGGGACACACGGAGGGGAGCGTCACGTACCTCGTGGACGACACGGTGGCGCTCACCGGCGATTTCATCTTCATCGCCTCCATTGGGCGACCGGATCTCGCCGGGAAAACCGAGGAGTGGACGCACGCTCTGTGGCAAAGCGTGGAGCGCGCCAAGAAAGCGTGGCCCGCAACGATGACCATCCTTCCAGCACATTACGCCTCAGAAAAGGAGCGCGCACAGGATCGGTCGGTGGCACGAGGTTTTGGTGCGATCCTCGAGGCCAATGAGCCACTCCAGATGGCCGACGAGTCCGCCTTTAGATCTTGGGTGATGTCAAAGAAAGGGAGCTTTCCGGAGGCCTATCGGCGCATCAAGGCAATCAACGTTGGACTCGAGTCGGTCGATGACGAGGAAGCGGAGATGTTGGAGGCGGGAAAGAACGAGTGCGCGTTGGGTTGATGTACACGTAGCCGCGCGGCACCTCAATAAGGAATCGAAACGACGACTTGCCCAGCCACCGGCCGTCCATCCACGGTTCGCGCCGGGTAGAAGGTCCACTCCTCGAGCCTCTCCAAGAGCTTCTTCCGGAATGAGGCGTCGGGGATTGCTGGTTCGATCTCTACTTTTGTCACCCGTCCGCGCGCATCCACCCAAAACCGTGCTTTGACCTCCGTACCCCGCAGTTCAGCCGGAGGATCTTCGAAGGGAAACACGACGACCCGCACCTCGGGCGCGAGCACGGCTCCACCTTCTCCACCGGTCCCAGTCCCCTCACCAGCTCCGATCCCAGCACCGCGACCCGATCCGATGCCACCACCGGTTCCAGAGCCTGCTCCCGCCCCCACGCCGATCCCTGATCCCACACCGAGCGTCTCGACGTTGACGGGAGGAATCTCCTGAGGCACGGACGTGATCTGCGGAATCTCCGGCGCCACTTCCTTGACTTCTGGCGTTGGCGGTTCGACGACCGGCGGCGGTGGAGCCGCCTGCACCGGTGGCTTGGGTTGAGGTGCCCGGCGCGCAGGACTGGGAAGCGGAGGTAGCTCGATGTACTGGACCTGAGCCGCACCACCACCGCCTCCCCCACCACCGAGAAGCCCGGGTTCTCCTAGCGATTTCTCGTACGAATCGAGGGCCCGCCCCGCAAAAACGAAGGCGAGCGCGGCCACCAAACCGTGTAACGCGACCGCCCAGACCATGCCAACGCCGAAGCGACGGTCGGCCCGCGGTAACCGCGCCGTTGGGTTCCGGCGCGGCGCTTTCGGACGGACTGCACCGGGCGCGACAGACCTGGTTGTACTTCCCCCGGAGACGAGTCGATGGTCCCCGTTAGGCGTAGCCTCGGCCCGCTGCGTGTCGCCTCCTGGCGCGCGATCGACAGACAGCGAAGACGTCACCTCAGTGGTCTCGCTCACCGGCGGTGGCTTCTGTGACATTACCGCCGCCGAATCTGCTCTCGCAGGCGTTCCCACATTTCCGGCTCCAGGGCGTACACCTGCTCAAAGGATTCCACCGTCGCACTCTCTTCCGCCCCTACGGCATCGAGGAATACCCGCCGATAGCGGGCAACTTGGGTCGGCGCATAGAAGTCGAGGATCAACGCGCCACACCGCACGGCCAACGTGCGCCTCAGGTCCTCGAGACTTTCACCCTCCCGCACCGGGCGCCCGATCACCCGGTTGTCGACGATGAGGAAGCACAACTCCTTGAGAAAAGCAAACACCGCCGCGCCGGCTTCCTGATTCTCGGGCAGCTGCACGGCAACGACCTGGTCTTTTGGATCGAACTGATCTAACTCCACGATGCGACCTTCTGGGCCGAGCGCTCGTGACGGCATGACCAGTCCCGCGCTCAATCGACGGCGCTCGAGGAACGGATCCAGGTATGGCACCAAGCTCGAGTCCCACACGGCCTGTATCGCCGCGTATCGTGCCGAATCCGCGGTGACCTGTTGCTCCCAGTAATCGCGATAGAAGAGGTCCCACTCCTGACGGACTGCCTCGACCAAGGATTCAAGGAGTCGCCGTGCGCTTCGACGCTGAACGGCCTGGCTGTACACGGCGACCCCCAGGCGGACATCGCGTCCCGCCGCCGCGGAATCGTTCGTCCGGCGTTTCGCCACGGCATATAGTGCGCCGAGCATCCGCTCGGGAGTGGCTCGCGGAAAATACAGGGGAACGAAGTGCAGGTTTGTGAGGGTGCTGTCCTCGTCGAACGTCTTTCGAAACTCCGGACCGAGCGAATCCAACGGCGTTGGATAGACCCCACGTCGCTGCTTGATCGCACGTATATCGCGCGCGTAGTCGGCGCTGTAGAGCGCGAGCGGGCCCGGCTGGTCTGCTTGCACTACCGCCAGCGCGTGAAACCACAAGTCCGTCTGCGGGGCACGACGCACGGTCCAGCCTCGCTCTTCCTCAGCGGGGCGGCTCTCCTCAGTCGCCACCGAATCTGCAGTCGCCACCGAATCTGCCTCATCGCTCTGCAAGGCGTTAGCGACGCCCCCCGGAACCGGGGTCGCGATGAACAGTAGGATCGCCAAGATTCTTCCGTAGTCGCTCACGCTACCTCGCTCGCCTCATGAGTTACCATGCCTCCTTCGCCTCTCTCAACCGGTCGAGCCCACCGAACGTTCCGTCCGTGCCCTACTACACCTGGAACTTTGAAAGATGCCTGCCTCTCCGCTGCCCGCACACCCCCCTCCGCCACCACCCTGCCCCCGCTAAGCAGTGAGGAGCGAGGACGGCCAACTATCCTCGGTGTGCAAGCTCCGTGCGGCCGTTCGTCATAGGGGGCGGAATCCGAAGGAGAGGGATCATGCGAAGCGGTGTTATCCTGTTGACCTGTAGTCTCTTGGCCGGACCGCTGATGGCCCAGGGATGGATCGAGCCAGCACCGGATCGACCCGATTTTGGGGTGCGCAAAACGCAGACAAATGTCTCCGTTCGAGTACAGGGACGTATCGCGCAGGTTGAGGTGGAGGAGTGGTTTCAGAACACCGGACCTGGATTAGGCGAAGGTGATTACCTCTATCCGCTCTCCGGTGAGGCGGTATTCAGCAACTTCTCGCTATTCCAGGGTGACGTGGAGCTCCGCGGCGAGACCATGGACGCCGGCGAGGCCCGCCGCATTTACGAGGAGATCGTCCGCCGTAAGAAGGATCCTGCCCTGATTGAGCTCGTCGGTCACGGTCTGATCCGGGCGAGGGTATTCCCAATCAATCCTGGCGAAACCCGCAAGATCACGCTGCGCTATACCCAGATGCTGGATCGGGCCGGCGACGCGCTGCAGTTCCGGTACGCCGCAGGTGGTCGGTTTGGCATCGGCGGCGCGGAGGGCATCAGACGTCCTGTGAGCGTTCGAGAAGATGTGCCGCTCAGCTTTACACTCACCGTTGAGGACGGGACGCGGTTTCAGGATCCCTTCTCGCCAACGCATGAGCTACGCATCTCGCGTGATCGCAATCGCCTTTCCGTCCGCCCGGAGGGTCGCCTCACGGGTGATCTCAACCTCTTTCTCCCATTCGCCAATCCGGTCGTGGGTCTCACCGTCGTCACGCACCGCCCGGTCAATGAAGATGGCTACTTCATGCTGACTTTGTCGCCAGGCACGGCAACGGGCCGCGCTGTTCCCCGGGACGTAACGGCGGTCGTCGACATCTCCGGCTCCATGTCCGGTACCAAGCTCGAGCAGGCCAAGGAGGCGCTCCATCAGCTGCTTGCGTCGTTGGGACCGCGCGACCGGTTTCGATTGATCGCATTTAGCAATCGTGTGCGGGTGTATCGCGCCGACTGGAGTCGGACCGGTGTCGCCGAGCTCGACCAGGCGCGCGCCTGGATCGCTCGCCTCGACGCCAATGGCGGAACCAACATCGAGGGTGCGCTGCAGGAGGCATTTCGCCTCGCGGCTGAAGACGGCCACCTACCCATTGTGTTGTTCGTGACGGACGGCCTGCCGTCGGTCGGCGAACGGAATCCCGAGCGAATCGCCGAGCAGGCCGAACGCGACAGGGGCTCGGCCCGTGTGTTTGCGTTCGGTGTGGGCTATGACGTCAACACGTATCTCCTAGATCGGCTGTCCGCCGCCGGTCGTGGCACGACCGAGTACGTCGAGCCCGGTGAGAATGTAGAGGACGCGCTCGGCACCCTGGCGACCAAAATTCGCCATCCGGTATTGGTCGATCTCCGCCTGGCCGATGCACCGGTAGAAATCGACGAAGTCTATCCCGGTGCGTTGCCAGACCTGTTTCTGGGAGAGGAACTGGTCATCTTTGGACGCTACCGATCCCGAGGGCAAACGGGAGAATTGGTGCTCACGGGTCAGCGGAATGGCAGGCTGGAACGTTTTGCCACGCGAGCCACGTTCCCGCGGTCACAGGATGCGAACGAGTACATCCCGCGTCTGTGGGCTTCCCGGAAGATTGGCGAGCTCACTCGAGAAGTCCGGCTCCACGGCTCCAATCCGGAGCTCGAACGCGAGATTCGTGAGACAGCGTTGCGGTACGGCCTCCTAAGCGAGTTCACCTCGTATCTCGTGCAGGAGCCCGAGAGGCTCGCCGACGACTTTCGAGGCGGCGGGCGACGAATTGCTCCCCTGCCTGCTGCGGCACCTTCCCAGGCTTCAGGAGCGTTGGCGGTGGCCCGTGCAGAGGAGGCTCGGATGCGACGCGAGGCGAAGACGCAAGCAGATATTGCCGCGGCTGATGAGTCGCTGCTCAACCGTGGACACATGGGCCAGAGCCGCCATGTCGCGGGCCGGCTGTTTGCCGAGCGATCCGGCATCTGGACGGATTTGCGACACCAGACGACGCAACGGGTGGTTGCGATCGAGCCGTTCAGCGAAGCGTACTTCGCCCTGTTGCAGGCTGCTCCCGAGCTCGAGGTATATCTCCGCGAATTCACTTCCGTGCTCATTGCCGGTGAGCGAGTGAGCATTCGCGTGGCTTCGGGCGGGAGCACCCAGATGAGTACAAAGGGAATCAGTCGACTCGTCCAGGACTTTCGCGGACCGTAAGTGTGGCGAGCGAGAACGTACGTGCGTTGTTAGACTACGACCCGTGAGCGTCAACTGGGCGCAGGTATACCGTTCGCATTACGCTGAGCTCGTCCGCTTTCTTCACCGAAAGGTGTGGGATGCGGATCGAGCTCAGGATCTCGCGCAGGAGGTATTCGTGCGGGCGTTGAACAACAACCCCGAGAATCCGAGAGCTTGGCTCTACACCGTGGCCGCGAACTTGGCTCGGGATGAGGCACGCTCAGCTGTCCGCCAGAGACGGCACCTGACGCTGCTCAAGAGCGAGGCGCCCAGTGCGGAGACGAACAATCCCGCGCAGGACCTCGATCGCGCCGAGCAGATGGAGCTCGTGCGGCAGGCGTTGGAGTCGCTCTCAGAGCGCGACCGTGAGGTGTTGCTCCTGTGGGACGCGGATATGAACTACGATGAGATTGCCGCTCAGACCGGGCTGGCACGCGGGGCGATCGGCACCACTCTGGCGCGGGCGCGGCGACGCCTGGTCGAGGCGTTCGACGCTCTGGAGGACAAGCATGTCGCACGTGGATGAAGGCACGCTGCACGCCTATCTCGATGGCGCGTTGCCAGCGGGAGCGGACCGACGAGCGCTCGAGGTCCATCTGGTTTCGTGCGCAAGCTGTCGGACCGCTTTCGAGGAGGCGCGTACGCTGCGGGACAAGTCAGCAGAGATTCTCCAACGCGCCGTGCCCGTCTCGCAGACGCCCCCACCGTTTGAGGAGATCGTTGCTCGTGCCGAAGCACGGGAGGGAGGTCACGGGTCCAAGCGAGCCTGGCGGTGGCGGGGACTCGCCTGGGCCGCCACGATTCTGATGGCGGCCGGACTGGGGTCCTATGTCACGTTGAGTGTCCAATCGCGCGACGCACCAGTGGTGGCAACGCGCGCTATGGAGGCCGCGCCGGAAACAGAACAGCTCGCGCAGCAACAGGAAGCCGCCGAGCCAACGGTTGGTTTGTCGGTCGACCCACCGGCCGCGCAGCCTGCGCGGCAGGCGGCTGCTCCGGGCCTGGCTTCTGGAGTGGCTGCCGAAGTGGCCAACGCCGCCGAGGCGAAGACATCCGCCGACGTGCCAACGGACATCAGCGTGGCTCGCGCCGAGAGCACGCCACTGGCAACGCCAACCGAGGGATTTCGGGGTCGGCTAGCCGCGGCTGGTGATTCGGCAGCCGAGGCGGACACAGCTGTGCAAACCGTGACCGTGCGGGCCCGTACTGCTGAGGTCACTGCCCTTGCCGAGGCTCCGCCAAGACCTGCGCAAGCGGCGGCGTTGGAGGACACCCGCCGCGCTGATGCTCAGCCCACCGACTGGGTGGACGCCGGTGAAGCAGAAGCTGCCGAGGCACTAGGCGGGCGCGTGGCCCGTGTATCCGCGCTTTCTGTTATTGGCTACGCGACGCGGCAGAACGAGGGGCGCTCGGAGGTGCGGGTGCGACAACGGACGCCGGACGGCGTGGATCTTGAGCTAGTCCAGTGGCGGGCCGGTGACGGCGATCTCAGCTCCGAGCTCGAACGGCGCGAGATCGGCGATGACTCGCTGGCAGTGGTCACGGTGCGGCGCGGGGAGTTTGCGATCTTGGCCAGAGCCAAGCTCCCGATCGACTCACTCCGCCAGTTGCTCGGGCGAATCCCCTAGCCGCCGCGTTCGGATGAGCTCAGCCACCACCGAGATGGCAATCTCGGCTGGTGTATCCGCACCGATCTCGATCCCAATAGGGGAGCGCACGCGCTCCAAGGCCTTCCGAGGCACGCCGGCGGCTTCGAGCGTCCTCCAGATCACCGCTCGCTTGCGTTTGCTGCCCAACATGCCGACGTAGCCTGCCTGCGTTCCGGCCGAGCGCTCGACGATGTAGGCGTCGTAGCTGTGTCCACGGGTTGTCGCAAGCACGAAATCGTCCTCATCGAAACGGAATCGGTCGAGGACCGTGCGAAAATCCTCCACGAGGATTTCATCGGCCCACGGGACACGATTGGCATTTGCAAACTCTTCGCGATCGTCTGTGATCACCACGTGGAACCCGCTGCCCTTGGCGACCCGGGCGATCTCCGCTCCTACGTGACCAGCGCCAAAGATGATGACGCGTGGCACGCGGCGAAGACGCTCGACCAACGCGCGGGTCTCTTCGTCCAGAAATACGGTCTCGCGGGGGGTGTCGACGGGCGCAGGAGGCTCCGTGTATTGCTCACCCACGGCAATGGCCGTCCCACTGACCAGGGCCGTCTTTCGTGGTCCGCTGCCCCAGTCGATGCCGGTCATCACGGTCGTGGGCCGCCGTCGCTCAATCCCCTCTGCAACGGCGTTGTACAACTCGATCATCTCCCCCGCTAAGGGCTCGAGGAAAAACTCGGCCGTCCCACCACACGAGAGCCCGATGTCGCCGGCCACATCGGCATTGAGCGTGTGGCGCACGAACGCCGGCTTGCGCTGGCGCGCTGCCTCGAGCGCCTGCGTGGTGACGTCAGCCTCGACACACCCGCCACCGACAGTCCCCCAGCGCCGCCCGTCTGCCGTGACCAGCATCTTCGCGTCTGACGCCATGGGAAGCGAGCCGCGCTGGCGAGAAACCGTGGCCAATCCGGCCACCGCATCGCTTCGCGCCACCTCGGCAGCCGCCCGCCACACCACCACGCGCTCGTTCATGGGCTCAATTCCACGATGCTCGTCGCCCTCGTTGACATGGAAGAATGTATAGCGAGGGAGTGCTGCGCCGTGCAGTGATGTAATTGGCAGGCGGGAACGGCGGTGTGGAAGGAGTACCCTCTATCCCTTCTAGCCTAGTGATGCCCCTGTTGCGCCTTCGCGGTCAGCCTCGGACTCACCATCGGGAAGGTGCGGGCGAACAACCCGTAGGCAAATAGGAAGAGCCCGAGAAAGCCCACGGTCACTCCAACCTCGGTGAGGCCAAAGGTCGGACCGTGCTCCACCAACGAGGGCTGAACCAGAAGGTAGCGTTCCAGCCACACGCCGGCGAAGCTGATCAACACGAACAGGGTGAACGTTGCAGGGGTGATCTTGGCTTTCACCCAAATAAGACCCCAGAAGGGGATGAAGAAAACCATCAAACCCACGAGGACCGAGATCGGCCGCCATTCTCCCCACAAGCGCCAGAACACGAACGATGTCTCGACTTCGAGGTTGCCGTACCAGATGACCAGGAGCTGGCTAAACATCAGGTACGCCCAAAAAACGGAGAAGCCGAACACGAGCTTACCGAGGTCGTGAAACTGTTGACGGCTGATGAGGTGGTTTGCCCCGAGCCGGCCGCGCCAGTACACCATCATCAGGCCGAGCATGGTGAGACCGGTGAGGAACGCCCCCATAAAGAAGAACGCTCCGAACAGTGTGCTGACCCAGTAGGGGGCCAGCGACATGATTAGATCAAATCCTATGAGAGTGAATCCCCAAGCGTATGCCAGGCACAAGAGCGGTGCTAACCACGTCAACCGGCGCTCATAGACTGCGAGCTCTTCAGGTGTCCCCTGGTAGTCACCGACGATCCGATCGTACAGCTGGCGACGCCAACCCGACACATGGTCTCGAAGCTCGGCGACATCAGGTTTTAGGTCATGGTAGACGAAGACGAACGTCAGGCCGAAAACGGCCACGAGGGCCACCAGGTCGCGCCAGAATACCCAACCCACGGTGAGCCACTGCCCACGAGCGGGCGTGGGCTCCGCGATCCACGGGAAGAGGAAGTGACGGCCGAGAAACAGCACGAGGAAGCACACGAAGGCGACGGGGAGAAACGCCACCGCGGCCTCCGCGAATCGGATGATCGGCCCGGACCAATCTGCCTTAGCGATCTTCTGGGTGGCGGCAAAGATGACGGCACCCTGGGCGACGCCGGTGAAGAACAGAAAGTTCACCAGGAACATCCGCCAGGCACGCCCCGGATCGTCGCCCAGCAGGAGCAGGATGAACATCACGAACCCGACGATGGCCAGCAGCCCGCCCCCTACCACCAGCGAGCCAGCTGGCGCGTTGGCGCCGCGTTGGAAGATCTCGCGATCTGCGGTTGCCGCGGTCATCGGGCCGCCCCCTGCAGCTGCCGAACGTAGTTCACCACATGCCACCGGTCGCCACCCCGAATGCCGTCACCGTAGCCAGGCATGATTCCCCGACCGTGGCGGACGATCGCGTAGAGATACCCATCGGTAAATCCTCGAGCTCTTGGCGTCAGCAGGCTCGGTGCAACCATCAGTTTGGCATTCACCGGTCCGTCCCCTGCACCGCCTGCCCCATGACACGGCACGCAATAGATGTCGTAGTATTTGCGCCCGGTCTCGAGCGACTCCGCGGTCCGCTGCATAGGGTTCCCGAGGCGATCGATCGCGGCCTGATTCTGGGGCGTGATCAGCAGTACCGGCTCTGCTCCCTCCACAGGTACGGTCCCCTCCACTGGTGGCAGCGGCATCTTGTACGGTTGGATGGCCAATCCCTTATGCATGACCGCGAACCACGGGATGAGCGCGATCGCGTCGTCCGGACCGGGGAAGCGTTGCCACTGGTCCCTGGTGCAGCCGGCGACGAGGGCGATCGCGCTCGCCAGCACAATGACTCGGGAGCTAGGTCTCAACCCGCACCTCCTCTGCCCCGGCCGTTCGTAGCAGCTCTTCCACCGCCGGCCGGCGCTCCACCGGACACGGCACGAAGATCCCGACGTGATCGTTGCTGAAGCGGGGATCGAACGCCGCTTTCCGGCGGCTCAGCACACTGTGAACCAGCATGCCGGTCAGCGTCGCGAGTGCGCCAAGGAGAATGGTCAGCTCGAATGCGATGACCACGTACGGAATCACTGAGCCGATGGGCTTGCCACCCACGATGATGGGGTAGTCGTATGACATCCACAGCGTCATGGCGAACCCGCTGATGCAGCCCGTCAGCCCACCAATGAGCGTCCACATGCGCACCGGACTCACCTTGTGGCCGATCGCGTCGTTCAGTTCGTGGTTTGGAGCGGGCATGTACACGGTAAAATCACTGTATCCCATCTCCTTGAGTGACCGGATCGCGCGCGTCGCGGTGTCAACGTGCTGGAAGGCGGCGAGCAGACCACCAGGATGCGCGTTCACGTGTGCGCCTCCTTGCGGGGCATCGGGATGACTTCCTTCACCTCACTGATCGACACGGTCGGGAAGTTTTTCGCGAACAGCAGGAACCACATGAAGAACCAGGCGAAGCTCCCCGCGAGGATCGCCCACTCCACCCACGAGGGCGTGTAGTGTCCCATCGCAAACGGTTCGTATTCAAACGATAGCGAAACGACGATGATCACGAACCGCTCGAACCACATGCCCAGATTGATGAAGAGGGAGAGCAGGAACAGCGCCGGGATGTTTCGCCGGATCTTGGGGAAGAACAGCAGAATCGGTAACATCCCGTTGCAGATCAGCATCGTCCAACTCGCCCACCAGTACTCCCCGAATGCGCGATTGTAGAACGACGCCCGCTCGAACGGGCTCCCGCTGTACCACGCGATGAAGAACTCGATTACGTACGCGTACCCCACGATCAGCCCTGTCAGCAGGATCAGCTTCGCGAGGTTGTCGAAGTGCTCGACCGTGATGTATCGCTCGACGCGGAAGATCTTGCGCAGTGGGACCAGCAACGTGATCACCATTGCCAAACCGGAGTAGATCGCTCCCGCCACGAAGTACGGTGCAAAGATGGTGGTATGCCATCCGGGAACAATGGACATCGCAAAGTCCCACGACACGACGCTGTGCACCGAAAGGACGAGCGGCGTTGCCAGCGCGGCGAGGTAGAGGTACCCACGCAGATAGTGACGCCACTGCTGATCGGTCCCTCGCCAGCCGAGCGCCGTAATCTGATACAGTTTCTTGCGCCACCCCGTGGCGATGTCTCGCACTGAAGCAACATCTGGTATCAGTCCGACAATGAGGAAGGTCGTGCTGACGATCAGATAGGTCGTGACTGCAAACACGTCCCACAGCAGCGGCGATTTGAAATTCACCCACAGCTGTCGCTGATTCGGATACGGAATGAGCCAGTATGCGTACCAGATACGTCCGACGTGGATCAACGGGAAGAGACCGGCCGTCATGACCGCGAACACCGTCATCGCTTCCGCTGTGCGATACACGGCGGTGCGCCAAGCCGACCGGAAGAGATAAAGGATGGCGGATATCAGCGTCCCACAGTGCGCGATACCGACCCAGAACACGAATGTCGTGATGTATACGCCCCACATGACCGGTGGCGTATAGCCGGCCACACCCATCCCGTAGCGCACCTGATACAACAATGCCCCAATCCCGATGAAGAGCACGACCACAACGAACGCCAGGAGCACGTAGTACATCCGGCTCGGGTTGCCGAGCGTCGCGGCGATATCGCGGGTGACATCGTTGTAGGTCGGTCGTGCAGCGGGGCGGTCGGGCTGTGCGATCGTGGCCATGCGATTACGCCTCGGCGACGTTGCGTACCTTCTTCAGGTACGTCACCGCAGGCCGAGTGTTGAGGTCCTCCAGGACGTGGTAGCCCCGCGCATCCCCTGCCCAGGTCGACACACGCGCGTTTGCATCTTTTCCATTGCCAAACACGATGGCGTCGGCCGGACAAGTCTGTTGGCAGGCAGTCTGAATCTGGCCGTCACCGATCACTCGACCTGAGAGCTTTGCCTGGTGCTGCGCATCTCTGATGCGCTGCACGCAAAACGTGCACTTCTCCATGACACCCTTGGCACGAACCGTCACGTCCGGATTCAGCTGCCAATTGAGCGGTTCGGGGAAGGAGAACGCCGGGTCCGCCTCGTTTTGGTGGTCGAACCAGTTGAAGTAGCGGACCTTGTAGGGACAGTTGTTGGAACAGTATCGCGTGCCGACGCACCGGTTGTACACCTGCCCGTTCAACCCGTCGTGCGTGTGATAGGCGGCGTAAACCGGACAGACGGGCTCACACGGCGCGTTACCACAATGCTGGCAGAGCATCGGGAGGAAGCGCGCTTCAAACGGCTCGTCACCCTCCCCGCCTTCGAAGTATCGCTCGATGCGGATCCACGACATCTCGCGGCCACGCCGGATCAAGTCGGGTCCGACGGTCGGGATGTTGTTTTCGGCATGACACGCCGTCACACAGGCCCCGCACCCCGTACAGCGCGATAGATCGATGGCCATCGCCCATCGGGGATGTTCACCACGTGGAGTACCGGTGTACGGGAGGACATAGTTGCCACGCTGTTGCTCCCGATATTGCGCCTCCTGCCACTCGTCGAGCACATGCTCGATGTGCTCCGGCACAGGAGCCGCATGGGCCGCATGCTCTTCGTGGTGGTCTTCGGGATGTGCCAGGGCTTCGACGGTCGTCGCCTGCGCGACGTTGCGCCCCATCTGGCGTCGGGAGCCCTCTGTTTTGGGGAGGCGCTCGTGGCGACCGGTATTGCGTAACGTCACGGAGGTGTAGTGGCTCGCCCCGCCGAACGGTGTCGCGTCTGCGTCGAGCAGGGCATACGGATTTGCACCCCGACCTTCCGCGTACCGTCCGTACGCGGTGTGCCCTTGTCCCAGTGGCATCGCCACGACGTCCCGGCGGAGTCCGGGATATAGGTATGCAGGCGCCGTGACGGATCCCGCGGCCGAGGTCACCTCTACGTGGTCACCTTCGGCAATGCCGAGCTCGGCTGCCGTGTCGGGATGGATCTCTACCCAGCTGCTCCACGTAATCGTCGTGACCGGATCCGGGAGCTCTTGGAGCCACGGGCGGTTGGCGCCGCGCCCGTCGAAGAACGCCGGCGATGGGTACGCCACCAGCGCGAACTGGCCGTCCGCTTGCGCCCAGGTCGCGGGCGCCATGGCAGCTGCCGTAGGTGCCAAACGGACTTGAGGCTCCCGCCCGCCGTCGGACGTGACGCCGCCGCGTTGTAGGGCTTGCATCCAGAAGGTCTCGAACGGTTGGCGATCACCGAGACGACGTTGGAGGACTTGCCATTGCTGCTGCAAGTAGTCGCGATAGGTGGGCGCCGCGAGCCGCGTGGCCGCCTGGCCACCGGCTTGCTGCGCGAGCTGGAGCAAGACATCTCCCGTCTGACGGGTGTCGAACACGGGCCGCATCACCGGTTGGAGCAACGAATACACGCCGTCGCGCGGCTCGTAGTCGTTCCACTGTTCGAGTGGATCGTGATCCGGAAGGATCAGATCGGCGCGCATCGCGGTCTCGTCCATGAACCGCGCGAAGCTCACCGTGAAGTCGACCGAGCCCATCGCGTCGGCAAACCCCAGCGCAGCTGGCGTGGCGTAGGCCGGATTCGCTCCGTGCACGAACAACACCCCAACGTTGCCGGCCCGCATGGCCTCTACCAGCTGTCGCGTCGACCGATAGGTCGACCCGCCGGTCACGTTGAGCGACGCGCCAAAGGAAACCGTGCGGCCGACGTTACCGGCCACGTAGTTCAGAATGTTGACCGCGGCCGCCGTCACGTGCGCTTCGCGATGCTGAGCCCCCATGCCCCCGGCAACCGCCACGCTCGATTCCGCCGCAAACTCTCGAGCCACTCGCTCGATCGTCTCCGCTTCCACACCGGTACGTTCTGCCACCGCCGTCGGCGTGTGTCCATCGAGCAGCGGCGCTAGCCGTCGAATGTCCGGTGGCACCACGGCCAGACCGTCTCGGACAATCACGTGTGCCACCGCGAGGGCCATGAGGGCCTCGGTACCGGGCGCCGGCGCGATCCACTCGTCCGCGCTGATCCCCGTCATGCTCATCCGTGGCTCCACGTGCACGTATCGTCCCATCCGTCCACTACGGAAGGCGTGGCCGGTCGTGAAGCCAACGGCGTGCTCGACCGGACTCAGCCACGTCTCGAGGAAGTCCGTTCCAAAGGACAGGATGTAGCGGGCGGCGGCGAAGTCGATGCGCGGAATGGCGTCGATACCAAACACCTCACGATTCGCTGCGCGAAGCGCCTCGTAACCAAAAGGCTCGAACACGACCTGCCGGTTCGAGCGAAATGCCGAGAGCCACTCAGTAATCAGGCGGCCAAAGCTGCCGGACTCGTTACCGCTCACAAACCACAACCGATCACCGGTTACCTGGCCCAGCTGCTCCACCACGCGGCTGAGAGCGTCTTCCCAGGTGATCGGCGCGAACTGGCCGTCCGCCCCGCGCGCCATTGGCGCTCGCACCCGGTCGGGGTTGTACAACCCCTGGAGCGACGCTTGCCCTCGAGCGCATAGTCGCCCTCGGTTCACGGGATGATCGGGATTCCCCTCAACCTTGACGGCGCGGCCCTCCCGAACGCGGACGTGCACCCCACACCCGGCGGGACACTCCCGACAGGTCGAGGAATACCACGTCGCGACACCCGGGATCTGATCTTCCGGCGGGACCAGGTAGGGAATGAGCTTTTCGACCTGGTCGGACCCACAGCCGGACAGCGCAGCAGTCCCGCCACTCGTGACGCCGAGGACCTTCAGGAATCGCCGCCGATTCATTCCACTGGGCATCGCCTAGGTCACCTCACTCCATCGACGCGCCATCAGTAATGGCACGCCGTACAATCGGTCGTGACTTGCCGCGCTTCGTGACAATCGAGGCACCATCCCATCTTGAGAGACGCGTACTGATACACCTGCGGCATCCGCTCCACCTGTCCATGACACTCGGCGCATTCCAGTCCGGCCAACACGTGTCGGTGATGTGGAAAGTGGACGAATTGTGAGAGGGCATGCACCTCGACCCACTCCACCGGTTGGTTCTCGTTGAAATACTCGCGCAGCCGCTCAACCTCAGGATTACCGCTGCCGACGATCAGGTGACATCCGCGACACGACGACATCGCGGGAATGCCCGGCTTGGGACTCACCTCGAGAGTGACGTGGCAATACTGGCAATCCATCTGGTACTGCCCTGCATGTATATCGTGTCTGAAAAAGATCGGCTGGCGAGGGCCTGGAAGACCGGTCGTGTCGACATCGACCGGCGCCTGGTAGGACGCTACCGGGCCACTCGGTGCCTGGGGGTCTTGGGCCCGCCCTAACGGGACGAGCGCGGCCGCCGCGATCGCGACGAACACGAGGGCCAACCCTCCCAGGACGAGTCTCTTTCTCATACCGGACCTTTGCCGGGTCAGAAGACGTTCCTTCGGCCTGCGGCAATCGCCCACGGCGAGCCGCCGAGAGTTCTGCTTGACCTGCTGTGAATCGGCCGCAAAGAGGTGTCAAAACAAATGAATGCGAGGTGCGGCCGCAGGTAAAATACTCGATGGCGCTAAGAGCACAACCAGCGCAAAACCCCGGCTCGGCGCGGGCGCGTAGGCGTGGATTGCGGGTGTGGGGAGGAGGGAGGCGTGTCAGCGATTCGCGTAGACGAGGGTTCCACGGCGGTTCAGGTCCAAATCGAGTATCGGCCCCCGCCCCGGGACCTCGATCGTGCCCTCAGCGGACATCTCCACGTCGATGAGGTCGGCACCGGGCGGAAACCACCGATCGCTTGGCTCGACGTCGGAGGGATACACAAAACCACCATGGCAGCCGAGAGCTAGCATCGGTTGGACCCCTAGTCCACTTTCGGGCATCGTCCCGCCCCATAGTTTGGCGTTTACCGTCTCGGCGTAGGCGTACAGCCGGCACGCCCGCTCGAGACCGCCAACGCGCTGAATCTTCAGATTCCACACCCACGGTCCGCCCAGGGCGACGATTTGTCGCGCCCAGTCCTCCGAAACCAATGACTCATCCAGACAGATGGGTGTCCGCAGCCGCTGGCTGAGCTCCCAATGCTCCCGCAGGCACTCCGCGGGATACGGTTGCTCGAGGTAAAGCAACGCCAGACCGTCGAGCCCCCGCAGGTGCTCCCCAGCCGACAGCGGGTCGTACGCCCCGTTGGCATCCGCGCTGAGCGGCACCCGCCCATCGATCGTCTCACGCGCAGCGGCGAGCGGCATCCGATCCCACCCCGGCGCGATCTTGATCTTGACCCGCCGATACCCGCGCGCCACGGCCTGCTCGATCTGCTCACGCAAGCGGCCGATGTCGCGACCGCTTGGAATCCCCAGGGCCACGCCGCAGACCACATGATCCCTCCGGTCGAGCCAGATACCGCTCACCCCGAGCTCCCTCAGGCGCGCCGTCACGAGGTCCACCAGCGGCATAGATGCGCGCTGTGCCAGGAGGTCCCACCAGGCTGTGTCGACACCGGCCCGGGCCATCTCGTTTCCACGAATGCCCTCGCTCAATACCCGGTCGAGCGCGCGGGGATGGTCAACCGGTTGTTGGATCACGCGAGGCAGGAGCCAGTCGCAGAGCACAGCGCGGGCAGACGCAACCGTTTCGCTCGAGTAGAACGGCGCGACAAACGGGGCGGATTCACCAAACCCTCGCCGCCCCTCGTCGTCCTCGAGCTCGACGATGAGCGAGCGCCGCTCCGTAAGTGCACCCCCGCTGATGACGAACGTGTCCGTCAGAGGTAGGGCGACCTCGTAGAGCCGGGTGCGAACGATGCGAAGTGGTCGCTCAGCGGGCAGCACGAAGCGATGTATGTAGCGTGGGAGCGCGGTCCACCACGTCTAGGAAATGGATCGCGTGCTCGCGCATCTCCACCAATCCGGCCTCGTAACAGTGCCGCAGCCAGACGGCCAGCCCACACACCGGGTGCAGGATGAGGGTGTGGAGGGCGCGTGCCGTTCTCGAACCATGGGCAGCGATGTACTCCGACAGCGGCACTTGAAAGAACGTGTGAATCTGACCGTTTTCGCAGCCGCGCAGAGCGTACTCCATCATCATGCGACCCGAACAGATGTTTCCTGTTGCCGACAGCGGCGGAAGGACCAGCTGCTCGGCGAAGAGCATATCGAGCACGCGGAGGTTGCGGTCGCTCAATTCCCACCCGCCGAATGCGACACCACGATCGGGATCGAACAGCCGATTGAACACAATGAGAAACGCCGCTGGCGAATCCGGCAGGGTAAGCGTCCGCACCATCTCCACCTGAAACGCGTCGTCGAACAGGGCGTTCATGACTTTGACACCCAACCGCACGCGGCCGCCTCCCGCCCGGTGAATGAGTGTGGGAACCTGCCGGAGCCAGGCCAGCACGGCGGCGCGGTCCTGAGCGCGGTCGTCACCGGCTAGGGTGGGACTGAAATCCTTTTCCAGCACCATCGGCCCCCCGCAGCCCGCTCGATCCCACACGGTGAGAAGCCGACTGGTCGTGTGGTGATACTCGTCCAGGCGAAAGTCGTCTCCGGCAGCGGGTAAGTGATATTTCACTGACGGGATCACGGGAATGTCCGCAGTGCGCGCGGCGTCGAGCGGGGCTTCGAAGAATTGTAGGTACGCTTCCAGATTGCCGGTCCAACCCCGCCCCTTCCACGTGACGGTCCAGCCGGCACGACCGTCCGCCAGCGAGCGCCGCTCCACACGCATCCGCGTTTCCGGCACCGTCCACGCCTGCATGGACGCCTGGCCGCCCGCGTCTTCCGCGATGACCGTCTTGAGAACGATGAACCCAATGCCGGCCGCCACATCAATCTCCACCTGTGCAGGCGTACACGAGAGTTGGCCAGATGCCTTTCCGAAGGGATGCGGAATCGAGATTCCCGCATAGCGGGCGGACAGATCGAGGCTTAGCTCCTCACGAACCAGAAGGGGCAGGTCTGCTGGGGGCTCGTGGCGGGTCAATTCGAGCAACCGCTCTAACCTCGTGCGCCAATCGGCCGCGACGCTGGGTGTTTTCGGGAGCAGTGTCACTTTGCGCGAAGCCGTTGAACGGCCGCACGCACACGATCGTGCTCCGCGGCCGGCAGCGGCGGAGCGTGGCGGTCCAATGCAGGGGGAATCACGCCGTCGGCAGTGAGGGCCCACAGCATCCGCTGCACGTAGCCCTCCATTGGAGGAACGAAGGTCGCGGCTGCAAACACATCGAGCTGGTGCGATCGTCGAACGAACGTGGCCAGGTCGCGTTTGAACCACGCGTCGAGCAGGCCAACCGTGACGTCTGTACAGGCCGCGGCTATCCCAACCAGTGCACACGTGGCGCCGAGCATGAGAGAGTATCCGAGAAACCGGTCCTCACCCGTGATCAAGAGCGCCGACGACTGCTGGACAATGGGAGCCAGCTCTTGGAAGGTCATCACGCTGTCGAGCGTTGCCACCTTGATCCCGATCACGCCTTCGAGAGCGAGCAGTTTCTCAACGACCCCTGAACCGTACGACACACCACCAGCGGCTTCGTAGAGGTAGAACGCGATGATCGGCAACCCGACGTCGGTCAACGCGGCATGCAAGGCGACGATCCGGCTGTCGGCATCGGCAAGACCGCTTAGCGCGGTGGGTGGGTGCACCAACAAGCCTCCTGCGCCACCGCGTTTCGCCGCACACGCCATATCGACCGTTGAGCTGATCACGGTATCCGTCAGCGCGCGCGCTTCGTGCGGAAGGGTGGCGCTGGCCTCTACACCCACGCCGCAAATTACGGGAACATCCCGGAGCCCCTGGCACCAAGCGTCGAGCACCCAGGCCCGCTCCTCCGCGCTGAGCCGCAAACCGCGGCCGGTATGCGCCCACACCGCTACGCCGCCCATCGACTGGTGGGCCATCCACTCGACGTAGGTACGGTGACTGTCGCGATCGATCGAGCCGTCGGCCCGGAAGGGAACGGGAGCAGCCGGAATCACGCACCGCTCTAGACGCGCGCGCAGATCAAGCGTCACGCGACGCTAACCAGGCTGTCAGATTGCGCTCGCAAATCGCATCCTGGGCACTGGGATCTTGTAGCAGCTCGAGCTTGGCAAACGCCCCGTCGGGAACACGGAAAGGCATGCCGGTTCCGAGCGTGAACCGCTCTAGGCCCATCGTCTCACCCAGCAGCCGGAGGTGGTCCTCCGGTGGCCCCCAGATCCACGAGATGTCCCACAGCACCCGCGCGGCTTCCTCTGGCGTGAGCCCGAAGTGAACCTCTTCGATGAATGCACGATCAGCGTGGGTCACGAGCAAGTGAGCGCCGCCGTCGACCCGGGCCAGCCGACGGACGGCCGCTGCCGGCAGCTCTCCACAGAGATCGCGGGGGTGACGCTGTCTGGCGTCCTCCAGTCGAACCGTCACCACCGCGGGTATCCCCATTGACCCGAGAACGGTAACCGCATGACGCATATCGGTGCCGGCGGGGTCCACGGCTTGGAACTGCGGTGCGAGCCACACGGCCGGTACACCTTGCTCGCGCGCGCGCGCGACGTCATCGCCCCACTGGGGAAGCACCGGATTGATCACGGGGACCGGAAGGAGTCGATCGCGCTGCGGTGCGACGAGGTCGGCGAGCTCCTCATTGCCGGGCGCGGGATCGGCGTGAAACGCGGTCCCCACGTGTCGGACCCACGCCCGCTCGATCTGCAGCCGATCCATTTGCGCCAGCAGCCACGATGGGTCGCAATGCGCCAGATGGCGAAACGGATAGGGACCCACAAACACCGCGACGTCAGTCACCGGCATGAAACGTTCCGGCGGGGAAGATCGACAAGGCATTGCCGGCGCGAATGTGGGCCATGGCGTCGGAACGAAGCGATAACGATTCGAGGTAGCGGAGCTTGGCGAGCCCCGTGTCCAAGGTCAGATCGGCGCCGAACAACAACCGGTTGGCACCGATGACGCGGACGACAGTCTCGATCATGTCCACATCCATCCCGCTACCGGAGAGATCGATCCAGATATTCTGAACGGTACGGACCGCTCGAATGCTGTGAGCCCAATCTCCACCGCCACCCAAGTGCGCGAGGATGAAATTGGTCTCGAGGTGACGGGCGGCAAGCTCGGCAAGCTCGACCGCATCGGAAGCTTCCTGTCCTGACCAGTCGTGGCGCCGGTACTGCCAGATGTGCTGCAAAATGGGAACGCCACGCGCGCCCGCGAGCTCGGCGATGGGATCGAGCAACGGATCGTTTGCACGGCGGCTCGCGGCGAGCTTGATCCCGATCATGCCCTGGTCCAACCGCCGCTCGATCTCAGCAATCGCGTCCGCCGGATAGTTGGGATTCACGACGCAGTAGCCGAACACGAGTCCAGGATGGGCACGTTGCAACGACAGCATTTCGTCGTTGGCGTGACGGACATCCTCGGGTGACGGAAAGTACGTTGGCGAGCGGCGCCCCCACGTGCCGAGAATGGATGCCACGTGTGCTGAGATGCCCATCGCCTTGCCGATGGTCAGACGGCGCTCGTTCAGCTCCTGCCAATCCGCACGCGCCGAGTGTTCGCAATAGAAGTGGGCGTGTACGTCGATCAGCATGTGCCCTGCGCTGCCTGCATCGCCTCTTCGAGACGTGCGATGATCTCGCTGATCACTACTTCGGTATGCGCGAGCGAAACGAAGTTGTATGCGTTCCGCTTGAAGAGAAGACCTCGCCGCGCACACTCGCACGCAACGATGCTCGAGGTCTCCTGATCCTGCCATTCGAGGTAAGCCATCTGCGGGATGCCACGCACACCGTGTGTGAGATTTGGAAAGCTCGCAGCGAGACGAGCCAGGCCCTCGTAGAACAGCGCGCCAACCCGATCCAGATGCGTACAGACGTCGGCTCGCTCGAACGTGTCGAGTACCGTGTAAGCCGCAGCGAGGCTCACTGATTCTGTGGCCAACGTGGACGAGATCCACGTCCGGGTACACGCTTCCATGAGCTCCCGAGAACCGCACACGGCGGCGATCGGCATGCCGTTGCCCAGGGCCTTCCCCACCACGGAGAGATCGGGGATCACCTCGTATCGCTCGGCCGCTCCACCCACGGCGATGCGGAATGCCGTTTTGATCTCATCAAACACGAGCACGGCCCCAGTTTGGGAGGCCAAGTCCCTTGCAGCTTGCAGCCAGCGCTGGTCTGGCGCACCATCGATCACTGGCTCCAGCACGATTGCCGCCGGCGGCGGACTTGTGATGACCGCACCCCGCAGCGCTTCCACATCGTTGAACGGCACGGCGTCGCGTAGCGCCTTGACCTGCTCCGGTACACCAGGTGTCTCCTGGCACCAATCCAACCAGCCGTGATAGCCGCACGTGACGACCCGCGTTCGCCCAGTGACCACGCGGGCGATCCGCACCGCACCTGCAACGGCCTCCGCACCCGTCTTGAAGAAGTGCACCGCGTCCGTGCCCGGAATGGCCGCCCCGAGACGCTCGGCAACCTGCTGCTCCCGGACAGGGGGAAGCGGACCGACGATCCCGTCGGCCGCCGCTCTCGTCACGGCCTCGACCACCGACGCGTAACCGTACCCAAGGGCCACAGCACCAAGCGCCATGATGGTATCGAGATACTCCCGCCCCTCACTGTCCCATACGTGGCACCCGTGTGCTCGAACCATGCGCAGCGGGATCGTGCTCAGATCGGCGTGTGCAACACCAAAGAGCGCCTCGGGCCGCTTGCTCCCGGTCGAAGTAAAACCGGGAATCGTCATTTGACACCCGAACGTTCGAGGTATTTGACGACTTCGATGCACATAGCTCGGAATAATTTGGCTTCGCGGGCGTCGAGCGGCACGCGGTGTGTGACCTCACGCACCGTCCGCATGATGCTTGTGGGATTATGGCTCTTGAAGAACTCGACCGCGGTGAGCGCTTCCTCGGCGCTGCGGAAAAACTCCTCCAGCTGTTCGCGGTTTGCCGCTGGCGCAGCTCGGCGTGGCGTCTTGAACGCAGGCACGCCACCGGCGAGAAACAGCTCGTACGCCATCACGGTAAACGCGTGGGCGAGATTGAGTGCCTGATAACCACTCGTCGGAATGGTAACGGTCCGATGGCACCGGTCCAGCTCCTCGTTCAACAGCCCGCGGTCCTCCGGTCCGAGCACCATGGCCGCCGTACCGTCCGCCGCGGCGGTGAGCAGGTCCGGCGCCGCATCACGGGGCCGCTGAACGTTGCGCTTGACCTTCCGCTGCCGTGCCGTGAGACACGCGACGTACGTGCAATCCGCTAGCGATTCATCGAGCGTGTCGTAGAACCTCACGCGCCGCAACACATCTCCCGTGCCGTGGGCGATTCCCTCGATGCGCCGCACATCGTATTCCGCTGGCTGCACCAGCCGCAGATCGCGCAGCCCGAAGTTTTTCATCGACCGCACCACCGCCGCGATATTCACTAAGTCCTGTGTTCGACACAACACGACGACCAGGTTCATGACATCACCACCTGGATCGCAGTTGCTGGATGCTCACGATCTCCGCGAAGGTAAACGAACCCTCCTCCTCGCCCACCCCACACGAGCTGCCCGGCTCGACGCTCCCGATCCGGATACATCTCGTTGATCACCAACTTTGCCGAGAACGTCGACCCGGGCGTGAGCGTTTGTCCCGTTGCGATGCTGACCAGCATTCGGTAACCCACCGGCGTTGGCGCCCACGACCCCGCCACCCGGGACGGATCCGCACCCGTCCCGGCAACGCCCCGTACGTGTACCGACTCGCCATCCGCATCCGGGACCACCACGTAGCCCTCCCAGCACCCCAACCCGAGATAGCACTGCATCCCATCGGAGTGGATGTCTGGGGCTTCGTTGTCCAGGCGCGGATCCGGATCGGAAGGCCGGCGAAAGTGCAGCTGCTGCTTGATGACATCGGCCGCGTAGCAGATACGGTCTCCCACCGAGAAGATCGCAACCCGTGCCCAGAAATCTCCCATCGATCCGAAATCTCGTTCTGACTTCCGGTAGTGAGCCGTCGTGAGCGTGGCGACCGTGTCGGTCGGAAGGTAGCGGTCCCACTCGCGGACGGGTGGCAGCTCGGACAGACGCCGACAGGGCACCCGAACGGGCGGGGTGGACGAGCCGGGCTGGGGTCCTGAGGCCGGTGGCTCGCGCGTCCCACGCAGCACAACGTCCTGCCCCTCCCGATCAGTGATCCGGCAGCCATCATCTTCCACCGCCATTGACTCGAAGCGCCCATCCCGCCACTCGACGAGAACTGTCCCAGGAGCCGTCGCGCGCACACCCGCAATCGCTTCGTCGAATGCGTAGCACTGGACCCACGTTCCACCGCCTGCGCATCGCCGAATGACAAAGGGCTCAAGAGCGCCCTCCGCAAACTGAGCATCCGATGGCCCGGGTCCGAGTGCCTTCAGCAGTTGCTCGCCCGTTCGTCGCACGAAATGGATCCGGAAGCCGTCCGCATCACCGAGCTTGAAGTGGTCGCTCGCCGGCAGTACGAGCTCCCGAACATCGGTCAGCGCATCATACCCGTGCTCGTGTCCGTGCGTCGCGGTGGATTCGATCGAGATGAAACGCTCCTCGACCCCCGCGTGATCGAGGCCCCCGTGAGCGTGAATCGGCAAGTCAACGACAACGTCGTCATCAGCCTGCACTTCGAGCATATCGACCACGTAACGGGCACCGGTAATGACCGAGCGGGTCACGCGCGTTCCCGGACCCAGAATACCCTCGCCGACTGCCTGCACCCAACCACGGTCAGCGACATGATCGAACGCGCGACACCACGCAGCATGCGAACGCTGTCCTATACCCGCGACTCCCGGAGCGTTGTGCGCTAGCGTCGAGCGATACCAGTGCAGCTGGCGCGAGACGTAGGACCCGGTGCCCGGGTCGTTGAACAGCGGGCGGTCCCAAAAGAGCGTGAGATGCAACGCGTCGGGATGGCCGTGACCTGCAACACGGTCCCCACACTCAACGCTCGCATAACGAGTGGACGAAGGGCGAAGCACGGCAACACCCGCCTGCGGCAGCAGGCAATTCCCTGCGTGCCAGTCGGTGGATCGTGCGACCGGAGGATCAGGGTCCATCCAGAGGAGCGCTTTCCAGCCCAGCAGCGACCGATCCAAAGTGGTAGCGGGCCGGTTCTGTTCCTGTTCGGCGATCTCGACAAAACCCGGGTCGTCCAGTGCCGGGATCTCAGCCTCGTACAGGTCAGCGAGCACGCTCGCCAGACGGTCGGAGCGAGTCCTCAACCAACCGATCTCCCACAGCTCTGCGAAGCGGGGCTGACGTATTGAGACACCGAACGGCGCATCTCCACGAGCGGCGAGGGTGAGGTCCGGCAGTACCGTCGCGAGTGGCGCCTCATACATTGCCAGCAACCGATTGCGCAGGCGCGACGCATCATAGAGATCCACTCCGAAGCCGCGCAACAGTTCGGCAGCCAACAGGAAGCCGCGCAGTGCAAAGAGATGGTAGTTCTCGCCCTCGAACCACATGCCGTCTGCACCGACGCCGGCCGAGAGTAACGCTTCGAGCCCATGTTTGCCTTCGAGCCCGCGCTCGATGAGTGCGGAGTCCGCGAGCCACTGACCCGCCGCGATCAGCGCGGTGTCGTGCCAGACTTGTCGGTTCGAAAATCCCTCGTCGAAGGAGCAGATCAGTGCCGCAGACTCCGCTACCATCTCGTCGAAGCCCCGAGGACCGCCACGTCCGACGATGGATGCAGCGATCGTGACCTGTATCAGCCAAATCGATTCGAGGTAGGTCGAGAAAAAGAGTCGCGTGGGGCCCAGCACGTTGTCACGGTTGGGATAGTCGCGGTACTGAAGGGCGTACCCTTCCAACACCATGCGCGCCCGTTCCATTGCTGTCCGATCGCCGCGGAGCTGGCCCAGCAAGGCCAGGTGGATCGCACGCTCGCTCAACCAGAGTTGGTAGGGCCAGATCCAATGCCGGTAGTGATGTTCCTCGTTGTACGATGCCCCGCAACGGGGACAGCGGTGCTTATGCGGGCTCAGGGGATCGAAGCTTAGGCGACAGCCATCGACTGGACACCGGCCGCCGTCGACGGAAAGACGGGCTTTCTCGGGTGGAATGAAGATCGAGCGATCCATGAGGGGCTGGACGAGCCGCCACAACCGGTCACACAATGCTCGTAGGGCGGGCGCTTGCTCGACTTCCGCCCGCCGTGAAGCAAGCTCCTCACTGCTCGCCAGCATCTTCCACTTCTTCTTCTTCGCGGACGGTGACCCCCTCCATGTCAAACGCAAACGCGAGCACTCGCGCGCCCGCGAGCTCCGCGGACTTCATCACGTGTGGCCGCTGGTCCGGTGGGCTCACGACGAGAAGGCACCCACCTGCACCCGCCCCGGTGGCCTTCACGCCCCACGCACCCGCATCCCGCACTGCGCGCTCGATCTGGCGTACCCGCGGCGTCGAGATGGTCACGTCGAGCCGCTGCTGTTGAACCCAATTTTCATCAACGACCTCAGCGAGACACTGCCAATCTGTGGATTCGATCGCTCTGGCGGCTTCCCGACCGAGATCCCGGATGCGGAGCAGCGCCTCACACACGGACGACTCGCCGCGCTCGTAAGCCGCCCACACGCGTTCGTGTGTTTTTGAGGAGAAATGGCTCTGACCCGTATACAGCAGCGTGAGGTGCTTAGCGAACTCGGTTTCCAACTCCGGACCCACCACCAGCGGGCGCGACTGGACGGTCGTGCCATCAAAGTGAAACTCGTGAAAGCCTCCGAACGCCGCGGCGTACTGGTCCTGGCGGCCACCGAGCAGTCCCAGCTCCACGGCCTCGAGTTGATAGCCCAGATCCGCGAGGTCCTCACGGTCAAACTCCTCGTGCCTGCACCGAGCCAGGCCGGCCACGAGCGTCACGTCGAGTGCGCCGGACGCCCCGAGTCCAGATCCTGCCGGCGCGTCGGAGCGGGTGAGAATCTCGATACCCCCGGTGACCGGCAGCATGTTGAGCGCCGCCTTATGCAGATCGAGCACTCCGTCATACTTGATATCAGCTGGCCCAGGGAGACTCACATGCTCGCCCACATCCTCGGCATTGAGCCTAATGCGATTGTGGCCTAGCAAGAATTCCCCGTGCGTGTACAGATTGATCGCCGCATTGGTGACAAAACCGCCACATGCCTGGGCAAACCGATCGACGTCGGTCCAACCGCCTGCGAAATCGATCCGCACCGGTGCTCGCGCAAAGATCGTCATGGCATCGTGGCCGACGCGATGCGCCACTGTGCGAGCGTTGCTAACTCACCCCGCAGATCGACGGTCACGCCCTGGAGACGACCGCTGGCTCCCTGAAGCCCGCGCGCGTGGTACAGCCACGTCGTTGGGTGATCGTCCGCAAGGATTCGCTGTGCATCACGCCATGCCACTTCCAAGGCCGCCGCGGTCGTCGCTCGCTCGGCTCGAGCGACCGCCGCATCAAACGCACTGTTGCGCCAGCCGGGATAGGACAAAGGCCCCGGAGCAACTCCACTGAACATCGCGGCGAGGTAGCCGAGTGACAGGTTCCCCGGGATGAGCGTCACCAGCGCATCGAAGTCCCGTTCGGGCCCCTGCGCAACGGCGAGAAAGGTGGCGAACTCGAGCTGCCGGATACGCACCTCCACACCGAGGGTGCGGAGTTGCGCCTGAATCATCTGCTCGAGCGCGTTGTCTCCACTCCCCACGGTGAGCAACTCCAAGGCAAGCCTCTTTCCGTCGCGCTCGCGGATGCCGCCGGCGATGCGCCTCCATCCGGCACGCTCCAGCAGCGCTTCGGCTCGATTGGGATCGAATGGCTGCCGTTCGATATTCTCGAACCACGGATGTTCCGGCGGCACCGGTCCGTCGGTCACATGACCGAAACCGTAGAGATAGGCGTCCACGATCAGCTGGCGGTCGATCGCCATCGTCATCGCCATCCGCACGTCCCGGTCGTCAAACGGGGCGCGCCGGAGATTCCACACGAGGGCGGCGACCAGGAACACGGGGTAGTCAATGACTCGTAACCGCGGATCGGACCGCACGAACTCGGCGTGCGCGGGAGCGATCCCGGCAAAATCCAACTCTCCTGACGTCAGCGCGGCGAGCTTGGTGGAAGGCTCATCGACGACGACCACCACGAAGCGTTCGAGTTCTGCGGGCGATAAGTCGACCGGGAAATCCTCGTGTCTGCGAAAGACCCAGCGCTGATTGGGACGGTACTCAACGAAGGCAAACGGACCGTTGCCGACGGGCTGACGGTTGAACTCGGCGAGGCGAACGTCGCCAGGTCGCACGTTGGTGAATCGGTGAGCCGGGAGGATCGCGAGATCGGTCAGCACGTCGGGAAAGGTAGGCTGGGAATGACGGAAACGCACCAGCACGCGCGCGCTGTCCACTACGTCCACCGCCGCGATCGACTCCAAATCGCGAGCGCGCGGATAGGCAACGTCCGCCTGCTGCGCGGTCTCGAGCGTCCAGCGGACGTCCTCTGCGGTCGTGGGCACCCCGTCGTGCCATTGGACATCGGTTCGCAGATGAAACATCAGGCTGGTCCGATCGGGCCCCCAGCTCCAGGTGGCGAGCCGCGGCACCGGATGCATCGCTTCGTCGTACGCGGCCAAGGTGAGCAGGAGCACGTGTTTTTGCACTGCTTTTGCCAAGGGATGGACCGTGAGCAGCGGGTTGATGGATTGGAGATCGGCACCAGATGCGTAAAAGACCGATGCCGAACGCGTGTCGCTCTGTGGCACCGAACACGCAGCAAGCGTGGCAACGACCGTGAGTCCAGACATCGTCAGACCCTGCGGGAGCATCCGCATCCGGCTCTCTCACTTGACGAGGTGGGCCCGAGCCTCCGACCCTTGCGCATGCTCTGGCAGGTCACTCGACGGCTCTTGCTGGGCCTGGGCGTGGTCCTTGGTGTGGTCACGCTCACGTTCCTGCTCATCAACCTAGCGCCGGGCGATCCGGCGCGCCTCTGGGTTCCACCCGGCTCCGGTGCCGAGGAGCTGGAGGCCGCACGGCGAGCATTGGGATTGGATCGACCGCTCGGGATCCGTTACCTCGATTGGCTCGGCGACTTCCTACGCGGGGATTGGGGCGTGAGTTTGGCCCAGCAGCGACCCGTCACCCACATCCTGGGCGACGCCCTCCCGCACACGCTACTGTTGTCCGCCGCTTCGCTCATCATCACCTACCTGGCCGGCATCCTCATCGGTGCAATCCAAGCCTGGCGGCATCGGAAGCCGATCGATACGGGACTGACCATCGGAACTTTGATGTTGTACGGCATGCCCTCCTATTGGCTCGCCATCATGCTGGTCTTGTGCTTCTCGTATGGTGCTGCCCGATGGGGCTGGCCGGGGTGGCTGCAGCTGCCGGCCATTGGTGTGACCTCACTCGATGCCGAGCTGTACACACCGTGGCAACGCGTGGTCGATCGCATGCGTCATCTCGCGCTGCCGCTCGTGACGCTTGGCATTATCGGAGCGGCGGGGATGGCGCGTTTTGCACGAGGCGCCGTTTTGGACGTGCGAGGCCGAGACTTCATCCGCGCGGCCCGGAGCAAGGGCATCCATCCTCTGCGCGTCGAGATGCGGCATGTCCTCCGCAACGCTCTGCTCCCGGTCATCACGCTTCTTGGATTGTCGTTGCCGGCGCTCGTGTCAGGAACCGTGTTCGTCGAAGTGATCTTCGCATGGCCGGGCATGGGGCGGGTGATGGTGGGGGCGGTGGGCGCACGAGACTACCCGTTGGTCATGGCGACGACGGTCGTGTTCGCCGTGCTCGTCGTCATCGGCAACCTGCTTGCCGATCTCATGTACGGGGCCGCCGACCCGCGCATGCGCCGGAAGCCAACATGACAACACTCCGCCGATTGGTCACCGATGGACGTGCGGTCGCGGGGATGACAATCCTCGGGCTGTTCTGCGCCATCGCGCTCTTGGCACCGCTGGTGGCACCTGCCGACCCTCTTATCCAGACGGACATCCTCCGTACGCGGTTCCTGGCACCGTTGACGACTGGACCAGACGGGGTGTTTCACCTGCTGGGCACGGATCGCTTTGGTCGGGACCTGTTTTCACGACTCGTGTTTGGGACTCGCATTTCGCTGACGGTGGGACTCTTGTCTGTAGCAGTCTCGATCACGCTGGGAGGGGCGATTGGCGTGTTCGCGGGAGTACGCGGTGGCACGATCGAACAGGTATTGATGGCCGTGACGGATGCCGTCCTTGCCATGCCGCGGCTCGTTCTCCTGCTGGCACTGGTCACCTTGTGGGAGACCAGTCTCATCCTCGTGGTGCTGGTGCTGGGATTCACGGGGTGGATGAGCGTTGCGCGGCTCGCCCGCGCCGAGGTGAAGGCCTTGCTCGAACGCCCATTTGTCGATGCAGCCCGAGCTGGCGGCGCTGGCCGCTGGCGGCTCGTGAGCCATCATCTACTGCCAAACGCGCTCACCCCGGTGATCGTCGCGGCGGCGCTCGCGGTGGGCAACTCGATCATGCTCGAAGCGGGACTCTCATTCCTCGGTTTGGGGATTCCCGCACCCGCGCCCTCCTGGGGAAACATGATCGCCGAGGGCCGGGAAGCGCTGATCAACGCACCGTGGATTGCCATGTTCCCCGGCATGGCCGTGGTGCTCGCAGTCATCGCCTGCAACCTGCTGGGCGACGGCTTGCGGGATGCGTTGGATGTGGAGTTGGCAGGAAAAGAGGGATCGGTAGTCAACTAAATGTGCCACCCATACCGCCACTAGAGTAACTCCTCTGAAGGGCGATATGTGGAAAAGCCGCCCTACTCGGCCTCCACAACGATGGTCACCACCTCCCGCGGCTCCGCGACAAACGGCACTCCCCTGCCCCTCCGCGTCGTCTTCAATTCTCGCAGCGCGGTTTCATCTAGCCGCGCAGCCACGGCCCGGCGGAGGGGAAACGGGAATTTCCATTCTCCCTGCGTGCGCTCGTCGCTCAGGTTGACGCAGCGCAGCACAACGCCTGGGCCAAACTCGGCGGGCTTGAGACTGGTGAAGGCGAGTCCCGCACCCGAGAGCGCTGGCCCCTCAATAGCAGATGGAACATCGATGCCGGAACGCAGCATGAGACCGGTGAGCGGCGCGTGAAACTCTTCCGCCAATCGCTCAATGCGATGCCACTCCTTCGGCGGACTCCCGGCGCCCA
This sequence comes from Gemmatimonadales bacterium, assembly GCA_041577295.1. Taxonomy (GTDB): domain Bacteria; phylum Gemmatimonadota; class Gemmatimonadetes; order Gemmatimonadales; family GWC2-71-9; genus JBDHDH01. Next base: position 55,832 of record JBFGJG010000003.1, read on the forward strand.
CCGTTTCGCTGCACACAGCCAGCTCAGCCCGGAAGTGACCCGGCTCCTGGGCGAGCGGTGTCGCCGCAGGCCACGCGGCGTGCCCCAGTCGGGCGGCGAGGTCGGGCTTGGACAGCTCCCCGACAGCTCGGAAGAGCGTCACAGCGAGCATGCCATCTTGCCGTAGCTCGTACTCGAATCGATCCCTGGCAAACACGGTGAATGCACCGGGAATGCTGACATAGCGATGCATCGGTGCAGTTGCCACCGGCCATTCGAGAGGAAACTCCCGCGTGTCGTAGTCTTCGCGCCGTCGGACGACCGGACCGAATTGCATGTCCGAAACATGGTCGTCCCCTAGGGGCTCTTGTGGAATCGAGAACAAGAGTCGCAGCCGATGCTGCTTACCACGATTCTCCCCCTCTACCACGAACCGAACGAGACGCGATCCAGCATCGAGGCGAGCGTAGAGCGTCCCTCGCACGAAGTCGCCCACCGAAAAAGGTCTTGCGAGGGCGGCGACGAATGGCCCTCGCCACACCACACGCCTGCGTCCCCACCGTGCTCGCACCGCTCGTCGAGAGAAGGTTGGCTCGAACGTGTAGGTGTCACCTTCGTCACCCTCGCTCTCGATGAGGGCGAGAACGTTGGCTCGACCGTCACCACGTGGACGCACGGTGAGGCCGCCGGAGCGCTCGCCTTGGACACGACACCACCCGCCGTGTATCGCCGTGCGGCTGGCGCCAACCTGGTCGCGCACACGCGCCGTCCGTTCGGCGTCCCGCATGTCATATGATCGGCCACCCAAGGATGGGACGCGCCGGGCGTGGAGGGCCACGCGGAACGCCGTCACTTCGTCTTGCAGCGGATAGTGATCGGGACTGTCCAGGCGCTCGTAGGTGTCGTACCGATCGAGCAACTGCAGCGGCACTCGGACTCCGTCTGCGCCGACGAGTCCTGGGATCTCGACTGGCACCCGCGTTTCCACTTCTTGCCGCACGGGGGGTGGACCCATCCGTACCCGTTTCTTGAAGACCGTGACCGTCGCCTCGACCACTCCGTCACGTGGCCATGGAGAGGGATTGAGCACCACGAGCGTCGAGGTCCAACGATCCTGGCGGCGGCGTGCCAGGGTCCGGTCTTGATTCAGACGATCGTACAGTGCGTCAACGAGAACTCCCCGGGCCTGAACAGTCACACGGCGTGCCCGCTGCAAGACGTCTCGAGCTACGTCATCCGCAACCGTCCCGGCTAACGAGTCGTGAAAGTGGTTCCGGAGATGATCACGCCACGCAGCGCGGAGCAGAGGACGGGCATCCGCGTCGGCTGAGATCGCCGCCAGGGCTGCCTGCGGCTCCGCCCAGCGCACCAGGAGTCGATCGCCTTCCGCGACGGCCGCCTTCAGTCGCGCTCGTGTCGCGTGCACCCCCTGGAGTGTCCACGTGTAGCGGTACGAGAACCGCAGCTCGCCGGTTACGGTCGTCCGCGGAGGCTCTGTCACGGCGGCGAAATAGTCTACTGGGGAACCGATCACGAACCGATATTGCGACGCGACGCGTCGGAGCAACCGCAGGGCTGGGATCAAGTCGGGTTGCGGCCGATGATGGTCGGCTCCGTTGAGCAGTAGGAGCGGGCGGTTGCCGGCCCGGGGCTCGAGCGTGCGAACGATCTCCTGCCAGCGTCGCCCCATCTCGCGGCGATCGATCGGCAGGCTCGCACCGAGTTCGTAACCGGGAGGCGGGAGGTGATACACGAGACACGACGCGCCATCCGGCCCAGTCCAGTGGAAGAGGTCCCCTTCCTGCCCCGTCTCACCGCCGTAACCACGCCACAACAGCGCGTGCTCAATGCCGAATCCGGCCAAAAGCGTCGGCAGGACGGCGGGATGTCCGAAGGCATCGGGTGAATACCCGAGGTCGCACCGTCTTCCGAGCGATCGAGCCACGCTCGTCCCCATGAGGAGATTGCGAACCAGGCATTCGCCGCTAGAGAGCAGCTCGTCCGCCAACACGTACCAGGGCCCGAGTAACAGCTTCCCCTCTTCAACGAGACGCGCGACCATCGGCCGGCGCTCGGGACGAACGGACAGATAGTCGTCGATCAGTACGCACTGTCCATCCAACAGGAACCGGTCGAATTCGGAATCGTTTTCGAGGTGCCCCATCACCTCGTCGATCGTGTTGAGGAGCCGTTGACGAAAACGAGCACTCGGCTCATACCACTCGCGGTCCCAGTGTGTGTGCGGCACGACGAACACCATTCGACGCTCACTGACGCGTTGCCTAGATCGCGCGCGCGCGTGCACACGTCGGTTCACAGGGTTTCCTCTTGGATGACGATCTCCCCTCGGATACGCTCGTGGAGCGCGCGGGTAATGGGATAGAACCAGCCGGTTGCGATCGCCAAGACGTTACAGGTGATGGGGCCGCCGACGTACAGGGTCTTGAGCGTCGTGATGGCGGCAGGGGGCTGGACCTCGACGCCACCGACATAGCCGGCGCGGTCCAACAGCGGAAACGCAATGGCGGCGCCGACGGCCATGGCGAGCTTTTTTGCCAAGGCCCAGAGACCAATGTACTGACCCTCGTGTCGGACGTCCGTTTTCCATTGGTCGTAGTCGATCACATCGGCCTGCATCGACGGCGGAATAGCCAAGCACCCTCCCAACCCAATCGCGGAGAGCGACACCAGCACACCAAACGCAAGGGTATCGCCAGGACCCAACCACGCGACACCCGCAAATGCGGCGGTGTTGATGGCGAGCGCCAGGAGCCAGGCAGGCTTCTTTTCCCATCGCTGCGCCAGCCGAACCCAAAGAGGAAGGAATACGATACCAAACCCGAGATAGAGCACGAGAAACAACGGACCCAGATTACTTCGCAGCACGTATTGCACGTAAAACAAGATCACTGTCGCCGCGATGGCTCCCCCCAACGAGTAGAGGGTATAGGCAACGAGCAGCGTGAGGAACGGACGATTGCGAAATAATGGCCTGAGATTGCGCCATGGACTCCCGCTCGGACGCTGGGCGTCGGCCCAGCGCCGTTCATGGACCGCGAGGATACACCAACCAATGAGGACGGCCGCGGCAACAGCGTACACCAAGCCAAGCAGGCCGTATCCCCTGGTAGCCCCGGTGTCCGAAGCCTCAAAGAGCGCGGGGAGTGCGGATCCGACCAGGGTCCCCAGCAACACGGCGGACTCGCGCGCGCCGAAGAGGCGGTTGCGATCGTCGTAGTCGAACGAGATCTCGGCGCCGAGTGATTCGTACGGGACAGCGACCATCGTCCAACACAAGAAGAACACGAATGCCAGGACAGCGAACCGGGACGTCGCGAGCGCTCCCCCGTCGAGCGGGGGCGTGAGCAAGAGATAGAATGATCCCGCCAGGGGGATGGCGGCGATCGCCATCCACGGCCGCCGCCGCCCCCACCGTGTGCGTGTCCGGTCCGACGCTGCACCGATGGCGGGATCCGTGACCGCGTCCCACAGGCGTGAGACGAGCACGATCAAGCCCAGAGTCGTCAGATTGATGCCGACGACATCGGCGTAGAACTTCGGGAGGTAGACGTAGAAGCTGAGGCCCAGCGCCGCCAGAATGACGGCCGGCGCGGCATACCCAACGAGTGTCGCCGGCGCGATGCGCGTCCCGGTGGCCGGGGCGACGCTAGAGGCCAAGTTCTGCGCGGGCTTCTGGGGGAAGCAGCGGAATCAACAGCGGGATGGGAACGGCAAACCCCAACCCCGCGGCCTCACGCAACCCCGCTCGGTGGATCGCGACCACGTCACCGTCCGCGTTGAAGATGGGGCTGCCGCTCGATCCGCTCACCGTGAATCCGTCGAACTGGATGAGTTCGGGCGTCACCTTGCTAAACACGCCGGCGCTCATCGATGTGCGCACCGTCGAGGTCCTATCGAGCGCCGCCGTGAGCCCAGCGGGGAACCCGATGAGCGCCGCTGGCTCACCCTGCCTCGCCTGCGTGCCCGCCCAATCGATCCTGGCGATCACGGGTCCCGTGTAACTCCGAATCTTCAACAAGGCCAAGTCAGGCCCATCCGGAGGCGCCACCGCCACGAGGTCCGTGCGCACCATGAACCGTTGGTCCGCCATGGTCACAAAGAGTGAGTCTGCCCGCTTTGCCTGCTCGGTAACCACGTGCCGGTTGGTCACAAAGTATCCGGATGCGGTGAGCGCGAACCCGGAGCCATCGAACACTTCCGTACCGAAGTACGCAGTGACCAACCCGACGGCAGCCTGATTGCCCTGCGCAACCGCGGCCAGATTCACGCCGCGAATGGCCCGCACCTGCGAGCTGAGCGCCGACGCGCGGTCCTCGGCGGCGCGAACCGCGCTGCGCAAGCTGTCTACCATGGCATTGGAGACCTGGCTCTCCCGTGCCCGGCGCAATTCGGTGCGCAGGCGGCTCAGTTCGGTATGCGCGCGACGCTGCAACGAGTCGCCCGCGGATATCTGTTGCGCGAGCTCGACCTGCGCGCGCTGCAGAGCCGCTTCCAGATCCGCGGTTCGCTGCCCAGCCTCCTCGAGCGCCACCCGCAAGCTTTCAACCACCGTGACCGGTGCCGCCGACGCCCGGGCCTGTGTCAGCTGTTGCTCTAACCGCGCGTATTCCATTTGTGCGGCGCGCCACACGGAATCCGTCGCCGCCTGCTGCGCTTGCCGCACTTGTTCCTGCTGTGCCGCAAGACGGGCAGCAGTCTCTGCCACGCGCCGTTCACCCAACCAGTAGACACCGCCCACGGAGACGGCGAGCAGCCCGACAAATGACCAGACGATCAATCGGGCGCGACGTGCCGATCGCTTGCTGGACTCCGCAAGCTTTTCCGAGAAGAAGGCCGTGCGACCCCGGCCTCCAAAGCTCCGTCGAGCCGGGACGGGCGGCACCATCTTCTCCGCCGTAGCTTCGAAGGGATTGTCCAGTGCTGCGACGCGCAACTCGGGACCTCCGGTCCCGAGCTTTAGTCGATCACCGACCTGGACGTGATGTTCGCCGTGCAGCGACACGCCGTTCACCAACGTGCCGTGTCGACTACCTGCGTCCTGCACGGCCACGACTCCGTCTGGACGCAGGAAGATCTTCGCGTGCACCCGTGACACCGTGGTCTGAGTTGGTGCAACCGGTCGAACTTCGCACTCCCGACCACGGCCGATGCGAATCTCGTTTCCCGTCACCTCGTACCGCGTCCCCTCCCGTGACTCGATCAGGGTCAGAGAAAACGACGGGGCATCAGAAGTCTTTGGGGATTGCAGCAGGAGATCCGTAGGCGCGTCATCCTCATCGTCGGCGAGCATCCCAGCTCGTACCGTCGCGAGCAACTCTTCGGGTAATTCGGCGACGGTCTCACTGATCTTCTGCCTGCGGACGGCTTCGACCTTGAGCCGTACACTGCCCGTACCGAGACCGATGACTTGGCCAGCGGCGAGGAGGATTGGGGCGCCCGGGGTCAGCCGCCGCCCGTCGAGATAGGTCCCGTTACGGCTTTGCAGATCGTCGAGATACCAGGCCCCATCGCGGTGGGCGATACGGGCGTGCTGGGCCGAGACCAACTCGCGGCCCGCACCGGCAATGGCGAACTCGACGGACGGGTCGCGCCCGATCCGTACCTCGGCCGTGTGGAACTCGTGACGCTCGCCCGAACGGAGATCTCGGAGGCAAAGGAACGGCATGCGTTGAGAACTTAGCGAGCGCTCGGAAGCGTTGGAAGGCGGACGCTCAAGCGCTCCAGCTCAACACGATCGCCCCAAAATTGCGATTGTCCTCCATATACCGGTGTGCCTCACCCGCCTCCGCTGCGGGAAAAACGCGATCGAGTGTTGGCGTCGCGACACCGCCGACGAACAGAGGGAGCACTCGATCGATGAACGACCGTGTGATCTGTGCCTTTTCTGCGGATGAGCGACTCCGCAGTACCGTGCCGACCAGGGTAAGACGCTTGCTCAACAATCGGCCGAGATCGATCTCGGACGTGCGACCACCGGTGAGCCCGATAACGACAATTCGTCCTCGCGGTGCGGCGGCGACCAAATTTCCAAAGAGATAGCTCCCACCCACAAGGTCACAGATGATGTCCGCCCAATCGCGGAGATCGTCCTTGGGAGCAAAGGCACCGGTCACCAACACACGCTTGTCGAGGCCCAGCGCCGCGGCGCGTTCGAGCTTGGCGGCTGTTCGGGATGAGCCGGCTACCACGGCATCGTGCGCCTTCGCGAGCTGAAGCACAGCCAGACCGACGCCGCTTCCGACAGCATGGACCAGGACGCGCTCGCCGCGCTGTAGGTTTGCCCGCTCGCTGAGCGCATCGTGGGCCGTGATGAACGCCTCGGGCACGGCGGCTGCCATCTCAAACGACCAGGCACTCGGAATCGGTATGAGGTGATCGCTCGGGACAGCCACAAACTCCGCGTAGGCTCCCCCGCCAATGATTCCCATGACCCGATCGCCCACCTTCCACGCGGCATCGGAACCGCTCGTCGTCTCCACCAGACCCGCGAACTCGAGGCCGGGCACATGCGCAAGGGCACCGGGCGGAGCCGGATACGCGCCGCGCCGCTGCAGCACGTCCGCGCGATTCACCCCGGACGCGAGCACCCGGACCACCACCTCGCCCGATGCCGGCGTGGGTCGTGGAAGGCTGCTCATGGTCAGCACGTCCGGCCCGCCAGGGCTCACGATGGTGATGGCACGCATGGGTGGGGCGGTCATAAGTGCGTTATTTTGGATGGATGACGTCGCACGCGGCAAGGGCCAATCCCCTGATATGCCCGGAGATCGACCAGGTCGCCTTATTTGATGAGGCTGCCGAGCGATTCGGCGATCTGTTCGATGTGCAGCGGCTCGTAGCCGCGTCGCCGGTACGGGCGCTCTTTGTCGCCAGTGACCTGGTGCTCAAACGAGAAGTGGCCCTGCGGGTTCATCTCGCACCCGAGAGCCCGACCCGTTCGTGGTTCGTTTGTGAAACCGAGCTGCTGGCAGCCCTCGATCACCCCGTGTTGCGAACGATCTTTTCGGCCGGACGGCGGGCAGACTGGGCGTTTCGCACCGCCAAGTGGATCGAGGGCGAAAGCCTCCGGGCAGCGACGGAACGTGGACCGCGGCCGATCCCGAGCGTGCTGGCGCTCGCTCGCGAACTGAGTCGAATGCTCGAGTACTTGCACTCACTGCAGATCGTGATCCGCCGATTGGTACCGGAAGCGGTGATGGTCGAGACGACCGGTCGCAACGTGGTGACCGATATGCGCTGGGCCAACCGGTGCCTCGATCGCGCGACGTTCTTCGATCCGGCCTTCGAGCCGTTCATGGCCCCCGAGGTTCGCACCGGCACGCCCGGCGATCCCGCGGCCGATATCTACACGGCCGGCGCACTCCTCTATTTCGCAGTGACCGGACAGGAGCCGGACCGGGATCCCGAGCGAACGGTCCCACCGCGACAGATTCGGGCTGCTTGTCCACAGGCGCTGGAGCGGGTCATAGCACGTGCGCTGGCGAGGGACCCGCAGGACCGCTACTTCACCGCCGGGGAGATGGGGCAAGATCTCGCCTCGGATCTCGGGGAATTCGAGACGCAGATTCCCGTAGCGCCGGCACTCGGTGCCGCCTCCGACGATTCGCGTGCGTGGGAGAAACGGCTCCGGCGCGCGCTCGGAGACGACTACGAACTGCTCGAAGAACTCGGTGCTGGCGGTTTTGGCCGCGTGTACCGTGTGCGTCATCTTGGACTCGAGCGCGAAGTGGCACTCAAGGTCCTTCACCCATTTCTCACCGCCGACCCAGCCGTCGTGGAACGGTTTCGGCGCGAGGCGCAGTTCGCCGCGCAGTTCATGCATCCTCACATGGTCAATGTGTACGACATCGGCGGCCGGGCCGGGCTGCTGTGGTACACCATGGAGTACGTCTCGGGTACGAGTCTCGCGCGGCTCGTGGAGGTGCATGGTCCCCAACCGGTCGAGCGCGTATTTCGATTGCTCGAAGAGGCCCTGCTCGCCCTGCGAGCTGCGCATGAGCGCGGATTGATGCACCGCGATCTCAAGCCGGAGAACATGCTGATCGAGGGAGCGACGGGAAATCTCTTGCTGGTGGACTTCGGCCTCGCGATGGCGCTGGGTGGAGCGGACGGACGGGGTGGCGCATCCGCCCGGTCCGGCACACCGGAGTACGCTGCACCCGAGCAGTTGTTGGGCGATCCTGTGGATCACCGGGCCGATCTCTACTCGCTGTCCCTTGCGGCGCTCTTCGCGCTGACGGGCGAACCCCCCTTCGGTACTGGTGCACCGGACGCGATCCTCGCACGCAAGCTGGCCGGCCAGCTTCCCAAGGTCAGGGAGCGACGATCGGACGTGCCCGAGCGGCTGCTACGCATTCTCGGCCGTGGCGCGGCGGTGGATCCCTCGGAGCGTTATCAAAGCGCGGAGGATTACCTCCGAGCGCTCTCATGGGGGCGCCGCCGCTGGCGGCTGAATCCGCTGCGCTGGTTCCAGCGTCTGTTGCCGCGCCGGTGAGTTGGGACCGCCGGTACGCGCGTGGGGTAGGAATCACATCACCCTCATGAAACACACGCTCGCCGCAGCCGCCCTCGTCGTTCTCTGGGCGGCCTTCACGCCTGTCCTTCAGGCGCAAGATCCCGTGGTCTACCGGGTCTCATTGAACGGCAACGTCGAGCTAAGTGCGTTCCAGGTGGTTGCGCGCGCGCTGAAGGTCGCCGCCGAGGGAGCGGGTGCGGTGGTCATTCTGGAGATCGGGTCGCCGGGCGGGCGCTATGACGCCGCGCAGCTGATCGTGGCCGACGTGGAAGCGAGCACGGTGCCCGTCTACGTGATGGTCACGCAGCACGCCTGGGGGCCGGCGGCCATGGTAGCGCTTGCTGGTGACTCCATGTTCATGGGCCCCGAGTCGTTCATCGGAGCCGGACGGGATCCGGCGGGACGTCGCAGCGAGCTTTCGCCGGCAGCGCAGACCGCGGTCACCGAGGATTTCCGTGCGCTCGCCGTCAAACGGGGGTTCTCAGAGGATGTTGGTGTCGCCCTCGCGACGGAGAGCGACGGTACCGCCGCGCCGTTCACCTTGTCCGCACCTGAGGCGGTCACCGCGGGCGTTGCCAGGGCGCAAATTGCCAATGTCGACGACCTTCTCGCGCGCATCGGGCTCAGCGGCACCGAGGTGATTACGGTCGATGCCGGGTGGACGGGGACCACCATCGAGATCGAGAACTACAACACGAGAGATGTGCGGATCACGGTGCTCCGAGGTGGGACGCGCTACATATTGGGCCAAGTCACGAGCATGCGCGTCGCCACCTTCGAGATCCCGATTTCGCACCTCTCGGACGGCGCACAAATTCGGGTATTGGCCGAGGTCATCGGTTCGTCGGACCGGCGCACGACCGATGTCATCCGCGTGGAACCGGGGCTGGTGGTGCGCTGGATGCTCGCAGACCCGCTGCGGTACTCCTCGTTCTCCCACTTTGTTCGCTACTACTGACCGCCATTCATCTCCCAAAAAAAACTCTCCGCGAGGTCGTTGCCTCGCGGAGAGTACTACGAAAAACGATCGACGTTCTGACTTACGGCGCGGCGCAGGCCGGTGGTGCGGGTCGCGGACTGCGCGCGTCGCACTCTTGTGCTGGGAACGGATAGCGCTGTGCCACGGTGAAGTTGGCTGGCTCGCCTACCAACAGCTCGTTCAGCTTGCCATAACGCCGCCAGTCGATCCAACGATGGCCACCCTCCCAGACGAGCGAGTAGCGCTTGTTGTAGAGCAACTCGTCCAGCTGCGCTTCGTCCGACAGAAGAAGCCAGTCCGCTTCCAGTATCGGATCCAGCCCGCCGGAGTTCTGGCGGATGAAGTTGATGTCCACGAGCGCGGCGGACGGGTCCCCGCTGCACGTGATAGATCCCGCCGAGCCGGTACACGCGAGATTGGCCTCGGCGCGTAGCAGAATCAGCTCTTCGTTCCTGATGATCGGAACGTCGGCACTTGGGTTGGGATAGAGCGTGAAGTCGAGATCGCTCGAGATCCCCTGACTCGCCTGGTCCTGCACTGGATCGTCCAAGCGCACCACCTTCGTGGAGAACCGAAGGTCTGGCTCGCCTCCAGTGCGCTGTTGAGCATCCGCCTCGAACGACGGGTGTGCCAGCCGCACATCAGACTGATCGAACAGCGAGTTGGCCACCTCGCCCGCTCCCACACCAAAGTTGTAGTAGACGCCGGTACTGAGCGCGGAGCCCGTATTCATGAACGACGCCGCGAGATTGGTGAGCGCCGAGGCGTAGTTCTGCATGTAGACGTCGACACGTGCACGGAGGGCACGGTTGAACCCGATGAAGGCGGCTGGTGTGTTCGCGATCGCGAATCCGCTCGGCAGTTGGAATGCGAATGTGCCACCCGCTGCTGCCAGATCGGTCTGTGCCTCATCGAGCAAGCGCACGATTTCGTTGAACGCCTCCGTCTTGCTTACGATCGGCTGGGGATCTCCGGTGGGGTCCGGATTGACCGTGATGACGATGCCGTGCTCATCCCGCGTGTTGACGAGCAGCAGGAAGTTCAGCGCCTGCATCGTCTTGGTGAAGCCACGGACACCCGCCTTCTCCGCGGGGCTCATCTCCGTGTCGAGGAGCGCGGCCGTGGCGTTGAGCACGTTCACCTGGTCCCGCAATTCCTGATAGCGCGCGAACCAGTGGTTGCCACCGAATGCCGGTGAGCCACCATCCAGCGGGCCGATCAGCATTTCCGTGACAAACCGCGGATCGGATGCGTCGAAGTTGTACGATTCCCGCCCGATGATCCCGAGCTGCGAAACCTGTCCGGCTGCGGATGCGATGTTGGAGCGGGCATCGATGAAGAGCCCCTGCACCGCAGCGATCACCGCAGACCGGGTGGGCGTCCCCGTGAGCTGCTCGATGCCCGGATTGTTGAAGTCCGGCACCGTGAGTGTCTGGCAGGCCCCCAAGCCGAAGACCGGCAGGAGGACTGCGAAAAATCGATAGCGTTTCATAGTCCGTGTCCTTTCCAGTCTGGTCATCGCTAGAAGCCGAGGTCAATGCCGAACCAGAAGCTTCGGCTGGGCGGGAACGGCGCCACGTCGATGTTCCGTCCCGTGGGTTGGTTGCCGAAGTTGCTGACCTCTGGATCGAGACCTGGGTAATCAGCGACCGTGATGAGATTCCGCGCCTGCGCGAAGAGACGTACGCTGCGCAGCGCACTCCAGAAGTTGGAAAGGCTCCGTTGCGGTAGCCGCCATGAGAGCGTGATCTCCCGCATCTTGAGGAACGACAGGTCCTGCACGTAAATGCGCGTGTCGCCCGCACCAACGAGCGGTCCGTTCGCGCGGCGCTCCGCACCGGCCGTCTCGAAATCCCCGGTCAACGAACCGATGTCGTACAGCAGCTGGGTGAGGTTCAACGCATCACTTCCCTTCTGCCAATCGAACAAGAAGTAAAGGTTGATGTTGCCGAACGTGACGTCGTTGGTGAACGACCACTTGAAGTCGGGGTTGACATCACCGACGGTCGCGACAATGGGCGCCCCGTTCGCATCAAAGCCCGTGTTGCCGATGAACTGGGTCGGTGATTTGCCCTCTTCAATCCGGATCGTCCCCAGACCAATGCCGAAACCCGAGCTACTTGGGATGAACGCAGGAACCGGCAGATCGGTAACCTTGCTACGGCTGAGGAAGAAGTTGGTCCGGAAGACCCAGTTGAAATCCGCGCTCTGCGCCGGCACCAGACCCAGAGAGACCTCGACTCCGCGCGTCCTGAGCTCACCCGCGTTGAAGATCTCGTTGGCGAAGCCAGAGGACGGTGCGAGCCGCCGCGTCAACAGGAGATCGCTGATGGTCTTCTGATAGACCGTGAATTCAAACGTGGCTCGTCCACCGTAGAATGACGCGTCGACGCCACCCTCGATCTCGCGCTGCCGCTCGGGCTTGAGATCGGGCGAACCGACGTTGGCAAAAATGGTGCTTGGGGGGACGACGATCCCCGGAATGCCCTCGACGTTGAAAGTCGCATCGAGCGGCGTGAACTTCTGCCCGAAGAGGGGCTGGTTGCCCGACTCACCGTAGGCTGCGCGGAATTTGATATCGTCAATCGTCCCACCAACCGGAATGCGATACGATCCAGCTAACTTTGGATAGAAGTGTAGCTCTGTGTCGTCGGCGTTGGCGCTGCTCTGGTCCGCCCGGAATCCCGCCGTCAGGAGTAACCGGTCGTTCAGCGTAAGAACCTCTTCCTGAAGGTAAAAGCCGAAGTCCTCCACCCGCTGCCGGTCCTCATTGACGGCCACGTTGGTCCCCGCATCGATATTGGGCTGCCCGGCAGTGAGCCCGCGGCTCGTGACCCGTGCGATGTTCAGGTCACGCGTCTCGTACTGTACGCCGGCCGAGGTCGTGAACGCAGTGCTACCCGTATTGTACGTGTAAACCGCACTACCGTTCACGTTGAGGCTCAAGTTGTCGCTGTCGCCCAGCAGCGAGGTGCCGGGGAAGCCGTCGTCGTCCTCGAACTGAAGCTCCGGTGGGAAGAAGAGCTCGTTCTGCTGGCGGAAGAAGTCCGCACCTGCCAATCCAATCAGCCGAAAATCGCTGTTGGCAGTCTGGACGACAGAGAACTCGACTCGTCCGGAGGACGTAAAGCGCCACACATCCTCGTCGTTCTGCATGAGACCGAGCGTCTGGACCGGATTGCTGCGCTCGAACGGGTTCGTCGGATACGTGCCGTCCGCCCGCTGACTCAGGTCGACGATGTTCGCCGTGAACGGGAACACCATGTATGGGCTGACGCCAGCGTTGTCGTTGTTCTGGAGACCACGTTGCGCGAGGGTGTGTAGGATATTCGTGCTCAGACTGCCGCGAATGCGTGTGCCCACCGTCTGATCGAGATTGATACGCAGCGACTGTTTCGCGAAGCCGGTGTTCTCCATGATGCCTGCGTCGTCCTGCCACAGCCCGGACAGGAAGTACTGCGTATCCTCGTCGCCACCACTGATGTTGAAAGCCGTCTCCGACGACAAAGCGTTGCGTCCGGCCAGTTGCTCTTCGTGATCGAAGCTGACACCGGGCGTAAAGCCCACCGCAGCGGCCGTGCCGGCCCCGAGCACCGCGTCAACTTCCGCTGCATCCTCGAAGGTTCTTGAGCCCAGCCTGTTGGAGAGGTCGAAAAACCCAAACCGCTGGGAGACGTTGAATCGCGGCGGCCCGGCGCGGCCACGCTTGGTGCGGACGATGATCACACCGTTGGAGGCCTTCGATCCGTAGATCGCCGAGGCTGAGGCACCCTTGAGGACCTCGATGCTCTCGATGTCTTCGGGGTTCAGGTCCGCGATGCGATTGACTTGACCGTCCTGCGTAAGCGACGGGTTGTTGCCGCCGGTGGACGCGGTCACGGCGTTCTGATTGGAGGGAATGGCCACGTCGCTCATCAGCACGCCGTCAACGACCCAGAGCGGTTGCGCCGTGGCGTTGATCGACGTGGTACCCCGGAGCCGAACCTGCACACCGCCGCCCGGAGCACCAGAGTTCTGCTGGATGTCGACACCGGCAACCTTACCGGCCAGCGCGTGCTCGACGCTCTGTGACGTGACCTCTTGAACATCGTCGCCGCTCACGGTGCCCACGGCGTTCGCGAGATTCTGACGCGAAACGCCCGTCGCCACACCGGTCACGACCACCTCTTCCAGCTGGAGCACGTCGCGCTCGAGCTGCGCCTGAATGTTGTTCTGGCCCGGTGGTACGGTCAGCAGATACCGTTTGTAGCCGATCCGGCGAATCAAGATCTGCACCGATCCCGTGGGTACTCCCAGCGTGAACGTGCCATCCTGATTTACAAAGGCTCGGATCGTCGTGTTGGGCACCGTGACTTCGGCACCAGCCACGGGCTCTCCCGTGATGGCATCGGTCACCGTCCCAGTGAGGACGCGCGTCTGAGCATCGACGCTCGATGCGCTGAGCCCCACAAAGAGGGCCAAAAGTAGGACGATTCTGAATCTCATAACACCTCTCCTCCTTCGAGGCTGGAATGACACGTACGACCGGCCTTACCGCCGGTCGGACGGGGAGGGAGCATCAAATTGCCGCTCATCGCGTGATGAGATCATGAGGGCTCGGCAACGATGTGAAGGCCTGTAAATAACGCGCTCAACGCCGGTTCGGCAACTGCTTGGGACCATCGGGCCGCCGCCCGCGCTCCCGTGGCCAAACAGGCGCCACCATGCCGAATGGGTAGTGGTCCGCGCCGGCCCGTACAGGCATAAGACCTTGCCATGTAACAACTTGAAATGCGTTGTGGACCATCAAGTAAGCCCGTTCAGGTATCCGAGCCCAGATAGCGGCCGCTCGCGACACTCGGCGGTTCGTCTGGCCAACGTCGTCGAAGAAGCGTATCGTAAATGAAATGGCCTCTCGATGGGCCCTCCGAAGCAGGCCAATCCCGATTCGACCTCACCCTCCCCGATGTTGTGAGGCGCGAATCGATCGCAACGTCACATCGAGCAATCGCTCTGTCGCGTCTCGCTCCCACCACGCGTGCGCGTCGTGCTTTGCTCTCCATACCGGAACCCTCCAACCGGGATGGTTTTGCTATGCGCCTGCCTACGCTGGCTCTTGGCTTCGCACTCGCTGGCTGTACTTCCATGTCGCCATCGCTCGTCGGCCGTTACTCGCTCTCGCCCGAAGCGATGCATCGCAGTGGCGCACACGACTTGTACGACGCCGTGCGGCTGCTCCGGCCGGATTGGCTAGAGCCGTGCACGAGCGTCTACCGCGATGAGCGCTTCTGGGGTGGCACCGAGGCGTTGCACGAGTTCGTTCCCGAAGACGCCGTGGCCGTCAAGTACATTCCCAGCGGTCATCCTCGGCCGGGAGCCGGGCAGACGGCGCTCAATACCTGCTCAGCAATCCAGGTGGTCACGGGCGGGCCATAAACCTCCTTTCCTTTATAAGGGGACCTACGGGGGAGGAGCTGGCCGCGCCTCCCCCGTGATTCCGCTTCGCGCTCGGGTACCCGTCCTGCTCATCACCCGGGCGGTACATTCCCGCTCGAGCGCTACGGGTCGCGATCCAAACATTGGCTGAAGTTCGGGTTGTTCTGCTCGTCGAACGCGACTGGGAAGTTCACGTCCGGCCCATAGATCCCGCCCTTGAAGAACGGGCCCGTTGGGAAAACCGCTTCCGTGTCACGCCCGTACTGCCGCACCAAGCGTCTGAGATCGCTTAGCCGCTGGCCGGTGGCGAAGAGCCAGAACGCCCGCTCGCTGAAGTGGAGATCGACGCGTGCGTCGAACGAGCCAGGATCGGCCAACGGATCGAGCTGCACGGCGGCACCCTCGAGTCCGAACCGATCTCGCAGCACGTCGAGATGGTCGCGGGTGAGCAGCGTCGCCACATCCGAACGCAGATCGTTCAAGAGCTGCAACCACGTGGCATCGTCACCGGCTTGCAAGGCCGCTTCGGCTTCGATCAAGCGCGCTTCGATTCCGGTGCCGAGAATCGAAAGCTTATCGCGACCCGGATACTTCAGGAGATCGTACTGCGGGGTGATGCGATCGAAGCCGACATCGTTCCCGCCCGTTCGCTCCCAGGGCAGCCGGACGTCAAGAGCGCCACCAGGACTCCTGAAAGGCAGACCGTTCCCACCTTCCCCGTTCGAAATGGTCCACCGCTCGTTGATCACGTTGACGAAGTGGATGCCGTTTTCCTGTCTGGTGCTGTTGATCGAGTGATCGAGATTGAAGAGGAACGCCGTCGGCACCGCTGCTGCCGCTGCGCCGGCTTCAACGAAATCTCCCCGGTCTAGCAGGGTGCGCGCCGCGCCAAGTGCTGCGAGTCGCTCTTGCGCAATGTTCCCGGCAGCCGCTGCATCGGCGGCGGCGCTCGTAAAGCGATCGAGCGCGAGCTGATAGATCTGGGCAGTGGTTTGTGGTTGCCCAAAGTCCAGCGTCGCACCGTCTGCCCTGCTGAACGGCACACCGGAACAGAAGTTCTCACCAAACGCCAGATACGTGTACCCTGCCAAGTTGTTCATCTGGGCCTTCTGGCGGAGGCTCGTTGCCGATGCCGGATCCACCGCGTTCTCGTCGATGAAGTCGACCGCTCGCTCGGCCGATCGCCGGGCGCGCTGCAGGTTGCGGAACAGCGTGGTCAGTTCGGAATTGCGAACGTCGATGGTCCGGGAGTCGATCTCGATCCGGGTCGGGAAGGTTCCCGAGAGCTGCCATTCATCGCTGAACAACCCCGAGTGCATGACGATGCCGACAATCGGCGTCGCATCGCCGGTGTAGGCCAACGAAAAGTCCCCCACCGCGCCCTGCACAATGGTGGGAATGGCCTCCGGCCCTTCGAGATCGTCCGGGAGAATGATATCCGGATCGACGGTATCGAGCGGATTTTGACACGCCGCGACGGCGAAGATGGCAAGCGCCGCCAGACAGCGGCCGGGGAGGAGCCGGAAGCTCCTCCCATCCGCCGGTCGTGTGGTTCTCGTCAATATGTTCATGGCTTCTCATTCTCCGTCATCAGAAGGTCACGTTCAGACGCGCAGTCCAGTACCGGACCGGCGGCTGCGTGAGAAAGTCGGCCGTGCTGAAGTTGGCGTTCTGTGCCAGCGTCAGTTCTGGATCGACACCCGAGTAGTCCGTGATGGTAAAGAGGTTGCGGCCCGTCACTGTCAAACTCACACGGTCACTCCGCAACCAACTCGCCCACATGTCTGGGAAGAAGAACGTCAGCGACGCTTCGCGCAGCTTCCAGAAGCTCGCATCCTCAATGAAGCCAGCGAAGGTCCCGCTGGGATGGAGCACTTGGGCAACCGTCGCTGCTTGCTTCTCGAAGTCCGAGAACGGAACCACCGCCTCCTCACAAAGGAAGAACGACGCGCAGCGGAAACGTGCGGTGTGGTTCTGCAGTTTGTGTCCGCCCCGGTGATCCAGCAGCCCGGAAACACGAATTCGGTTCCACAACGTGACCGAGGTCTGGAACGATACCTCGCGCTTCGGAATGGGCGTCCCGAGGAAGACAGGTTCGTCACTCACTTCGATCTCGTCGAGACTGATGATACCATTCTCGTCGAGATCGCCGAGCAACGTGACCGAGTTCTGGAAGTACGCTCCGGCGGGGAACCCTTCCTCGTGCCGCTGGGCGTTGCCGCCCAAGCCAAAGATGATGGGCTCGACACCTTCGCCAAGTTCATTGATGCGGTTGTTGATCGTCGCACCCCTGAACGCCACGTCCCAGAGCACGTTTTGACTTTGAATCACCTGCGCTGTAATGGTGCCCTCGAATCCGCGATTGCGCACGGACGCGAGGTTCACGAACTGCTGCGAACCCGTGCCCAGTGACGGTGCGGTGTTGCGGTTCACCAAAGCGTCTTCGGTGGTCTTGTTATAGTAGGTGACGTCCAGACTCACCCGGTCGTTCAAGAACCCGGCATCAAACCCGACCTCGACCTCTTCAGACCGCTCGGGTTTGAGCTCCACGTTCCCTAGGGAGCTATCCGTGATGCCGACGACGTCGAGATCTCCGCTGGACACCGCGGTTGCTAGGAAGAACCGGACAGCGGCGTTCTGCGTGGGCTGCACGCCTGTCTGTCCCCATGCACCGCGCAGACGGAGCGAGCTGAGGAAACTTCCCTGGGGGAAGAACGGCTCCTCGCCTACGACCCACGAGAGACTGGCCTTGGGGTAAGCCACCAGGTCGAAGTCTTCTCCAAAGGCGTTGTTGTCGTCTATACGCAATCCACCGGTCACGAACACGCGGTCGTTGAGCGAGAACTGCTGCTCGCCAAACACACCAAGTGTCGTGTTTTCCGCTGTCCCTTCGAACGCGGACGTGATGACCGCTGACGCTAGTGAACTACTACCCGCCGGTAGCCGCTCGCCGAACGCGAATGTGCCCTCGGTGATGTTTTGGAAGAACTGGAATCCCAGCGATGAGCGGGAACTAAGCGCGTCGGACAAGCGGGCCGTGGCGGTGGCACCGATGTCCGCCGTGTATTGATAGATGTTAATGCGATTCGAGTTTCGGACCCCATCAATCCGATTGGCAAACGGCACTTCGCCGGTCGGAGAGAAGTCGTTATCGAACTGGTTGGTCAGATCGAGCCCGAAGGCGCTCCGGGTCGTGAGCCAGCTGAAGGGCTGCCAGTTGCTCTGGAGGCTGCCGGTAAACCGCTCGATGTTCTGTTTGGCCTGGATTGCGAAAACCTGATCGGGCGTGAAGAATCCGTAGCCGGTTTCGGGCGTAGAGCCGCCAAAGAACCCGCTCGGCAGGATCCCCAACACGTTATTGTCGTTCTGCGGAAGTCTGAGATCGCTCGACACGAAGCCGACGGAAACGGACCAATCGGCATTCGGCAGAACTTGGGAGCGCAGGTTGGCACGCAGGCTCACGCGCTCGAGCTCGTTGGGACGGACCAGACTGCCCGGAATCTCACCCCGTTCGGAGACCACACGTGCCTCGGTGGTATCCGGAAGACGCAGCGTGCCGAGCTCGCGCTCGAACTCGCCGGACAGGAAATAGCTCAGTCGGTCGGTACCGCCGGAGACATTTAGCCCAATTTGCTGGCGGTTGCCAACGCCGATGGGGCTAGCGTCTTTATCGTCGAGGACGTCGAACGACTGAATCTCACCCTGTGTGCAGAGATTGAGCGTCACGAACACCAGGGGACAGCCGTTTGCATCACCGAAGTTCGACGGATAATCTGTCGGGTCGTCCAGGAGACCACCTTCAACGTAGAAATTCCAACGTGGCTCGCCCGCCCTGCCCCGTTTGGTGGTGATCAGGATGACGCCGTTTGCCGCTTCAGTCCCGTACAGTGTGGCAGCCGAGGGGCCTTTGATCACCTCGATTGACTCGATCTCCTCCGGATTGATGTCGTTGATGCGGGACGGTTGTTGACCGCCGACGCTGATCGACGCCGTACCAAAGGACGCCGCAGTGTTGTCGATCCGTATGCCGTCGACATAGAGGAGCGGTTCATTGGACAACGAAAGGCTGTTGGCTCCACGCACGCGGACGCGCGTCCCCGTGCCCGTCGTGCCACTGCTGGGGTTGACGATGACTCCTGGGGCCCTGGAGCTGAGGAGATCTGAGAAGTTCGTGATTGCGCCCGTCTCGACTTCCTTGAGAGCATCGATCTTTGCGATGTTGTTCGCGACTTCCCGTTGCCGCCGCTCGCCAGTCGCTGTCACGACGATCTGGTCCAGGACCACGGCCGACGCATCGAGTGCAAAGTCAGCCGTCGCGGTTTGTCCGACAGATACGTTCACTGTCACGTTCTGTGGCGCGTAGCCGATGCGAACGACCCGCACCTCCACCTGCCCTATTGGAACCGCCTGAAACGAGAAGGTCCCGTCTTGACTGGTCGTGATCTGCCGAGTGGTTCCGACCAGGATGACGCGAGCGCCGGCAATGGGCTGCCCCGTTATCTGTTCGATCACTCGGCCGCTCACGCTCCCGGTCGCTTGCGCTTGGGCGCGCTCAGGTGCTGCAAACAGCAGCCCCACGAAGGAAAGCGCGCTCAGCACTCTCACGAGTCGTGTACTCATTGTTGGTCTACCTCTGGATAGATGGTTGCATGCTCAACATCACGTCCTCCGAACGAAGTTCATGGTTCCATGAGCTACCTCCCCAGCTCGAGAGTAGTTCGAGCACGATGCACACATATCCCGTGATCACATTCGACCACGGCAGAGCCAGTGTCTTTTGCTTGATCCAGCGGAGCGTACGTGGGGAGGGACGTCCCGAATGGGTTGCACTCGGGGAGCACGCGCTGTTCCCGCTACCTCATCACTTCAGTTTTCCACGAACAACGCTAAGCCGACAAAACAGGGTCGATCGCACCTCTCGGTTCGAGATTCCTGCAAGGTTGTGTCGTCCGGGCCGCCCGCCAAGAAGAGGGTGACCGCAGCCCGCCGCATTGACGACTTGTCGTGCTTATCAGCCTGCTAACACCTCGCGCGAATCAAGGTTCCCAGTTCGTTCTATCCGTTACGCCGTGAAACGAGCACGCGCGTTGGTGCGTGGTCACCTCGTCCACAACACGATCACCCCACATGATGCCCCACGCATTCGGAAACGCGAGGGGACTTCCGCTGTGCCACGATAGACTTCAACGCCAGCGAGGTCGCCCTCGTTGACCTGCGTATCGACATCGACGGCACCGAACGTCCCGAGGTACATGCCATCGAGAAACAGCAACGGGTCGCAGCCAACCAAGGGACTCCGGACCAACTCCACGATATACCGACGCGTGTCGCGGGCGGAGAACGGATTGGGACGCTGTCCGTACATTGGGTTGGGGCGAACCCGCACTCCCGGAAGACGTCGCAACACGTCCGTGAACACGTGAGGATTCCACTGCTCCAACTGTTGTCGCTCTACGAAGAGGCCGGCCTCTCCGAGCCGACGCTCGTAAAACCCCGACCGGCTGAGACTCGCCTCCCATGCCTCACCTTCGACGGTGACCCCGGTGAGAGCCACCGGCACCGGTTGCATGACGATGACTCCGGCCTCGATCACGACGTGCTCGTTGCGTCGCAGCTCGATCTCCACTTCGAGCGGTCCGTATCCCAAGCGACGAACCGTGAGCACGAGCAACCCAGGCATTACGTCGGTGAACGTGAACCGACCTCGTTCATCTGTGCGTGTCGTCACCTTGGTCGCGACGATCTCGAGGACGGCGCCGGGCACTGGTTCTCCGTCGCGCGACGTTACCGTGCCCTCCACCACCCCCGCATCGCGCCGTTGAGCCCCCCACACGGTGGATGTGAACAGCGAAGTGACCACGACCCATACCGTGAGCCGTTGCAATACCGCCGTGCCTCGCGGAGCCCTTTGAGATCGACGCATGCACAGTCCTCTCATTCTGGAGGGCAGAGCGTCTTGCGGACTCGCGACGGCGCACGCACGATGGTCGAGTACCGCCTCACCGCGATACATTTGGATTGCTTGGGGCCGTTACCGGCGTGTGGGCGCCGGCGTTATCAACTGCGTTATCACCTACTCGAAAGGTCTTCGAGCCGATGCGTCTCGCTCTCGCTCAACTCTCCGCGACACGCGACCACCATGCCAATGTCGACCGGGCGTTGGACGCGATGGAACGTGCGCACGATGCTGGCGCCGATCTGATTGCCTTTCCGGAGCTGGCTGTAGACCGTTTCTTCCCGCAACATCCGACCGATACTACCGCCCACCAGCGCGCCGAGCCGATCCCGGGACCTACGGCAGACTGCATTGCCGAGCGGGCCCGTTCGCTGGACCTCGTGACCGTATTCAACATGTATGAGGTCGACCATCATGGGCGCCGTTTCGACAGTTCCCCTGTGTTTGACGCCGACGGCACGCTGCTGGGTGTCACTCGCATGGTGCACATTACCGAGTACGCGTGCTTTCACGAACAAGCGTACTACGATCCCGGTGATCGTGGAGCGCCCGTGTACCACACGGCGGCTGGCAGAGTTGGGGTCGCGATTTGTTACGACCGGCACTATCCCGAGTATATGCGGGCGCTGGGTCTCGCTGGCGCTGAGCTGGTGGTGATTCCACAGGCAGGAGCGCTCGATGAGTGGCCGGAGGGTCTCTTTGAGGCTGAAGTCCGAACGGCAGCGTTTCAAAACGGCTATTTCGCCGCGTTGTGCAATCGGGTGGGGGAGGAGGAACGGCTCACGTTTGCCGGTGAGTCCTTCGTCGTCGATCCGCGGGGTCAGGTCATTGCACGCGGTAAACGTCTAGCGGATGATCTCGTGCTTGCGACGCTCGACCTTGCGGAGTGTGCCACCTCACCCGCACGGACGCTGTTTTGGCGAGATAGGCGACCGGAGTGCTACGGGGAGTGGGGGCTAGTAGGGAGTAGCGAGTTTTGACACCACTCACCACTCCCCAACTCGCTTCACACGATCGCTGGCTCAGGTGTTCGATGCTCGTCCGTTCGAGGGGGCGCGTCGTGCGGCACTTCGATATGCGGCACCCGCTTGAAGTGCTTCGCCATCCAGTCGTCGAGATCGTCCAGTAGGGAGTACATGACGGGCACAAGCAGCAACGTCAAGAACGTGGCAAAGGTGAGCCCCGCGATCACGGCTATCGCCATCGGGCCCCACCACGCGGCCTGCTCTCCACCCCAATACGGATCCGGGTTCAGCGAACTGTAGAGTCCAAAGAAATCGAAGTTGAGCCCTATGGCCAACGGCACCAACCCAAGCACCGTGGTGATGGCCGTGAGAATGACCGGGCGAAACCTCGTCACACCGCCCCGTACCAACGCCTCTCGCCTGGAGAGTCCATCGCGAAAACGCAGCTGATCGACATAATCGATCAACACGATCGCGTTGTTGACCACCACCCCTGCAAGGCTAATCACGCCCACGCCGGTCATGATGATGCCGAAGGGCATCCGGAAGACCATCAACCCAATGAGGACGCCGATCGTGGAAAGCACCACGGAGCTGAGAATGATCAGCGGTTTCGTGACGGAATCAAACTGCGTCACGAGGATGAACCCAATCAGGAACACCGCCGTGAAAAACGCGCCCAACAGGAACGCCTGCGACTCCTCTTGCTCCTGTTGCTCCCCCGTGTAGGCCATGGTGTAGCCGGCCGGAAGGGTTTGTTGAAGCGCGGCCAGCTCTGTCTGAACTTCGGCGAGAACTGCGTTGCCGTTGAAACCGGGACGCACATCGGACGAGATCGTGACGACTTTACTCAAGTCTTTGCGCCTGACGTCCGCGAACCCCTCGCCGACATGCCAGTTCGCTACCGACAACAACGGAATCTGTTGGCCTTGTTCATTTACGACCGTGAGATCACCGAGAGCGCCGAGGTTGTTACGATACGCGCGCGCGAGGCGCACGGTGATGTCGTACTCGTCCCTGCCGTCACGATAGGTGGAAGCTTCAGTTCCATTGATAGCACTCCGCACGGTAAACCCAACATCTCGGGTGTTGAGCCCGTAAAGGGCGGCGCGCTCTCGATCGACGTCCACAATCAGCTCCGGTCTGCCATCGGACATGTCGCTTTCGAGGCCATCGAGCTTGGCAAACACCGGGGATCGCTCGAGCGTGGCGACGACTTCGTCGCCAAGTCGCTTCAATGTTTCAACGTCATCTCCCACGATCTCGATACTGACTGGAAGCCCGGTCGGTGGACCCGGCTGGATCACGTCGACCGAAATTTCGGCGCCGGCAATCTCATTGATCAGGCTCGCACGCAATCGGTCGAGCAGTTCGCTAGCCGGGATGGTCTGATCTTGGAAGTCGACAAACGTCACGGCGACCGTGGCCAAATGCGTACCGCGCCCACCGCCAAAATCATTGCTGACGGCTTGGCCAACGGTCGTCACGACGGACTTGAAGTTCCGCCGCTCGTCTTCCGAGAGATTTGCGACAACCTGTTCGACACGCTCCGCGATGGCATCGGTCTGCTCCACTCGAGTACCGATCGGTCCCTCCACCTGCACGTAAGCGGTCGGGGGTGGAATGTCCTCGGGAAACAATTCAATCCCTGCGTTGAGCATGCCAAACGTCGCGACGGCGATCACGAGGCTTGCACCGGCCCCGGCGAGGACCCGGAGCCGATGACGCAACGCGGAGCGGAGCACGCGCTCGTAGCGACGCAGAACAGTGGGAAGACCCTTGTGAATGAACCAGTGGCCAAACGGTGCCGTGGCGTGACGATGGACGTAGAACAGCACGACTGCCGTGATCGCCAGCAGCACAGTGGCTAGCCAGCTCGTCACGAGACCGACAAGCACGGCCACGACGATTGCCGCGGTCATCAATTTCTTTGCGGCCGGCGTGAATTCTTGCTTTGGTCCCGTCTCGGGATCGAGCCACAGGGAACACAGCACCGGGTTGATCACCAAACCAACGAACAAGGACGAGCTCAGGGTGATGATGAGGGTCAAAGGCAAGAACTTCATGAACTCGCCGATGATGCCCGGCCAGAACGCCATGGGGGCAAACGCTGCAAGCGTGGTGGCGGTGGACGCAATAATGGGCATCGCCACCTCGCCTGTCCCGAGCTTGGCGGCGGTCGTGCGATCGTGGCCCTCCTCGCGGTATCGGTAGATGTTCTCGACGACCACGATCCCGTTGTCGACGAGCATGCCCAACGCGAGAATGAGGCTGAATAGCACCACGATGTTCATGGTGAAGCCGAGCAGCTGCATGATGCTGAACGAAATCAGCATGGAGAGCGGTATCGCGATGCCGACGAACGATGCTGTCTGCACGCCGAGGAAGAAGAGTAAGACACCCACCACGAGAATGAGCCCGGAGATGATATTGTTTTCGAGACTGCTCACCATCTCGTTGATGTCCTCGGACTGATCCGACGTGATCTTGACGATGGTTCCCGGAGGAAACGTCGGCGCGGCCGCAGCAATGGCTTCCCGCACTTCGTCCGCGGTCGCGATGATGTTCTCGCCGCTTCGTTTGGACACGGAGAGCGTTACCACCGGTTTACCATCGAGGCGTGCGAAGCTGTCGCGTTCCTTGAATCCGAAGTCGACGTTGGCCACGTCGCGCAGATAGATCGGCCGGCCACTGCGGGTCACGAGGACGACGTCGGCGATTGGGGCCGTGGCCTCGAACTCACCCGGAACTCGAACGAGATACTTCACATTGCCGACGTCAATCGTTCCACCCGGGACCGTGACGTTCTCGTTGCGAATGGCGTCGATCACGTCGTCGAATGCGAGATCGTAGAACTTGAGCTTGGCGAGGTCGACGTCGACTTGCACCTCGCGCTCCAGTCCGCCAGCAAGTGAAACCTGCAGGACACTGGGGATGAGCTCGATACGGTCCTGCAGGTCTTCCGCCACCTCCCGCAGCCGCACGAGATCGTAGTCGCCGGCAACGTTGACCTGCATGATGGGAAACTCCGAGATGTTGATCTCGAAGATCTGCGGCTCCTCAGCGGCGCTTGGAAGTTCGGGTTTGGCGATGTCCACCTTCTCCCGCACCTGCTGCAGCGCTTCGTTCATGTCGGAGCCGGCGGTGAACTCCACGTTGATGCTCGAGTACCCCTCGATGGACGTGGACGAGATCGTCTTGACATCCGCAATGCCGTTCAGCTCGTCCTCGATGGGCCGCGTGATGAGCGTCTCAATGTCGCGTGGCGCAACCCCAGGATAGAGGGTGTTGATCACGATGTTGGGGATTGTGATTTCCGGATTGGATTCACGCGGAATCCCCGCGTACGCGAGCAGGCCTGATACGATCAGGATGAACATCAAGACTAGGACGCTGGTCGGATGATCGACGGCCAGCGAGGTCAGCGGAAACTGCTTGAATTCGCCACGGCGTTGCATCCGTGCCATCTTATCTCCCCCGCTCGTCGAAGCGCGGCGAATCGTTCACCACGCGAATTCTGCTCCCATCGTCCACCTGCTTGTGGCCGAGCGTAATCAGCAGTTCACCAACGCGAAGGCCCTCTTCGATCACCGTCCGGTTGGCGGCGCTCGCACCGAGAATCACTCGACGGGCTTCAGCGTACGTGTGACCGTCCCGTTCGATGGCGACAAATACCTTGTAGCCATCCGCCGCACGTTGCACCACCTCCTGAGGCACCACGATCACGCTATCCAACTGCTGATGTTGGACCTGTACGTTCGCCACCATGTGCGGTTTGACCACTCGATCCGGATTGGCCATGACGATCTCGATGGGGAAGGTTCGGTTTCCCGGATCAACACTGCTGCCCACGAAACCGATTCGCCCTTCGAACTCTCGCCCGGGGAACACATCGAACCAGATGCGCGCCGGGCTCCCAACGCGCACGCTGCGTGCGTACCGCTCGGGAATACCCGCGGCGACCTTCACTCTCGACGTGGAGACCACGCGCACGACGGGGGCCCCGATCGTCGCCATCTCACCCGCCTGGAGGTACTTCGTATCAAACACTCCAGCAACCGGCGCCACAATCGCCGTACGGGCGAGACGCTCCTCGAGCTGCGCCAAGCGGGCGGCTGCTTGTTCGGACTGGTAACGGGCCTGAAGGAACGCGATCTCGGTGCCGATCTTCGCTTCCTCCCACAGCTGCCGCTGCCGGTCGTACTGCTCACGCGCCAAATCGGCGGATGCACGGGCTTCGGCAACCTGAGCCTGCAAGAGCTTATCTTCGAGCTTTGCGATGACCTGCCCTTGCGTCACACGCTGACCTTTTTCCACCAGGAACCGAGCGATGGGCCCCGATTCCTCGGCGGCGATGGTGACGTCGTGCAGTGCCTCGACTTCACCCGTCACCCGGATGTAGTCGGCGAACGCGCCGACGGTCACAGGTGTGATCTCGACGTTCACCACGCGGACTCCCGCGGCGGATGCTGAATCCAGATCCGCCGCTTCGTCAGCGTTCCCCTCCGCGGGCGAACACCCTCCAACCAGCACGGGGAGTGCGACGAGGAGCGTACCGGCCACCAGGCACGCGCGATTCGCGAGGCGCTGGTTCATCCCTTGCCACATCATTGTGATTCGCTCCTATCGCGCGACGCGAGCGCTCCCGCTCTGTCGGGCACGACCCCGACCGTCGCTTCGAGTTGCGCCCGGGCTATCAGATAGTCGTAGACCGCCCGCGCATAGTTAAATTCCGACTCCCGTAACACAACTTCGGCGTCGGTGATTTGCAGTTGTGTCCCCACACCCGCGTTGTACTCGGCGGATGCGATCTCGTACCCGCGCTGCGCTTGCGCCACCGCGCGTGCCTGTGCGGCGGCACGCGCACGCGCCTCGGCGACACTCTCGAGCACCGTGCGAAGCTGGCTGGCCGCCTCCTGATGGACGCGTTCCAACCGAGCTTCGTTTTGACGAACACGGGCCCCCGCCTGCGCTGCCCGTGCGGAACGGGCGAAGCCGCTGAACACCGGAACTTCGACGCGCAATCCCGCCACCGTGGAGGTAGAGCGTTGGTTTGAATTCTCGCCGAAGAAACTGAGGCTCCCATTCTCTTGCGCCGTCACATCGTACGACGAGAACACGCTGAGCGTGGGAAAGAAGTCGGACCGTTCGGCGGCGCGACGAGCTTCCTCGAGCGTGATCGTGACCTCGAGCTGCCGCAGATCGGTGCGCTGCCTGCGCGTGAGCAACCACAGATCCTCATATGGACGATCGAGCAGATCACCGGCGCCAGCCACGTAAAGCAAAGCCGTATTCTCCGGGGAGTTGGCCTCGAGCGCCGTGAGATCCATAGCCGAAAGGTCGCCTTCCAGCTCGACAGGTTGCTCCGGATCGAGTCCCATCTCCACTAGCAGCATCCGCTTGGCAGCCTTTACGGCATTGAGAGCACGTAGCACGTTGGGTTCGAGGTTGGCGACCTGCACCTCGAATCGCAGCACGTCGTACTCGCTCGCCAGACCAGCACGGTTCATCCCTCGGGTCGCGCCGAGTGTTTGGCGCACCCGCTCGAGACTCTTTTCAGTGAGCCGTACCTCCTCAGCAGCCAACAGCGCATCGAAGTAAGCCTGACGAACCGCGGTGACGACCTGCTGCGTCGTACCACGGAGTCTCTCCGACTGGAGCTCCTGAAACCGGCCCGCCGCGCTCACTCCAATGAATGCCTTGGCCTCGAATAGAGGCTGGTCGAAGGTCAAGGTCGCGCGCCAGGTGTTGTCCGATCCAAAGCGTACCGGCACCAAGTCGGTTGGCGATGCGTTCGGATCGAAGATGATCGCTGGCAGGAATGCCTGCTGGACTTTGAGATTGCGAGAGTAGGATGCGCTAGCCCGAATATCGGGCATGACATTGCTCCACGCCTCGCGCACCTGCTGCCCGGCGAGATCGAGATCCGCTTCGGCGTCCTCGAGCGTGAAACTCTGGTCCAATGCTATCTGTATGCTCTGGGCCAGTGAGTACCGCTCCGCCGTAGCCGTCTGCGCTGCCGCAGATCCAGTGACACACGTCGCCAATGCGAAAACGGCCAGCGCACGACGAAGCGAGCTCCACTGCGCCCGCCCGGTTAATCCGCTCATTGCTCCTCTCCTCCATCCGACTGGCCGCTCGGCGTTGGCTTGATTCCATCAACGAGAAACGGCCCGAACGCCTCGTACAGATCGACCGGCGACATTGGCGTTCTGACACCATCAGTCGGCGGCTCCGCGCACGACAACGTCAGCGTCACCAACCCGTGCACCGAGGACCACAGATACATCGACATCAGATCCGGATCCGCGCGCCGCAGGTTGCCTGCATGCATAGCGTCCACGATCGACTGCCGAAGCAGATGGTAGCCCCCGCCCTCAGGGAGATCCGCGACAGCCTGCTCGTGTCGAGGCTGAATGCTGAAGATGACTCGGAAATGGGCCTGGTTTTCGAGTGCAAATCGCAAATACGCCTCGCCGAGCGCCTGGATACGTCGGAGCGATCCCTTCGGGTGCGCTCGCATACCCCTCTCCAGGTACTCGCCAAACCGCTCGAAACCCATGCGAACCACTCGGTCCACCAGATCCTGCTTGTTCTTGAAGTAGTGGTAGATCGCGGTCGCCGTTACGCCCACACGCTCGGCGACAGCCCGCATGGAGAGTGCATCGACCCCGCCCTTCGCCAGGAAATCACGGGCAGCCTCGAGGATGGCATCCTCGAGCTGCGCCCGATGGCTCTGCGGGGGGTCCACTGAAGATCGGTGTGTGGTGGTCATCGCTGCCCCATGCGGGCCTGCCTAGTCATTGGTGTATATCGATTGTACAGCTATTTAGGGTCTCGGCCCCGGCTCGAGCGTGGTAAACAGTGACTTTGGAATTAGCTGTACATGTTAACAGCGTTAACTTAACGGCGTTAACCTAACACTGTTAACCTACGATGGGAAGCCCCGATTGGTTTCGGGGATGGAGATGAGGCTCAGTGCCAGCGGAAGATTCGCAGTGCAAGACCAAACGAGCCGACCCCCCACACCAGCATGATGCCAAGCAGTGGCAGTGTGGCCGAGAGACCGACGCCATCCAGCATCACCGCGCGTAGCGCATCGTTGAGCGCGGTGAGTGGGAGCGCCTGCAAGAACGGTTGGATGACCTCAGGAAAGTTAGAATAGGCGAAGAACACACCTGAGCCGATCCACATCGGCACCATGACGAAGTTGAGGAGGCCGGACACGCCCTCGATGGTCTTGGACCGGCTCGCCACTAGCAGACCCAATCCAGAGAAGGCGAGCGCGCCGAGCACGACGATGCTCGTGACGGCCGCAATCGACCCCCGGACCGGTACACCAAACACGAGCGCACCAAACAGCAACAGCAGACCCACTTCACCACCGAGAAACACCAGCCGGCTCAGCATGAAACCCATGAGAAACTGACTGCGTCGCATGGGGGATGCGAGCAACCGTTTCAGCAGGCGTTCTTTGCGGGCTTTCACGATGCCGAATCCCACGCCCCACATACCCGTGCCCATGATCCCCATCCCCAGAAGTCCCGGAAGCAGGAAATCGATGTACCGGGACCCCGGCTCGTTCACTCGTTCGTCGCGGATGATCCGCACGTCTCGGCGACCGCTGGCCTGTTGGATGGCACGGTCAGTCACCAGCCGCGCAACGAGACTCTCTTCTCGCGTCGAATCGTACTGAAACACCACGGGAGTTCCCGGCCGCACCACCAGTGCAACTCGTCCCGTGCGTAGGCGGTAAAACGCCTCGTCGGGGTCGAGGAGCACTGGCTCGATGCTAGGTGCCGAGTCGAGCATCGCGAAGATCGCTTCTGCATCCGGAAGATTCTCGACCGCGACCCTGGTTTTGGACATGCCGCGGTTCTGAAACGCCACGCCGAGCGCAATTGCCAGGAGGACCGGGAAGACGAAGATCCAAAACATGGCTTCCGGCTCGCGGGTGAACTCGCGGACGCGCCAGAGCGTGAGTTGCCAAAGTGGATGTCGCGCCAGCTTAGTCATCACGCAAATGCCTCCCGGTGAGTGCCAGAAAGACGTCCTCCAGGGTTGCGTGATGAGTCGCGAGCTCGCTCAGCGCTGCGCCACGGTCGCCCAGCAGCCGCATCAGCGCCGGAACCGTCTCGTGCACGCGGTTGACGGTGAGCCGGGTCTTGCCGTCACCGTCGGCCACCCCTTCCACGCCGGGGAGGGACGCCAGAGCACCATCGTCGATTCGCGTTTCATCCACGAGCGCGAATTCGACAACGTGTTGCGCGCCGAGCGACGTGATGAGGTCGCGGGGGGAGCCGAGCGCGATGATACGACCATGATCGATGATCGCAACCCGGTCGCACAGGCGCTGGGCCTCCTCCATGTAGTGCGTCGTGAGTAGGACGGTGCCCCCCTTGGCGCGAAACCGCTCGATGATATCCCACAGCTGACGGCGTGATTGCGGATCCAACCCAGTCGTCGGCTCGTCGAGGAAAAGGATATCCGGCTGGCAGATTAGCGCGCAGGCAACCGCAAGGCGCTGCCGTTGACCGCCCGACAGCTTGCTGACCCACGCGTTGCGCTTCTCGTTCAGCTGGACCATGTCCATCACGACATCAACGGACGTGCCCCGCCGATAAAAGCTGCGAAACAACGCCAACACCTCACCAACGGTCAGCTTGTCGGGGAGGCGGGTCTCCTGAAGCTGCGTTCCCATTCGCTGACGGAGCTCCGCCTCGTGCGTGCGCCACGAGAGGCCCAGCACCACCACCGACCCGGCATCCGGGGGCATCAACCCCTGGATGATTTCGATGGTCGTCGTCTTTCCAGCGCCGTTAGGTCCCAACATGCCAAAGCACTCGCCTCGAGCAACCTCCATATCGAGGCCATCGACGGCCGTGACGGAACCGTATCGCTTCACCAACCCGACACATTCGATCGCAGCGCTGGACATAGCCAGAATCAAGGGTATGACTCGTGATGAAGCAAGCCGTCACTGTCGGCCACTCTTCTTTCGATCCCCCTGGCCGCGTCGTACTATCCCAGCTCCACCTCTAGGAGTGTCGTGATGTTGCGATTACCTGTATGGCTGTTGGTGTTCGGTGTATCCGTAATCATTCCCTGTCCGTCGCCAGCGCAGGACTCTCCAACCCTCTACGTGACGAACGCCACCGTGATCGACGGCGTCGACTCGGTTCCCAAGCATGGTCAGACCATCGTGATCAGCGGCGCGAGGATCGGGCGCATCACCGGTGATTCCGTCCCGATCCCACGCGGAGTAACGGTGCTCGACGTGCACGGCGCCTGGGTCCTTCCCGGCCTCATGGACGCGCACAGTCACGTCAACGACCTCGCTGGCGTCGAGCGAGCGTTAGCGTCTGGCGTGACGACGATCCGCACGGCGGGTGTTGGGGGCTACCGCGACGTCGCCATCCGCGCGCTCGTCCGTAACGGCCAACTTCCAGGACCGGACATCGTGGCCACTGGGATCTATGTCCAGCCCAACCTCGGCGATGCGGTGTTGGCAGACGAGCGGCTCCATCCATTAATGGACGGGGTGCGAACCGAGGAGCGCCTTCGCACGCTGGTACGGGTGAACGCTGATCACACCGTGGATTGGATGAAGACACGCGGGACTGAACGGGCCGGCCGACCCGACACCGATCCGCGGGAACAGGTGTACTCGGAGCGCGAGCTACGGGTGATCGTGGAGGAAGCGCGTCGTCACAACGTGCCGATCATGGCACATGCGCACGGTGACGAGGGAATCCGAGCGGCCGTCCTCGCCGGCGTGCGCAGTATCGAACACGGAACCTTCGCCACGGAAACCACCTTGGCGCTGATGCGAGAACGCGGCACTTACCTCGTGCCCACGCTCAGCTCCATCTCGTCCTTCGGCCAGCCGGGCGACTATGCTGATCCCCGCTTATTTCTGCGCGGTCAGTTCATGGCTCCGCGCCGGCGCGCCGTCGTCCGACGAGCCTACGAACTGGGTATACCAATCGTGACCGGTGTCGACACCGACTACGGACCGGAGAGTTACGCGCGGGTCTCGCGAGAGGTGGGGTTCCTCGTTGAGCTGGGGATCTCGCCATGGGATGCGCTTCGCGGTGCCACGAGCCTCGCAGCCGAACTGTTGGGGATTGAGGAACACACCGGTGCCCTTGTGCCGGGGTTGGAGGCGGATCTGATCGTGGTGGATCGCAATCCGCTCGAGGACGTGGGCGCGCTGCAAGACGTGCTGGTCGTCATCAGCAATGGCCGGGTGGCGGTGAATCGGTGGCCAAAGACGAGAGACACCTATCAGTAGATGAGCACCTGCGCAGCGGCATGACCGGCTCCCCAGTCATCATCGGCATCGCGGGCGTCGCCGTTCTGCTCGCCTGGATTCTCCTGCTCGCGCAGGTGGATCCCGTGCCCACCTGGTTCTACGTATTCGCGTGGTACCCCACACTCGTACTGGCCGACGCATGGGCGAGCCGTCGAGAGGGAAGTCTACTCCTCGCAAGCGACCCCCGACTGGTGCTCTCGGTGCTCGGCTGGTCAGCGGTCGTCTGGCTCGTCTTCGAAGCCATAAACTTTCGATTGGCCAACTGGTACTACGTCTTCCTGCCTGCGAACCGCCTCGAACGATGGGCAGGAATCCTGATCTCCTTCGCCACCGTGGTACCGGCGGTCGTGTTGGCGGAACGGCTCCTTCGTTCACTCGGCGTCGGAACGCGCTGGCGTGGGCGGGAAGTTCGGGTCAGACAGTGGGAGATGCGTGCGGTTACCCTACTCGGGGCCGCCGTGACGGTCCTCGCGCTCCTCGAGCCGCGTCTATTCTACCCGTTGATCTGGGGAGGTGTCTGGCTCGTCGTCGACCCGTTCGTGTTTCGCCATCGCCCTGAGTGGTCACTCCTCAACGACCTTCGCGCGGGTGAGTTTGGACGGATCGGCAGGCTCATGCTGGGCGGCCTCGCCATTGGTTTTCTTTGGGAGTTTTACAACGCTTGGGCTCGTGGCAAGTGGATCTACACGGTGCCGTGGCTAGAACAGGTCAAACTGTTCGAGATGCCGCCGCTTGGAT
Source organism: Gemmatimonadales bacterium (assembly GCA_041577295.1). Taxonomy (GTDB): domain Bacteria; phylum Gemmatimonadota; class Gemmatimonadetes; order Gemmatimonadales; family GWC2-71-9; genus JBDHDH01. Next base: position 88,715 of record JBFGJG010000003.1, read on the forward strand.
TCATTGGGTTTCCGTTCTTTGCCCTGGAGGCGTGGAGCATATATCACGCGCTCTGCGTCCTGCGGATCGCGCGCCCCCTCAGAAGAGCAGGCGAGAAATCGACCAACGCCGTGCCATATAGCGTGGTCCGGATGAGGGGGGTGACCGCAGTAGGCGTCGCCGGACTTTTTGCGGTCGTCGCACTGTTGGGAATGGAGCGGTGGACGATTAGCTCGGTGGTGCCAACGCTCGCCGATGTTCCGGGAATCACACCTGAGCAGGTCGATGATCTACACCGAGTCGGTATCGATTCGCCCTTCGCACTCGCCAGCGCATCAAGCGGCACGGTGGACCACCGGTTAATCGCTGCGGCACAGCTCACCACGCTTCGCGGCATCGGAGCCGAACACGCCGCACGGTTGATAGAGCTCCGAATTGGTACCGTCTGCGAGCTGGCCGGCACAAATGCCGAAGTTTTGTTCCGCGAGTATCACGAGGTTGCTACTTCGAACCGTCCAACCGCGGCGGAAGTGCGGATCTGGATCCGTGCCGCTCAGGAGGAGTGTTTTCACTGACAGAGGCAGAGGAACCAGCGGCGGGCTGGATCTCCTGCCTCTCGTGCCTCTACGCGAGTGTCGGTGTCTCCGGTGCAACCCAGACGCCCGAGCTGTGCACCGCCGGCGGCCCGCCGCGCAACAGCCTTCGCAGCCATTTGAGCGGCCGCCAAGCTGAGCGACCGCGCCGGGAACGCGAGCTTCGTCGCAACGCGTGACCCAGCTCCTCCGCGTCGCTCCACCGTGCATCGGCTGCCTTTGCGAGACAGCGCTCGATAGCGTGGATCAGATCTTCCGGCACGTCACGGGTGAGCGTGGCGATCGGCGGCGGCGCGACCGCCACATGCTTTGCGGCCAGTTCGCGTGGCGAGACCCCGTCAAAGGGCAATCGTCCCGTGAGCATCTGGTATCCAAGCACCCCCAACGCATACAGATCGCTGCGGCCGTCACACTCGATTTCGCCGAGTGCCTGCTCAGGCGACATGTACTGCGGCGTACCAAACCGTTTCGGAACCTCGGAGCGCGAATGTTCCGAGGTCATGAGGGTCGCCACACCGAAATCGGTCAACATCGGACGGCTCGTTATGGCATCCATCAGAACGTTCGACGGCTTGAGATCGCGGTGGATCACGCCATGGCTGTGCACGCAGTGGAGTGCGCCAGCCAAGTCTGCCAGAATGCTCCGTACCACCTTGGGTTCCATGCGCCCCGCGCGCTGCATCTGCTTGGAGAGCGACTCGCCATCAACGAACGGCATGACCAAGAACGTCACCTCGGAGTGTCGGTCGAACGCGTAGACGGGAACGATGTTGGGATGGGAGAATTTTGCTGCGATGCGTGCTTCTCTGCGGAACCGCTCCCGATCCTCCAGTTGATCCTCGAGCACGGGAGCCAAGACCTTGATGGCCACGCTACGCTGGAGACCAAACTCCCACGCTCGATAGACCGTGCTCATCGCGCCTCGCCCCACTACCTCCACCAGCTTGTACCGCCCCGCGAAGGCGCGCTCTAACTGGCTCGGGTCGTGGTCCCGCTCTTCCGCGAAATCGATCATTGCCCTCCCCCATGTAAGGCCGATGCGGCCCGTCGTTCGTTGTCCTTACGAAAGAATGGGGCCACAGTGTCACGACGGCGCAAAATGGCTATAACCATCTGGTTACGGAGTTTTGTCACGGTTCGTAACGCCACGCGTTCCGTCCGCCCGCGTAACCACGCGTCCCACATCTGGGACAGGGCGATTGTAAGAGTAACGGAGTACGGAGCGACGAGTTCCCTACTTCCCGTTCCCTACTCCCTTACTTTTCCCTCATGCTTGCAACGTTGCTCAAGGTCGCGGCCGTCGCGCTGGTAGCGTACATCCTCGTGGTGCTCCTCGCGTGGCGGTTTCAGGAGCGGCTTGCCTTTCCCAGTCCAAAGGCGAGCGTTCCCGATCCCAGGACCTTTGGGTTCGTCGGTGGCGAGCGGGTAACGACCGTGACCACTGACGGCATTCGGCTCCACGGCTGGTATCTACCTCCCCAGACTCGTGTCTCGGCCAATGCCCGCGTACCGGGGTTGCTATGGTTCTACGGGAACATGGAGACGGTGCGAGACCTGGCACCGCTGTTCCGCGAGCTGCAGCCCCCTGAGGTCGGGCTGCTCGTGTTCGACTATCGCGGATACGGCGAAAGTGAGGGGAGGCCAACCGAGGCCGGCCTGTACCGGGATGCCGATGCGGCGTGGACGTTTCTCAAGAGCCGGCCGGATATCGACTCCACGCGAATCGCCGTGTACGGCCGGTCGTTGGGGAGTGCGGTGGCGTTGTACGTCGCATCGCAGTATCCGGTACGCTCGGTGATCCTCGACTCGCCCTTCTCGACAGCACGGGCGATGGCGGATCGGCACTACCCCATCGTGCCGAGCATACTGCTGCGGCTCCGTCTGGATAATCTGCAACGCGTCAGCAATCTGGAGGTGCCGCTTCTGGTGCTCCACGGCGCGGACGATAGAATTGCGCCGCTCGACATGGGACAGTCAGTGGCCGAGACGGCTCCGCTGGGACGGATCGTGGTCATCGACGGCGCCGGCCACAACGACACGTATCAGTTTGGGCAGTATGGGCACGAGCTTCACTCATTCCTGTCGAGTCATCTCGCGGATCCGGGCACTGACCGCTAGCTTGGTCGCTGTGAATCATCGTACGCTTCCCGCCGCGTATGTCATGATATGCGTGGCCATGCAACCCCTCGGCATGGCGGCCGTCGCGCAGCAGTATCCCACCAACTTTACTCCAGCGCTCGTAGCACAGCCGTCGGTCCGGGACGCACTTCGCGCGATCGACGATCGATTCGACCATCAGGTCGACGAGTGGATTCGCATCACGCAGATACCGGCGCCCTCCGGTCACGAAGTGGAACGCGCGCGTTACGTGCGCGCCGAGTTCGCAGCGTTGGGCTATCGGGTGGACGTCGATTCCATTGGAAACGTGATCGCACGGCGCGCCGGAACGGGGGGAGGTCCGACCGTTGTCTTCGCTGCTCACCTGGATACCGTGCACCCAATCGAGACCGACGTGACGGTCTCCCGTCGAGGCGGCCGGTTGTTCGCGCCTGGCGTGTTCGATAACAGCGCCTCCGTGGCCAACATGCTCGCGGCGGCCCGCGCGATGCACCAAGCCGGGCTACGTACACGCGGCGACGTGGTGTTCATCGGGACCGTACAGGAAGAGCTCGGTCTGGGCGGCATGACCTACTGGCTCGACACCAACCCCTCCATTCCGGACATGCTGATCGCCCTCGACGGTGGCCTCGGTCCCATCAACTACGGCGCGCTCGGCATTTACTGGTCACGCATGGTGTTCACGGCCGACGGTTCCCATACCGTCACGTCCCGCGGTAAGCCCCATCCCGCGCGCGCCGCCTCTCGGTGCATTCTCGATCTCTACGATATCCCGCTTCCTCCACCGGACGCACCCGTCGGGGCAGTCTACAATGTGGGCATGCTGCGCGGTGGACATGTCGTGAACGCGATACCAGAAGAGGTGTCATTCACCGTGGATCTGCGCACCGTGGATCCATCGATGCTCGCGGACCTCGACCGTCTGATCGTAGCAACCTGTGAACGCGCCGCATCGCAGGAGGGCGTCGGCTTCGAGCGGGTGTGGATACAGCGTTCAGAGGCGGGAGGCCGGCCGGAACAGCTCGAGTCCCGGAGGGCACACCCTCTCGTTCAAACGGCAATCGATATTCTGCACCATCTGGAGTTCGATTTTGGCAACCGGCCCGCCGCTCGCCCGTGGGGCTCTACCGATGCCAACGCCGGCGTCGTTCGTGGATTACCATCGATCTCTGTAGGCCGCGCGCTCGGTGGCGACCAGCACACCTTGCGCGAGTGGGCAGATATCGAGTCTGCACGGATCGGCACCAAACAGATCGTGTTGCTCACAGCCGCCCTCGCCAAACTCGATCACGAGATGAACTAACACATGAGGCACCCCATGACTGCACGACTCGTCACATGGCTCGTTGTGTGCGCGGCACCGGTGAGTGCGCAACAGCGACCAGCCGATCTCATCGTCACGAACGCGCGGATTTACACGGTGGACGAGACACGACCTCTGGCCGAGGCGATGGTGGTCAGCGATGGGCGAGTGACCTACGTCGGGAGCAACCGCTGGGCGCTCCGGTACGAGGGGCCCAATACTCAGCGGCTCGACCTCGATGGTAAAACGGTCATTCCCGGCATAGTGGACGCGCACGCGCACTTGGTGAGCCTCGGCGTGGCGCTGCGAACCGTGGATCTCGTGGCGACGCGGTCGTACGACGAAATCATCCAACGGGTGGTCGAGCGGGCCCGGACCGTCCCGGAGGGAGAATGGATTCGTGGTCGTGGATGGGACCAGAACGACTGGGCCGACACCCGGTTCCCCACGCACGAGGCGCTGTCACGCGCCGTTCCCGATCACCCAGTCTATCTCACCCGAGTCGACGGACACGCGGCGCTCGTCAATGCGCGCGCGCTCGGGCTGGCCAACGTCACCGCGCGGACGCGGGATCCTGAAGGCGGCCGTTTCCTGCGGGACAGCAATGGCAATCCAACCGGCGTGTTGATCGACCGTGCACAGGACGCGGTGTCACGCATTATCCCTCATCCCTCGGATGATGAGACCCGCGAAGCCATTCTTGCGGCCATTACCGAAGCCAATCGCTGGGGGCTCACCGGAATACACGATGCGGGGGTTGGCGCTCGTATGATCGACCAGTACGAGGCGCTGGCAAGGGCGGGGCGCTACAACCTCCGTAATTACGTCATGATTTCGTCGGATGATGCGACGCTCGACCGCTACTTCGCGCGAGGCGCGCAGAACGGCCTGTACGACGGACGGCTATGGATTCGCTCGATCAAGATCAGCGCCGACGGCGCCTTGGGAAGCCGCGGGGCGGCCCTGCTCGAATCCTACACGGACGATCCAGGCAACACCGGTTTGATTACGGTTCCCTACGAACGGGTTCGCGAGGTCGCGGTCCGCGCATTGGAAAACGGATTCCAACTGAACGTGCACGCGATCGGGGACCGGGCCAACCGCATGGTGCTCGATGCGTTCACTTCCGCGTTTGAGAGCGCCTCACCGACTGATCATCGATTTCGGATCGAGCACGCACAGGTCATCCACTTCCAGGACATCCCGCGCTTCGCCGAGCTGGATGTAATCCCTTCGATGCAGGGAAGCCACCAAACGAGCGACATGTACTGGGCGATGGACCGGCTCGGCTGGACACGGGTGCAGGGGGCATACGCATGGCGGTCGCTGCTCAACACCGGCGTGGTCATTCCCAACGGCTCGGACTTTCCGGTCGAATCCGCGAATCCGTTGATCTCGTTCAAGGCCTTCATCACGAGAGCCGATTCCGAGGGCTGGCCGGCTGGGGGTTGGTTCCCCGAGGAACGCACCACGCGGCAGGAGGCGCTCAAGAGCATCACGCTGTGGCCGGCGTACTCAGCGTTCATGGAGGACGTGGCGGGCACGCTCTCTCCGGGAAAATATGCGGACTTCGTGGTGCTCGATCAGGATATCATGACCGTCGCACCCGAGCGCATCCTGGATACGCGAGTACTGATGACGGTGCTGGGAGGAAAAACGGTGTACGAGTCCATGCGCGGCGCCACATTCCGCTCAACGTCTTCCGCCGGGGCTCAGGATTGAAATGAGGAATACCGAGTGAACTCGACGAGTGCGTCACGTCGAGTCTTTCACCGGCAATTGCAGGCGGGGGCGTGGGGCTGACCGGCTCATGATCTCGAAAACGGTGGCGCCCTGGACGTGCGGTCTCGGCGCCTTGGCGCCCAGCCAAAAGGGACCATCCGTTTGATGCGTGGCGCCCAAAGCCTCAGCGCATGTGCGTACCTGGCGGTTGCGGACTTTTTTCCACTCGAGAACCGTAAGCGATTATTGCAAAACACGTTGGCCCGATTTGGCCTCGGCCAAGTTGCCTTGACTTAGGCCCAAGTCGAGGCAACTCAGGCCCAAGTCGACGTAAATCGGGTCCAAGTCGGCTCAACTCGGGCCCGATTCGTCTCATCTGAGGCCTCGGGGGCGGTGTCTGACACCTGAGATATGCCGACTCGGGCCCAAGTCGCGTCAACTAAGGCCCCGGAGCACCCGATTCGGAGCCAAGTTGCGACGACTTTGGCCTAAGTCAGCACACCTTGGGCCTAAGTTGCGGCGACTCGGCCCTCAGTTGCGGCATCCAAGGCCTCAGCCGCGTCGTCTTAGGCCCGATTGGCCACCACTCTGGCCGTGCTTGACTGCGTATCGGTCTCTGACTGCAGGATCCAGGCGGTGTCTTCTCTTTACCCACCCCCGACTCCCACCGCCGGTTCAGGTACTCGATCCACCGGGGGGACGCGGAACGCAAGCACGGTCACGAACCCCACCACAGCGGCCGCGATATAGAACGGAACAGGACGCCCCCATCCTTGGAACGCCGCCGTGGCCCAGATGGGGGCGATCACCCGGGACACGCCACCAAACGCTTGCTGGACGCCCAGCGTTTGCCCCCGCTCGTGATCGGACACCCGTTGCGTCACCAGCGCCGTCACCGACGGGAATAGACACGCGGTCCCGATGGGTACCAAGCCGATCACGACTCCGAGGGTGATGGCAGTATCCGGTAACGGAATGGCGAACAGACCGACCGTGAGCAGCACCGCACCGATGCGCATAACCTTGGTCTCGCCCAGCCAATCGACGAGCTTGCCCAGAACGACCGCTCGCATGACCACACCCAAGGCACCGACGTACACGAAGAAGATCCCAATTGTTTGCTCTGTAATGCCAAAGTCACTCTCGAGATACAGCGCCAACACGGCCGTCATCGACATGAAACCCAACATGCCCACCGCGTAGATCCACACGAGCCGCGCCACATCGCCGTGCGGCGTCCGCAGATAATCGATGATGACGGTTCCCACGGAACGAATGGGCTCGCGCGTCGCGGGATCGACCATGGTGCCATCACCCTGCTTGTCGGGGTGAGACTCCGGTAGCCAACGTGCTGCAAAGGCAATGTTCAGCACGCAGAGGCCTGCGGCGACGAGCCCGGGCGCTGCCGGTCCGAGGTTGAACGCGAGCGACCCGATTGCCGGACCGATCATGACGCCCGCCGCCGTCGACGCCGAGAGCCATCCCAACGCTTTGGCACGGTCCTTTGGCTCGGTGACGTCCGCGACGTACGCCTGAAGGACGCCCGTCGTTCCCCCACCAATACCCTGAATCACGCGTGAGAGAAACAGCATCCAGATGGTGACGGCGAATCCGAAGACGAGGAACGCAGCGGCGGACATGCCCAATCCAAAGAGGATGGCGGCGCGGCGACCGTATCGGTCGGAGAGCCGTCCCCACAGTGGGGCCGCGGCTAACTGTGCAACCGAGAAACTCGCGATCATCCACCCGATGACCCATTCCTGTGCTTCCAGCCTGAGCGCGTAGAATGGCAGCAGCGGGAAGATCATCGCGAAGCCGATCATATCGACGAAGGCGGCGGCCATCAGCACCGAGAGACGCTTCATCGTCTGGTCCCCACCGCCATGGCGGTCGCCGAGAACAGCATGAGCACCACGCCATAGGTGGCTGCCATTCCGACGTCGAATTGGCGCAAGGCGCCAAGGATTTCGATGGAGATCGGCCGCGTATCGAACGTGTAGAGCACGATGGAGGTCACGAAGTCGCCCAACGCGGTAGCGAACGCTAGAGCGCCACCGGCCAGGAGCGCGGCTCGCAGCAGGGGCAGCGTCACGGTGCGCAACGTCCTCCACCGTCCCGCACCCAGTGACGAGGCCGCCTCGTCGAGTGAGGGGTCGAGCTGACGAAACCCTGCGAGGATCGAACCTGCCGCGATGGGAATGTTGCGGACCAAATACGCGAGCGGGAGAATCAGGAACGTCCCAACGAGCACCCAACGACCGGCCCAGGGCGCTCGCACGCTGAACGTGGTCGCCAACGCAATCGCCAACACCGTGCCGGGCACGGCCCACGGGATGTTGACCAGGGTCTCGATGGCACCACGGAGGGTCACGCGGCGTTGCACCACGAGGCGACCCGCCCATACGGCCACACCCACGGCGGCAAGGGTCGCCACGGCGGCCATCCACAGCGAGTTGAGCAGTGGTCGAAGACGCTCCGGCTCCGTGACGAGTGCGATGTAGTTGACGGTGGCGTAGGTCGGGGGAAAGAGCTCCGTGGTCCACGTGCCCGCCGGTACGAACGACACGAGAATCAGTGTGAAGTGCGGCAGCAACAACACGCCGCCGAGGATCCAACCCACCGATGCCGCACCCCACCTGGCGAGCGGCCGGATCAGCGTTCGCGCTGGGGGCGGCGTTCCCTTCCCAACGGCAGCGACGAGATCCGTCCCCTGCGTCCGCCGCAAGAGCGCCAACCCGACCAACGCCACGATGGCCAGCGCCGCCGTTTCGACCGCAGCCATGCCCAGGTCGCCGTTCAGCTTGCTTGCGACGATTTGGGTCGTCATCACGCGGAAACCGCCGCCGAAGATGTACGGCGCGCTGAAGGAGCCCAACGAGGTCATGAACGTGAGCAACGCGGCCGCGGCAAGCTGGGGTCGGATCAGCGGGAGCGTGACGCGCGTCAGCGTGGCCAGCGGACCGGTGCCAAGCGCATGGGCCGCCTCGATCATGGAGCTATCGACGCGGGCCAGACCGGCGCGCGTAAAGAGGTAGAAGTACACGTACATCGAGTACGCGTGTACGAGGAGAATGGCGCCGGCCCCCTGGAGTCGCCACGGAGCGCCGTCCAAGTTCAAGAGGCTCGCCACTGCCCGCGCGACGAAGCCACTCTCACCATAGAGGAATAAGAACGCGATCACACCCACCAGCGGTGGGAGCACCGCGGGCAGGGCCACCAGGGCGCCGACCACTCGCCGTCCGGGAAAGTTGACACGTTCGAATACGAAACCGAGCGGGATGCCGATTGCAGCGGCGAGCGCCACGCTCGCAACCGAGATCCATACGCTCGCCCACATGGCACTCCACTCTCGGCGCTCGGTGGCAAACTCCACCACGTAACGTAGCGTCCAGCCGCCGTCCCCTCGGACGCTGTCGAGAAACACGAGTGCCAGTGGATAGACGACGATCCAGACGAGCAGGAGGGTGAGCCAAACCCCGCGCGGTCTTCTGGTCACGCTTTCTCCGGAAAGGCATGCGCCCGCACCGCCACGACCCCGACGGTCTGCCCAATCTGCGCGGCGTGGACGGGCGCCTCGACCTCGAGGGTGATCCCCTCACCCACCCGCACACGAAAGTAGGCTCTCGCCCCGGTGTACCGTCGTCCCACGACGGTTCCGCGCACACCCTGTTCCGCGAAACGCAACGCCTCGGGTCGAACGACGACGCGGACCGGTGAGCCGACGGGAACCGGATGCGGCGTTTCGACGGCCCACTCACCTCCAATAGCGAGCTGCGCCTGGCCGGGCGCATGGAGCATCGCTGGGACTTCACTCGCGCGCCCCACAAAGGTCGCCACGAAGAGAGTTTGGGGACGCTCGTAGAGTTCGTGGGCTGGGCCCACTTGCTCCAAACGGCCACCCCGAAGCACCGCAACTCGGTCGCCGAGCGCGAACGCCTCCTCCTGCTCGTGCGTTACCAGTACGGTGGTGACGCCGATCTTGGCGAGCGCCGCCCGGAGCTCCACACGAGTGCGCTCCCGCAAACCGGGGTCGAGGTTGGAGAGCGGCTCGTCGAGCAGAAGGACGCGGGGTTCCGGAGCAAGTGCCCTGGCCACCGCCACGCGTTGCTGCTGCCCACCCGACAGCTCCGTCACTTTTCGGTGAGCGAACCCCGTTAGATCGACGAGCGCAAGCATCTCGTCGACCCGCGCAGTGCGACGCTCGCGCGAGTCGCGTCGTGCGAGACCAAAAGCGACGTTTTCACCCACCGTAAGATGCGGAAAGAGGGCATAGTGCTGGAACACCATGCCAAAGCGACGCTGTGCAGGAGAAAGGCCCGTTACATCGCGTCCATCGACAATGATCTCACCCATGTCAGGGCGCTCGAACCCGGCCAACAGCCGCAGGGTCGTGGTCTTGCCACTCCCGCTCGGACCCAACAAGGCGAGGACGCCGCCTTGGGGCACCGTCACGCAAAGGTCCGTGACCGCGAGGTGATCGCCGAAACGTTTGGTGAGGTTACGCAGCTCGAGGAAGGAATCGCTCATTCAACGCGCCGTCCCTCCACGTCCGCGTACATGTCGATCCCAGTAATCCATCCACGCAGAGCCGCGGTCGCTCAATAACGCCCAGTCGACAGGCTCCGGGACGAGCCCCTGTTTGACGCGCAGGGCCCACTCGGGGAGAGAGTCTGCCGGGAGATCCGTTCGGGCGGGGAGTCGGAAGGTCTCCCGCGCGGCAAGCAGCTGGGCCTCAACCGACCCCACCCAGTCCACGAAGCGCTTGGCCTCCTCTGGATGTCTGGTGCCACGCACCACTGCGATGGCGTCCTCGATGATCGGCGTCCCACTCGTGGGAAGCATGAACCCAAAGGGACTACCCTTCGACGATTCTACGAGGATATCCGGCAGGTCCCATAGCGTGAGCAATCCTTCTTGACGCAACAGCTTTTGGTGCAGGAGCGCCGGGTTGAACACATACTCCTTGGTTTGTGCATCGAGACGCCGTAGCCATTCGAATCCGGCTGCGGTGTCACCCGTGGTGCGCAACCCCCGCTCGATGATCATGCCGAAGATCGTCCGCATGGTTCCCGATCCAAGTGGCTCGCGGATGATGATCGTGCCACGCCACTTGGGTGCCAGCACCTCGTCCCAGTCCTTCGGGACCTCATCCGGTGAAAGCGCCGCGCTGTTGTACGCGATGACCGCTGGCGTTTCGTAAACAGCGAAGTACAACTCGGCGGGCCCGTGCGCTCTCGGTGGCACCGCGTCGGCCCACACAGGGCGGTACGGCGCGAGCAGTGATTCCGCCGCCGCGCGCCGAAATAGCGTCGACGGCGCGCCAAACCAGATGTCGGCTTGCGGGTTCGCACGCTCGGAACGCACACGGTCGAGCACGTCCTGTGAGCCCATATCGAGCCACCGCACGTCGATCTCGGGATTGGCCTCCTCGAATCGGGCTTCGGCAAGCGCCAGTAGATCACGCCCGTGCGGCGAATAGACGACCAGAGGCGTCCGCCCATCGGAACAAGCGGCTAACACGCACAAACCCAGCACAATCAGCCTACGGCGCATTGCGAGCATGCAACCCCACGAGATTGAGAAACAGACGATACGCACCGGGGACACCCGCCGGTAAGGCACGAAAGAAGCTCAACCCGGTATATACGAACGTGCCCTCGCCGTACGGTGCAACGAGCAACGCGCCTCGTAAGGGCTCGCCCTGCTCGTTGGGCATCTCCAGCAGCGGGATGTACTCCGTGGCCCACGTGCGCGCAAAATAGAGCCCGCGTTCCTGCGGCCATTCCTCCCAGTCGTCGGGACCAATCTGGTTCGGCATTCGCACCACCCGATGCGCGGGATCGAGAACCCGCACCGGGGCGGTCTCATCGGTTACCCGATCATGCGGACGCGCAATGTCCAGTGCGTACGGGGCAAACCCACCACGCACGAACTGATACTGCTGGTACTGGACCACCAAGAGTCCTCCCTGCCGCACGTACTCCAGTAAGCGTCGGTGGTGTCGCACGAGCGCTGAATCCGTCTCGTAGGCGCGGGTTCCAATGATGATACAATCGAAGCGAGCGAGCCCTCCGGTAGCGAGTGTCGGCTCGTCGAGCACCTCGAGTGGCAGACCAATTCGGGCGAGCGCCTCCGGAACCCGGTCCGAGGCTCCGCGCACGTATCCCACCGCTCCGATCGCAGGGAGTGCGATGTCCGCCACACGGACGACCGCCATCGCCGGTCGTGTGGTTGCTACCGGACGGATATGTGCGTACTCGATTTCCTCAACTCCGCGATCGAACACGGTACCTCGCACGTCGATCGCGCGCGCGCGAACCTCGACCTTCGCTCGATCTACGTTGGGGGGTCGGTGAAGCCGAAACGTCAGCGTCGCCTTATCGCCCTTCTGATCGAGACGGAAGGACTGGGGCTCGGGATCTGCCCACCCCTCCACGTCGAGCTCGACGACCCCCCGCACCGTGTCTGGCAGATGGGAAGCGAGATCGACGGTGAATGGTTGCTGCTCCGGTCCACGGCTCGACCACACGAGGTTATCGGGCGTCAGTGATACGGCGATCCCAGGAATCACCTGCAGCGGCGTGCGGATCTCGCCAACGATCTGGTCCCGAACCCTATGAGTCACCTCGCGCCGGAGCGCGAAGTCGACACCCGCCACCCGTAGCCGCGCGACGACGTGCAACGGCGGTGGCTCGAACGGCAAGCCCCGCACGGGCGCGGCCGCGTGCTCCCAATTGTATAGCCAGCCGACCATCGAGTCGGCCAGAAAGTACGGCACCGTGATCCTCGCAGACGGATCGACGGTGAGCTCGGCGCGGACCGTCTCGATCGCTCCAGCAGGCAACGGCCTCGCCGCCAGCTGCACGACACGGCCCTGCCCCATCATTTCGGGCTCGTCCCACTCGGCCTCGAGGGTCACCTCGTCGAGTGCCGCTTCATGCTCACCGCCGTTGTACACGTCGATTCGAACGCCCACTCGCTGCCCGGCCACGAGATCCGGCTCTGCCGCGGTGGCATCGAGCACAATGCCCGCAGCTGTCGCGAGGGCGAACTCGATGAGCTCGAGACGTTCCTCACGAACGCCCTCCGCCCGCGCCCGCTCGAGGGCCGACGCCAGTGGTCCCACGGCGTCCCCAAGGCGCGGCGTGGCCAGGTGTCGTCGCAGCGAATCCGCAAACTGTGTGAGCCACGACGAGTCCGACGAGATCCCGTCAAACAGATGACGATCTTCCCTGTCACCCACACGACGGTCCAGCAGCCGCAAGCGCACTTGTGCGGGACCCGTTGGCTGCAACACACCAAAGTCCTGCGAGCGGTGTTGGCTGCGACTCGCCATTGCGATCTGGTGCAACGTCTTGCCAGTTCGGGGATCGAGCCCGCCACTCTCGAGCATCAGCGTGGCTGCGGCCGTATCGAACCGCGTTGTCCGATAGAGCTTGAGCGGCGCCCACGGGGAGAGCCCTTCTTCCATCGCCAGCTCAGGAAAAACTGAAGCGTCCCCCGCCTGTGCAAACGCACGTCGTGCCATGAGACCAGACTGCCGATGCTGACCGTGCCCGTCACGAGCGGTTCCGGAGAAGATCGATACCAACACGTGTGGGCGAAAACGCCGCACCACGCGCACGACGTCCTTGAGAACGGAATCGGCAATCCAACGCGATTCGGTCTCTGCCAAGGACCGGGTGTAGCCGAAGTCGAACGCTCGCGTGAAGAACTGCCGGGCACCATCCACGGAGCGCGCAGCTTCGAGCTCTCGCGAGCGCAGCAAGCCAAGCGCGACACCCAACTCAGGCCCGAGGACATTCTGGCCACCCTCCCCTCGGGAGAGTGCGAGGTACGCTGCTTCGGCACCGAGACCTCGGGCCGCCAGGGTGAGCAATGCCGTGTCCTCGTCGTCCGGGTGAGCGCCGATCACCAGGACTCTCCGCTGCTCCGCAAGCCGCTGCAAGAGCGCATCGAGGGCGACGACACCACCGGTCGACGGAGGAGTGAGCTGCGCGTGGAGCTCCCCACCCCCCGCAGTCAGGCCAACCACGAGCGCAGCCACCGTGGTCCACAGATGGCGGGGTGCGGGGTAGCGGATCGATCGTCGTGGACTACGCAGCGTCACGTGCGACCACGATGCTGCGAAGTCGTTCGGCACTGGGATCGTCTTGTTCCGCGAACGGCCGTGGGTGCCCTTCGGTGTCGGGGAGGACATGAGGGCAGATCAGCACGAGACGACGAGCCTGGATGCGATCCCACACCGCCTGCGTGCACACCGGGGCTGCCAGTATCACGCCTTCTGGCGCAAGGGGCCGCACCGCTCGCTCCGCGGCGAGGATCTTCCACGGCGAGGTCAACGGTCCTTCGAGCAGCGCAACATGCTGCCCGCCGAGGGGGCGGATTGGTCGGTGACCGCGGTAGAGGAGACGCTCGGTCTTGACCGCCCGACGAGCCTTCTCGATAGCTTCGGTCAGGGCGGTCATGAGACCGAACCGCGGCTGGAATGTCGGGTCGAGCTCGGCATCGGCATCTTCCGCTACGGCACCGATGATCCCCAGCCCGGTGACCCGAACAAACGATGTCACGATGACATCGAACGGCGACCCTAGAGTAGTGGAGGCATTGTACGCGATCTCGACGCCGCGGGGCGTCACACCGATCATGACCGCCGGCAGCGTCAATCGGCCCGCGAGCAGTCGAGCGAGATCGGCCCCAGCCGCGGCGCGTGACTGATAGAGTGGCGCGTGTGCGGGATTCGTCGTCATGGCACGACAATTATAGCTCAGCCGCCGGTTGTCGGTGACTGGCCGGGCCAACCGCGGGACGGGGAGGCGGAGTAGCGGGTGCGAGTGTGATGCGAGGTGGGCGGCGGAAGGGGGAGAAGCGATCTGACGGTCGCGGAACGGCGTTTGCACATTCAATCGCTAGCGTCGCAAGCCACGCCCAGCGATATTGCACTACTTGTGCGCTGGAGCACGGTATTCCGCTTCGCGGTTCGGCGTATTGGCGCACCTGGCAAACACACTGTGAAGAGTTCTTCAACATTAACATTGGAATAGCAAATGACTTCGGTGGCACCGGCCAAGCCTTCGGGCGAGCGGCATGTCAGTGAGCAGGAAGCTCGCCAAGTTGCAGAGGCGGCACGCCAGACCGAATGGACAGCACCCAGCTTTGTCCGGGAATTGTTCAACGGTCGGTTTCGTCTCGACCTTGTTCACCCCTTCCCGCGCATCGATTCGGAAGAGCTCGAGCGTGCCAAGCCCTGGCTCGACGAGTTAGAGACGTTTTTGCGTGAGAACGTTGATGCCGAAAAGATCGACAACGACCACAAAGTGCCCAAGCACGTCATCGAGGGACTGGCCAAGCTCGGGTGCTTTGGTATCAAGATTCCAGAAGAGTACGGGGGGTTGGGTTTCTCACAGTCCATCTACAACCGTGCAGTGTCGCTGGTGGCAAGTGCGGAGTCGTCCATCGGCGTCCTCCTATCCGCCCACCAGTCCATTGGCGTTCCGCAGCCGCTCAAGCTTTTTGGTACGCCCGAGCAAAAGAAGAAATATCTCCCACGTCTCGCACGCGGCGCCATCAGCGCGTTCGCGTTGACGGAATCGGGTGTCGGAAGCGATCCCGCTCGGATGAGCACGACGGCAGAGTTACAGAGTGACGGCGAGACCTATCTGCTCAACGGGGAAAAGCTGTGGTGCACTAACGGGACGATCGCCGACATCATGGTCGTCATGGCTCGCACGGGAGAGCGTGGCATCACCGCCTTCATCGTGGAAGCCAACTGGCCCGGTGTCGAGGTGGTGCATCGTTGTCACTTCATGGGTCTGCATGGTATCGAGAACGGCGTCATGCGCTTCACGAACGTCCGGGTCCCCAAGGACAACATCCTGTGGGGGGAGGGTAAGGGCCTCAAGCTCGCGTTGATCACGCTGAACACCGGACGGCTGACGTTGCCCGCCACGTCGGCGGCTGCCGTCAAGGCCTGCCTCGGGATCGCGCGTCGCTTCTGTCAGGAGCGGGTCCAG
The DNA here is from genome assembly GCA_041577295.1 of Gemmatimonadales bacterium. Classification (GTDB taxonomy): domain Bacteria; phylum Gemmatimonadota; class Gemmatimonadetes; order Gemmatimonadales; family GWC2-71-9; genus JBDHDH01. The sequence goes on from JBFGJG010000003.1 coordinate 104,443, forward strand.
TGGGGTCTTCCGATTGGGAAACACGACGCCATTGCGCAGAAGCTAGGAAGGATTGCCGCGACGACCTTCGTGATGGAGTCCCTCGCGGAACTGGCAGCCTTGATGGCCGATCAGGGCAAGTTCGACATTCGGCTCGAAGCCGCCATGGCCAAGATGTGGAATACGGAGCAGGGTTGGCAGCTGATCGACGACACGCTGCAGATCCGCAGTGGGCGCGGGTACGAGCGGTCCGAGAGTCTCCGCGCGCGGGGCGAGCGACCCGAGCCCGTCGAGCGGATCATGAGGGATTTCCGGATCAACATGATCTTCGAGGGTTCGAGTGAGATCATGCGGCTCTTTCTGGCGCGCGAGGTGGTGGACACGCACCTGAAAGTCGCGGGTGCCATCACCGATCCAAAAGCCTCCTTCGCCAAGAAGATTCCATCATTCATCCGAGCGGGCTTTTACTACGCCGCCTGGTATCCGGCGCGATGGTTCGGGTGGGGTCGCTGGCCGCGGTATGGCGAGTTCGGGCAGTTGGCCAAGCACATGCGTTACATCAATCGCAGTTCGCGTCGATTGGCTCGCTCGCTGTTCCACGCCATCGTGCGATTCGGGCCAAAGCTCGAGAAGCGGCAAGCCATCCTCTTCCGGTTGGTGGAGATTGGCGCGGAGCTGTTCGCCATGAGCGCCGCGTGTTCACGGGCACACATGCTCCACACGAGCAAGGACCCCGAGGAGCGGGCGCAGGGTGCGGCAAGCGTCCACCTCGCGGACCTCTTCTGCCAGCTCTCCCGCCGCCGAATCAAGGAGCGGTTCGACCGACTCTTCGACAACGACGACGTTGCCGTGTACAAGACGGCGCAGCGCGTCATGGCCGACGAGGTGCGCTGGTTGGAAGAGGCAAACGTGGTGGAGCCAGCGTAGGCCACCAACACTGCTACACTTCGGGCGGGCTGGTGACAGCCCGCCCTTTTCGTTGGCGTGGGCTACCCGCCTCGAAACACCACCCCCTCCGCTCCTAGGCGCACTTGTGTCATCGGGCGACGAGCCGCACATTAGAAGAGGTGCGGGTGCTTGGCTCGGTCCACTCACGTGCCCGAGTCCTCCCGATTGGAAAGACGCTACCCACCAACGCCTTCCTCTCCGAGAGCGTCGAGCACGGCGAACTCTCAGTCAGCGCCCGTCAGCCATTGGCCGTGGCCTTTGCACGAGGGACCTTGCACCACGCACGGCGATCACCGGCGTGCAATTGGGCAAGAGGGAGGTCGGCCATGCGGGACTGGCAGCTCATCGAACGACAGGCAAGAGGCGCAGCGGCGGCTGAAGCCCTTCCCCCCAAGGATCCGGGCCGACGGCGCAGCGATCGGCTCCTGCTCGGTCAGACACGGATTCTGGAGTCGGTGGCTTTGGGTAGGCCGCTTGAGGAAATCCTGGCCGGCATCTGCTTGCTCATCGAGGAACACACCCCGCGAGTCCTTTGCTCAATTCTCCTCTTGGACGACGACGGAAGGCGTCTGCACCACGGCGCTGGACCCAGCTTGCCGCCGGCCTACTGCCAGGCGATTGACGGCATCGAGATCGGACCGACCGTAGGATCGTGTGGTACGGCGGCCTTTCGTCGGACCCAGGTGATCGTCTCGGACGTGGCGACCGATCCACTCTGGAAGGACTATCGAGACCTCGCACTTGCGCACCGCCTGCGCGCCTGTTGGTCCACACCGATCATCGCGCGAAGCAGCCAGGTCCTGGGAACGTTCGCAGTGTACTACCGGGAACCGCGGAGTCCCCAGCCGGAGGATCTCCAACTCGTCGCCGACGCAACGCACCTCGTTGGCGTCGCAGTGGAACGTGAGCTGATGGACCAAGCACTTCGACGAAGCGAGCAGCGCTACCGCACGGTCGTTGAGACCGCGGGCAACGCGATCGTATGCCTCGACTCCGAAGGACGCATCATAGAGTGGAACACAGCCGCGGAGCGACTTTTCGGCTACGCACGCACCGAAGTCCTCGGGCAAGACTACGCCGAGCTTTGCCTCCTCAGCGGCATCCGACAGACCATCGTCGCTGAGCTGCAAGCCATCCTCGCGGGCGGCTTGCCAAAAGTCCTCGAGCACCCAGTGCGTATCCGTGGGGGCAAGATCAGAACGGTATCATGGAATATCAGTGGATTGCACGATGCAGAGGGTATACCGTACGGCGTCGTGACCATCGGTCAGGACATGACCGATCGCCAGCGAGCGGAGGAAGCGCAGTATCGAGCGCAGAAGCTCGAGAGCTTGAGCATCCTCGCCGGTGGTGCGGCCCGAGACTTGGAAGCAGCGGTCGCATCCGTCATCCACAACGTTCGCGTCATCCGGCGCAAGCTCCCCTCCGGTTCTCCTGAGCGAGACCTGGTCGATCGGATCCGGAGCGCGGCCGAGCAAGCCGCTGACCTCGCGGATCAGATGCTCGCGTATGCTGGCAGAGAGCGCGGTAGCTTGCATGCGGTGTTTCTGAACCGGCTCATCGAAGAGGCACACGTAACGCTCGAGGAGCAAGTGACCCCTGCAGCCCAACTGGCGTTGCGGTTACCCCCCGAGGTCTCACCCATTTTCGGCGATCCCGCCCAGCTCAAACAGGTGCTGGCGAATCTGGTAGCCAATGCGTCAGATGCCTTACCGGCCTCCGGCGGGTCGGTGGTCGTATCAGCGGGGCAGGTTGAAGCGGACAGCGCGTACTTGTTGGATACTTATCCGGGAGGCGAGCTGCCCGCGGGAACCTACGTCTTCGCGCGGGTCGCCGACGATGGCTGTGGCATGGGCGCTGAGGTGCAGTCGAAAATCTTCGATCCCTTCTTCACGACAAAACCCGACCGTCATGGATTGGGGCTCGCGGTCGCGCTTGGGATCGTGCGAGCGCACCGAGGAACGATCAAGGTAGAGTCCGCGGTGAATAGTGGAACTACCATGACCGTGCTGTTGCCGCTGCCACCGCATCACAACTGAGCAGCGCCCAGTTAAGAACCTACCGGGGAGCTGACGAGCGGTCGCGCCACTCGCGACCGCTTTCTCGTTCTTGCTCCGCCAGCCTGGTCCGCCCAAGTTAGGAGGTCAACTTCGGCGGAAGAATTATGCGCGGTTTGCCCCCTCCACTTGCCATTCTCGCGCCTGTCCTCGTCGGTCTCGCGCTGCTGCTCTGGAGTTGTCAGAACGACGCTGCGGGTCCTCGGACAATCCCCGGGCATCTCGCCGTTGCACCGGTCTTTAGCAGCAGCAACGCCGGGCTCGTTGACATCGCTCGCATTCGCGCTCGGCTTTTCCGGCTGGAGCCAAACGAAGTGGTGCTCGACACCGTTGCCGATGTCGCGGGTGATGAAATCAACCTGCAGTTGACAGTGATGATGGAAACTCCAACTGAGCGGTTCGCGCTGGTAATGGAGTTGATCACCGCAGCCGGGGACACCGCCTTCCGGGCTGGACCCGATACCATCAGCCCGGTGACGGGCAACCAGACGCCCGTGCCCGTCTCGGTCGAGATCGATTATGTGGGCATCGGGTTCGATGCCGCCCTCGTGCAGATCGTCACACAGGACACGAGTCTCTTCCAGGGGCAAGCCCTTACCGTTGTGGCAGAGGCGATCGATTCGATGGGGGAACCGATTCCCGGGACCCCCATCGGCTTTCGCTCGCTGGACGCGGCCTCTGCTTCCTTCCCCGACGCCGGGGTTGGCGAGGTGGTAGCAGGAGGGCAACGCGGGACCGCTCGGCTCGTCGCCGAGTTGTTGACCGGGCAAGCCGACACGGCGCTCCTCGACGTACAACCGCTGCCAAGCGGGCTGCTGATCATTGAGGGCAACGGTCAGACCGGTGCACCGGATACCCCGCTCCCCACCGCGATCGTCGTACTGGTCCGCGGATCCGACGGGGTCGGGGTGGAGAATGTGGTCGTGCGGTTCACCACGTCGGGTGGGGGCTCGTTCACGCCGGATTCAACGCTCAGCGACGCCAACGGGGAAGTGCGCACCACCTGGACGCTCGGTCCACTCGAGGGAACACAGACTGGAACGGCTGCAACCACACAGCCTGCGGCGCTCCAGGTCAGCTTCACGGCGTTGGCTACCCTCGGTGAGCCCGTAGCGGAAACGCTGCGATGGATCAACGCTTTGGGCGGAAGCTGGAATGTTCCCGCAAACTGGGATGGTGGCCGGGTACCTACGGCCCAGGACACCGCCGTGATAGGCATCGATGGCACCTTCACCGTCACGCTGGACCGCGATGTGTCCGTGGCGAGCCTGGACGTTGGCGGTGGAGCGGGAACACAAACGCTCGCGGTGAGCAACGCGACGCTGACCGTGCTCGGGGACAGTCGCACGCGGAGCGGTGGAGAGTTGTTGCTCGTCAACGGGAACGTACAGGGATCCGCAATCTTCACCAACTCCGGCGCTCTCGTCGTGCAGAGCGATCAGACCGGAAGCCTCTTTGGGCCGGCGATCATCAACGACGGGCTGATGGACATTCAATTGGGAGCGCTGATCCTTCAGGGTGGTGGGACGCTGACGGGGACGATCTCGATCGGCGAGGCCTTGTTGGATCTCGGTGCAGGCACGTTCACCGTCGTTGACGGCCTCGCGGTCACCGGACCCGTGAGCGTACAAGGGGCGACGCTCGAAATCCCCAGCGGGACTGTCACGTTCGACTTCCTCACCATGGTTGGCGGCGCGGTGACTGGTTCCGGAACGCTCGACATCACGTCGACCTTCGTGTGGGACGGCGGCACGATGACGGATCCCGGCGTCACGCGGACCGGTGCAGGCTCCATCAATCAGTTCACGCCCGGATTGCTGCTCGATGTCGGTGGCGGCCGCACCCTCGAGCTCGGTGGTATCACCCAGTCCATCGGTGTCACCATCCGGGGTGGCGATGGTTCGACATTCCGGATTCCTGCTGGGGCCACCTTCAACGTGACGCTCAATACCACATTCAATGCCGACCTCGGCGGCGCGACACCGACGTTCGATAACCAGGGTGCCATCTTTATCGCCGTTGGTCAGGCGCTGGATATCGACGCGGCTTTGATTCACGGATCCGGTGCACTCGTTCAAGGCGACGGCACACTCGATCTCGACGACGCGACGTACGGGACCTTGGACGGGGACTTTGCACCGGGCACCACTCCGGGCGTCTTGACAATCATCGGTGATTTCCGACAGGGCGCGACCTCGACTATCACGCTCGAGCTCGACGGGACCTCGCCCGGTACCGAGCACGACCAGCTCGTCGTGACGGCTGGTCCCAACACAACCGGCGCTGCCGTCCTCGACGGCCAGATCGACATCGTCACGAGCTTCACACCGTCCGCCGCCGACACGTTCGATGTCGTGATCTTTTCTAGTCGAGGCGGGGATCTCGCGGGCATCACCGGTCTGGACCTTGGCAACGGTACGTTTCTCGATACCCTGTTCGCCGCGATGAGCCTCAGGCTCCCAACGCTTGCTCCGTACCTCGTGGTGACGGGGCAGCCGACCGATGTGCTGCCGTTCCGACCTATTACGCCGAGCATGACGGTCGAAGTACGTGACGGGCGCGACAATCTCTTCACCGGCTTCACCAACCCGGTCGACGTCGCCCTGGGTGCCAATCCCGGGGGAGCAACGCTTTCCGGCACACTCTCGGTCGTCCCAACTGGCGGAACTGCCACGTTTATCGATCTGAGCATCGACAATCTGGCGTCGGGGTACACGATTGCTACAACCGCAATCGGCGCGGTGGGTGCCGAGAGCGATCCGTTCGACGTGGTCCCGGGCATCATCTGGGCAGCGGACTCACTGCTCGATGCGGCAGTCTCAGGCATTCTCACGAGCGAACCGGACGGCGCAGATCGCTTTCAGATCACAGCTGAGGGCACCACAACCGATGCGTCGTTGCGCAGGGTCTTCCCACGATGGGGACCTGGCCGTGAACGAATTACCTACTCGGCCCGTGCAGATGGTACGGTTCCAAATCAACTGCACGTCGCCGATCTGGCCTTCGAAATCGACCATCTGACGTCGGCCACCGATACAAGCACATTCCAACCCCGATTCAGCCCCGACGGCCGGCATCTGGCGTTCGTGTGTGGTCCAACGTTCGGCACACAAGATGTCTGTATCGTTTCCGGGGTCGACGCGCCGGTGGGTACCCTCGAGGGCATCGCTGACGGGGGCCTCAAGGTATTCATAACCGACGCGGTGAGTGACACGCTTGGCGGGTCGGGGGCGTTTGCGTGGAACCCCACGAATCCAGATCAGCTGGCCGTTGTCCGCGATTTGGATGATGGCGCTGGGAACATCGCAAGTCAGATCTACTTCGCCACGTTCGACGGCACGGTCACCGACTCGCTGGGGAGGCTCACGGACGGTCAGGGTAACCCCATCCGCGTGCTGAGCCTCGATTGGGCTCCCGACGGAAGCTACCTGGCCTTTGGCGGCGAGGTACTCGGCGACATGCGCATCTATCAGATCAACGCCGACGGCAGCAACCTGCTGGAGCTGACCGCGCCAATCAACAACTTCGACGACGTGCGACCGGTCATCTCGCCGGATGGGACGGAGATCATGTTCCTTCGAAACAACTTTGCGGTGGAAGCGAGCATGTGGAGCTACTGGCGCGTGACGGCAGGTGCTGCGGGCAGTGAGGTGCAGATCACACCGGAGGTCGATTTCTTCGTGTCGTCGGAAGAGCTGGCGTACGACTGGTCACCCGATGGATCCGAGATCGTGTTGGTCGACACGGACGGCACCAACCTCGGGATCTTTGCGGCTCCGGCCACCACCACGGCGAGCACGTATGTTACCGACCGGCGCTTGGTCTCGAGCGATACCGGCGTCGACCGAGCCGATATCCAGCCGAGCTGGCGTCCGTGACGCATACGATGACGCGTTCCGCATTCGTCCTCGGCCTCATCGTCTCGTGCGCAGTGGCGGGCTCCGCCCCTGCGCAGGATCACAGTGCACAGGAGGGCGCACGCGACGGTGACGACGCGTCACCACTACTGCTCCATCAACTGTCGCAAGTTGCCGACATCGGGCGATCGTTGGGCACGACGTGGGACGCCGCACGGCTGGGGTTTCGGCGCATCGCGCCCCCATCGATGAACGATCTCAACCCCTTGGTCGGCGAGCATTGGATTCACATTCCAAACCTGCGGAGCGGCGCGTTCGATCTCACGCGCCCCGCCTATGCCATGTACTACCCAGTCCGCGGCATCGAGGAATGGCAACTGGTGGGTGTGGCCTACGCCACCGCCGCCCCGACCGGCACACCGGTGCCGGAAGGGTTTGATGGGGCGAACGATCACTGGCACACTCACCTGCCCTGCTCCGGCGTTCCGGAGCTCGAGACGATACTGGCGGCCAGCCAGGAGGATTGCCGGGAATTCGCCGGTGTGCCTGGATCGTCCCGCATCGCGATGGTGCACGTCTGGCTCAACGTCCCCAACCCAGAGGGACCGTTCGCGGACTTCAACATCGCCTTGCCGTACGTTGCCACCGGTCTCCAGCCCCCCACACCGGAGGAGTTGCGCGATACGACCCACGCTGGGGTCGCCCGCCCGCTCGCCCTCGCGCTCGGGGAAACGCTGGGCGCGGTGCCGCGCCTGGGAGGCATAGTGGACCCAGGGCCGGATTCCGCGTTTGCGCGCCGTGTCGCAGCACCGCGAGCGCGGATCGCCGCACTCGTGCCACGATTGAAAGCGGCGCAAGAGACCGGCGACCGGGTCGAGTTTGATTTGGTGGCGCTGCGAGCGATCGAAGAGTGGAACGTTATCCGCCAGGCGTACCTCGACGCGGCGTCGACGCCCGTCCTGCGTCTCCTCCTCGCCAGGTGGATGGACGAAGCCGTCAACGGCACGAAGGACTGACTGAAGAGTCGTCACACCACTGTTAGGGCCTGCTCTACGTCGGCGATGATGTCCTCGTAGTACTCAACCCCCACGGACAGCCGTACCATTCCGGCAGTGATTCCCATCCGTACCTGTTCGTCCGGCGGGACGTCGGCGTGTGTCATGGTCGCCGGATGCTCGGCCAGGGATTCCGTGCCTCCGAGGCTGACCGCCAGCTTGATGAGTTGGAGTGCATTGAGAAATCGGAACGCGGCTGGCTCTCCTCCCTCTACGTCAAACGATATGAGGGATCCCGGTGCAACACATTGCTTCCGGTATACGCCGAACATCGGGTCGTCTTCTCCCAACAGACCCAAGTAGTGGACGTCGCGGATCTTTGGGTGATCGTTGAGGAAATCGGCGACGTAGCGCGCGTTCTTCATCTGTGCCGTCATCCGCATTTTGAGCGTCTCGAGGCTGCGAAGGAGCAACCAGCCAGTCCACGGGCCCGCCATGGTACCCATGAAGGTTCTCAGTGCCCGCACCGGAGCGAGGATTTCTGGCCGGCCGAGGGAAGCGCCCGCGATCAGGTCACTGTGTCCCCCGATGAATTTCGTCGCGGAGTACAGTACGAGATCGGCACCGTGCTTCAGGGGGTGCTGCCAGAGGGGACCGAGGAAGGTGTTGTCGACCATGACCACCGGTCTCGTGTCATCGCTCTCCAGACTGTGAATCAGGTCCGCAACACCGCGGATGTCGACGAGCGCATTCGTCGGATTGGCAGGCGTTTCCAGAAGGGCCACGGCGACCCGCTTGCCGCGGGTTCGTCGACGAAGATCGTCCTCGATCCGTGCTACCGGCACACCAGCAGGAAAGCTCACTGGGGTCACACCAAAGCCCGGCAGAAATTGCTTCACGAAATGATCGGATCCGCCGTACAGCGGCTCATTGTGCACGATCACATCACCTGGCCGAACGAATGCCAACAAGCTGGTGGCAATAGCTGCCATGCCACTCTCGAAGACCGCCGCGGCATCAGCGCCGTCCCAGAGCCGCAGCCGGTCCTCCAGCACTTCGAGGTCGGGGTTGTTGAGACGGCTGTAGATGAGACCGAAGCGTTCTCGTGGTTCCTGCTTGCGCAACCCATAGGCAATCTCGAAAAAGGCCTTTCCCTCTTCGGCCGTTTCGAATACGAAGGTCGATGTCTGAAAAATTGGACACTTGATCGCGCCCTCTGAGAGCTTTGGATCATATCCATAGCTCATCATGAGACTCTCAGTGCGTAGCTCCTTGTTTCCGATTCGCGTTTGGGATTTTGACACGTTGTGCTCCTCACGGATGGCTCTACAGCGTGTTGCGCTTCACTGACCCGGTCAAGATGCGTTGACCGATGCTAAGGACGATTTCACGATTATCTTTGGAAGTCTCAATGACTGATTGTGAACGACCAGCTTTGGGCTGGCTACCTTTGAGAGTGCAAAAAGGGAAGCAAGAAGCAAACAGGAGAAAAACCGATGGCCAACGCGATGCTTGCGTGTCAGTTCTGCGGAAAGGTCAATAAAGTCGATATCAAGCGGCACAGCCAACGCCCCGTCTGTGGGGAGTGTAAGAAACCGTTTCTGCTCGACCGACCGATCAAGGTGACGGAGGAGCACTTCGAGACCACCGTGCTTCGGGCGGAGGTTCCGGTGATCGTGGATTTTTACGCGGATTGGTGTCGACCGTGCCTGCAAATGGCGCCGATTCTGGACGAAATCGCGCACGATCACGCTGGCCGCTTGCTGGTCGCCAAGGTCGACACTGACCGCGCGCCGACGCTGAGTCAGCGATACGGTATCCGCTCAATACCGTTCTTCGGCAGGTTCGAGCAGGGACAGCTCGTGAAGACGGCCGTCGGCGCCGTCGGTCGCGCTGGGCTAACGGACCTCGCCGCGTAATCCAGGCCCTACCCCACTACGCCCCCGCGAATTACGGCTTCCATTGCCTCGGCAAAGCGATCTACTTCATCCAGCGTCGTGAACACGTTGGGGGTGACACGAATGCCCGTGCACGCTGGGTGGTTGATCGGCGTCACGATGATGCGCCGCGTCTCCCACAGCTGACGCACCAACTTCGCCGGCTCCACGCCGTCGAGACCAATGTTGGCCAGTCCACAGGACATGCGCGGATCGTAGCTCGTGTAAATCCTCACCCCTGGTAGGCCGTCGAGGCGTTTCATCCATCGATCGCGCAGGAATCGTAGTCGCGCTGCCTTGCGCTCGGGCCCGATGCCCTCGTGAAACGTGAGTGCTTCCGCGATGGCGTTGTGGTTGGCGGCGGGGTGGGTCCCGATCTCCTCGAACTTGCGAATGTCGTCGTTCATCTTCTCTGGCGCCGCCATCATGGGCCACAGCGTGGTGATCTTGGCCTTGCGCACGTAGAGAAATCCCGTCCCATGCGGGGCGAGCAGCCACTTGTGCAGCGACGTGCCATAGTAATCGCAGTCGAGATCATCGAGAGTGAACGGGAAGTGCGCAAAGGCATGGGCGCCGTCGACGATCGCCTCGATCCCCCGTGCACGGGCAAGCTGACAGATCTCCTTCACCGGGAAGATCTGCCCCGTGAGGTTCGTGATATGGCAGAAGTGAATCACCCTGGTCCGCGGCGTGATGGCGCGCTCGAAGCGATCGACCAGGTCCTGCATGCTCGGTGGGGGAACGGGAAAGGAGATCTTGCGCAAGACGATTCCCTCACGACGCACTCGTTGCTCCCAAGTCGTGAGCATCCGTGGGTAATCCTGATCGGTCGTGAGCACCTCATCCCCCGGCTGCAGGTCCAACCCGAGCTGGCAGATCTCGAGCGCCTCGCTGGCATTGCGCGTAATCGCCATCTCTTCTGGATCACACCCAAACGCACGGGCCAGCTGCTGGCGTACGCTCTCGATCTGTGGCTCGAGAATCTCCCACATCGTGTAGACCGGGACCTGGTTGGAGAACTCCAAATAGCGTCGGAGGGCGTCCTGCACCACCTTGGGACTGGGACACACGCCACCGTTGTTGAGGTTGACGATGCTGCGATCTACCGTGAACGCATCCTGAATCTCACGCCAAAAGTCCTCATCGCTCGCGAGATCGGTCGCGGCACGATCCGCCACCTGAGTACTCGCTGAGAGAATGCGCACGAGCCCGTCGTCGCGGAGTGCGGGAAGTGCAACGGCGGAACCAAAGATCGAGTGAAGAAACGCGCGACGGGCAATCATGGACACGACTCCTGGTAGGGCAATGAATCGACGTTGCTAATCGGAGCGACGAAAGTCAACGAAACTCCCTGCTCCCCTTCACCACGAGCGCGACAGATCCGATGACCGCGATCACCGCGAACGCGAACCACTGAATGGCGTAGGAGAGATGGGGCCCGTCAGAAAGCTCGGGAAGCGGAACTGCACGCATCTCCTGTGGAGCAGAGTCGGGCAACTCGGTGCGCCGCAACAGCAGATCGAGCACTGGATAGGGATAGGCGGCTCCGTGGTCCGGGGGGGTGACACGCCGCACGTAGCGAGGCCATACAGCGTCGCCCACGATCGCCTCGGGCTGCTCGGTGACATTCCCCAGCAACAGACCGGTTGGATTCGCCCACGCCCGCTCGCGGACACGCTCGAGATCGATGGAGCGCCCATCGGCAGAGGGAACCCACCCACGCTCGACCAAGAGTGCCGAGCCGTCGGGCAGCCGAAGAGGGGTCACAATGTGCACACCTGGTACCCCGCGAAAGCTGCGCGCAACGACGATCAACTCACGGGTGAAGTCGAACACACCCGCGGCCTCCGCCCGCCGACCCGCTCCGGTCGAATCGAGGGCGAGCCATTCTGTAATCTGTAGCTGCGGTTGCGCGAGTCGCGTGGCGCGGGTGGCGTTGACCTCACGGCGATCGTTCAAACGACTCAGTTGCCACAGACCAAGACGGACGCACACCACCGCCACAACGACCGCGATGGCGAGCGGGACGTACCGTCTCACGAGGAAGAATCTCGGCCGACGATGACTTCCGGGGCGAAGTCCAAAAACAATCCGGTCTCGACGACTCCCGGACGTTGGCGGAGTGAACGATCGAGCCCGTGGGGATCGTCGATTCCCCGTGGGAAACGGCAGTCCAGGATGTAGTGCTGGCCATCCGTCCGGTAGGGATCCTGCCGCTCGTCAAGCCGGAGCGTCACCTCGCCACCCAACTTACGCACGATCTCGCAATGCGTGCTCCACCCAAAGGGGACCACCTCGACCGGCACGACTGCCCGTGTGCCAAGTCGATTCACGAGCTTTGTTTCGTCCGCGATGATGACGTAGTGGCGGGTCGCCGAGGCGACGATCTTCTCCCACAGCAGGGCTCCCCCAAACCCCTTGATGAGATTGCCCCTCGGATCGATCTCGTCGGCCCCGTCGATAGTGATATCGATGATTGGGTGTTGATCGAGCGTGCTCAGCGGGATCTGTAGGCGGCTGGCCAACGCTTCGGTACGGCGTGACGTCGGGATCCCCACAATATCGGCGATCTGGCCAGCTTTCAGCCGCTCCCCGATCGCAAGAAGCGCCAGTTCCGCGGTCGACCCGGTGCCCAACCCAACCACGGTTCGGGATCGTACGAGCGCCGCCGCGCGCTCGGCAGCATCCTGCTTTTGTCGATGCTGCTTATCGGTCATCGACCCCGCGAGAACCGCGATGCTCGAGCAGTCGCCGCGCCCGGTGAGCCACATGCTCGACCGTGAGGCCGTAGGCCTCGAAAATCTGCTCATAGGGTGCCGACGCCCCGAAACGCTCGATCCCGACGACATCCCCGTGATTACCGACCAACCGGTACCACGACTGGGGATGTGCCGCCTCGACGGCAAGCCGCCTGGGTACGTCCGGCGGCAGGACTTCGTCGCGGTACGATGAGGGCTGCGCCATGAACACTTCGAGACTCGGGACGCTCACGACACGTGCTCCAATCCCCTCCGCTTCGAGCTGTTCACGCACTTGCAGCACCAGCCCCACCTCCGAGCCGGTCGCCATGAGAATGATATCCATCGGTTTGCGCCCCGCATCCGCGACGACGTAGCCCCCCCGGGCGAGTCCGCTGGCCGACGCCCACCGCGTGCGGTCGATGGGTGGCACCTTCTGCCGGGTCAATGCCATCGCGACCGGGCCACCGCTGTGCGCGATGGCGAAGCGCCACGCCTCAGCGGTTTCCGCCGCATCTGCCGGGCGTATCACGATCAGATTCGGCACCGCCCTGAGCGCTGGCAACATCTCGACGGGCTGGTGGGTGGGACCGTCCTCACCCAACCCGATCGAGTCGTGCGTGAAGACGTAGATGACCTTGATTCCCATGAGTGCGGCGAGACGGATTGGCGGACGCATGTAATCGCTAAAGATGAGAAAGGTGGCGCCGAATGGCATGAAACCACCGTGAAGCGCCATCCCGTTGAGAATGGCCCCCATTCCGTGCTCGCGGATGCCAAAGTACATGTTGCGGCCACCCATATTCCCCGGACCGAGCGCGTCCGCGCCTTTGATGATCGTCTTGTTGGACTCCCCCAGGTCCGCGGACCCACCGAGCAGCTCCGGGATGGTTGACGCCACCGCGTGTAGCACGCGTTCGGAAGCGGAGCGGGTGGCCAGTGCGGCATCCTTCGGTTCAAAGGAGGGAATCGAAGCCTCCCACGACTTGGGAAGCTCGCCACCTAGACGACGCTGCAGCTCTTTCGCCAGGTCGGGATGTGCCGCGGTATACCCCGCTAGAGCGTCATTCCACTCTTTCTGGAATCGCTCACCCCGACCCCGACACTTACGCCATTCGGCCAGAGCTTCCTTGGGCACGGCGAAGGGCTCGTCGTACGGCCAGCCCAAGTTCTGCTTGGTCAGACGCACTTCCTCTTCCCCAAGCGGTGCTCCGTGAGCCGCCGCGGTATCCTGTTTGTTTGGGCTTCCGTACGCGATGTGGGTGCGCACGATGATCAAGGACGGGCGGTCGTGCACGGCTTCGGCACGCGAGATCGCCTGATCGATGGCGGCGAGATCGTTGCCATCCTCGACCCGCTGCACGTGCCAACCGTACGCGGTGAATCTGTCTGCCGTGTCGTCACTGAAGGTCAGCGACGTTTCGCCATCGATGGTGATGTGATTGTCGTCGTAGAAGCCGATGAGATTGCCCAGCTGCAGGTGACCGGCCAGCGAGGCCGCCTCATGAGAAACACCCTCCATGATGTCGCCGTCGCTGGCGATGAAGTAGGTCCGATGGTTGAGAATCTCGAAGTCGGGTCGATGGAAATGCGCCGCGAGATTCGCCTGGGCGATTGCCATTCCCACCGCGTTACCCACTCCTTGCCCCAACGGCCCGGTGGTCGTCTCCACACCGGGGGTCATGCCGTACTCGGGATGCCCGGGGGTCTTGCTCTCCCACTGTCGAAACTGCTTGATCTCCTCGAGCGACAGGTCGTATCCCGTCAAGTAGAGCAAACTGTACAACAACATCGAAGCGTGCCCGCACGAAAGGACGAACCGATCCCGGCCCGGCCAGCTCGGGTCCACCGGACTATGCCGCAGATGCTTGGTCCACAACACGTAGCACAGCGGTGCCAGCGCCATCGGCGTACCGGGGTGACCAGAGTTGGCACGCTGCACGGCGTCCATGGCCAGCGTTCTGACGGTGTTGATACAGAGTTGGTCGAGTGCGGTTGAGCTCGCCGCAACGGCCTCATGCGTCACCGCGGCCTCCTCGTCGCAAGCAGGGCAAGAGCGCGCGAAAACATCGTCCAGTTGCAAACATTGTACATGGACGTGCTGGAAGACGCTACGATGCGGGGATAGAAGGGATTGAGAGGATTCATTATCTTTGGCCACATGACCAACCCATTCAATTCCCGCGACTCGATCGAGCTTCCCGAAGGAACCGCAACCATCTACCGACTGGACGCCCTTACCAAGGCGGGCCTCGTTGATCTGGACCGGTTGCCGTTTTCCATTCGAATCTTATTGGAAAACATCCTTCGGCACGCCGGTGGCGATCTCGTCACCGAGGACCATGTGGCGGCGGTGGCCAGGTGGGCTCCAGAGCCAGACCGCAGCGTCGACATCCCATTCATGCCGGGTCGTGTGGTGCTGCAGGACTTTACCGGTGTGCCGGCGGTGGTGGACCTCGCGGCCATGCGTGACGCGATCGTGGCCCTGCGAGGAGATGCCCAGCGGATCAACCCACTTGTCCCTACCGATTTGGTGATCGATCACTCGGTCCAGGTCGACTTCTTCGGGACACCACGGGCGTTTCAGCTGAACGTCGAGAAGGAGATGGAACGCAATTCGGAGCGCTATGCCCTGCTCCGCTGGGCGCAACAGGCATTTGACAATTTCCGGGTGGTCCCTCCTGGCACGGGAATCGTGCACCAGGTGAACCTGGAGTACCTGGCAAGCGTGGTGCGTCTCGCTGAGCACAATGGCGGACACGTCGCGTTCCCCGATACGCTGGTGGGCACCGACTCCCACACCACCATGATCAACGGCGTGGGGGTGGTTGGATGGGGTGTGGGGGGCATCGAGGCGGAGGCGGTCATGCTCGGGCAGCCGTACTTCATGCAGCTCCCCGAGGTCGTCGGGATGAAGCTGAGTGGCAAGCTGCCCGACGGGGCGACGGCAACCGATCTCGTGTTGGTGGTAACGCAGATGTTGCGGAAGTTTGGCGTCGTTGGCCGTTTCGTGGAGTTCTTCGGACCAGGTATGGCCACCCTTGGCTTGGCCGATCGCGCCACGATCGCCAACATGTCCCCGGAGTATGGCGCAACGATCGGGTTCTTCCCGGTCGACGCCGAAACCCTCCGGTACCTCGAGCGCACTGGACGGCCGCGTGAGGTGATCGAGCGCGTCGAGAAGTACTGCAAGACGCAGCACCTGTTCCACACTGAAGGCAGCGCCGAGCCCGAGTACTCCGGAATGTTGGAGCTCGACCTGGGTTCCGTGGTGCCCTCTCTCGCTGGTCCTCGTCGGCCACAGGATCGGGTTCCCCTCACAGAGGTAAAGGAGTCGTTTGCGCAGGTTCTCCCAAACCTCATTCCTTCCGGCGCGAAGCGTGGGGTACCCGAACAGGACCGCGCGCGCTGGGCGGGCGAAGGTGGCCAGTCACCCACGACGGCGGTTGCCGTTGCCAACGATATCGCTGTAGTGGCGGATGTCGAGTACGAGGGTAGCCGTTTCGAGCTGCGGGATGGTTCCGTGGTCATCGCGGCGATTACCAGTTGTACCAATACCTCCAACCCGTCCGTGATGATTGGGGCTGGCCTCGTAGCCAAGGCGGCCAGGGAACGCGGCCTGGACCGCAAGCCGTGGGTTAAGACGAGCATGGCTCCCGGCTCTAAGGTGGTCACCGACTACTTACAGGAGTCGGGCTTGATGGACGACCTCGAGGCGATGGGATTCCACGTCGTCGGGTACGGTTGCACCACGTGTATTGGGAACAGTGGTCCGCTTGCCGAGCCCATTGCGCGAGCCGTGACCGAGCACGCCCTCGTGACGGTTGCGGTCCTCTCGGGCAATCGCAACTTCGAGGCACGCATCCATCCGCTGGTGCGCGCTAACTATCTGGCGTCTCCGATGCTGGTGGTAGCGTATGCGATTGCCGGACGGATTGATATCGATCTCACGAGCGAACCGCTGGGCACGGACCGCGTGGGCAAGCCGGTCTTCCTCAAGGATATCTGGCCCAGCCCGGCGGAAGTGAACGCCGCCGTCGCACGCTCCCTCAAACCTTCCATGTTCCACAAGCAGTACGGAAAGGTCTTCGAAGGGGACGAGCACTGGAAGCGACTTCCGGTGCCCGAGGCCTCCGGTGGGCGGTATGGTTGGAGTGACGCCTCCACGTATGTGCGCGAGCCTCCTTTCTTCACGGCGATGCCGGCCGATCCTGCGCCGGCGGCGAACGTGAGTGGTGCGCGCGTATTGGTGTGGCTCGCCGACTCGGTGACAACCGATCACATCTCACCTGCCGGCGCCATTCCCAAGAACAGCCCGGCCGGGAAGTGGCTCATCGAGCACGATGTCAAACCGCTCGACTTCAACACCTTCGGCTCTCGGCGTGGCAATCACGAGGTCATGATGCGGGGCACGTTTGGCAACATCCGCATCAAGAACCAGCTCGTGGGCGGTAAGGAAGGCAACTGGACCATGCATCTGCCGAGCGGTGAGGAGACCACCATCTACGATGCGGCGATGCGGTACATCGAGGACGGGACTCCGTTGATCGTCATTGCAGGCAAAGAGTACGGATCGGGGAGCTCTCGGGACTGGGCCGCGAAGGGGACTGGACTGTTGGGTGTGCGCGCCGTCATCGCCGAGAGTTATGAGCGAATTCACCGCAGCAACCTCATCGGCATGGGCGTCCTGCCACTCCAATTCCGGCAGGGCGAGAACGCTCAAACGCTCGGGCTCGATGCGCACGAGGCCTACGATATCACCGGGATCGACGATGACTCACTGACACCCAGTGCCACAGCCCACGTCAGCGCGCGCCGCACCGATGGGACTGTCAAGGAGTTTGACGTGCTCGTGCGCCTGGACACCACCATTGACGTGGAGTACTACCGCCACGGGGGTATCCTGCACTACGTCTTACGTCAGCTCGCGAAGAAGTAGCAGGGGCTCGACCGGGGCGGGGTTACTAGCCGAGAAACTCTTCGATCCGCTCCCAGTCGGCGATCGCGTCCTCGTAGCCCAACTCCACCAGCATGTTCGTGTAGGTGGGTTCGAACAGCAGGTAGCTCATGAAATCCGAGCTGCCAACCCGACGACCACCGATGCTGTTAACCACCCAACGCACCGTGCGCGGGAGATTCTGTCCGTGCCCCCGGGACAACACGCCGAGATCGCGTGATGGGCGGAGCATCAGGAGCTTGATTGGGCGCAGGGCCGCCGGGGAGTTCCCTCCGGGACGACACGCCTCGAGCACGCGGTTGATTCGTTCGAGCCGTTCGGCATCGGCATCCAGAGAATCCAGGAACACCGCGTTGAACAAGAGCCCGATCACCTCAGCCGTGCTGGGATACTCCCCCACCGCTAGCACCGGTACGCTGGCAAACGCTCTCCCGGAGCGCATCGTCACCGCCAGAATGCGCGTAGCGCCGAGGTGGATTGCCGGAGCGAGCGGCGCGATCTGCCGCACGCTGCCGTCACCGTAAAACCCGTCACGCAGCCGCACTGCTGGGAAGATGATCGGAATGGCCGATGACGCCATGACGTGATCGACGGTGAGCTCGGCCCGCACACCAATGCGTTGGACACGCTCCCACACTGGGATATCGTCGGCTCCCTGCATGAAGGTCACTGTTTGTCCCGTCGTAAACGACGTAGAACTCAGCGCCGCCGCCCGAACCTTGCCCGCTGCGATGTTTGAGCTGATTCCGGACAGATCCATACACTCCTCGAGGAACGCACGCAGCGGGCTCATGTCCATCAGCCCCTGGATGCTGCCCGGCGCTGGCTGTCGGCGGAAGGCCATCCCGAGCGTCCATCGAACGAGAGATCGGAAGAGGTTCACGGGACGGACACGGTAGACGTCGCTGGGTGTGAGGCGCGCCCACTCTCGCCGGAGACCGGCAACCGCCTGTCCAAAATTGCCCCGATGCGAGGCGAGATAAGCGGTGTTGATCGCTCCTGCCGATACACCGGTGAGGATCGGGAAGCACACGTGGGGCCGCCGTTCCGCGATCGCCGCGAGCACACCAACCTGATAGGAAGCTCTGGCACCGCCCCCTGCGAGCACGAGCGCCAGGTCGTCTGTGGGTCGCTGATATCCAGGAACCGTCATCGCGCCGAAAGGTGATCGCCTTCGTCGAGCAACGCCAGGGGCTGTTTTCGTGAAACCGCGGCTTATCTTCCGTGCCCATGGCATTCACCGTTCCGATCGATGAGCTCTCCGTCCAAGCGAGCCGCGCGAGTGGGCCGGGCGGGCAGCATGTCAACAAGACCTCGACCCGCGTGGAAGTCCGCTGGAACGTGCGGCAAAGCCCGAGCCTCACGGAGCCACAACGTGAACGGTTGTTGCACAAGCTCGCCAATCGGATAGACTCCCGGGGAGCGCTTCGGGTCGTATCTTCGAGCGGCCGGAGCCAACTCCGCAATCGCGAGGTGGCGATCGCCCGTCTCAACCAACTCGTCCGAGCAGCCCTGCACCAGCCGCGACCGCGAAAGCGAACCAAGCCGACGCGTGCATCGGTCGAACAGCGCCTTGCGGAGAAGAAGAAGCGGAGCGAAATCAAGGTGCGGCGTCGGCCGCCCAAGGCGGACGACTAGCGTCACCGTAGACGCTCGGCGGACGTTGAGGCCCTCGTCCAACCAATGAGATCACTACCGGAGATTCGTTCGCATGCAGCTCGGTCACGTCCCTCTCGCACTTTCCATTGCCACCTACGACTGGAGTTTCCGCACGGCGTTCTTTTGCCTGGCAATGCATTTTCTGCCCAATGTCGATTCGCTAGTGGAGCGCTCGGGATGGGCGGAGCGAGGATTTCACTGCAGCGTCACGCACACCGTGTGGTTTGGCATCGTGGTGAGCGCGCTGGTGGCCATTGTGTCGCCACACTACGCCATCTTCGCCTTTGTCGCCATCATGGCGCATTTCGCCGCAGACATCGGCAGCACCGTTGGACTTCCTCTCCTGTGGCCGTTCTACCGCAAGAAACTGACGGTGGCATTGTTCAAAGACACCGGCTACTGGGGCAAGGAGATGTACATCGGCTACTACAAGCAACCGATGTCTTGGGTGTTGGAGGGAGCGGTCGTCGCCTTCTTTGTGTGGCGGTTGTTCGAAATCGGCGCGATTGGGTAGTGGCGAGAGCGAGTGTATGAGTCAGGAGCATTGGGACGTCGTTGTCGTCGGCAGCGGGTTCGGGGGAAGCACCGTCGCCCTCAAGCTCGCAAGGGCCGGCCTACGGGTCCTGGTGCTGGAGCGGGGAAAGTGGGTCGATCGCGACGACACAGCCTGGGATACGACGGCGATCCAGATCGACCGGAAGTACCGCGGTGTGACGCCGTACGAGGTCGATGAACGGTGGGGCCGCAAGCTGACCTACCCCGATGACGCGGTGGGAGGCAAATCGATCTTTTACGGTGCGGCGTCCTTCCGACTCCGGGAAGCCGACTTCGCCACGGCAGCCCGCTTCCCGCGACTGCCCGAAGACTCGATCCCAAACATGGATTGGCCCATCGGGTACCGCGATCTTGCGCCGTTCTACGACGAAGCGGAACAGGCTATCGGCGTCGCAGGCGTCGCCGGCGAGGATCCCACCGAGCCGCCGCGGAGCCAGGGATACCCTGCGAAACCCGCTCCCTACGGCCGCTCGGCGAAGCGCATCGCACACGCGGCTGAGCGGCTGGGCCTCAAGCCGTTCCCCATCCCCCTCGCAATCAACTTCCGTGGCGACAGGGGACGGCCCGCGTGCGTCATGTGCATGACGTGCGATCTCTTCCCTTGTAAAATCTGCGCGAAAAACGACCTCGCGGTCACAGTGCTCGCCGATGCCCACCGATGCGGCGCACGAGTGCGCTCACGGACGATCGCGCGCCGTCTTCTCGTCGATGGCTCCCGGGTTCGCGGAGTCGATTGCCTCGATCTGGACCGCGGGTCGCAGATGACGATTACGTGCGATCTGTGTGTAGTGAGCTGCGGCGCGATTGGAACGGCGGCCCTCATGCTCTCCTCGGGACTCGGGAACCACCATCCCAATGGCAGCCTCATCGGCCGCCGACTGATGCGGCACTGCAGCGGGATCGTCATCGGCATCTTCCCCTTCAAGACGAATCCGGAGCGCCAGTTTCACAAACAGGTGGCCATCACGGATTACTACCTTGGGGAAAGTGGGAGCCGGCCGGAGGGACCATGGGGAACGATCCAGGGTCTCCAGACACCGCCTCCGGAGTTCATTGAGAAGACGTCGCCGTACCCCTTCCCCGTTGGGCATATCGGCGCACGCTCTGTTGACTATCACGCGTATCTGCTGTGCATCGCGGAGGATCTACCCCGACTCGAGAACCGTGTAGAGGTGGACGAGACTGCCGTGGACGCGTTCGGCATGCCGCGGGCAAAGGTGTTTCACGAGTACTTCCCGCGCGACTTGCGGGCGCGCAAGGCTCTGGTGCGGGCTGGCAGCCGCATCTTGCGACAGGCAGGGGCGTTGTTGCGTGTGCGCCTGCCGATTCACACGTACTCGCACGCGTTGGGCACCTGCTGCTTCGGCACCAACCCAGAAACAGCCGTACTCGACTCCAACTGCCGTTTCTTCGGAGTCGGCAACCTGTTTGTAGTGGATGGGAGCTTTCTCCCGTCCTCGGGCGGCGTGAACCCCAGCCTCACGATCGCGGCTAACGGCCTCCGCGTCGGACACTTTCTCGCTGAAAGCTGGGACGAGGTGCATCGCTCTTCATGAGCAAGCTCGGCCTGTGCATCCTCGGTTGTGGATCCATCGCACGGCTACATAGCCGCGTGGCGCGAACTCTTCGTTCGCGGGTCGAACTCTCGTACGCGAGCCGCTCGCTCGAGACCGCCCAGAAATACGCCAAGCAGTTTCACGGGGTGGCCGCGTTCGGGAGTTACGAGGCGGCGTGCGCTGATCCTCGGGTGAACGCCGTGTTCATCTGTACGCCGCACGCATTTCACGTCGATCATGTCCGTCTTGCCGCAGCTCACGGCAAGGCCATCCTCATCGAGAAGCCGGTTACGCGAACGCTGGGTGAGCTCGCGGAAATCGAGCGTCTGGTCGCCGATGCGGGCGTGGTGGCGATGGTTGCTGAGAATTACCACTTCAAACCGCTCCGCCGGGTCCTCGAGCATCACATCGAGCGGGGCGACATTGGAGACCCGCTCTTCGTCGAAGTCAACCGCGCGGGGCGCAGCAAGATTGCGGGCTGGCGCAAGGACGCGGAGCTGATGGGTGGCGGGGCTCTGCTCGAGGGAGGCGTTCACTGGATCAATCTGTTGGTGAACGTGGGAGGTTCGGTCGATTCGGTGATCGCCGCCCAACCTCACAAGAAGCAGGAATTGATCGCACCATTCGAGGACGGTCTCCAGCTGCTCGTGAAGTTCTCGGATGGATCGGTAGGCAAGATGCTCCACTCGTGGAACCTACGAAACCGCATCGGCGGCCTCGGCATGTCCAAGATCTACGGCAGCGCCGGGAACATTCTGTTCGAGAGCAATGGGATCTTCGCATTGGTGCTGGGCAAGAGACGGCGGCTCCGATTCCCCGGAGTCCTGGATATCATGGGCTATCGCGGGATGTTGAAACACTTCATCGAGTGCGTCCAGGAGGGGCGCACGCCAAGTATGTCGCTCGATGTCGCCCGACGAGACTTGCGGGTCATCGTCGCGGCGTATCGGTCGCTCACGAGCGGGCGCTTCGAGTCCGCACTGGAGGATCGTGATGCTTGAAATTTCGAGCCCCGCATTCGCCGACGGAGGGCCCATACCACGGGCGCATACCTGTGATGGCGCCGACATCTCTCCGCCTTTGGTGTGGCGTGGCGCGCCGACCGGCACGCAGGGGTACGCGCTAATCGTCGACGACCCAGACGCCCCGGGAAAGACGTGGGTCCACTGGGTGCTGTACGGTCTCGATGGGGAAGTCACCAACCTCCCCGCTGGGTTTCCACCCGCTCCGGAGACGACGACGCCACACGCCGCGCGCCAGGGCACCAATGACTTTCGTCGTACAGGGTACGGTGGTCCGTGCCCACCAAAGGGCAAGCCCCATCGCTACATCTTCACGCTGTACGCCCTCGATCAGCAGCTCACCCTCCCAGCGGGCGCGACGAAAGACGTAGTGCTCAACGCAATCCGGGGACATGTGCTGGAAGAGACTAAGATGATCGGAACCTATGGGAGGGGTTAGCGGGGATAGAGGGGACATGCTCCGTGGAAAACTCCATCCCCTCTACCCCTTCTACTCCCTTCTAACTCCGATAATCGATCTCCGTGGTGACGGCGACGCAGCTGCTGATGGTGCGTGCAACGGGACAGGCCCGCGCGT
This sequence comes from Gemmatimonadales bacterium, assembly GCA_041577295.1. Taxonomy (GTDB): domain Bacteria; phylum Gemmatimonadota; class Gemmatimonadetes; order Gemmatimonadales; family GWC2-71-9; genus JBDHDH01. The sequence continues at coordinate 127,280 of JBFGJG010000003.1, forward strand.
GGGCTGCGTGCGCGCGTTCCACCGCGTTGCGAACGTCCTTGGCAACGGCCAGGTCGTAGGTAACATGGATACGGCGGATGACGAGCACGCCGTCCTCGGTTTCGATTTCACCGGTGACCCCGCCAACGAGGTCGTCACGTTCGATCGTGATCCCGCGCGCTGCCAGCGCGCCTGCAAAGGTGCCGGTGAGTCAGCCGCCCGTCGCCGCCACGACATAATCGAGCGTCGTGGCGTGCGCCTCCTCCCCCGTCATATCGACGCCGTAGTGCTCGGCGACATCGCTATGAACGCCGAACCGCACCGGCTCGGACTCGGCGGGAAGGTGCGCGTGACGGAGGCGACCACCAACACGACGAATGGTGACTTTGGACGTGTAGACGATCTCGGACATGACGATGCCTCCGGCATGAAAGCGTGGTATGGGTAGCCCGACGATCATCATCTTGCTGGCCGCGTTTGTCCAGGAACCCGTGTGGCGAGAAGTCCCTTCACTTCCCGTTCGACGCGCCAACAACGCCGTGGCCGCGATGGAGACGATGCGCGGCCCTGCCCTCTTTTCGTTTCTTGGTCTCGATAGCACCAAGCGGTGGAGTGGCGTGCGAAACGATGCCTACCGCTGGAACATGCGCTCGACCACCTGGCAACGCATTGCCGCCGTGCCGGGTCCCGGTCGTTTGGCGGCAACTGCCCAGGTGGTGCGTGGCCGCATCTATGTGATTGGCGGGTACACGGTCGCCGCCGACGGGTCAGAGAAGTCGCTGCCGCATCTCGAAGTCTATGATCCGGATCGAGACCGGTGGAGCCGTGGCGCTCCTATGCCTATTCCCGTGGATGACGCCGTGTCGGGGGTGTGGCGGGACTCCCTCATCTTTCTGGTGTCCGGCTGGCATGACCGAGATAACGTAGCCAACGTGCAGATCTACGATCCGTGGACTGATTCGTGGCAACACGCCACTCCCATCCCCGGCCCCCCCGTCTTTGGTCACAGCGGTGCGCTCGCCGAGAACAGCATCGTGTATGTCGATGGCGTCCGCACGAACGTTGGGAGTCCGCGATTCGGTATCGAAAGCTCCTCGTGGATAGGGGAGATCGATCCCACGGCTCCGAGCCATATTACGTGGAAAAGACTCCCCCAACACCCCGGGCCACCACTCTACCGCGCCGCGGCGGGGGCGCTCGGTCACCGCATCGTGATCGCGGGGGGCACCGACAATCCGTACAACTACGACGGAGTTGGGTACGACGGAAATCCCGCAGAGCCGCTTGATGCCGTCTTCGCGTACGACCTCACGTTGCGAGGTTGGGTTTCGCTACCACCCCTCTCCGTGCCCACCATGGATCATCGAGGCCTGGTCGTGATCGACGGCCGGCTCCTGATCGCCGGCGGCATGGTGGCAGGTCAGCAGGTGACGGACCGCGTCGTGGCAGGTGCCGCTACAGCGCTTTCACCTCGTCGATGAGCTGTTTCACTGAGCTCTTGGCATCGCCGAACAGCATCGACGTCTTCCGGTCGTAAAACAGGGGGTTTTCGATTCCGGCGAACCCCGGTCGCATGCTCCGCTTCAGAACGATCACGTTCTCCGATTTGTCAACATCCAGAATCGGCATGCCCGCCAACTCACTCGCCGCCTCCCGCGCGGAGGGGTTCACCACGTCGTTTGCGCCGATCACGAGCGACACATCCGTCCGGGGAAACTCCGGGTTGATGTCGTCCATATCGAACAGCCGATCGTAGGGTACATCCGCTTCGGCCAAGAGCACGTTCATGTGTCCCGGCATCCGTCCCGCAACGGGATGAATGGCGTATTTGACCTCGACACCGCGCGCACCGAGGAGATCGGCGAGCTCGCGCACCTCATGTTGTGCCTGCGCTACCGCTAAGCCATACCCCGGGACCACTACCACCTGCCGGGCGTAGGCCATCATCATGGCACCGTCCTCCGCGGTGATCTCGCGGACCGACCGCCCATCGGCCCCGGCTGGTCCGATCGCGGCTTGGGCGGTCCCTCCAAACGCACCAAACAGGACATTGGTTAGCGATCGGTTCATCGCTTTGCACATGATGTTCGTGAGGATGAGACCGGAAGCGCCCACCAGCGCCCCGCTGATGATCAGTCCCTCGTTGCTGATCACGAAGCCGGTCACGGCAGCGGCGATGCCGGAGTACGAGTTCAGCAGGGAGATCACCACGGGCATGTCCGCGCCACCAATGGGCACCACTGAAAGGATGCCGAGCAGGAGCGCCGCAGCGACGAGAATGGCCAGCGCAACCGTATCCGAGGGATTCATGACGACCCGCACTCCCACGGTCAAGATCCCCGCGAACAACAATGCGTTGAGGGTCTTCTGAAGGGGGTACGTCACTGCCCGTCCCGTGACGAGCTCTTGCAGCTTTCCGAAGGCGATCAAACTTCCTGAAAACGTGACCGACCCGATCAGGACGCCAATGGGAATGGTGATGGCCACATTCAGCGGGATCGCTGCCCCGGCCGAGAGCGTGCGTAGCAGCTCAGCGCTCGCGACGAGAGCCGACGCCCCACCGCCAAACCCGTTCAACAAGGCAACCATCTGCGGCATGGCCGTCATCTCGACGAACCGTGCGAACACGCCGCCGATCGCGGAGCCGATGACCACGCCGATGATAATCATCTCCCATGAGAGAATCCCCTCGAACACGAGGGTCGTGACGATGGCGATCAGCATACCGAGCGAGGCCATGGCGTTTCCTGATCGCGCGGTGGCCGGTGAGCTCAGCCGCTTCAACCCAAGGATGAAGAGAACGGCGGCCAGCAAGTAGACGAGCTTCGCCAATGCGGCCATTACTCGTTCTCCCTGGGCTTACGCCGAAACATCTGTAGCATCCGGTCCGTAACCATGAACCCGCCAACTACGTTGATCATCGCGAAGATCACCGCGATCAGCCCGAGGATCGACGCGACCCCACGTTGTCCCTGTCCCGCGACCACCAGCGCACCGATGATGGTGATCCCCGAGATCGCGTTCGACCCGGACATGAGCGGTGTATGCAGCGTCGGTGGAACCTTGGTGATGACTTCGAATCCCACGAACATCGCCAGGACAAAGATGACGAGCAGACCCACCAGCTCTTCGATCATCCGCTGCTCCTTCCTTGGTGTGCTCGCTGCGTCGCTTCGTGAACGATGCGGCCGTCGTGTGTGATACAAGTCCCCCGGACGATCTCGTCCTCGAAGTTCAGGTTCAGCTTGCCGTCTTTGATCAGATGATTGAGAAACGATAGTACATTGCGCGAGAACATCTGGCTCGCGTGTGTGGGAAGCGACGAGGGGAGGTTGATCGGGGCCAACACGGTCACACCATGGCGGCTCACGTCCCTGCCGGGCTGCGTGACCTCACAATTCCCACCAGCTTCGGCTGCCAGGTCCACAATCACCGCACCGGGCTTCATGTCCCGCAGCATCTCCTCGGTAATGAGCTGCGGGGCCGGCTTACCCGGGATGAGGGCCGTGGTGATGACCACGTCGACATTCCGCACGTGCTGATGAATGAGCTCGAGCTCCCGTCGGTGCTGCTCTTTTGAGAGCTCCTTCGCGTATCCACCGCTGGTCTCGGCATCGACGGCGACGGCGTCCGGTGCGACGAACTTCGCGCCGAGGCTCTCGACTTGTTCTTTCACGGCCGGTCGGACATCGAAGGCCTCCACGATCGCCCCCAAGCGGCGCGCCGTCGCGATGGCCTGCAGTCCCGCGACACCGGCACCGAGCACGAGGACGCGCGCCGGTGGAACGGTGCCCGCGGCGGTGGTCAACATGGGGAAGAAGCGCCCCATCGCGGCCGCGGCGAGCAACACCGCCTTGTAACCCGCGACCGTGCTCATCGAGGAAAGCACGTCCATCGACTGCGCTCGTGTAATGCGCGGGAGTGCGTCGAGGCTGAACGCCGTGACTTTGCGGCGAGCCAGCTCCTCCACCAGCTCGGCGTTGACAAGCGGCTGCAGAGGCGCCACCAAAGTCACTTGCTCACGCAGGAGGCTCAGCTCGTCGCGGCCCTCCGTTCTGCGCGGGCGCTGAATCTTCACGACGACGTCGGCACTGCCCCACACGGCACTGCTGTCGGCCATGGTGGCGCCGGCGGCGGCGTACTCTTCGTCCGCGAAGGCAGCCGCCACACCCGCACTCCGCTCGACGTGCACGTCGAGTCCTGTCGCGACCAGCCGCTTTACGACGTCCGGGACGATCGCTACCCTGCGTTCGCCAGGCACACTCTCCTTTGGCACGGCTACAATCACTCGACTCTCCTTGGAAGAAGTCTTGGCGCCGCCACCATCCGGCTCGTGTTTGCCCGCTCAGTTATCCAGCAAGGCGACGAGCTCGGGTGGCGCGTGCGGACCGAAGATCTGTTCGCGTGGCACAGTGAACACGCGGACGGGAGGACCGTCCGGACCGGTCCGTCCGTCCCGTCCCGCCGCTCCGTCCGGGCCCCGCGGACCCGCCTCACCGGCAACGCATCGGCGATCATCACCCTGCGCCGTCCCACCCGCACCGCCAGGTCCACCCTTCCCAGCTTTGCCACCGGGTCCACCGGCGCCACCGGGCGTGCGTACGTCGACCAACCCGGCCAGCAGCGAGTTCTCCGTGGGCACCACCACCGTCACCTCCCCACCGCTGCCACCGGGACCGCCAGGACCTCCGTTGCCCCCGGCGCCTCCAGCTCCACCCTTTCCGCCGGGGCATCCATCCGCACCCGCCGCGCCAGCGGCGCCATCTGTGCCCGCCACCCCCCGACCACCCGGTCCGCCACGCGATTCGATGACCAACCAGTCGCGCGGCGGAATGACGTCGGCGTCCGAAAGCACGTACACGGGCGGCGCTGCGTTCACGGAGACTTCAGCCACGAGCAACCTCGACACGAACGGCGATTCCACGATGTCGAGCCGAACAACTACATCCGGCCCGCGTCCACCGGCCTCTCCACCTGCATCCCCGGGTTGACCTTCATACGCAAACACGTGCGGGCTGCAGGAGTATTCGGGCTCGACAACCGTGAAGGCGTTCACCGACGGTTTGTCACGCAAGAACGTGCTCAGTCGAAATCCGTTTGTGGCGCTCAGCAACGGATCTGGATGCGTGTCCCAATGCCCACCAGCCCGTGGCGCTGCTTCACCGCTGGCAAAACGCAGAAAGACGACGTGAAGCGGTGGCGGGTTCTTGTCGTCGTAGCTCGTGGCGAACGGCATGACGCTGCCGTCGTCAAGCACGGCCTCGTAGGTGGCGTGGATGCGTTGACCCGGACAGACCCGCTCCGGCCACGTCTGCACACGGAGCGCCGTGATCCGTCCGAGCAGCAACGGATCGGGTGCGAAGTCGGCGGGCGGTTTCTTCGGGCCACATCCGGCGAGTAACGCCGCCAGCACGAGCACACCACCTCGAACTTGCGGAAGCCTCGTTGATCGTGATCCGTTTTGCATGCCTCTGAGCACGTCGCGACCCCCTACTCCAGGCTGAGGCTATCCCTCTATCCCCTCTGTCCCCTCTATCCCCTAGTCATCCTCCTCTGGTATGCATCTCCCGATGCGGGTCGCGTCGCAGCGCTTCTAGCTGATACAGTGGACGGCGTCCCGGGGCCGCCAGGCGCTCTTCCGCACCTCGATCAGTCCGGAGCTGCCACCGGTCCTTAATGAGTCCCGCGAGCTCCACATCGGTCGCGCCTCCTCGCAGTGGCGCGCGGAGATCGAGGCCCGTATCCGCATAGAGGCACAGCAACCACGTCCCATCCGCCGTGAGCCGACTGCGATCACAGGTTCGGCAGAACGGCGCGGTGGTCGAGGCGATGATCCCGAAGACCGTGCCATCGGCGAGCGCAAATCGATCTGCCGGGGCACGTTGGCTCGCGGCTGTGGCGTCTTCAATTGGCTGTACGTTACCGTAGCGGCGGCGGATCGTGTCCAGCATCTGCCGCTTCGTCACGACGTCGTCCATGCTCCAGCGTGTTGCTCCGCCAACGTCCATGTATTCGATGAACCGCACCTCTACGTCGTGCGACCGTCCAAATTCGATGAGATCAATCAGTTCGTCGTCGTTGAACCCTCTTACCACCACCGTATTGATCTTCGTGCCCTGAAACCCGGCCTTTGTCGCGGCGGCCAAGCCGGTCAGAACATCCGCATGGCGCGGGCTCCGCGTAAGCGCCTTGAAGCGTTCGGCGCGAAGGGTATCGAGGCTCAGCGTGATGCGGTGGAGCCCTGCCTCCCGCAGGGCGGTGGCAAACGTGGCAAGCAGCAAACCGTTGGTCGTGAGCGCAAGGTCTTCGATGTGGGATTCGCTGGCTAACCGCGAGACCAATGCGGCGAGATCGTGGCGAAGTAACGGCTCACCACCAGTGATCCGAACTTTGTGGGCGCCCAGACCAGCGAACACGCCGGCAAGGCGCTGGATCTCCTCGAACGAGAGAATCGAATCCTTGGGAAGCCAGACATAGTCGTCCTCCGGCATGCAGTAGGTGCACCGGAGGTTACACCGATCCGTTACGGAAATCCGCAAACTCCCAAGGGGTCTTTGTAACGAATCGCGGATCGGGTCCAACGCGACGTCCTTCATGATTGAAAAGGGCTGACGCTCGTGCAGGCCAGTACGTGGGAGGCCCCGCCCGAGGTAACCATAATCAGGCTGTCCTCTTACCCACAAGCGGTCGTTTTCGTTTGCTTGCGAGCAACGGGCGAGCCGGTATCTTATCGCGGTCCACCAGCCAACTCGCTCGGAATGTCGATCGTTACACTACGGATCAACGGCGTCGAACGTTCGGACGACGTCGAGCCCCGAATGCTGCTCGTGCAGTACCTGCGCGAAGTGGCCGGACTCACCGGTACGCACGTTGGGTGCGAAACGAGCATTTGCGGCGCGTGCACCATATTGGTCGACGGACGCGCCGTGAAATCCTGTACTCAGTTTGCGGTCCAGGTGAATGGCAGGAGCGTGACGACAATTGAAGGGCTCGCAGCCGACGGCGAGCTCGATCCTCTGCAAGAGGCCTTTTGGAACGAGCACGGTCTCCAATGCGGATTCTGCACGCCGGGGATGATCCTCACGGCGCACCAACTTCTCGAGACGCATGCCGATCCGGACGAAACCACCATCCGGCATGCGATCGACGGCAACCTCTGCCGCTGCACCGGCTACCACAACATCGTTCGTGCCATCCAGACCGCTGCAGCACAGCGCTGACGAGCGCGATGTCCGCGGTTCCGTCACCGCGCCCAAGTTCGTAGGGGCGAGGGTTCGCCGTAAGGAAGATCCGCGGCTCATAACGGGTCACGCGACCTTCGCCGCTGACGTCCGACCACCGGGACTGGCCCATGCAAAGATCCTGCGCAGCATTCAAGCGCACGCTCGCATCGACCGCATCGATACCGCCCAAGCCAAGAGAATGCCGGGCGTCCTCAGCGTCATGACCGGCGAGGACCTCGGCGAGCGCCTCGGCCCACTGCCCATACGCCATGACATCGAGGGGTTGCAGTCGCCGCCCCGCTACGTCTTGGCTCGGGACGTGACACGACATGTGGGTGACGCGTTGGCTGTGGTAGTGGCGGAGACGGAAGCGCAGGCCACCGATGCCCTGGACACGATCACGGTGTCGTACGATCCCCTTCCCGCTGTCACCGATCTGGTAACCGCTGCCGATCCCAGTGCGCCCCGCGTTCATGCCCACCTTGCGACCAACGTGTCGTTTTCGAAGACGACGCGGGCCGGCGACCCCGACCGTGAGTTCAAGAACGCGGCGGTAGTTCGATCCCAACGGCTGGTGAGCCAGCGTCTCGTCCCCACGGCGATCGAGCCGCGGTGCGTCGTGGCAGAATACGATCGCGGCTACGAGAAGTTGACTGTTACGACTAGCACCCAGGTGCCACACCTCGTGCGCGCGCTGCTCGGACACATCTTGCAGCTGCCCGAGCATCGCGTCCGTGTCGTGGCGCCCGAAGTGGGCGGCGGGTTTGGCGCAAAACTCAACTTCTATCCGGAGGAGCCCCTCCTCGCGTACTTGTCCCGCGAGCTAGCGCGTCCCGTGAAGTGGACGGAGACGCGGACTGAGGCGTTCGTCGCCACGACGCACGGCCGGGATTCCATCTGCGACCTCGAGGTCGCAGCGGATGCCACGGGCAGGCTGCTTGCCATCCGCGCCACGCTCTATCAGGACCTCGGTGCCTACCTCCAGCTCTCGTCACCCCACATCGTGTCGGGTACGGCAGCGATGATCACGGGATGCTACGCCGTCGAGCACCTGGATGTGACCCTGAAGGGCGTCTTCACGAACAAGACCACCACCGACGCCTACCGAGGCGCGGGACGTCCTGAAGCGACGTACATCATCGAACGGGCGATGGACCTCATCGCGCACGCCGTCGAGGCCGATCCCGTAGAGGTCCGCCGACGCAACTTCGTCCCGGTCTCTTCGTTCCCGCATACTACCGCCACTGGGTTGCAGTACGACTCAGGGGACTACGCGGGAGCACTCGACAAGCTCCTCGTCAACGCCGATTACCAAAAGCTCCGCTCGCAGCAGACAGAGGCACGTCAGTCGGGACGGCTGTTTGGGATTGGACTCGCATGCTACGTCGAGATGTGTGGCTTCGGCCCGTCCGCGATGATGGCGGCGGGCGGATGGGAATCGTGTGAAGTCGAGGTGCGTCGCACGGGGAAGGTCATCGTCAGGACTGGCTTGAAGCCCACTGGACAAGGCGAGGAAACGGCATTCGCGCAAATGGTGGCCGACGGCCTTGGCGTGGACCTGGACGACGTGGACGTGGTGCACGGTGACACGGACATCGTTGGCGAGGGAGTCGGCACCTTTGGATCGCGCGGGATGGTCGTTGGCGGGTCCGCGCTCGCGCGGTGCGTGGATATCATTCGCGAGAAGGCGTGCCGAATAGCGGGCCACCTGCTTGAAGCGAGCGCGAGCGACATCGTCTTTGCCGAGGGACGCCTCTATCCGCGTGGCGCTCCCGCGCTCGCCCGACCGTTCCAAGAGATTGCGGAGGCCGCGCTCGTGGCTTCACAGCTTCCTGCCTCGATTGAGCCCGGCCTCTTTGCGGTCCACTACTACGAGCCCACGGGTCTCACGTTCCCATTCGGCGCGCATCTCGCAGTCGTTGAGGTCGACGAGGACACCGGAGCGGTCACACTCCGGCGGTACGTTGCCGTTGACGACTGCGGCACGATGATCAATCCGATGCTTGTCGAAGGTCAGGTGCATGGGGGCATCGCACAAGGAGTGGGGCAAGCGCTGTTCGAGCACGGCGTGTACGACGAGAATGGTCAACTAGTCACCGGATCTTTGATGGACTACGCGGTGCCGCGCGCGCGTGCCTTTCCGCGCTTCGAATTGGACCACACGGTCACACCGACCCCTGTCAATCCGCTTGGCGCGAAGGGCGTCGGCGAGGCCGGGACCATCGGTAGTACTCCCGCCGTCGTTAATGCGGTAATGGATGCGCTGCGCCCTCGCGGAATCGAGCATCTCGACATGCCGTTGACTCCCGAGCGCGTATGGCGCGCGCTCCATCCTGTGACGCCATGATTCCGGCCGCGTTCGACTACCATCGGGCCAGCTCGCTCGAGGGCGCCGCCAAGTTATTGGCGCAGCACGCCGGAGATGCCAAGCTGTTGGCAGGCGGGCACAGCCTCATCCCGATGATGAAGCTCCGTCTCGCGCAGCCGGGCGTGGTCGTTGATATCGGAGGTCTCGTTGAACTCAGCTACATCAAGCGCCACCGCAAGCATATCGCGCTCGGCGCGCTCACGACGCACGCCTCGCTAGCTGCGTCGACTGAGCTTGGCAAGTCACACCGCGCGCTGGTCGAGGCTGCTGGTGCAATCGGTGACGTGCAGGTTCGCAACTGCGGGACCATCGGAGGCAGTCTTGCCCACGCCGATCCGGCTGCGGACTACCCAGCAGTGGTGATCGCGTTTGAGGGAGAGGTGGTCGTGAAGGGTGCCACCGGGGCGCGAACGATTCCCGCATTCAAGTTTTTCACCGGGCCGCTCTCAACAGCGCTGGCACCAGACGAGATCGTCACCGAGGTGCGCTTGCCGACCTTCGCCGACTCAGGAAGCGCCTATGAGAAATTCGCGCAGCCAGCATCCGGATTTGCGGTGGCAGGCGTGTGCGCGGTTGTTCAGTTGGACAAAGCAGGCTCATGCCGCCAAGTGCGCTTCGCTGCGACAGGCGTCACCGACCGTCCGACCCGGCTTGCAGCAGTCGAGACGGCGCTGAAAGGTGCTCCGTGGAACGTCCATACCGTCCGTGCCGCCTGCGAGCGCGCCGACAGCGATATCAAGCATGTTTTGGAGGATGCGTACGCTAGCGCAGACTACCGACGCCATCTTCTGCGCGTCGTGGCGCGCCGAGCCGCCGAGCGCGCGATGCCGCTGTCACAATCCTAACGCTTCGGGGCGCTGCCTCTCTGATTTGGTCCTGGAGTTGCCAGAGAGCACACACCGGGTGACGTGACGATATGTCAGCGGGCGAGCGCCTCCTCCACCGCGCGTCGAGTCAGGACCTGCGCGAGATGGCGCCGGTAGTCGGCGCTTGCATTGAGGTCCGACGACGGGCTGCCCGCCTCGCTTGCCCCAGCGGCTGCCTCCGCGACCGCCGAGCCTGCAGCGCCCGCCAGTGCCTGCTCGACGGCGGTCGCCCTGACTGGTGTGGTACCCATGTTGGTCAGCCCGATGGCCGCGTGCGCGATCGAACCGTTCTTGCGCTCCACGACCGCGGCGACACCGACGATGGCCCAGTCTTGGGCGCGGCGGTTGAACTTCACGTATGACCACCCGTGCTTCTTGGCGCTGAGCTTAGGCACTCGAATCTCCACCAGCAGCTCTGTTGGCGTGACGGCCGTCTCGAACAGCCCGGTGAAGAACTCCGCCGCCGGCACGGTGCGGTCTTTCTTGCCGGATCGAATCACGAACTCGGCATCCAGCGCCAACAACACGGTTGGCAGATCTGACGCTGGATCTCCGTGTGCGACCGCGCCGCCGATGGTACCTCGATGCCGTACTTGTGGATCGCCCACGAGTCCCGCTGCATGAGCCAGAACCGGACAGTGCTTCTTCAGTGCAGCCGAATACTCCAGGTCGTGATGGCGCGTGAGGGCACCGATGGCAATATGGTCACCGGTGGTTTTGACGTAGGAGAGATCATTGAGGCGCCCCAGATCGATGAGCATCGTGGGACGTGCGAGCCGGAGGCGCATCATCGGGAGCAGCGACTGACCCCCGGCGATGGCCTTGGCCGCTTCCCCCCCCTTCTTGAGCAGAGCTAATGCGTGATCGACGGACGATGCGACTTCGTAGTCGAACGTTGCGGGAATCATGATCCGCGTCCTCCCTTCGCCTGTCGAATAGCCTGCCAGACTCGTTCGGGTGAAGCCGGCATTTCGATGTTCCGCACGCCAAGGTGCCACAGCGCATCCACCACAGCGTTGATCACTGCCGGCGTAGCGGCAATCGTCCCTGCCTCCCCGATACCCTTGACCCCCATGGGATTCGTCGGGCTCGGCGTCACGGTGCGGTCGAGCTCCACGCTCGGGATCTCGGCCGCTGATGGAACGAGGTAGTCCATCATCGACGCGGTGAGCAAACTCCCGCCGTCGTCGTATACCGCCTCCTCATACAACGCCTGGGCAATGCCCTGCGCTACGCCACCGTGCACCTGTCCGTCGACGATCATGGGATTGATCACGTTCCCGCAGTCATCGACGGCCACGTAGCGAACGATGTCCACTTTTCCTGTCTCCGTGTCGACCTCGACTACACAGATGTGGCTGCCGAAGGGGAAAGTGAAGTTCGGTGGATCGTAGACGTAAGTGGCCTCGAGACTCGGCTCTTCGCCTTCAGGCAGGCTGTGCGCGGTCCACGCCGCAAACGCCACCTCCTGTATGGGCTTCGCCTTGGCCGGCACGCCACGAACCGAGAAGCTCCCGTTCTCGAATTCGAGATCCTCTGGCGAGACTTCCAGCATGTGCGCGGCGAGGCGTTTGGCCTTCTCGATCACTCGCCCGCAGGCGAAATGCAGCGCCACACCACCGACCGCCAAGCTCCGGCTGCCGTAGGTGTCCATGCCGAGCGGAGCGACAGCGGTGTCGCCGTGCAGCACGGTGACGTCATCGATGTCGACGCCGAGCCGGTCCGCGGCAATCTGCGACCACGCGGTCACATGGCCTTGTCCGTGTGGCGAAGTACCTGTCACGACCTCGACCTTCCCCGTGGGCATCATGCGGACGATGGCCGCATCCCACCCTCCAGCCGTGTACCGCAATGCCCCCAGGACCTGCGATGGTGCAAGCCCACACATTTCCACATAGCAGGAGAAACCAACACCCAGGAGACGCGTGTCGCCCCGTTGCTGACGAACCTGCTGCTCCTTTCGCAGCTTGTCGTATTCCACCATCTGGATCGAGCGATCGAGCACCTTGGCGTAATCCACGGAGTCGAACTGCAACCCCGCTGGGCTCGGGACCAGCTCGCCCTTGGGCATGAAGTTGCGCCGGCGAATGGTGACGATATCGGTACCGATCTCACGCGCCAGCCGTTCGATGGCCCGCTCGATGGCATAGTTGGATTCGGGACGCCCCGCACCACGGTACGCATCCGTGGGGGTCGTGTTGGTGAAGACGCCGGTGCACTCCAGGCTATATGCGTCCGCAGCGTAGCAGCCGTGATAGAGGAATGCACCGAGCAAAGGGACGCCTGGCGTCACGAGTTGCAGGTATGCTCCCATGTTGGCCACCAGCTTCACTCGCACACCGCGGAGCTTGCCGTCCTTTGCCGCGGCCAACTCGATGACCTGAACGACATCGCGACCGTGGGTGGTGCTTTGATAGGCTTCCGAGCGCTCCTCGATCCACTTGATGGGACGACGCAGCTTGCGCGCCAATGCCAAGCAAAGCGCTTCCTCCGCGTACACGTTGAGCTTCGAGCCAAACCCCCCGCCAACGTCTGGGGCAATGACCCGCAGCTTGCCCTCCGGTATCCCGGTGCTCAGGGCGAGCGTGACCTTCGCCACGTGCGGGATCTGCGTGGTCGACCACATGGTAAAGTCACCAGCGATCGCTTGGGCAACGACGCACCGGGGCTCGATGGCGTTGGGCACCAGCCGCTGTTGCACATAGCGCTCCTTCACAACCACGTCTGCGCCGGCGAATGCGGCGTCGACATCACCCTGGCTCAGCGCCCACGTGTAGCACTCGTTGCTGCCAAAGGCCTCGTGCACGAGCGGCGCACCATTGTGGAGCGCTGCCTCCGCGTCGATGACCGCCGGAAGTTGTTCGTAGTCGACCTCCACCAACTCCGCCGCGTCCTTGGCCGCTGCGCGGCTCGTCGCCACTACGACCGCGACGCCGTCACCGGCGTACCGTGCTTGGTCGCGCGTCAGTGGCCAGTGCTCGGGTATCTTGATGTCCTCGGTAACCGGCCACGCCATGGGCAGCGGTGCATTCCACTGCTCCGCCAGCTCGGCGCCCGAGAATGCGGCCACGACACCTGGTGCTCTCTTCGCAGGTGCGAGGTCGATCTTGTTGATCTGGGCGTTCGCATAAGGGCTACGCACCACGACCGCGTAGAGTGTACCGGTTGGCGTAATCCCCTCCACGAACGTGCCCTGCCCCGAAATGAGGCGCCGGTCCTCCTTCCGCCGCACACCCCCACCCACGTATCGCTCGGCTTCTTGCATTGTCGCCATGGTCCCCTCCTACGACGCCGTCGCCGCACCGCGCATGTCCTCGGCGGCAGCGAGAACGGCGGCGACAATATTCTGGTAGCCCGTGCAACGGCAGAGATTTCCTTCGAGCGCGTGCCGGACCTCGTGCTCGGTGGGCTCCGGGTTTTCGCGCAAGTAGCTCGCGGCGGCCATGATCATTCCTGGAGTGCAGTACCCGCACTGTAACCCATGATGCTCGTGAAAGGCTTGCTGCATGGGATGGAGCTCTTCGTGGGCCGCGAGACCCTCGATGGTCGTGACCTCTCGGCCATCGCACTGCACGGCGAGCACATTGCACGACTTCACAGACTCTCCGTCGAGCCACACGGTGCACGCACCGCAGGAGGACGTATCGCAGCCCACATTCGTGCCTATGAGACCGAGTTGCTCACGCAGGAAGTAGACGAGCAACGTGCGCGGCTCGACATCTGCCTCGTGCAAGACCCCGTTCACGGTGACTGAAATGTGTTTCACGGATCCACTCTCCTCAGATGGCGATTTCGCTACCCTTCACTGCTCATCGCTTTCCGTCCCCACCCGTCGCGGCGGGATCGGCGGTATGCTCCTGCCCTCACTAATGCTCACTCCTTACTTCTCACTTTGTCCGGTCATTCACTGCTCGGCCAGCGCCCCCTTCGCTTTCAAGATCTTCCACACCTTCTCGGGCGTGATCGGAATATCGATGTGACGTACACCGAGATGCGCCAAGGCGTCGACCACCGCATTGACGATTGCCGGCGGCGCCCCGACCGTGGCCGACTCGCCTACCCCCTTTGCACCTAGAGGATGATGCGGTGACGGCGTTACGGTCTTGTCGGTTTCCCAACGTGGGGTCTCCATAGCGGTGGGGACGAGGTAATCCATGAAGCTGCCACCCTGAATGTTCCCTGCCTCGTCGTATTGGATCTCCTCATACAGGGCCGGGGCCAACCCCATGGTGAGTCCACCGTGTATCTGACCGTCTACGATCATCGGGTTGATGATGTTGCCGCAGTCGTCCACGGCTACAAACCGTCTGACCTTTACCTCCCCGGTGCCACGATCGATGTCGACGACGCAGATGTAGCTGCCAAACGGAAATGTCAGGTTCGGAGGGTCGTAGTACGAAACCGCCTCCAATCCCGGTTCCAAGCCCTCAGGATGGTTGGTGTACGCAGCAAAGGCCACTTCCTGAATCGTCTTGCTCTTCTGCGGAGCACCCTTCACAAAGAACTTGCCCGGTTCCCACTCTAGATCCTTCTCACTCACTTCTAGGAGATGCGCAGCGATCTTGCGCGCTTTGTCTCGGATCTTGCGAGCGGCGATGGCTCCAGCCGCGCCCGCCGTGGGCGTCGATCGGCTCGCATAGGTTCCCAGCCCGTACGGCGCGGTATCGGTATCACCCTCTTCGACCTGGACATGCGCAGCGGGAATCCCGAGTTCCTCCGCCACGATCTGCGCGTACGTCGTCTCGTGGCCCTGTCCCTGAGACTTCGTTCCAAAGCGCGCGATCGCCTTCCCGGTGGGGTGAATTCGGATTTCACACGAGTCGAACATCTTGAGACCGAGAATATCGAAGTGCTTGGAAGGTCCCGCGCCGACGATCTCGGTGAAGCTCGAAATGCCGATGCCCATCAACTCGCCGCGCTGACGCTTCTCCGCTTGCTCTTTCCGGAGCCCATCGTAGTCGACGAGCTGCATCGCTTTCTCGAGCGCGGCGTGGTAGTCCCCGCTGTCGTACTCCCACCCCAGGGCCGATCGATACGGAAACTTGTCACGCGGAATGAAGTTCTTGAGCCGCAGGGCTGCAGGGTCCATCCCGAGCTCGGACGCAAGTACATCGGTGATGCGTTCGATGGTGTGCACGGCCTCCGTCACGCGGAACGAGCATCGGTACGCAATGCCACCCGGTGGTTTGTTGGTGTAAGCCGCATCCACCTCGGCGAAGGCGTGCTGGACGTCGTACGATCCGGTACAGATTGAAAAGAGACCTGCTGGGAATTTCGATGGGTTCGCCGCTGCATCGGTGTACCCGTGATCCGCCAGGGTTTTGATACGCAGCGCCGTCATCGTGCCATCGCGCTTGGCACCGAGCTCGACGGTAATGTGATAGTCCCGCGCGAAGGAATCGGCCTGGAGATTCTCCATCCGATCCTCGATCCACTTCACTGGCTTACCCAACACCACGGATGCCGCAACCGCGATCACATAGCCGGGGTACACTGGCACCTTGCCACCGAACCCGCCCCCAATGTCAGGCGAAATGATGCGGATCTTTTCCTCGGACAGCCCGACGTGACCGGCAACCAACGCGAACACGGTACGGATGGCGTGGGGTGCCTGCGTGGTCATGTACACGGTGAGCTTACCCTGGGCGCGGTCGAAGTCTGCCACACAACCGCACGTTTCGATTGACGCGACGTGGATCCGCGGAATGTAGAGGTCCTGCTTGACCAGCACGTCGGATCCTCGCAGGGCCTTGTCCGTCCCGGACTTGTCACCCACCTCCCAATGGAAGATGTGATTGTCCTTTTTGTCCTTCTTATCGGTGCGCAGGACCGGCGCTCCGGGTTCGAGGGCCTTGAAGGGATCCACGACCACAGGCAGCGGATCGTACTCGACTTCCACCGCTTCGACCCCGTCGGCTGCCGCGTAACGATCGGTTGCGATGACCGCCGCCACTTCCTGCGCTTGATACATCACCTTGTCGGTGGGGAGCACCATTTGGGTGTCCGACATGAGCGTCGGCATCCAGTGTAGGTTGTACTGCTCTAACGTCGCACCGGTGATGACCGCGAGCACCCCCGGTATCTGCGTGGCCGCCTCGGTGTTTATAGACGTGATCGTGGCGTGCGCAAACGGGCTCCGCACGATGTCCATGTACAACATGCCGGGTAGCTGGATGTCGTCGACGTAGCGTCCCTGCCCCCGGATGAAGCGCGGATCTTCCTTCCGCTTCATGCTGTGCCCCATACCGCACACGTCTGCGGACGTCCGAGGTGCCGTCATGCCGGTCCTCCGTCGGTGAGTTTGCGAGCGGCGTGCTGAATCGCCTTGACGATGTTCACATAGCCGGTGCAGCGGCAGAGGTTGCCCGCAATAGCTTCCCGAATCTCCGACTCCGCCGGCTCAGGGTTGGACTTCAGGAGCGCAAAGCCGGTCATGAGCATGCCGGGCGTGCAGTACCCACACTGGAGACCGTGCTCCTCCATGAATCCCTCTTGAATCGGATGCAGCGCTCCGTTCTGCTCCAGCCCCTCGACGGTCGTAATCTCCCTGCCGTCGGCTTGCACTGCGAGCACCGTGCACGATTTCACCGGCTCGCCATCTAGCAGCACGGTGCACGCGCCACAGTGCGTGGTGTCACAGCCGATGTGCGTTCCCGTGAGCCGCAGCTGATCTCTCAGGAGGTGCACCAGCAAGAGCCTGGACTCGACATCGCGCTCGAAAGACGTTCCGTTGACAGTCAGACGAATCGTGTGGGTCGCCATGACTATTTCCTCCCTGTCCGCTCGAGCGCCTTCCGCAGCGCGCGTCCGACCAGCACCCGTGCCATCGACTTCTTGTACTCGACGGAACCACGGTGATCCGCCGATGGCGTTGCGACCTCGGCAGCCAGCCGAGCCGTCTCCGCGATCACCTCGTCGGTCGGCCGCTTGCCTACCAGGTACGCCGAAGCTTCCACGCCCCGAACCGGTACCGGGCCCGCATTGGTTAGCCCGATCCCGGCGTGTTCGACCTCACCACTTTCCCCCACCGTGACCGTGACCGCAGCGCCCGCGGCCGCATAATCACCGACCTTGCGCTCGAGCTTGAAGTAAGCACCGCCCGAGCGAGGCGTCGGCATCGGCACACGAATCTCCGTCAGGATTTCGTTGGGCTCGAGCGCGGTCGTGAAGATGTCCTGAAAGAACTCGTCGATCGGAACGCTCCGCTGACCCTTGCTGCTCGTTACGATCACCTCGGCCCCGAGCGCCACCATCGTCGCCGGGTGGTCGTTGGCGGGATCGCCATGCGCGAGATTGCCACCGACCGTGGCGCGGTTGCGCACCAGCGGATCTGCGATGACTCGCGCAGTGTCGAAAAGAATGGGATACTTGGTTCGCACGACCTTGGACCGTTCGAGGGCCGACTCGCGCGTCGCGGCTCCGATGCGCAGCGTTCCGTCGGATTCATGGATGTACTCGAGACCGGGGATGCGGCCGATATCCACCAGGTGCTCGACACTACCCAAGCGGAGCTTGAGCAGGGGGAGCAGGCTCTGCCCACCGGACAGGACCTTGGCGCTTCCTCCCAACTCGTTGAGGAGAGCCAACGCATCTGCCATGCTGCTCGGGGCGTGATAATCGAATGGCGCAGGGATCACCGAGGCTCCTTTTCTGGCCTGACGCATCGCGTCGGGCCTGTGAAGGCGGCCTCGCCGGCACCGAGGACTCAGCTGTTGGCCAAGATCGGCAGCAGCTTTTCCAAGGCGTCTAACGTGTGTGCCGGCGCGAAATGGTCGACAAATGGGAGCGCCGCCTGCATTCCCCGGGCGGTTGGCTGGTAGCGGGAATCCCCCAGGAGGGGATTGAGCCAGATGACCGCACGTGCGCGAGTGGAGATAGCACGCATGGCTCCGACCAAGCGCACCGTCTCGCCAGTGTCGAGTCCATCGCTCACGATCACCACGACGGTCTTGCCCGTGACCACCTGATTTTGGTGCACGGTCACGAACTCCGCTAGGCTATCACCGATCCGCGTCCCACCGGACCAGTCCGGCACTTCTTTGGCAAGCCGGTCGAGCGTCGCCGCGACTCGACCAGGGGCGATCATGCGTGTAATGCGGGTCAACCCGGTATTGAACACGAAGACCTCGGTGCGGCGGACCACCCGCCTGACGGCCAGCAGCAGAGTCAGCAAGAATCTCGTGTAGGGATCCATCGAGCCGCTGGTGTCGCAGAGCAGCACGAGATCGACGTCTTTCAGGGAACGATCGCGTCGCGCCAGTGGATAGAGATCACCTTCGGATGCGACGGCGCGGCGAAAACTGCGTCGAAGATCGACTTTGCCACCTCGACGAACGGGAACGTACCGGCGGCTCTGGCGAGTCGCCAGCCGCGCCACCGCCATCGCGAGGAGCCGCTCCATCGCCGCGAGGTCGGCGGCAGTGCACTCCTCAAACGGTCGGCGGCGCAACACGGCCTCTGGGCTGTAGCCCGGTGTGTCGCCTTCGGGGTGGTCGGGAGATTCCTGCGAGGCACCGAGCTGCACTCGCCGACCATCCCACACCCAGCGAGGCGGCCCGCGACGGTCCGCCGGATTCGGCTGACTTGGCGGCTCGGATTCCGGCGGGTCCGTCGGGGCGGCACTCCACAGCCGGGCAAACTCCTCCTCGAACACTGCCCGGTCACGCGGCCGGATCTTCAGGGTGACTTCGAGGGCACGTTGGACCTCTCGACGATCGAGCAAATCCACGAGGGGCATGGCCCGCGTGGCGTCGAGCTCGTCTTTGAGCGTGACGGCGATTCCCCGTTTGCGCAGAGCCCCACTAAACCGAGCCAGGTGGAGCACGAGGTCTCCCTCAACCATCACGGGCCAGACTCGACGCCCTCCGCTGCCGCCACGAGGGCTTGCAGACCCTCTTTGTGCGTCTCACGCAGATCGTGCTCATCCTTCAAGAAGCAACCGAGGGTTTCTGCGACGATCGTCGGATCGAGATGCTCGCAGTGCAGTTGGACGAGCGCCTGAGCCCAATCGATCGTCTCCGCGACGCCGGGGATCTTTCGCAGGTGGCGCTTGCGCAGCGCCTGCATGAAGCGCCCGATCTGTTCGGCGAGCTGCTGACTCACCCCAGGGACTTTGCTGCGGAGGATGCGCACCTCTTTCTCGAGAGTGGGATGCTCGATATAGAGGTAGAGACACCGCCGTCGCAGGGCATCGCCGATCTCGCGCGTGGCATTGGACGTGAGCACAACGTACGGGATGTGCACGGCAGTGATCGCTCCCAGCTCGGGTATCGTGACTTGGAAGTCCGAGAGGACCTCGAGTAGAAAGGCTTCGAACCCGTCGTCCGCCCGATCGACCTCGTCTACCAGCAGAACGGCCGGTCCGTCCTCGTGCGTAATGGCCTGCAGCAGGGGACGCTCGAGTAAGTACTCCCGACCGAAGATGGTGTCCTCGAGCGTTGCCGGATCTTGGCCGTCGAGCTCGGCAATCTTGAGCCGTAAGAGCTGTCGCTGATAGTTCCACTCATACAGCGCTGTGTGCACGTCGAGGCCTTCGTAACACTGCAAGCGGATCAACTCACAGCCCACCATCGAGGCCATCACTTTGGCAATCTCCGTCTTCCCCACACCGGCCTCTCCCTCGACCAGCAGGGGTTTCTTCATTTCCCGCGCCAAGTACACGGCGGTCGCGATCGCGGGCTCGGCGACGTAGCCCGCTCGCTCCATCGCGTGTTGGAGGGCCTTGATCTCCGCCTTCATGAACCGCTTCCCTTGTTGCCAGCCGTCACGTAGCTCGCTGGATGCGCGAGAAACTGCTCGCGGCACGCTGCGCAGCAGAAGTAGTACGACTGGCGATCGAAGTCGGCGACGTGTCGTGCGCCGCTTGTCTGTACCACCATGCCGCACACCGGGTCCCGTGCCTCGTGCCGATCCGTCGGAACGGCGCTCGCATCATCATCGCGGCTCCCCACCCGACGTACCTCGCGCACGACTTCGGCGAGGATGCTGACGGCGATCTCTTCAGGCGTCCTCGCGCCAATGTCGAGACCCGCTGGGCTGTGAATCCGCGCGATCGCCTGCCGTGAGACTCCGCGGGCCGTGAGGGCGTCGCACATCTGTGCGAACCGCTGACGGCTGGCCACCAATCCCAGGTATCTAGGCGCGAGGCCGAGCGCGGTCTCGAGGGCCGCCTCATCGAAGGCACCGTACGTGGCAACCACGACATCGATCGGCTCCCCCGCGCCTCGTGGCTGGGGAGCCTGCGCCACGCGATCGGCGTCGCGATCACACACCTCTACTCGGTAGTTCATCGCTCGGGCGATCTTCGCCAAGGCGAGCGCCACGGGTGAGGCACCAAAGATGGTGAGGCGCGGCGCAGGGATGACCGGCTCGATATAAATGTCCACGGCTCCTCCGCTGTGGCAGGTCATCGGGTGCACCGTCACGCCCTGGGCTTCGGATGGATCGGGCGAAAGGCGAATGAGACGTGGCTGGCCGTCCGCCATGGCGTCCTGCGCCTCGCGTACGACAGTCGCCTGGATACAGGTCCCGCCGAGCCATCCGTGGAACGCACCATCCATGGTGATGAGTGCAACATCACCGACGTTCGCCGAACTCGGTGGCTCACGCCGCACCACGTGCGCGATGACAAATTGCTCACCGCCGTTGCCGAGCTTCGCCGCGAGCGTAAGGACGTCAGCGTACATGGGACGTCGCGGCCGGTCTACGGCTGAGCAACCCGGCTCCGCACGCGCTCGTAGTCGGCGGGCTCGTCCAGATCGGTCAGCAGCTCGCTTGGCCACTGGAGCACGGCGGCGCGCTCTCGGTTGCTCTGGATCACTCGTTTTCCGCACCCATCGCCATCTGGCGCGCCAAGCTGCCCGAAGAGTGTACGATCGTAAAGGGTGGGCGGTGCGGTCACTCCGTCAAACTCGCTCACCACCAACGGCAACGCCGTCGAACGGTAGCGCTCCACCAGCGCCGCGTACATCTCGGAGGTGATCAGGGGCATGTCTGCCAGAATGACGACCACCGCCGGCGTGCTCTCTGGGAGCGCTTCCATCCCGACCCACAGCGACCGATTCACCCCTCGCTCCGGCTGGTCGTTGCGCACGGTGTGACATGCGAGATCCGCGAGCACCGGGACGATCCGTTCGGCTTCGTGACCAACGACCACGATGACCGGATCGAGCCCCGCAGCAATCGCCTGTCGAACCGCGCGGTGCACCACCACCTCACCACCCAAGTCGAGAAGCAGCTTGTTCCGACCCATGCGGGTAGAGGTTCCGGCGGCCAACACTAAACCGGCCACGGGGAGCGTCCGCTCATCCGGCATGGATCGCTCCGCCTCGATTTCGCAGATGTTGTCCGCCTCGTCCCGTGTGAACCGCGAGCAGCTCCGCGACGATGCTCAGCGCCACCTGTTCCGGTCCGTCCGCCCCCACGTCGATGCCGACCGGTCCATACACGCGTTCGGTACGCTGGCCGCCAGCCCACTGCACGATCTCTCCGGTCCGCTCGCGCGGTCCCAGCACGCCGACGTACCCAATGGCAGATGCGAGCAACCGCTTCACCCATTCGCGATCGTGAATGAGCGAGTGATTCATGACGACCGCGTAGGAGTGTGCGTGAAGGGGCAGTCCAGCAAGATCGTCCTCGGAATGCAACCGCTCCAGCCGCAACGCACTCGGAAAACGATCGCTCGACAGATACGCCGGTCGGTGATCGACGACGATGACGCGAAATCCCATCTGGGCGGCGAGACTCACCAACGGCATCGCATCGTCGCCGGCGCCTACCACGAGCAACCACGGCGGCGGAACGAAAGTGTCGGTGAACAGCCGATGTTCGCCGAGGTCCTGCACGTTGGATTGCCCGTTCCCGATGGAAATCCGCGCGGCGTCGATCGCGAGCGTGTCCAGGAGGGCGCTGCCGGTGGACTCCACGTGGGCGCGCTGGGTGGTGACGAGGGCACCACCATGGTGGCTCGGCCCGTCGATGACCGTCGTTACCGCAAACGGGGCGTCTTGGCTCAGCAACTCGGCGAGTTGGCGCACCAGCGCGAGCTTCTCGGGGGTGGAAAATGGCTGGATGAACACGTCGACCGAGCCGTTGCACCCGAGGCCCAGTCCCCAGACGGTGTGTTCATCCGTCCCGGTGTCGTAGTGGCGCAACCGGGGCTTGTTCTCGCGCAGCACCTGTAGCGCCACCTCACGCACATCCGCTTCCAAACACCCGCCGCTCACCCCGCCGAGCGTGGACCCGCCGGTTTCGATGAGCAACTTGGCCCCGGGTCGCCGATAAGCGGAACCGTCGATGCGAACGACCGTCGCCAAGGCGGCCTCCCCACCGGCTGCGGCGAGGGCGAGCACGCGCTTGACAATCGTGGTTGTCTCGTGCCAATGCTTCACTAGGGTCTCCCGAGCAAGGTTACCCGGGCCCGGCGTGGACCGTCAACCGGTTCGACAGTCGCACACCGCGCATCGCGTCGCGACACGGGTTACCCAAAAAACGTGATATACGGCGGATTTCATGGTAGCGATCTTGCAGACACGTTGACGCGGTGCTAATGGTGCTATTGTGGCAAGCCGATATGAATAAATGACGGGAGGCATGGCAGGTTGTGTGGACCTTGGGACATCTTCATGGACACAGGGACACCGTAAGATGCCGTGCCACGCCGCCACAACACAGCTTAAGCCGTTGAAGGACATGACGTTGGAGTGGGTAAACGCGGGGTGAGTGGAACCTTGGCACGCTTTTGGCGATTTACTGGGGTGGACATAGTGCTCGCGGTGAGCACTACCTGATTTGGAGCTGGCAATGACTGGGTGCGTGGAAAGCCAAAGCTCGCTGCTGTATAAAGAGCTCGACGAGACGATCGACCGACTCGTTCCCGTCGTGGAGGAGATGTTCCAGCGGTTCGGAACGAGCGATCAAATCAGTAGCGAGCCACACGGTGCTGGGGTGATGGTCACCCTGCCAATGTCCTTCCCTGACGGTATCGGTCGGGGTGAGATTGTTGCCCGGCTGTTCCGCTATCGGGACGCGGTGCGCTTGGATGTGGAGATCGATCACAACCGGGTGTTCACAGAGCCTGATGGGTCGGCGTCGGACCGGCGCTGCTTCTTCAACGATTTCGTCGCGTCGGTTCGTTTGGATGCTGGCAGCGACAGCATCCCGATGGACTTCAAGCGACGCGTAATCGCGGGAATCAACGCCGCACGGGACGCGGTACAGCGATACAACCGTGCTCACCCTGAGCCGTGGAACGAAGTCAAGGTGGTCGCTGCGCGCTGACCAAACCAATGTGGCAATATCCAGGGACGGTGATGAAATCACCGTCCCTTTTTCTTTCAGCGGCTATTTGGTCACCTCAACCGCCACTGCTGCCCAGGAGCCCTCTGGGTGCAGCGTGTACCGCGCGTCGCCGATCCACACGAGAAACTCCTCCCCCAGGTCCTCCACCTGGTAATACGGAAACCGAGCCCAAGCGAGAAACCGCCGTACCCGCGGGCCACGGGTTGCTGCCGTAACGGCGTAGTGCGACGGGAACCGATCGAGGACGAGGCTGTCGATCTCGAGCCGTGGGGCGGGAAGCCAGCGCAGGGAACCGGTTCGATAGTGACGGCCGTCGTCCACCACGACATACCGGGTGAATGGCGAAACGGGCACGGGACCCACCATGATCCGCAGCGGCTGTACGTCACCGCCCTGCGTGAGCGTGGCGTGAACGATTCGACGTCCGAGTACGTTGGAGGCCGCCATTCCAGCGACGTAGAGTCCCATCAGACCAAGCGCGATCAACGCCGGGCGTCCGGTTGCCGTGTCACCGGATCGACGGCGGCGAGACGCCAGCCATACGCCGGCCGACAGGACACCCCATACCCACGGATCGACAATGAACAACGTGTCACCGTAGAACCACCGCGATGAGAACGGCATGAGCCACCGCATCCCATACACGTTGAGCGAGTCGAGCACCGGGTGGCTCAGGACCGCCAGCCCGGCCAGCAGGAGGATCTGGCGGGCTCGTACCGGCCGCGATCCTCCACTCCGGGCGAATCGAGCCCACAGCAGCATGACTCCCGTCAAGAGCAGGGGAAGCACCAGCAGCCCCAACACACCGTGAGTGGCACCCCGGCGGAACCAGAGGGCGTGCGTTGCGCTCCATGCGTACGCCAGTACATCGATGTCCGGGAGATTGACGCCGATCAGCAGGGTGGCGGTGCCAAGCGCCGTGCGATCCGCTAAGCCACTGCGTGCCAACGTGGCACCTACGAGTGTATGAGTGACCGGATCCACGCGACCGTCAATCAGCCGGAGGATCCAACGGGTCGTCCTCCCTACGGACTTCCGTGCAACGCGGGCACGGACAGATGGCCCGAAGATACTCGTAGGTGTAGATCCCAGTGTTGTGGCCGTCACTCCACTCGATACGGATGGCGTAGCTGCCAACGAGCCCAATTGCCAACGGCTTGAGGTCCGGCGGAACTGTGGAAGGATTGAGCAGTGGCGCGCCGGTCATCTCCTCCCGACAGACGGCGCAGTGACAGCCGAGTCGCAGTTCACGCGCGGGATAGTGGCTCACGTGATCACTCGACCACGTGATGACCACCTCCCGCTCGCCGCGGTGGATGCGCTCGGGGATGGGAATCTCGTTCACGACTCCAGCTTGGCTTCCAACTCGAGCTTTACGCCTTGCTTGAGCGCCTTGGAAACGGGACAGTTGTTCTTCGCGTCTTCCGCTGCCTTGGCAAACGCACCTGCGTCCATCCCTGGTACCTTGGCTCGCACTTGGAGGCGCATCGTTGTGATCTTTGGGGCACCCTCCACCATATCGAGGGTGCAGGCCGCATCGACCGTCACGCGCTCCGGTGTCTTTCCGGCTTTCTCGAGCGCGGCCGAAAGCGCCATGCTCAAACACGAAGCGTGTGCGGCCGCAATGAGTTCCTCGGGAGTAGTGCCTCTCGCACCCTCGAATCGCGTCGCAAACGTGTACTCGCCCGCAAACGCACCCGAGCCGGCTTTGAAGTGGCCTCTGCCGGATTTCAAACCACTGGTCCACGTTGCCGATGCCTTACTCGTCGTCATGAGGTCTCCTTGGTCGAAGGATTTGACCCGCGCGGGGTTCGTGCCACGCGGTCGGGGATATGGTGCAACTTCAACGCGAGGAATTGTCCCGCCTGCCGCTCCGCCCAGAACGCTGGAGCCCATGGGGGACCGCCCACGAATCCCACGTGACCCCCGTGCGGTGTGATGCATCCCGTGAGATGGGGATTGTCCCGGACCGCCGCGGACGGCACGGCGCTCCGGGGAAGAAAGGGATCGTCTCGTGAATGAATGATGAGCGTGGGAATACCGACGCCGGTGAGAAATTGACCGCTGCTCGATCGGCGATAGTAGTCCTCGGCGTCTTGGAACCCATGCAACACAGCAGTGGCAGCGTCATCGAATTCCCGAAAGGTCCGAGCGCCGAGTACCCGCCCAAGATCGACGTGATCGCGCATCAGGTCGATTTTCGCGCGGACTTTTCCCTGCAACCGCTTGAGGAGGTACTGGCGATAGACTCGTGAGAAGCCGCGCTCCAAGTAATCGGCGCCGCGGGAGAGGTCGAACGGGACAGAAATGGCGGCGGCGGCCTGCAAAGGGGCCGAGGTGATGCCGGCGCCCGCACCCCGCTCGCCGAGGTACTTGAGCAGCACGTTCCCACCGAGGGAGAACCCCACCGCTCCCAATCGGCGGCGCGGGAATCTGGACCGCAGCATCGTCAGCACATGCGCGATGTCGCCCGTGTCACCCGAGTGATACAGCCGCGGCAACCGGTTCGGCTCGCCGCTGCACGAGCGAAAGTTCATCCCGACGGCCGCAACGTCGTGACGTATCAGGACACGATAGATCTCGAGCGCGTACGTCGATTGCGCGCATCCTTCCAGACCGTGCAGCATCACCACCAACGGCGTGTCTGATCGCGCCGTCACATCACCGACCGCCCCGACCCAGTCCAAATCGAGGAAGTCGCCGTCCGGCAACTCGACACGCTCCCGTGTGAATTTCACCCCTCCGCCCCGCCGCAGCATTCGCGCACCCAGCGTCTGGGCGTGGCTGCCCGGTAACCACCACGCGGGCCGAAATGTCTCGAGGTTCGTCATGTGGCCGAAATAATAACCCGCGGGGGACGGTTGCGGCGCGGCCCCAGACCGCCGGGACCTTGCGTTACCTTTCGCCGCCATGACCTCGACACCAGGTGAGCAAAGCGTGCTCGCATTCGATCACGTCTCCAAGGAATACGGCACGTTCGCGGCGGGTACGAAGTTCGCGCTCAAGGACGTCACCTTCGAGCTTCCGGCCGGCCGCCGGGTCGCCATCGTCGGTCGCAGTGGCAGCGGCAAGTCCACCCTCCTGCATCTCGCGGCTGGGATCGATGTACCAAGCCGCGGCCGTGTGTTGGTCAGCGGCACCGACCTCTCGACTCTGTCTGAGCGAGAGCGAACGCTGCGGCGTCGAGCGAGCGTGGGGTTGGTGTTCCAATTCTTCTACTTGCTACCGCACCTCTCGGTCTGGGAAAACGTCGCGCTGCCGGAGCTGATCGCTGGAGGGCGACCCAAACAGTTCGGCGACCGCGTCATGGAGCTCTTGGACCGTGTCAGGCTCGCCGATCGCGCGCACGACACCGTGCAGCGTCTCTCGGGTGGTGAGATGCAGCGGGTTGCCATCTGCCGCGCGATTCTGCGCAAGCCCATGCTCCTCCTGGCTGACGAACCCACGGGAAACCTCGATGACGACACGGCCGGAGATGTGATGGAGCTCATGCTCCGATTGGCCACGGACGAGGGTTCGACGCTGGTCTATGTCACGCACAGCGATGAGGCGGCCCGACTCGCCGATGCCATCTGGCACCTCCACAGCGGCGAGCTCGATACGGGGTGATCCGTTATCTCGTTCGTGCCATGCGGGCACAGCTCCGGGCCGGTAAGAGCCTCTATCTCCTCGCCGTGATTGGCGTCGCCCTGGGCGTCGCGTCGGTTTTGGCAATCCAGATCATCAATCGCAACGCCGTGGCGGCCTTTCGCGGGAGTGTCCGAGCCGTCAGCGGCGAATCGGATCTCACGGTGGTCGGGCAGCTCCCTACGTTTGCCGAGAGCCTCTACGTGGTGACGCTCGCGCAGGCCGGCGTGCGGCAGGCGCTGCCCATCTATCGTGTGAATGTGGCCGTGGCGGACCGCGATGGGCTCTTCCTCGAGATCGTCGGTGTCGATCTCTTTCAACCCACGGGGATTCCGCTCGACAGCGTCACTGGCGACGTCGCCGCAGCGCTGCGCACGCCAGGCTGGGTGGCCGTGACACCGGAGTTGGGTCGCGAGCTCGGCTGGCGGGTGAATACGGCCGTGGACGTGACGAGCGGCACCTCGCGCTCGCGGCTCAGGGTTGGCGCCCTGGTGGATTTCAAACGGATTGCGCCGCTGGCGAGCCGTAAGCTCGCCGTCATGGACATCGCGCAGGCCCAAGCGCTGTTCGGTACCCGGGGACAAATCAACCAAATCGATGTCGAGCTCGACCCTGGGGCCGACCGCGCGCTGGTCATGGAAACCCTCAGCCAGGCGCTCGGCCCGAGCGTGGCCGTCCTGACCCCCGGTCAGCGGGAGGAGCGGGCCGCGGGACTGATGGGTGCGTTTCGCGTGAACCTCACCGCGCTCAGCATGATCAGTCTCTTCGTGGGCCTGTTTCTGGTGTACGCGAGCACACAAGCCTCGTTGGTTCGCCGTCGCACCGAGTTCGGTGTGCTGCGCTCGCTCGGAGCCACGCAACGCCAAGTCTTTGGGTTGATCGCCCTCGAGGTCACCGTGCTGGGCGCCCTTGGCGTAGCCATCGGCATCCCTCTCGGATATCTCGTTGCGGCGGCCAACGTCGATGTGGTCAGCAATACCCTCACCAACCTGTACCTCCTGAACGAGATCGAAGCGCTCACGCTCCCACCGTGGCTGTTCGTGTCGGCCGCCGCCATCGGCATTGTTGGGGCTGTGCTTGGCGCGCTGTGGCCATCGCTCGACATGAGCCGGCGCGATCCCGCAGCACTGCTCAGCGCCTTCACGCTGCATGAACGACTCGGCTCTCTTGCTGCCCCCCTCGCACTTAGTGGGGTGCTGGTGCTCGTGCTCACCGGCGGCTGGTACTGGCTGATCGGTCACGAATGGCAGCCCGCGGGTTTTGTGTTGGCCATCGGCCTCCTCGTGGGAATCCCGTTGTTGACCCCGGCGACGGTCCAGGCGCTGGCGTCGCCGACACGAGTGCGGCGGTTCTCGCTGGACTACGCCATCCGCACCCTCACCGTGCGGCTGCATGGCACATCGGTCGCGGTCGCTGCCCTTGCCGTGGCGGTCAGCATGTTGACCGGCATCACGGTCATGGTGGAGAGCTTTCGCCGGACGGTGGCGTTGTGGGTCGAGACCTCCGTCGCCGCAGACGTTTACGTCACGACACCCACCTCGGCGCGCTCGCCAGCAGGCGCGTCGCTCGATTCGCAGGTGGTGTCCGCCGCCGCTTCGTTGGGAGGTGTGGTGAGCGTGGACCGCCTCCGCGGATTCTTGGGATACATCGGCGACCGACGGGTTTCAGTCGTGGGCGTGGACATGGGATCCGCTCTGCCGAGGGACCGGTTTCCCCTATTCAGGGGGGAGGCTGAGCGCGCGTGGCACCAAGTCCGCGAGGCGGGTGCCGTGCTCATCAGCGAGCCCCTCGCCCGCAAGGAACGACTCCAAGTGGGAGACTCCGTGACGCTCGCCGGGCCAGAGGGCCCCCTCAACTTCGCGGTGGCCGGTGTCTACTACGACTATTCCACCGAAGCGGGAGCCGTGGCGATGGATCGGCGCACGCTCGATGCGCGCTTTGGTCCGGGCCCGATCAACAGTGTGGCACTGTATCTGGAGGAAGGCCTCGACAGCGAGCAGTTTGCCGATCGCTTGCGGCAAGCGCTCCCCGGCGTGCCGCTGCTGGTCCGGAGCAATCAGCGACTGCGTACCGAGGTGATGCGCATCTTCGACGAAACGTTTGCTATCACGCGCGTGCTTCAGGCAATGAGTTTGCTCATCGCGGTGGCGGGCATCACGCTGACACTCCTCGTCATCGCGCGCGAACGCGTTTCGGAACTGGCGTTGTACCGGTCTTTGGGGGCCGTCCGGCACCAGATCTTCGGCCTATTCGTTGGTAAGGGGCTAATGATGGGTACCCTCGCGATCGGGTTGGGTGTGATCGGCGGTCTCC
Organism: Gemmatimonadales bacterium; assembly: GCA_041577295.1. Taxonomy (GTDB): domain Bacteria; phylum Gemmatimonadota; class Gemmatimonadetes; order Gemmatimonadales; family GWC2-71-9; genus JBDHDH01. The sequence goes on from JBFGJG010000003.1 coordinate 156,955, forward strand.
TCCTGGCCGCTGTCCTGGTTTTTGTCATCAACCGGCGGTACTTCGGGTGGACCATACAAGTCGACCTACCCCTTGGCATCCTGGCCGTCCAGATGGCCACCATCCTCGGTGCAACGATTGTGGCGAGCATCTACCCCGCTCTGCGAGCATCCCGAACGCCTGCGACACAATTGAGCCGTGATGATCTGTAAACGCTTCGCGTGGTGCGATCATGCCGCCGTTCGTCACGCGGTGCGCTTGCTGCTCATCACGTGGTGCGGAAGTTCGGTGCCCCCCCCACCACTCGGCGCGCAGGAATCGACGTGGCGCGCCGCTACTCCGGATTATCGCTGGTCGTTTCCACGGGACCATTGGGCGCACCCCGAGTACAAGACCGAGTGGTGGTATTTCACTGGTCACCTGGTCGATGACGCCGCTCCGGAGCGCCAATTTGGCTATCAGTTCACGTTCTTTCGCGTGGGTGTCGTTCCAGACACGCTGACGATCGAGTCCGACTGGGCGAGTCGTCATTTGGTCATGGGTCACGCAGCGCTTACCGACATCACGACAGGCCATCACGTCTTTTCCGAGCTGGTTTATCGTGCCACGCCGCTGCTTGGCGAATTTGGTGAGCCTGGTGACTCGCTGGTGGCATGGAGCCGCGCTCCCGTCGGGACCGACGGGCGGTGGTTACTCCGCTGGGATGGCGAGGGCTTCACCTTCTCGGCGCGCGACGATGCACGCAAGATCGCAATGGATCTCAGGACCCGTCCCGACAAACCTCTGATCTTTCAGGGGCCCAATGGATACAGCCGGAAGGGCGACGGTCCCACGGCGGCCAGCCTGTATTACAGCTTCACACGACTCACGACGACGGGAACGATCGAGTTTGACGGTCGGGTGACGCGGGTACGCGGGCTGAGCTGGATGGATAAGGAGTTTGGCTCCAATCAACTCGATCCGGATCAGGCGGGCTGGGACTGGTTCAGCCTGCAGTTTGAGGATGAGCGTGAGTTGATGGTGTACCGCCTGCGCGATCCTTCCGGAGCCACCGATTACGGTCTCGGCACTCTGATCGGTGTTGATGGATCCACACGATTTCTTGGTTTGCACGACTGGGAACTCGAACCCCTCGCCGAGTGGCGCAGTCCAGCCACCTCGGCGGCCTACCCGGCAGCCTGGAAGCTTACTGTTCCGGGCGCCGACATTGCGGTCGTGATCACACCTGAGGTTGCAAACCAGGAAAACGTCAGCCGTCTGATTCCTGATTTGTTCTATTGGGAGGGCGCGGTCACGGTGCGAACGGAGGCCGGCAGATCGATCGGTCGAGGCTATGTCGAGCTCACCGGGTATGGTACGAGGAGCCGGCCGGCCATCTAACAAACCTCAGCCCGCGCTCCCATGTTCTTTAGTCACCGTGTACCTTTCACGAGGACGTTTTCGCGCGCCCACCGGAGCCACTTCGAGACGTCACGGGCCGGCAATCACCTCACGCAAACGGTTCGTTTTCAGACTCTGGTTTGCGGGACCCCGATGGCACGGGATCAGGAACAAAAGCCAGGGTCTAGGCGTCTTACTAGCGGGAAGATTCGGCGGACCAGCCGAGACCGCGTGGCCGGTCGACCCGACGGCAGAGACGGAGCACGCAAGGGGGCATCGAGATGGTGACATCGACTCGTTCGGTAGTGTTGGCGTTGTTCGCGGTCGGCCTGACCGGGATCACCGCCGCCGTTCCCACCGCCGAAGCCCAGTACTTCGGGCGGAACAAGGTGCAGTACGAGAGCTTCGACTTCCAGGTTCTCAAGACCGAACACTTTGACATCTACTACTACCCCGAGGAAGAGGTCGCCATTGAGTACGCCGCGCTCATGGCTGAGCGCTGGTATGCGCGGCTGTCGCGACTCCTGAACCACAAGCTCTCGGGGCGCCAGGCACTCATTCTCTATTCGGCGCACCCCCACTTTCAGCAGACCAACGCTTTGCAGGGCGGCATCGGTGAGGGAACGGGTGGTGCAACCGAGATCCTGAAACGGCGCATCGTGCTGCCGTTTGCCGGTCCGCTGAAGGAAAGCGATCACGTCATCGGCCACGAGCTGGTGCACGCGTTTCAATTTGACGTGACGGGTGACGGCGGTGGGGTGCTGCGATCCGGGATTCCCGCTGCCGCTCGGTTGCCGCTGTGGTTCATCGAGGGGATGGCCGAGTATCTGTCGGTCGGGCCCGAGGATCCCCTGACGGCCATGTGGATGCGAGACGCAGTGCGCAAAAAGCTTCCCGACTTTGGCAAGCTGAACGATCCGCGCTTCTTTCCCTATCGGTACGGTCAGGCGCTGTGGGCGTACGTCAGCGGCCGGTGGGGCGACGAGGTGGTTGGCCGTGTGCTCAAGGCGTCCCGCCTGACCGGCAGCGCGTCAGTCGCGTTGGGCCGTGTACTCCGCATCAACCCGGACACCTTGATCGCCGGGTGGCATCGCGCCATGAAGGAGGCGTATGAGCCGTTGATCGAGCGAACGGAGGGGCCCGAGACGTACGGACGGCTGCTCCTCGGCGATCGAAGTGGTGATGGGTTCTACAATCTGGCCCCGGCGCTCAGTCCGGATGGGCGCAAGGTGGTCTTCTTATCCGAGCGCGACCTTTTCTCGATTGAGATGTTTCTCGCCGACGTCGAGACCGGGCAGATCGAGAAAAAGATCTTGAAGACGGCACTGGACCCCCACTTCGAGGGGCTCCAATCGATCAATTCGGCAGGCGCGTGGGATTATACGGGCGAGCGGTTTGTGTTCGCCGCGATTGTGCGTGGACAACCGGTCTTGTCCATTCTGGATGTGGCGCGTGGCAAGGTCCAGCGGGAGATCAAGTTCCCCGCGCTTGGTGAGATTTTCAACCCAACCTGGTCGCCCGACGGCCGCTATGTGGCCTTCTCTGCAATCGTGGGCGGGCTCTCGGACATCTTTGTCTACGATCTCGAACGTGACGAGACGCGCCGCCTCACCAACGACGCTTACGCCGATCTGCAGCCGTCGTGGTCGCCGGACGGGTCACGGATCGCCTTCGTGACCGATCGCTTCTCGATCGGGCTCACGAGCCTTCTCTTTGGCAACTATCAGCTCGGGCTGATCGATCCGGGTTCGGGCGCCATCAGTGAGGTGCCCGGCTTCCCCCGCGGCAAGCACATCAACCCGCACTGGGCGCCGGACGGGCAGAGCCTCTTCTACATCTCGGATCACAGCGGGATCTCCAATATTTATCGCGTGGCGTTGGCCAGTGGGGAGACGACCCAGATCACCAACCTCTACACGGGGGCGAGCGGAATTACGGCGCTCAGTCCCGCGATGAGCGTGGCGACGGAGTCCGGGCAACTGGCCTTCAGCGTGTACAGTCAGGACGGGTACGACCTGTACATCATCGACGATGAGAGCAAGCTCCAGGGGAACCCAATCGAGCCGGCATTCCCCGTCAACGCTGCCCTCCTTCCACCGGAAAACCGGTTTACGAGTGACGTGAGCGAGCTGTTGGCCAACGCCTTCTTCGGGCTCCCGTCCGACACGGCGGAGTACGCCCGGAGCGAATACAACGCCGGGTTCGGACTCGACTACATTGGCCAACCCACGCTGGTGGTCGGCGCCGATCGGTTTGGGACGTTCATCGGCGGCGGGGCGTCGCTGTTCTGGAGCGACATGCTCGGCGGTCAGAATCTCGCCACCGCATTACAGATCAACGGCGGGGTCAAGGATATCTCGGCGCTCGTGGGTTACACCAACCTCGAGAAGCGCCTGAACTGGGGCCTCGCCGCTCAGCAGATTCCTTTCCGCTCGATCTCGTTTGGCCTGTTCCGCGATTCCACCGGTGACTTCGTCGAGATTGAGCGTACCTTCCGTCAGATCAACCGCAATGTGGGCGGCACCATTGCATTCCCGTTCAACCGTTCGCAGAGAATCGAGTTAACGGGCGGGTACACCAACGTGACCTTCGATCTCGAGGACCGACTGCGGTTCTTCGATGGGCAGACAGGGCAGTTTCTCGGAGAAGACAAGATAGACGTGCCGCTGGACCTCAAAGCGCTCAATCTCGCTCAGAGCAGCGCCGCGCTGGTCTACGACAACTCGTTCTATGGGATCGCCAGCCCGATCCTGGGGCAGCGCTACCGACTAGAGCTCGGCGGCACGTTTGGCACGCTGAACTACTGGACGGGTTTGGTGGATGCCCGGAAGTACTTCCTCCCGGTTTGGCCGTTCACGCTCGCCTTTCGAGTCGTGCACTTCGGTCGCTACGGCGCCGATGCGAACGCTCCCGAGCTCACCGAGTTGTTCATCGGTTGGCCCAACCTGGTGCGAGGGTACTCGTTCGGCTCCTTCGAGTTCCAAGAATGCGAACCGACACCGGATGAGTCCTGTCCAGTGTTCGATCGACTCTTTGGGACGCGCCTGGCCTTGGCCAATGCGGAGTTGCGGTTCCCACCGTTCGCGCTGTTCGCTGGCGGCGGCCTCGGCCTCTTTCCGCTCGAGCTCGCCGTGTTCGTCGACGCAGGAGTCGCGTGGCAGAGCGACGTGGCCAGCACCACCGGCATCGATGAGCGGGCGTTCTTCCTCGGTGGTGATCGGGACCCCATCACCAGCTTTGGTTTCGGGGGTCGACTCAACTTGTTTGGCTTGGGCATTCTCGAGATTGACTGGGTGAAGCCGTTCCAACGCCCCATCAAGGGCTCACACGTCCAGTTTAGCTTCACCCCGGGGTTCTAACTCGGGAGCGGTTCGGGCTGGTTACACAACTCACAGGGCGTGATGGGGCTACCCGTCATGCCCTGTTTGTTTGCGCTTGGCCTCGATAACCCGGTGCACGCGTCTGGCAGCGGCGTGTAGCGGGGATACCTTCTGTTCCGCAGCCTCCGCGAAGATCTCGTCGAGCGTGGGCTCGATCCTGCGCACCCGCTCCCGCACCTCGTCCGGGGAGTGTCCGAGCCCTAGCATCGGGAGCGCAATGGCTCCTCCAGCATTGACGACATAGTCAGGAGCATACAGGATGCCTCGCTCAAACAAGGCGTCTGCGTCCTTTGCCTCTGCCAGCTGATTATTGGCCGACCCGGCCACCACCCGGCACGCAAGCCGCGCAATGGTCGTGGCGTTGAGGACAGCACCGACGGCACAGGGCGCGAACACGTCACACGCGGTGTCGTACGCAGCGTCGGGAGCCACCACGGTTCCGCCCACTTCCCGGGCCACCTGCGCCGCGCGTTCAGTGTCCACATCGGTCACCAGCACCCGGGCCCCCTCCTCCGCCAGGTAGCGAGCTAATGGCGCCCCGACATCCCCGGCCCCCTGAACCAGCACCGTGCGTCCCTTCAAGCCGCCGCCCAGCGCGTGGCGGACCGCAGCCCGCATCCCGACCTGCACGCCGAGCGCCGTGAACGGACCCGGATCCACGGCCCGCGGTCCTCCCTGACGGGTCCCGTGCACGTATTGGCTGACGCTCCCGATCAGCGCCATGTCCTCGGGTGTAGTGCCCAAGTCCTCCCCGGTCCAGTAGGCACCGTGAAGCGATTCGAGGAGGTGCCCAAAACGTCTCAGCAACCCAGTGCGCTCAGCACCCTCGAGCTCTCGGGGGACCGCGAGCACGCTCTTCCCACCACCGTATTCAAAGCCGATGACAGCCCACTTGTACGTCATCCCCTCGGCCAACCGCATCGCGTCACGCAGTCCGTCTTCCGGCGTGCGATAGACGTGCATCCGACAGCCCCCCATGGCCGGGCCAAGTGTGGTGTCGTGCAGGGCCACGAACATCCAGCTGCTTGTTGGCTGATGGTACGAAACGAGAACGGCCTCGCCGTTCCACTGCTTGATGAGGGTTTGCATGGCCGTAAAGCTACATGTCAAAGCGGGAGCACGGAACGTGAAGGGGTGAGGTCCAACATGCGCTGGCGTGCGTAACGAGCGTCCCGTTAGACTTTGCGTGTGCGCTTCTTCGAGACTCGCCATCAGCGGGCGCAGATCCTCATCGGGCTGCTCGGCGTCGGCCTCCTCATTGCGATGTGGCCTTACGTCACGGGGCTTCTTGCAGGACCGGTCCTGTTCGTCATCTTCGCGCCGTTCCATCGGTGGCTCGCCAAACGGATTCCAATCCGCGCGAGCGCTGCCATCGTCGTGGCCATCGCTGTGTTCGCGCTCGTCGTCCCGGGGCTTTCGGTCGCCGGCCTGGTCGTCAACGAGGCCCGGCAAGTTGCCACTGGGCTGCTCAACAGCCCGGTGTTCGCTCAACTTGCCGAACTCAGGATCGGCGAGTTGCAGGTCGGACCTCGCCTCGCTGGTTTTGGGGAACGGATTGTAACATGGCTGGGCGAGAGCGCGTTCGATCTCATCGGGACCGCCACCAAGCTGGCCCTCAACATCACCATCGCCATCTTCGCGCTGTACTTCCTCCTGGTGTACCCTGGCGACGCCTGGCGGACGGTCGCTCCCTACGTCCCCTTTTCTGCCGAGAACACGGAACGGCTGCGCAAGCGCTTCGAGGACGTCACCAACTCGACGTTGATCGGTACCGGGTTCACGGCCATCGTGCAGGGGATCCTCATCGGGATCGCCTTCGCGTGGGCGGGGCTCCCCAGCGCAGTCTTCTGGGGCACGGTGACGGCGGTGTTTGCCATTCTGCCGATCGTGGGCAGTGGTCTCATTTGGGGCCCGGGAGCTCTCGCGCTGTTTCTGAGCGGACGGTACGCCGCGGCGGTGGCCCTGGGGCTGTGGGGCCTGATCGTCGTTGCCTCCGTCGACAACGTAATCCGGCCGTTCGTGTACAACCGCTGGGCACGAATTCACCCGCTCGTTACGCTCGTCGGTGCGCTGGCCGGTATCCGCTTCTTCGGCATCCTAGGCCTGCTCATCGGCCCACTGGCTTTGTCGTATTTCTTCGAGTTCATTCGCATGTATCGTGCGGAATACATTGCGAGGGAACCAGATGCGGAACCCATCCAGTTAGCTGACGCCGATTCAGTAACGGCCGGAATCGACAGCAGCGTGGGAAGGTCGTAGGCCTGTTCCCAGGGCCGGGAAGCACCGCTTCCTGTTTCGTGCAACACGCTCAGATTTCAGCAGACACTCGATACGAGCGCGGCATGACATCTGGCAACGACTCCATCCTCATCACTGGCGCATCCAAAGGAATCGGTCACGCAACGGCCGCGTACCTCGACGCGCGCGGGTACACCGTCTTCGGCGGCGTACGCACCGAAAGCGACGCAGCGGCGTTACGATCGTCCGGGTCGGAGCGGCTCATTCCACTATTCCTCGATGTCACCGACCGGACGTCGATCGGTCGAGCGGTGGACGTCGTCCGCCGCCAGACCGATGGCTTGGCAGGGATCGTCAACAATGCAGGAATCGTGGTGGCCGGACCGCTCGAGTTCCTCCCACCGGAACACGTGCGGGAACAGCTCGACGTCAACGTGCTCGGGGTACTCCGGGTGACCCAAGCGTTCATGCCGCTCATCCGCCAAGGTCACGGGAGGATCGTCAACATCAGCTCACTCAACGGGCGCATCGCGTCGCCCTTCGGAGGCCCGTATGCGGCTTCCAAGTTCGCACTGGAGGCAATGAGCGATGCCCTACGGATGGAATTGAGGCGGTGGAGGATTCCGGTAGTGGTCATTCAGCCCGGGGCCATTGACACACCCATCTGGGAGACTGCGGCCACCCGGGCCATCGCATTGGCCAAAGAGTTACCGGAGGAAGGGCGACAGCTCTATGGCCGTGTGATGTCTGTTCTTGCGGAGCGTGCGGGTCGCCCACCAGCCCATGCGATTGCGCCAGAACGCGTCGCCCGTGTCATTGCCCGTGCGCTCCGCGCTCGCCGTCCAAAGACTCGCTATCTGGTGGGGCGCGATGCCTGGCTGGCGGCGATGGTCGCGGCCGTGGTGCCGGATCGCATGCTGGATTGGATACTGACGAAATGAGCGTGTGGTTGCTCGGGCCGTTGTTCGCGTCGGTCGTGCAAATCAGTAGTGGAATCTCCCAGATCACGCCACCACCGCCGGATTCGCAAGCGATCCTGTCGTCCCTGCGGGGCGCGCAGCGCCGGTTCGAGTGGATTCGCCGGCAGCACTTGCCGCGCGTGCTCGGCTCAGTGGGCGGGCGGTGCGACGTGCGGGTCGGACGCTTCTGCTATTGGGATGACGATGAGGATCCTCCGTGGCGCCCCAGACCGGAGGCGGAGGACGTCACGCGTGAGCGCAGCGCATTCTTGGAACGCCTCGATTCCGCCGCCGCCATCCTGCCGGGCGACGCCTGGATCGCCGGCCAGCGGGTGCGCTACCTCGTGGAAACGGCGCGCTTCCAAGACGCGCTGTGGGCGCTCGAGGAGTGCGCTACCGAGGCGTGGTGGTGTCACGCACTCCGCGGACTCGTGTTGCACAGCATGGGCAACTATGTCGCCGCGGAGTCGAGCTTCGAGCAATCGCTCGCCACGATGACCGAGGAACAGCGTTGCGAGTGGATCGATCTTGCTCGCGTGCTGGACGGCAAAGGCACCGGCCGCTACCGCGACCTGAGTTGTTCTGACCGCGCGCGGCAGAACGTGAGAATTTGGTGGCTCTCCGATCCGCTGTTCCTCGTACCGGGAAACGAAAGACGGTCAGAACACTTCAGCCGACTAGTGATCGACCGCCTGATGGATGGCACGGCCATTGTCTACGGCTCTCGCTGGGGACGGGACAATCGCGAACTGGTTGTGCGCTATGGTTGGGCAGTCGGCTGGGAGCGGGAACCACAGCGGGGGCTCGATCCCACGCCGCGCATCATCGGGCATCACGCGCACGGCGGCATGCGCTTTTTGATTCCGTATGAGTACGTGGTGGACACTGAGTCTCTCGAATGGGGAGAGTGGGACATCGATCCCTCGGTTCCGCAGAGCCGTGCGGCCATGGGCTACGCGACTGAGTTCCGTGCGCTCACCCACCACTTGGCGCTGTTTCGCCGGGGCGACTCGGCCGTGGTGGTAGCGGGATATGACCTCGCCCAATCGCCTGACAAAGACGACCGAGTTCCCCGGCCCGGCAATGCGGTCCGCGCCGGCCTCTTCGTGCAACAATCCGCGGACGATGCTCATGGAACCACGCTCGAGGGCGGTCGCGCCGCGGGAGCGCTCGGCCTCACCACGCTGCGCAGACCCGCACTGGTCAGTATCGAGGCCCTATCCCGAGATGACTCTCTCGCCTGCCGAGCTCGCTACTGGCTGGATATCACCGAGCGACTCCCGGACGGCTTCGCCGTCTCGGACCTGCTCTTGCTCACCCCGGGTCCCAGGCTGCCTCTCTCTCTAGACGAAGCCATTCCCCGCGCACGCGGATCCGCACGGTACGAACCAGGTGAGGCCATTGAGTTGTTCTGGGAGGTTTACAACGCTCCAGCCGACACAGCGCATGAGGTAACCGTCGCGGTCAGCAAAGTAGGCAAAGGCTTCCTTCGCAAAGCCGTCGAGTGGATGGGCGTAGCGAGCGCCCGACAGCCCGAACGTTTTCGGTGGGAAGGAGCACCCGGGGCGTTGCAGGAGGGGGCCGGACAATCCCTCGGGATTCGTCTCGCCGATGAGGACGAGGGACGTTACCTACTGCGTCTCGAAATCCGCATGGCCTCAGGCTCGCTAGCCGTGCGCGAGCGAGAGATCGAAGTGAGAAAACAGCGGGAATAGGAGGGATAGGACGTCCTTCGGAAGCCTCTATCCCGTCAGTATTACACTTGCGTTGCGATGGGTTGACCGGCGAACCGCTCGCGCAGTTTGGGGTGCGTCTTCCAGAGCCACGTTGCCATGGCAACGACCGCCACGAGGTTCCCGATTCCTACCTGGACCCACCCCAACGCTCCCAGTACCCATTCGCTCACACTGCCAGCGGTGGCGATGAACAACGCCTCGAGCACGATAAAGCCCATGACCACCGCCAGCCAAAAGCCGGGTGCACGTTCGATGCGCTCGGTCACCCAGGCGAACCCGATTCCGACTAGGCCAAATGCCACCACGTGCAAGAACGAATACGCAACGATGAGGCCGAGGTTCAACTGAACCTCATCCGGGGTCGACGCGCCGAGCATGACGGCCGATCCCAGCGCCGCAGGTGTGAAGAAGGGAACGCTCACCATGATGTCGACGACAAAGAACCAGAGCGCCACGGCCATCGCGCCCAGCACGCCGGTCGCGAGGCCGTCCCGTACCATCGGATACTCGGCGAGAACCCCGACACCCAGCGGGGATTCGGCCTTGGCCGCCCAATGGAGGTAGGCCATCATCAGCATGCCGCCCACCAAGTTCGCTCCCAGCACGTGCCCAACCGGGAGCACCGTGAGCAGATCCACGCCGGTGACGAGCAACCCACCGTAGTGGACGGCGTTCAGCACGCCAACACCGAAAACCGCGCCCACCATGAGTCCGGGCTCGATGCGTGTCATCCGAAGGAACCACACCGTTCCCAGCCCCAGCACGGCGAACACGCCGAAGTGGAGCACCGAATAGACCGCCACCAGTCGGAACGTTGGCCATTGGAACTCTTCACGCAGGATGGTGCTTGCTAGGAGCGCCGGTGTATAAAAGGCCTCGGTTACGCTCACATCGACAATCAAAAACCACAGCGCCACCACCGAGCCCGCGATCACCCCCCCTGCTATTCCATGTAACACCAAATCGAAGCCGGATCGCTGCATGGAGTGACCTCCTTGAGCATTCGAGCACCGCCTGCCTTCCCGCCCTCCATCGCCACCTGCGCGTTGTGGACAGCAAAACGGCCCGGCAGTCTCGTACTGCGCGGGCCTCGCGACTCGCTACCCTGGTCTCTGGAAGCGGTTTCCGATGGTGAGCACGTACACGGCGCACCTCCGTGTTGGCCAAAGGTGCGATCCAGAGCGAAAGCTGTCAATTCTAGAATGGATAGAAACGAAGAGTGGGGGATAGAGGACATAGAGGGGATACGCTGTTCATTGAAGCTTCTATACCTCTATCCCTCTATCCCTTCTGTATAACCACTCCGCCATTGGTCGTGACCGCGCGGACCAGGCGCCCGCCATTGCCCAGATCCACCGAAATCCGGCGATCGATGCGGCCCTGCACCGTGATTGGGAAGTCGACGCGTAGGTGGCCGTTGGTCGTCCCAGTCTCGAGCCGGGCGGAATACGAAGGTGGAATCACCATGCGCACGCCACCATTGGTGGTGCGAACATCCATACCTTGGCCGTTCCATTCACCGCCAGTGAGCTCGATGTGCAGTCCGCCGTTGGTCGTTCGGCCCCGCACATCGCCGTTCAGGCCTTCGAGATGTACCCCTCCATTGGTCGCCGAGAACGAGATCTGCCCTGTCACGTCGTAGATCCCGATCCCGCCGTTGGTCGTCTCGAGCCGCAGATCGATCCGTCGCGGTACGAACACCCGAAAACTGACAGCCCAATGCTGCTCGCGGGACGTGCGCGGCCCGTCCGCGCGGAGCGTCCCCTCCATGTGCAGCCTGACCGCCGTCGCCAGATCACGGGCTTCGTCTGGCGTATCGGCGTACGACTGGACCTTGGCCTGAACCAGAATCTCGTTGCGATCCCATGCGCGGACGGTGATTCCACCGTTTGGGCCAGCATCGATATCGAGGACGTCCCGTACCGGCAACGTGGTCTCGCGCACCTCACAAAACTCAGCCCGATCCCGGTCGCCGTACCATCGGTCGTCGCACCAATCCTCAGTGGGTCGCTGACTTTCCGCGGCAGAGGGGAGTGCGACCAAAACGAGCGGCAGGACCGCGCCTATCCAGCGTGCCATGCTATCTCTCCTGTTGCGTTTCATTTATTAGACGGCTGCACCGTCAAAAGGGTTTCACGCCGCCTCAGATCCGTTAAGTTTCTGCCGTTCAGGCGCTTGGGCTTACTTCAAACCATTCATGGCTTCGTTACATAAGGACACGTCTATGAGAACACACCACTTGCTGGCTGCTGCACTCTCCGCCCTTCCGGCTTTGGGCGTTCCCTCGCTGTCACCCGCACAGGAATTCGAGGGAACGGTGCGCACACGATCCATTTCGATCTCGGTGGAAGCGTTTTGGGAGCGTATGGAGTCGCTCGACCCACACGCGATTCTCAACGTGCCGATCCAGGACATCTTGAGAATGCGCGACGTGGAAGTCGAAGAAGTGATCCACTACGTGAAAGGATCCAAGTTCCGCACACAGCCCGTTGGCGGAAACGCGCCGTATGGGGTCGCCGATCTCGACCGCGGGATCTTCTTGAACGTTCAACCCGATGAGCAGGTCTACGTCGAATGGACCCTCGCGGACATGCAAGACGGCATGGGGCCGATGACCGGGCCGATGCCGAAGGGTAGCGAGAATTACGATGCGCCGAAGGAGGACGCAACGATTCGGCCATTGGGAAAGACGCGCACGATCAACGGAGCCCGGACTACAGGTTACGAAGTTCGCTCGGGGGAAGATATCACCTGGGCGTGGGTAACCAACGAGTTCACTGCTGCGACCCGGGCGTTCCGCCGCATGATCGAAGACATGGACAAGCTGATGCCCGGCGATGACGACGATGATGATGCGATGGCGCTCTACGCTCAGCACGGGCTCCCAATGCTCGTCCAGGAGCTCACGGTCTACGATGGTCAGGCCGACGGTTCGTATGAGATCGAGGAGATTATTCGAGTCCAGCAGGAGAGCGTTTCTGACAGCATGTTCGAAGCCCCTGCAGGTTATCGAAAGATGACCCTGCAAGACATGATGCGTAGGATGATGCAGTAAACGCGGCCGTCAGTGTGCGGTCGCAAACGTGTGGTGTGCTGTGTGCGCGGCGCCGGTGTCTTGCCGTCAGGCAAGGCTGTCGGTGCCGCGCCACTCGTAGCCGCACCGGCGGCAGTGCCACTCGGGAGCCTCGCGGTAGATTACGCAACCTCCCAGATGAACCCTCCCCTCACCCGCCGACTCTACGAGATCCGGGCCAGGTAGACCATAGACGATGGGAATCCCGGTTCGCGACTGGCAGACCGGGCAAGGCTGCGCGCTGACCGCTCTCTCGTCGGAACCGGCCTGAGAGGCAGAGCGCTTAGCACGACGCGCAGTGGTGCTCGATCGACGCTTGTCCATTGCTACCAATTTATGGCATTGGTAGCCCCAATGCCCAGTCCACTTGACGGCCGCGCCACAGTTTTTCATATTGGTAACCATATGGTTACCTTTTCGAAACGCCTCGATCGCACCTTCCACGCCCTGGCCGACAGCACTCGCCGCGCCATCCTCACGCGCCTTGCCGAGGGGGAAAGCACGGTTGGTGAGCTGGCGCGACCATTTCGCATGACGCGCCCGGCCATCTCTAAACACCTTCGCGTGCTGGAGCGAGCCGGGCTGGTCAACCGACAGCGCGACGGCCGGATCAGTCGGTGCCGCCTTGACGCGTCGCCCATGCGAGATGCCGCGGAATGGGTGGAGCGATACCGCCGGTATTGGGAAGGGCAGCTCGATGCACTGGCACGCTACCTCGACGAACAGGAGACGGAATCATGACGTCCAACATCTCAGCCGCACACACCCTTCGCCTCACCCGTGTCATCAAGGCGTCGCCGGATCGTGTCTTCCAAGCATGGACTCAACCGGAACATCTGAAGCGATGGTCGGCCCCTGAAGGGTACGACGTTCAGATCGCCGAAGTCGATTTGCGCGTGGGCGGTGCCTACCGGATTCGGATGAAGTCTGCCGAGGGTACCATTCACACCGCGGTCGGGACGTACCGCGAGGTCTCACCTCCGTCAAAGCTTGTGTACACGTGGTCGTGGGAGGAGTCGGATGATCACGAGCCGGTCGAGACGCTGGTGACGGTAGAGTTCCGTGATCGCCGCGGGTCCACAGAGGTGGTGCTCACGCACGAGGGATTCGGCTCGGCCGAGGAGAGTCACGACCACGCGTCCGGTTGGGCGAGTTGCCTCAATCGCCTCGAGCGGCTTTTCTAATCATCAGGTCAGCCGTCACCAAACCGCCCGCCTTCGATGGGAAGGCGGGCGGTTGGTGTCATCAGTGCCAGATGACCCCGAAGGTGAAGAGTAGCGAGGCGGTGGTCGCCTCGTCGAAGAACTGCACCATGAGATCGACGTTGGGAGTCACGAAGAAGTTGCCCCCTAACCGGAGGTCGTAGCCAGTTCCGAACGTCGTACCGAGGCCCGTCTGCTCTACCCCCGCACGGGTTGCCGACGCGACGCCACCGCCCGTCTTAAGAAACCACCCACCGCGGGCGCTTGGGTAGAGCAGCGCCGAGGCCGTAACGTTTACTCGGTCCACGTCTTGACCGAACCTGTCTTCCCGAAACCATGCGAGTGCCTCGCCACCGAAGAGCACATGCGGGTTGACCGTACCACCCATGCGGAAATAGCCGGCTGCTCCACGCCCCCGATTCCCGAAGTCGAAGTCGAACTCTTCCCATCCACCGCCGAGCCCAAAGCCGATCCAGAAACCCCGATGTGGTGAGGATTCCTGCAAGCCGCGCGGTGGCGAACGATGTTGCGCGGCGAGGGGTGTCACAGCTCCACCTAGCAGGAAGGCACTAATAACGAGGAACGCTCCGAGGCGCATCGCTCTGCTCCTGAAAGATCCGACGATCCCCAATAGGAAGTTTCGTGCCTATCGGATCATCCCAGTAAGTCTTTCAGAGTCAATGCATTAGAGTCCAGAAACGAGACGTGGTACTCGCTGGTTGACTGTTCTGGGGGACACCGCGCCGCGCGAGTGTCTACGCCCGCTTCAACCGCCTATAACCCCAGAGCAAGATCAGGGCACCACCGATGGCGATCGCGAGGCTCCGAATGTCGAACCCAACCACCGTACCCAGTCCCAAGAACGATCCGAGGAATCCACCGACCAGCGCGCCCGCGACGCCGATCAGACTCGTGACGATGATGCCACCCGGGTCTTTGCCGGGCATGATCAGCTTCGCGAGTGCACCGACAACCAGACCCAACAACGCCCATGAAAGAATGCCCATGATACTCTCCTCATACGGTAGAAGCAGTTCTTAACGCACTGACACTATATCCGCCGGGACAAGAGACAGTAAGGAGGAAGGTGAAGAAGAGCGAAGATTGCGAAGTAAGGTCGCTCTGCAGTTGTCCCCGTTGGTACATCCTGATATACTGCCCGCACGCGTTCTTCAGTCACTTGTTTGGAGGAAGTTGGATGTCTTCAGTCATGGAACTCATCATGCAGCAGGTAGGAAGCGGGACCGCGTCGCAAGTCGGTCAGCGGCTCGGAAGCAATCAGCAGGTGACCGAAAAGGCGATGGCCGCGGCCCTACCGTTGGTGCTCGGTGCGCTCGCGCGCAATGCTTCACGTCCGGGTGGCGCCGAGGCATTGCACCGTGCCGTGGCCAAAGACCACGATGGCAGCGTACTGGACAACCTCTCGGGGTTCTTCAACAGCTCCGACCTCAACGACGGCAATGCTATTCTTGGTCATGTTTTTGGAAACCGCCGGGCTGCGATCGAAACCGGCGTCGGTAAGGCGAGCGGCATGAACGGTCAGCAGGTTTCCCAGCTAATGGCCATGCTCGCACCGCTGGTGATGGGTGCCCTCGGGCGAGTGCAGCGACAGCAAAAGCTCGATTCCGGAGCCCTCTCAAACGTCTTGGCTGCCGAACGACAGCAGGTCGAGGCCAAGAGCCCAGGGCTTGGCGGTCTCGCCTCGCTACTGGATGCGGACGGAGACGGGCAGATCGCGGACGACCTCATGGGTAAGGTCGGCAAGGGCCTGCTCGGCAGTCTCTTCGGACGCCGTTAACGAACACTCTCTACAGTAGGAGAAAAACAGTGGGTATCTTCGATTTCGTGAAGGACGCGGGCGCCAAGCTCCTCGGTAAGGACGACGGTGGAGACAAGGCGCTCATGGAGCAGAATCAGGAAATGATCTTTGCCAACAAGCTCAAGCGCCACATCATGGCGTTGGGTTTCGAGGTAGAGCAGCTCAAGGTCGGGTTCGATGACGGCGTGGCCACCGTTCATGGGAAGGCCAAGAGTCAGCAGGAGAAGGAGAAGGTCATCCTCGCCCTGGGCAACACGGAGGGTGTTTCGCGAGTCGACGACCGGATGGACGTCGGCGCGCCCGAGCCCGAGGCCAAATTCTATACCGTGAAGAAGGGCGATTCACTCTCAAAGATCGCCAAAGAATACTATGGCGACGCGATGAAGTATCCGGCCATCTTTGAGGCCAACAAGCCGATGCTCAAGGACCCGAACCTGATTTATCCGGGTCAGGTGCTGCGCATCCCGGCGCTCGAGAAGTAACGCAAGCGTTCGAGCGCGTACGATACACGCCCTCCGCGACTGAGTCGCGGGGGGTTTTTTTTAGAGCGGCGCGTCGCGACTCCAGCGTCACGCCAGATTCAACGATAGTTGCGATGGGTGAGGATCGCGGGGCTCGACGCCGGGGCACCATCCAACTGCTCGATACCCGCAGAACCGGCATTCGGCCGGGTGATCGGTCAGCCGCTTGTCCCCTTGCCCTATCGCTTGGAGGTCGTCCTGAATGGCCTGCGATGAGGCCTCACGCGCGGCGTCGTCGATTGGCGCGCTGACGTGCACGCTCGGGCGAGAGAAGTGAAACGCAAAGCGCGCAACCCGCTTGCTCGAAATCGCCTCTGCTGCCGTCACGTAGACATCGCGCTGCCGCAGGAACCGCGCGGCTCTGTCGCGGGCGGCTCCGGCGTCCACCGACGACGTCTTGACGTCGAGGAGAACGATCTGCGGTGGTTCCACCGCCGCCAAATCGATCGCACCTTCGAAAAAGACGTCCGGACTCTGGATGTGTAGAAAGCGCAATTCACGCCGCGCCGTGGGATTGCCGGCAACCCGGCGATAATCGGTGTTTTCGGTAACCTGGGTAATCTCTGCACGCAGCATCGAGCGATAGCGTCGCCCCTCAGGTTGCTCTGGTGTGGGCGCGTCGGGGTCGCAACGGTAGATGGCATCTTCGAGCAGTCGATCGAGGTCATCGCGCTCGCGAAGATGCTCGAGCACGTCATGCACAATTCTTCCGCGGGTCACGGCATCGATGAACTCAGCGGATGTCCTGTCCACCTCGGGCTCACGCACACCGACAACGTATTTGAACCAGTGGCGGCGCGGGCACCGGCTGAAGGTGAGGAGCTGTGTCGCCGAGTGTCGCGGCCGCCCGGATACGAGCGCAACGTCCGGCAACGGCGGTGCCAACACCGAAGCGGGTTCGACAGTGGGAACCGGAGTGGGCGCTGGGCGTGCGGCGAGACGGTCCAGCACCGTTGGATCCCCGAGACGCACGCGTCCTTCATACCGTAACCCGTGATGGGACTCGTAGGCAAAGGTCGCCCCATTTTCGCAGCGAACCGGACCGAGAACGCTCCAAAGGTGATCACCAACCGTGGAACGGAAGTCTCTGGTTGCGCGACCCTGGCGAAGTCCGGACACGATGAGACGTCGTTTGGCTCGAGTCGCCGCGACGTACCACAGGCGCTTACGCTCCGCGGAATCCTCGGTAGCGAGCTCATCACGGATCTCGCGCCATGCAACGGGCGCCTGCTGAGCATCGAGCTCGGCCCCTTTGAGCGAGAGGCTAGTACGGCCTATGAGCAAGTTCTTGTTGTCCCGAAACCGTGCCATCCTTGCCATATCGCACCAGAAAACCACATCCCATTCAAGTCCCTTGGCACTGTGGATGGTCGTAATCGTCGCGGCGTCGGCCGGGGGGACCTGCGGAACGTCGCTGTCGTCCGTGCCGGCCTTTCGCACATCGCTCACGATCCTGAGGAATTCACCGAGGGTCTGGTGCCCCATCGTCTGAACGAGACGCACGAACCGCTCGACGTTTGCCAGACTCTGGAACCGGTGCGGACCCAGCAATCGTAAGTGGGCCAGATATCCGGTTTGGTCGAACAGCGTCTCGAGGAGCTCGTCGAGTGGCACGCGATCGCGCAGTCGGCCGAGCCGCTCGAGAAGTGCTACGCCCCACATCAACAATTCTTGCTCGCGGGTGCGCACCGAGTGGAGTGATGGCCAGTACGGTGCCGGAGTCTGACGGGCGAGGTCGAGGAGGGTTGCATCCTCGAGCCCGACGAACGGGCTGCGCAGAAACCCGATCAGAGCACGGTCGTCGTACGGGTCACGGATCGTTTCGAGCGCGATGATAAGATCGACGATCTCGCGTTGTTCGAAGAATCGCGTCGGCTTGAGGGTAATCGCCTTGCCACCGACGCCTTCGATGGCTTGCAGGTGCGTCGCTGCGGTCGCCCAGGTCGGAACCAGGATAGCGATCGCTCCCCACTCGGTCTCGCCCGTCTCCACGAGTTCCCGCGCGCGATTCGCGACTGCGTGAGCTTCGATCGCCCGGACGTCTTCGCTCAGGAAGTCGCTCCCATCGGGGCGCGTCGGAACGACGATGAGCTCCACGGGAACACCCTCCGCCTGCTTTGCTTCCGCGATCTCCAGGGGGTAGTACGGCGTCTCACACGGACGACGGTCGGATCCATCCAGCGGCTCATCGAGGAGCGCCCCCACCGTGTGATCGACAAACCCCAAGATCGCCCCACTACTCCGAAAGTTGTCTGCCACAGTGATGACGCTCCCCAACCCTCGACGAAAATCGTGTTCGACCGCGGACCACGCCGTCACGTCAGCACGGCGAAACCGGTAGATACTCTGTTTGGCATCGCCCACCAACATGAGCGTTGGTGTCTTGGCTTGCCGGAGCGAGGGATCGCCTATGAGATACGCGATCTCCTTCTGAACCGGGTCGACGTCTTGGAATTCGTCGATAATCAGCGTGTGGATCGTGCGTCGGAGTGCGGTGAGCGCCTCCACATCCCTCGCCAGCAGGTCACGCGTTCGGACGATGATCCGATCGAAGTCAATGACCCCCCGTTCATCGAGCCGTGTGTCGAGCATCGCGGACGCCCGCTCCGCTAGCGAGAGCAACGCGCGCTCGCTCGCTGGGAATTCATCGCGACGGGCGAGCAGATCACCGAGTCGATCGAGATCGCTGAGGAGATCGAGGACAAACCGCTCGACCTCTCGAACGGACCAGTCAGCGAGCAGCTCATCGACGTCGGAGGAGTCAGCACGTTCGAGCGCCGCGACGAGGGTGTCCCGCACTGCTTGCGCTGTGAGGCCCACCATCGTGGGTTCATCGAGCACCTCTTGTCGCGGACTCGCACCCGAGCGCAACGCGAACCGGCGCAAGACATCGCTGCAGAACGCGTGGATCGTCCCGATCCGCGCATTGTCAACCGCATACGCCTCCCGCGGCCTCCCAGCATCTCGCAGCGCGCGCCGTACCCTCTGCTTGAGATCAGCCGCCGCAGCGTTGGTGAAGGTGATGGCCACCAGATCCGACAACTGGACCGGATGCTCAAACACCACCCCGTTGATCTCCACCCCCAGGAGGAAGAGGATCCGGCCGACGACGGTGCGCGTTTTGCCCGTGCCAGCACCTGCCGAAACGAGGACATGCCGGTCTGTGGTGCGAACCGCGTCCCACTGCCTTGGCGTGAACTTCACCGCCACGTTTCCTTCGTCTTGGGTCCTCCCGGTGTGCGGCAGATGTCCCAGGCGTGACAGTAGTGTGGGCACAAACAAGACGGTGGCGGTTCTGCGGGAAACACACCGTTCCGTACCCGACGCACCAGCGCTGGCACCCGCTCGAGCGCTCGTTCCATTTTCGCCAGCTCCCGTTGATTGGGATGACGGATGCCCTGCTTCGGGTTCACCTGGTGAAGGTCGAGTTGATGCACGCGGGCCCGCTCCACAAGCGCGCGGTACTCGATGCGGGCCACGCGGGCACCTTCGACGAGCTGCTCGAGCGCATGCGCGTAGAGCGGTAGCTGGAGCACCACACCTTCTTCCCACGCTCCTTTGTCTCCCATTCCGGGCGTTGACAACTTGCTGGTCTTATAATCGACGGCTGCCATGAACCGTCCCGCATCGGCAATGCGCGGGTCGACACCAATCTCCACCCGATCGATCGCCCCGCGATACTCGAACCGCACGCCGTCACGTTCCAACACGGCGTGGTCGAACCACCGCTCGTGAAGTGCGACCGCGGTGCGGATCATGAGCGGCGCCGTCCGTTTCCGCGGATTGTGCATATCCTCGTGGAGCTGAATCTCCCACTCGAGATAGCGACGAAGCAGCCGGAGCAGCTCGGCACGCTTGGCACGCCGAAGCACGGGTGCTCCCAGCCATGCGGTCGTGCGGAATGCGTCGAGCGAGGCGTCCATGGCGGCGGTCAGCTCCGTGTCCATCCAGGCGCCCGCGTCCCGGTCGAGCACGACGGGACGCCCGCCGTTTCGCATCACCGCGGCGCGGTAAAAACGGGCGAGCGTGTCGTGCAACAGTGAGCCTCGAACCGCAGGCTCCATCTCGTCATCGGGATCTTCGAGCTTCTCGACTCGCAGGAGCCGTCCGGAAAAGAACGCCCAGGGACACCTCGCGTAGGACTCGAGCTGCGTTGGGCTCCACAGGTGGTGATCGCCAAACTGCTCGGCCAGCCACGCGCGGAGCTCCGGATCTTCCACGTACCCTGTGTACGGTGAGGGCACTCCATGCGTACGAATCGCCTCGATCCGCGCCGCCCGTACGGCTTGTTCAGCGGCCTGCGGAGTGCGCAGGAGCGGCATCGCTTCAGTGATCAGGGAGTGCGGATCGACGGCGGCGCGCGTCTCCGTGGCTACGGTGACCAACGCGTCGACAAACGACGACCGGGAGACCTCCTGGCCTGCAGCGTTCAATCTCGGAAAGCTGAGAGTCAATCCGTCGCGAGCGCTCGCCACGAGGACGCGAAACAAGTTTCGCTCACGGGCGTCCCAATCGTCCCGAGTGTCCAGCGGTAAGCCTGCAGCGACCCAGTCCGCTCGCTCCGACTCCTCGCTCAACGGTGAGCCCGGGGCCGGTAGTGGGAACTGTCCCTCACTCATGCCGACGAGAAAGACATGATCGAAGCTGCGATACGCGGCCGCTAGCGCCTCGAGCACCCGCACGCCGCGGGGCGACTCGGACCAGATGCCGACATCCCCTGCGAGCATCTCGGTCAGGCGCCCTGAGAACCGGGCTATCGTCAGTTGTTCCTCGGCGCCACCCCAGGTTGCGATCGCACGTTGCCACTCTTCTAAGATTTGAGTGAATCCGCGCCATCCCGTGATATCACGCTTCGCGACGTCGAACCGATCCTCTGGCACGGCATAGATCCGCTCCTGGATCCGCCACGGGTCCTCACGCAACCAATCGACCAAGCCGCCAAGCCACTCACCCAGCGTGCGTGGGGCTTCGAGCACGATCGCGCGCTCAGCAAATGCGGCAAAGTTGCGTCGTGCGGCGATCACGCGGGTGACCGGAGGAGGCGGTTGCTCGCGACGCTCCTTGGCGGTGTCGCGCTCCATCTCATGGCGGTCCGCTTCCGACTCAAGGCCTCCCAGGGCGTTAGCCCAAGCGCTCAGCCCACGCATCCGCCGCCGAAAACCGATGTAGTTAAGGACCCGCGAGTCGAGTTGATGCGCGAAATATGGGAGGTCCGCGAGTTCGACGAGTGTCGGACGCGACCAGCCGTCTGCCGCGGCGCGGTAAAGGGCAAGCACCGCTCGTACTACTGGGATCTCTCGATAGGAAAGACGACGCCGTGCACTGGCGGGAACGCCATACCGGTGCAGCGCGCGGAGGACGTACTCCACGTACGGTCGTGCCTGACGCGCCACCACTGCGATCCGATGCAGCGGCACACCCTGGTCCGCAAGCGCGCGGATGCGGCGGCCCACCTCCCCCAGCTCTCGCTCGACCGTACGTGCTTCCACCGTAATGACGTGGGTCCCGCCCGGCTCCTCATCGTCAAAGAGATGGGACGCTGACGATTCTCTCCCTTCCACGGAGTGTGTCTCGACATGGAGCCCGTCGCCAAGGGGAAGCGCATCGGAGCTGTAGATGACGATCCGGTCGAGCGCCCTGTTTGCCGCCAACGTGTTGAGAAGAACCCGCCACCCACCACGGGGATCGGCCAGCCCCACGATGCGAATTTCTCGCCGCCCCCCTAATCGCTGGGCAAGCCCAGAGGGATCGGCGTGGATTGCTCGAGCACAGTCGACGAGGGTGTCTCGTCCGTCTCGTAGGCCGGATCGTTCCAGCGCTTGGACGTATCGGCGGTAGATGGCCACCAGCTCCCGGTTCCGCGCACCGGTGAACACGTCGATCGACGCAGGAGCCGTTACCGCCTGCGCCAATTGATCCGGCGTCACGTCCTCCGCAATGAGGTCGCCCAGCAGCTGCTCAAGTGCCGGAAGAAGATCATCGAGTCGTCGCGCGCGCAGAAAGACGTCTGTGCCAACCTGGCGCACGATCTTCCCCAGGAGCGCCGCTCGGGCGAAGTCACCGCACGGTGCGCGGTCAGTACAACCGAGCCATTCGGGAAGCTCGTGAAAAACACATAGGGGGGGATCGAACCAACCCGGAATGCCTCGCTGCCCGGCTAACGCGATCAGATCGTCGCGGAGACCACCTTGGCGCAGGACGAGGACATAGTCCGGTGAGGGAAAAGGTTGTTGCTCGGTCGCTGCGACGGGGGCGAGGAAACTCTCTGCCGCTAGCTCCAGCAGCTGCAGCGGGTCGCGACCAACGACCTGCACGATGCGGGCCATGTGCGTTGTAGTGTAGTGCGAGGACTGAACCCCCGGTAGGCCGTCCGCCAGCCGGGGGAAGCGCCCCCGTCAGCCTGTGCAGGAGACTACATCACGTCTGGACGCTCTCAGGACGTTGCCGCGCGTATACCCGAGCTTGCTTCAGCCACTCGTCTCGGATCCGTCGCGGTGGTATCCGAACTTCTCTGGCGACTTCTACGATGTCGTCAGCGGTCCAGCGTGCGATGTCGTCAAACGTGAGGCACCCAATGCTGTTGAGTTTTCGTTCGAGCGCCGGGCCGATCCCCCGAATCCGTTTGAGATTGTCTTTCGCCGAGCGCGACAGAGCTTGCGATGGGCCTCCCGATGCACGTGATCGCCTGGCGCGCGGCTGCATCTGCGATACTCGGCGTCTGAGGCGCGCCAACTCGCGCGTTCGCCGCTGCAACGTGGCCTTGTGCTCGGCACGGAGCGCCGCAAACTCTGCGCGAAGGTCTTCGGATTCGCGGGCTTGCTCCTGTCCCGCGCGCAGCAGTTCATCTCGCTCCTCAATGGTCTGCGCGTATTGCTCCTCGAGGTCCTGCAGGCGTTGTCGCAGCTCGTCGGCGGTTGTCGTCTGTCGATCCGCGCCGACCCGCTGTGCCTCCAGTGTCTGCACCTGTTGCTTCAGACCCTCGATCTCCTCCGTTTTGACTGCGATGGCCTCCGCAACGCGGGTCTCACCTTCCTTGCGTGCACGTACCGTGTCGCCTTGTTGCGCCTCGAGTGCCACCTCGAGCTCGTGGATCCGTTCACTTCGCCGCCGCAGCCGCTCCCCGAGGGGCGCCAACTCGCCGATCCGCATCCGGAGACGCTGGATCTCTTGTCCCGAGTCACTGGTGCGCGCTTTGTCCTGACGCTCCAACTCGCTGACCCGCGCTTCCCGTTCGCGCAGCCGCTGTTCCATGGACTCGAATTCTGCGAGTTGCTTCTCGAGAAATTCGAGTTCCTGGATCCGCTCTTCGCGATCCGCGATCCGCTGCCGGAGCGGCTCCAATTCGCCCAGGCGATCCTGGAGCGCTTCGATCTGCGCTTCCTGCGTTTCGATCCTGAGCCTGTGTTCTTGCTCCACTCGTCGCTGCTCGTCGCTTTGCTCCCGCAGCCTGGCCGTGAGCTCCTCGACCTGCTCCTCTCGCTCGGCGAGCCGGGCGACGAGCGGTTCCAACACGGCAAGCCGTCGCCGGAACGATTCGATGCGCGCATCCTTGTGGGCCACCGTGCCCTGATGTTCCTGCGCGAGCCGTTGAATTCGAAGCTCCCGGCTCTCCAATTCCGCCTTGAGACTTGCGATCTGTTCGAGTGCCTTATCGCGTTGTGCCAACTGCTCGACCAATGGCTCAAGGTCAGCGATGCGGGCGTGCAATTCCTCGAGTTCGCGATCTTTGGACGCAACGAGCTCCCGATACTCCGCATGGGCCGCTTCGAGTCGCTCCTCCCACGTGGCTGCCTCTGCCGCGAGCCCCTCCAGTCGGCGAATTCGGACATCCCGCTCCGCCAACTGAACCATCAGCGGCTCCAGCTCGGCTACGCGTTCGCGCAGGCGCTCGACGGTACCGTCTCCTCCATTGCCAAGGAACGGGACGTTGGCTTGCGACAACTCGCGCTCGAGATCGCTGACTCGGTCGCGCAGCTGGACCATGCCGATCTTGAGCCCGTCGGTGAGGAGATCCTTGGCCTGGAGCTCGGATTGGAGATCCTTCAGTTCGGAATCGCGTTCTCGGATGCGGCCTTCGAGGAAGGAAATGCGATTGGCTTGTCGTTCGATTTCGCCGCGCGCAACCATCGCCTCGATGTAGCGCTGACGGGCCTCCCGCGTCCAAGCCGGCCACGCCGTCAACAGACCGAGGAAGGCGCCAACGACGAGCGACAAAACGACCACGCCAACGGTGGTCAGCACTCAGTGACTCCGGATGACATGCTCGACCAGATGGCCGACGGCACTGATCGGTCACTGACCGTCAGCTTCATGACCGCGATCCCTCCCAATCGTATGCGGCGGTACGGCGATGACGGGGTAGCGGGACCGCCGAGGGCTCTCCAGTGAGGCGCTTCGGGTACGCTCCCAAAAAGGAGGTTTACGTCCCACAACTACCAGAGATACTGCCACAGCATGGGGTCGGACGCAAGACGTGTTGCTACGACTCCACAGTTGCCAAACTCAGCGTCACCGTACTGATCTCGTCACGTAAGTGTCGAATCAAAAATCCGACGAATGAGCTGAGGAGTTGCCACTCTTCACTGGACGATGCAGACCGCACTTCGGCAACCACGATTCCCCCCAAGCACTTCTGCAGCTTGATGGAGCCTTTGTACCGCACGTGGACCCAGCGGTCCTGTCCCCGTTTTCGCGTTCCCCGCCGGTGAAGGGTCCCTTGACCTTCCTGCCGTAACGCCCGCTCCTTCTCGACCAGGAGTGTATAGAGGTCGTCCTCCTGGTCGAGCGGAATGGCAGTCACTGTGATCATGGCCGGCCCCCAAGGAGATGATGGGGCCAAGTGTAGTGCCGTAAACCGCGGGCGGCTAGAGGCACAATGACGCTACGTGATCAGCACCACCGGACTCTCACGCGGTAGGTGATTTTGGACTCTGCCCGGGAGGCAATAGGGACCGTGAACTCGAACGTGTGGGCATCGAGCTTTGTCCACTCGTGACTGGACGACAGCAGATCCCAATCACCACCCACGGGTTCCACCACTTGGACGGCCACGTCCTCGTCTTTGTGATTCCGCAGGGTGATCTCCCAATTGCTCTCGGAGACACAGCGGCTTACGATGTTGAAGTCCATCTGACGGCGGTCCCCCACGACGTCGAAGGCCTCACCGATCTTGATACGCACACGCTCGTCTCTGGGGGTATGATCGATCTGGTCTTCTCCGATGAACTGCTGTGCCCCCGCGCGATCCGCCTTGTAGACGCGTACGATGCCCTTTGGAAGCGGAACACCCAAACGGTTCTGCTGCGTGTTCTCGAAATCGAGATGCACCCCCACCTTCTGATTCGAGATGACCTGCCCGTACGCACCCCGGTAATATTGGGCGGCGCCGTAGAAGATCAGGCGCTTCCGTACCGCGATCCCGGAGCCCTCGAGCAGGGTCACCTGCTTCTGCTCGTTGTGACGTAACGTCGTAGGTCGCTGCAAGGTGTAGAGGTGATACTCGAAAAAGCTCTGCTCGTCGAACTGGGGTGCTGCCATCTCGGCCCGCCGCATGGCGTCGGCCTCCATCAAGGCCCGGACCTCGGGGGTCACTCGCTGTACATCACCGGCAACCAACTGTAGCGTCGCGTTCTCGTACGACGCCCCACTCTGATTGGTCAGCGTCACCCATCCGGTGAGGTCCCCGCGGGTGTCGTCCTCGTTGATGACGAACACGTAATCCGACTTCCAGTTCAGGCTTCCGGTGAGGTAGGAGACTTCGAGCCGCTGACGCGCGCGGTCACTGTCCAGCAACCACACCAGCGTTGGGTTGGCAATCAGATTGTCGGGGATCTCGGGGAACGCGAACCGTCCGGGAAAGTTGAAGGTAATCTCGTCACCAATTCTGAGAATCGTCCCCTGATTGACGGACAAGACCTCCGCCTCGAGCTCCTCATCTCGGCCAGTCTGCTCGTTGTACCGGTAAACCTTGACGGTCCGGCCCACGTATTTCTCGAGCAACTTCTGAGGGTTCAGAAGGTCGTACTGGTAATTCTGCTCGAGCACGGTGAGCCGGCCAGCGCCGGTCAGCGACCGAATGTGCACCGTCTCGGGCTGAATCTCGGCGGCCACATCGCGAAACTCGAGCGCCACGCGACCGGTCCCGAGCGTCAGGTTCCGTACCTCGCGGACCAGTCCAAAGTTCTGGTTGTAGACGGTGATCGCGACACTCTCCCGTTCGCTGGCGGTGGACTGAGAACCTCGCTGTTGCGCGGCGACTGGTAGCGTCGCAACCGTCATTGCGATGACCATCCACCCAATAACAGATATCTGCGTAGGCTGCGTGATCATGCCCCATCTCCTGGTTAAGGCCCTCCCGCTCGGGAGCGCACGTTCGTCCTCGAAGACGAACGAACGGCCCAGAATTGCACAAAGAGCCACCGTCCGCTCTGTGCCGCTAGATCGTTTCGCCGTACTTGCGTGCGTGGAGTTGTTTGGCCTGTTGGACCCACCTGTCGCGCAGGATCCGCCCGGACAGCGCTCCTAGTTGCTCACTCACCCGCGCGATCGCATCGTGGTCCCAAGACGCCACGTCGCGGAACGTGTGGTACCCGAGGGCGTTGAGGACACGTTCGATGGCTGGCCCGATACCTCGAATCTGCTGCAGATCGTCCGACGTCGGTGCGGTGCCTTTGCGGGTTGAAGCCGTGGTTGTAGCCGCGTGGCGCACCGGCTCCGGCTGCGGGGGTCCCGGTGGCAGCGTCTCCGGCTCGCGGAACATCCGTTCTAACTCCGCAAGGCGCTTGAGCTGCGATTCGAGCGCTTCGCGGCGCCCGTGCACTTCGCGCTCCAGCTCGCGAACTCGTGAGCGGTGCGTATCGAGCTCCCCACGGCAGTCGGCAAGTTGTTCCTTCAGCGTCTCCGCGGTGCCACGTGACTTGGATAGCTGTTGCTCGAGCTCCTGTACTTTGGTGGTGCTCCTCCCGATTTCAATCTCCAACTCGGCAAGTTGGGACTCCCGGGAGGCCAGATCGCGCCGCAAGCTCTCGAGCTGAGCCTCCTGCGCTTCAAAGGCCTCGACGAGCCGGGCGTGGGTCTTTGGATTCACCTGCGGGCCGCTTGCCCGTGCAAACCACCCCAGCGCAATACCAAGGACAAACGCGACGAGAAGAAAGAACAGGATCTGTGTAACGAGGTAGAGCACGATCAGCGACCGGATAGCATTGAGTCTGGAGAGGATACTCGGATCGACCGAATCCCCGGTATCTGCTGCAGGACACGTGTCGCACTATCGGTATACTGTGGCTCGGCGAGCGACCGCGTGAGAACGGCATCCCGACCGTTGAAGACCACGAGATCGAGTGGAAGACCCGCACTCTGCAGTGCAATGGCTGATCGGCTTTCGAGGTCTGTGCGGATTCGAGGCACGGTGTGCGCTACAGTCCACACGCACACGAGGGCGAAGGCTGCGAGCCCCATCGCACCGACGATTCGATCATTCACGACAATACCGTTCCGAGGCAGCTAACACGCACGTGGGGAGGTTCGGGATTCTCGCGAGGGGTGTCGAGCGCCGCAAGGCCGCGAAGACGAAAGGCGTCGAGGTGTGGAGCTTCCGATCCACCTCGACGCCAACGCCCTGGGAAAGAGGGTGCGGCACCCGGGCCCGGTCGAGTGACTCCCCGCCAGCGAGCCAGATTACGACCGTTGATCGACCCGGGTGCCACAAAGGAGCAACCAAACGAAACGCGGTACGCTCCTGGGCTAATACCCACTGAAGGCTAATTCACTCCTTTTATAGGAATTATGAAGTCTCCGTGAAGAGCCCTCATATCAGCCACCCCCCATATGTGACGCCATCGGCGTCTGTACAATACTCTCCTTGAGAATATATTCTCTGGGTGAGCATCTTGAGCTCGGAGGAATCGAGGTGCCCAAGGCCCCGGACAACCCAAGCCGCTTTCTCCCACTGACACCGGTGGCGTTCGAGATCCTGCTCGGTCTGGCGGACCAGAGCCGTCACGGGTACGGCGTCATGCAGGAGGTCGAGCGGCGCACAGGCGGACGCCTCCGGCTTCGTCCTGGCACCCTGTACCGGGCAATCAACCGGCTGCTCCACACCGGCCTGCTCGAAGAGGTGCCGGCGAACGGCGATACCGAACGGGATGATACGCGCCGTCGGTACTACCGGTTGACCGACCTCGGCCGGCGGGTCGCGACGGCGGAGGCCAATCGGCTCGCCCGCGCGGTGGAGGCGGCTCGGGTCAAGAACCTCCTCAGCCCGGAGAACGCGTAACGTGGCCGCCCCCTTCGAGCGGGTGATCCGCAGCCTCACCCGTCCGGTACTGTTGCTTTACCCGCGACACACCCGAGACCGCTTCGGTGAAGAGCTGCTGCACGTCATCGTCCAGCGCGTGCGCCGAGATCGAGCAGTCCATGGGTCGTTCCGCTGCGTCCTCCGCTGGCTGCTCGACCTCGCCGACGTGGCGGCCGCCGGTATGCTCGAGCGAATCGGCGACCTGACGGCAACTCGAGCGGCAACAGGGCGAGGCCAAGCTCCCCTGCCCCGAACGCAACCGAGCTCGAAGAAGGACGAGACCACCATGTCCCGCTTCATCCAAGACGTTCGGTACGCCATCAGGACGCTCGCCAAGCAGCCGGTGTTTGCCTCAACCCTGGTTGTCACCGTGGCACTGGGCGTCGGCGCCAACACGGCGATGTTCAGCGTTGTGCACGGCATTCTCTTGCGGCCGTTGCCGTATCCTGAGGGCCATGAACTCGTCCGTGTCTTTCAGAGCGATCGGATCAATGACACGCAGCGCGAGGGCGTTTCCGGTCCGGACTACTTCGATTACCTCGCACAGCAAACAGTCTTCGAGGGGATGGCGGCGTGGACGGGATTCAATCCGACTATTACCGATGCCACCTCAGCGCCGGAGCGGGTCTCCACAGCCCAGGTCACCTACACATTCCTTCCGACAATCGGGCTTACTCCCGTGCTGGGACGCGGCTTTCTCCCAGCGGAGGACTCGCCGGGTGGAGCCAACACCGCCATCGTCAGTCACGGCTTCTGGACGCGCCGATTCGGTGCCGACACGACCGTATTGGGTCGGCCGATCCGGCTCGACGGAACGGCGTACATGATTGTCGGCATCCTGCCTCGGGATTTTCGCTTCCTCACCGCCGTCGACATGCTGGTCCCGCTCCAATATGGACCCACGACCAGAAGCAGAGGCGTGCACAATCTCGGGGTCGTTGCCCGGCTGCGAGACGGCGCGACCATCGACATGGCACGCTCCGAAATGAATCGCATCATGGCGGCGCTCGAGGAGCAGTACCCCGATGACAACGTGGGGCGGGGCGCGAACGTCGAGTTGTTATCGGAGTTCGTGACGGGAAACGTCCGTTCCCCACTATTCATTCTGATGGGCGCGGTGATGCTCGTGCTGCTCATCATGTGCGCGAACGTGGCCAACATGCTGCTCGCTCGGGGAACCACGCGGCAGCGGGAGATGGCGGTGCGAGCGGCGCTCGGTGCCAGTCGTGGCCGACTGGCGCTTCAATTGCTCGCGGAGAGTCTCATCCTGGCATGCCTGGGCGGCGCCCTCGGGGTGCTTGTTGCCTTGGGCGGGCTCCGCGTCTTGCTCGCGCTCAACCCAACGAGCCTGCCGCGGCTAGCCGAAGTCTCCTTGAGCGCACCCGTGCTCGCCTTCGCACTGATACTGACGGTCGTGACGGGGGTGGCGTTCGGCGTGTTGCCAGCGCTTCAGGGATCGCAACACCGACTCCACGAGACCCTCGGCGAGGGTGCACGCACCTCATCCGGCCCCGGAACCGGAAGGGTCCGGGCGGCCTTGGTCGTGACCCAGGTCGCGTTCGCCTTCGTGCTGGTGGTTGGTGCCGGGCTACTCATCCGCAGTATGTGGAATCTGACGAGTGTCGATCCCGGTTTTCAGTACAGGAACCTCGTCACGGTGTCCGTGAGCCTGCCACAGGACCGGTATCCGTCGGACTTTCGCCAGTGGCCAGACGCGCCTGAGGTCAAGAGGTTCTACGCATCCGCCCTAGCGGCTGCGCAGCGTATTCCGTCGGTGACGGGCGCGGCTATGGCACTCAATCACCCCGCCAATCCTGGTTGGACCACGCGGATCTCCATCGAGGGCGGTCCGCTCACCGTGGAGGAAGGAGTCGAGGAGGAGCGTCTCCGTCCCATCTCGCCCGGCTACTTCAAGACGATCGGGACGCCGCTTACCCGTGGCCGCGATTTCAGCGATTTCGATCGTGGCGAGTCAACCCCCGTCGTCATCGTCAACGAGGCCTTCGTGCGAAAGTACTTTCCCTCCGAGAATGCGTTGGGGAAGCGAGTCCAGTTCTGGGGAACCATGCGGGAAATCGTGGGCGTCGTGGCGGACGTGAGGTTCATGGGTGTCAACGCTCCCGTCGAGCCCGCCGTCTACGCTCCGATGAGCCAGCTTCCGTTCTCGCAGTTTGATATCATCCTGCGCGGTGACGCACCCGCTGAGCAAATCATTCAGAGCATGCGTTCAGAGATCCGCCAAATCGATGGGGAGCTCGCCATGTTCGGGGGACAGTCGTTCGAGAGCATCCTCGCCAGCGCCCTCGGGTCACAGCGATTCAACATGATTATGCTGGGCATGTTCGCGCTCCTCGCGCTGGTGCTGGCGGCCGTTGGAATCTACGGAGTCGTCTCCTACGGTGTCTCCCGCCGTGCTCACGAGTTCGGCGTGCGGATGTCGCTCGGCGCCAACTCGGGCGATGTGAGTCGCCTCGTCCTCACCCAAGCCGTACGGATGACGGCGGCGGGGGTTGGGCTCGGGCTGATTGGGGCGGTGGTCGGGTCGAAGATCATTACTGGGATGCTGTATGGTGTGGCCCCGACGGACCCCGCAACGCTCGGCGGCGTTGCGCTCTTCTTGTCTGGGGTGGCACTCTGTGCAGCGTTGATCCCCGCGCTGCGCGCGAGCCGGGTGGATCCCGTCACTGCCCTCCGCCTGGAGTGAGGACGGGGCCGCTCACCGATTGACGGGATCGGCGCTCGTAAGGCCGGAAGGCAACCGCGGTGACGACAACAAGCGACCAAACTCGCGCCATGCACGCTCACGTGACGCGCCGGCGTGTGACGTCACATGTTGGGCGACCAGATCGCGCCCCAGGTTGTAGTTGATGACGTAGCTGCGGTACTGGTCAATGAAGCGAATCCGCTGACGCGCGCGGGCCGGCGCCATGAGCGCGTACGTTTCCAACCATTGCGCCGCTGAGTCCGCAGCGATCTCCCCATCCAAATACTGCCGCGCTGCCTCGTTCCCGGCGTAACTCAGTTCCTCCACCAAGCCCTGAACCTCGTAGTAAGCCCCCGCCCGTGATGGATCGAGACCGGCCAGCGGAAACAGGGCGTCACGCTCGAATGCGACCCGCTCCTCTCCGGGGAATGCCATACGAATGCCGTGGTTGGCGCTTCCCTCCGCGATTAACGACTGCGGGCTGAAGAGTGCGTAGACCGAGTACTCCATCCAACCCCGATCTCGCACGAGGTGTTTCTCGAGCAGCGCGTTGTACGTGTGATGACCGGGATACCCCTCATGGCACGCGAGGTCGATGGCGCGATCGGCGTAGATGGGGAGATCGGTATTGACCTGAATCAAGCTCGTGAAGTTGCCTTGATACCAGTTGTATCCACTCCATGACTTGTCGGTTACGTACTCGACGGTAAACGCCTCGCCGGTGGGCAAGGTGAGCCACCGCTCGGTTCTCGCCCGACACTCGGCGATTGCGGCGCGAAACACCGTATCCAGTCGCGCTGGGGGGATGACGAACCGCGCGCGAAACCGCTCGTACCGGGTCTGCACGGCCCCAGACCCCGGAAGGGCCCGATCGAGCCTGGTCAACACATTTTGAAAGTGAGCTTCACCGAGCTCGGGAGCGACCGCGTCGTACAACGCCGCCGACTCCTGATCGAAGCTCAAGCGCGTGCCCAAGAGCATTTCCGCACGCGCGATCAGCGACTCGAGTTGCCGTTGCAGGTAGTGGTGCCGCAGGCGCTCCATCTCTCCGGACAGGTCGCTGAACGCGTCTAGCTGCTCAACCAGCGCCAACGCGCGCTCGCGAATGCCGTCGATCGACAACCCTTCTTCCTCCACGGCCGAGCGCCACTCCGGCGGTCCATAGTACGCATCCACATAATCTGCGTCGTGTGCGCCCATGGCGAGCACGAGCTTCACGTACGATTCGGCAATCGCATTCATAGACGGAGGAGAGGGTGAGCAGCCGAGCAGCGGGCCCATGCTGAGGACCACGGCCACGGACCACCTGCCGAGGATTCCCATGCGCATAGTCACGAATGTACTCGGAGACGGCGCCTGCATGGTAGCCAGATCGACGGAGCGGCTGGGGCGCGAGCCACCGTCACGGCGCAACGCTTGCCGAGCGGCGCGCCGCGGGGCATCTTGTGTGGTGGGCCGTGCAAGTACGCCGGCCCTGACACTTCAGAATCACGGCATTGAGGGGGTTATGAGCAAAGGGAAGGAATTCCTTCACCGATTGCACGAGGCACTCGGTGAGTTTGAGAAATCGATCGTGCGCCGCGAGCATAAGAAGCTATTGGATGACCGCGTAGTGCTACAGCAGAATGTAGACGACGCCCGGCGAAAGGTCGTCGAGACCGTCGTCGAGCTCGTCAAGGAAGCACAGGTAGAGTACCTCGGGGAAGCGTAGGACACCGCAGTTCGCTCGAGGCGCCTCGCGCCCTATGGCCGGCGAGGGTGTGTACGCCCTCCCGGCCGGCGTTGTCGAGAGATCAGGTCAATCGGTAGGACACGAACCGGTTGGTTCCATTGAGGGCAGCCTTTGCGGCCGCCAGCGGCGGATCGCCGCGTACCTCGCAGAACCCCGTGAAACGATGCGTCTCGCCGGCGTGTTCTGCACGGACTGCAATAATGACCGCGGGACAATCGAAGGATTCGACGGTTTTGACGTCGACGGCGGTGAACGTGCCCTCCGCGGTACCAAAAGAGCGCTCCAGGGCCTTGAGCGCCGCTGCCGCCGCACAGCGCAGCTCACCAGCCGGGGACCACTCCCCGTCCGCGAGACCAACAAAGGTCTGATCCAAGTGGGCGCCCAGACGGCGGGCGAGGGTGACCCGCGCACGACACTGCTCGCCCGGCAGATGCTCTACCGCGACCGCCTTAAGCTGTGCCCGTAGTGATTTCCCCGCTGCCATGGCGTGCTTTCTCTCGGCGGAGGTCCGGCGTTCATGTCGAGTTCAGGCGCTCTTCAGACCTGCCGGACCATTATGGAGCGACCCCCGCAGGGAGGGATCCGTGCCTCGCAAAGACCGTCGCAGCGGAGGACTCACGAGAGGGGCCGAAGAATTCTGTCTTCACTATTGTCGGCAGCCTGATGATACCTGCCCGTTCGGCTGGACGCGAGCCCGGTGTCCATTGTGGCAGTTTGTCGAGGCGGATCTGGAGCTCGGCGAGACGCCCGCACCGATCCCGGAGACAGTCGAGTATCGAGCCTGTCTCGTTCGCGCCCGGCGCGACGGTGGGCGTCCCTTCTCCGCGGCGCGCATCACCGAAGCCAATTTTGACCCCGAGGAGGGGTTCGACTGGCCCGCTTGAATCCAGCTCACGAGCTGTCTCACCGCGGGGCCGTCAGTTCCAACGCCGCGGTCCGCCCTGAACGACCTCTGCGGGCACGGAAGGCTGCTCCGCTTCGCGAGCGCGACCAACCATGCCAATCGACCCCGGCTGGTCTGCGCGGTTGTCTATCCGGCACCCGGAGCAGGCGGTGATCTGACCCGAGCGACACCCGTGCCCCTCTCTACCGCGGTGTCGGACAAACAGCCCGAAAACGACGAACAGCACGCCAAGTCCCAGCACGCTGATGATCGTGCTCATGTCGC
Organism: Gemmatimonadales bacterium; assembly: GCA_041577295.1. Lineage (GTDB taxonomy): Bacteria > Gemmatimonadota > Gemmatimonadetes > Gemmatimonadales > GWC2-71-9 > JBDHDH01. Next base: position 191,141 of record JBFGJG010000003.1, read on the forward strand.
ACTCAGCAAGCCTGCAAACCCCATGAAGGCCAGGGAGAGACTTCCGGCGATAATCAAAACCAGCGCCATGCCTTTGGCGAGATCCGGAATGTTCGCCAGTTCCGTGTTCTCTCGAATCGAAGCCATCAACACGAGCGCCAGGGTCAGGCCCAGGCCAGCGCCGACCGCGAAAAACAATCCCTCGAGCAATCCGTAGCCGCGATTGGTCTGGAAGATCGCCAGGCCCAGGATCGCGCAGTTGGTCGTGATCAAAGGCAGGTAGATCCCTAGCTGCCGGAAGAGCACGGGGCTCACCTTCTTCACAACCATCTCGACGATCTGTACCAGCGAGGCGATCACAACGATGAACGAGATGAGTCGCAGATACGGAGCGTAGCTCAGCACAAACGTATTCAGAAACCAAGCGGCCACTGACGTGAGCACCATGACGAAGATGTTCGCCGCACCCATCCGGAGCGCCGTAGAGACCCGTGCGGAGACACCCATGAAGGGACAGAGTCCAAGGAACAGCGCGAGGGTGAAGTTGTTCACCACCATGGCCGAGACGAGAATCCACACGAGGTTGTCCATCACGCGGCCTTTTCGGAGGCGACGCCCTCGGGCCACTCACGCACCATCGGCTTGGTCGTGCGACGCCGGTGAGCCCAGTTGAGCGCGAGGAGAAGGAAGCCCAACGTGAGGAATCCCCCGGGCGGGAGGATCATGATCACCCAGGGCTCATAGCTCGGACCAAACACACTCCGGCCGAGCACGGTGCCGTTGCCCAAGACTTCGCGCACGGCCCCCATCAAGAGCAGGGCGATCACAAACCCAAAACCGGTTCCCGCGGCATCCAGAATCGAGCGGCCGATGGGCTGTTTGGAGGCGAACGCTTCCTGCCGGCTCAAGATCATGCAATTGACCACGATCAGGGCGATAAAGGCCCCGAGCGCTTTGTGGATCTCGGGTACCACCGCTTCGAGCGTCATGTCGGCCACCGTGACGAACGTCGCGATGATCATGATGTACGTCGAGATGCGTACTTGGTGGGGGATAAACCGCTTGAATGTCGAGACCAACGCACTCGACCCCACGAGAACGAAGAATGTCGCGAGTCCCATCGCGAGGCTATTAGCGACCGTGTTGGTGACCGCGAGAGCCGGACACAAGCCGAGCATTTGGATGAGCACGGGGTTCTCACGCCAAATCCCACGCAGCAAATTCTCTTGTGCCGTGGCCTCGGTCATGGAGTTTCCCCAAATGCATACTGCGCCAGGACCGGTCCCAGGCGGTCCAGCGCATTGTTGATGATCTTGATGACCGCGCGCGAAGAAATCGTGGCACCGGTGATCATGTCCACCTCGCCGGCGTCCGTTCCGGTAGCTCTCCCCGGCTTGACGCCCACCAGGGGCGGCTGTGCCCCGGCAAATTGCGCAACGAAGACCGAATCTTTTTCGATCTTGTCACCGAGACCAGGCGTTTCTTTACTTTCGAGAACCTTCATCCCGAGAACACGGCGGGTCATCGGGTCATAACCGAAAATCAATCGCACTACGTCCTGAAAGCCGGGCGCACCGGCCACGATCGCGTACCCAAGAGGCTGCTCGTTGCGATCGTACCCAACGTAGATCTGCTCCGGGACTCGTGGGTCGATCCCCTCTGGCACGCGCGTCGTGAGGACACCTTCGGATAGATAGAGCGTGTCATAGCGGTGCGGCCCGTTCAACACTTCGTCGATGGCCATCTGCAGCACGAGCGCCTTGTGGGCCTCGATGGCTGGCTGCGTGCTTCGAAAGACGGTCACGATCAGCAGCCCTGCCAAGACCCCAGCCAAACCGAGTGTGCCGACCAACCGCCACGACGGCTCGGGATGCCGGTCTCGAAGGGAAATCCTCGACCGATCGGTGCTCGTGGTGTCCGTCATAACCCCGTCGCGCTGTGAGATGTCCCAAAGACCCGCGGGCGCGTGGCTCGGTTGATGAACGGCACGAGCGCATTCATTAAGAGGATTGCATACATCACGCCCTCCGCGAGACCGCCCCAGACCCGGATCACCACGACCAGAACGCCAATACCGATTCCGAACACCCAACACCCCACATTGGTGATGGGAGACGTGACGGGATCCGTCGCCATATACATGGCGCCAAGCACGAGACCACCGGAGAACACCATGAACAGGGGCGCGGCGTATTGCGCGGGATCGATGACGTGCAGTGCACCAGCGAGGAGGGCGACCGTGGCAAGGATGCTTACGGGGATCCGCCAGTTCAGGTAGTTCCGAACGGCCAGGTAGGCGCCGCAGACGAGGATCACGAGTCCCGCCGTCTCACCGAGCGATCCGCTCGTCTGCCCGAGCATGAGCGGCCATGTGGCGGTCCCGGTCCCTTCGAACTTCATGAGTCCGAGCGGCGTGGCGCCGGTGATCGCGTCCGGAACCGATGCGCTCATGAGCGGCAGCGCGAGGTTGTCACCACGTAATGCCCCCCACCCCACGTTGGTGGCCGGCCAAGTTGTCATCGCCACGGGGAACGCGGCTTGAAGAAAGGCACGGCCAAGCAGCGCCGGGTTGAAGACGTTTTGTCCCAGGCCACCGAAAATGAGCTTCCCAAACCCGATCGCAAAGGCGCCGCCGACGAACGCCATCCACAGCGGGAGCCCCGGTGGAAGCGTGAGCCCGAGCAGGACACCGGTGATGGCACCCGAGCCGTCCCACAATGAGCGTCGTGGGCCAAACGCCTTTTCGACGAGCAGCGCTCCCGCTGTCGCCGCTGCGGTGACGAGCAGCGCGCTCGGCCCAAAGAAGTAGGTAGCGGCCACCACGACCGGGACGAGGGACACCGCCACCGACCACATGATCTTCGGCGTCGAATCTTTGCTAGCAAGATGCGGCGAGGCGGTGATGAGGAGCTGCTGCGTCGTCATGCAGCCGTTCGCTGTTTCCGGACCGCGGCCTTGGCGAGAGCAAACAGCTGCGGCAGGGGAATGTTCGACGGACACACATACGAGCAGCAGCCGCAGAGCATGCAGTCCGCCAGATGTTCCTCCATGAGCATTTCTTCGTAACGCTCCGCCCGCGCGAGACTCCCGAGTCGCTGGGGGTTCAGAAAGACCGGGCAGGCGTCGAGACAGTGCCCGCATCGAATGCACGGCCAAGACTCCGTGGGCTTGCAGTCAGCACTCGTCAACACGACGACGCCCGTGGTGCCCTTGATCACCGGAGCGTCGAGGTTCGCCTGAGGTACGCCCATCATCGGGCCTCCGAACACGATTTCTCGCGCATCGTCCGCAAGACCGTCGCAGGCGTCGAGCAGGTCGCGAATCTTCGTCCCGACTGGCACGAGGAGATTCGAGGGACGACGCACGCCGTGTCCCGTCACCGTAACGATGCGTTCGATCAAAGGCAGACCCGTCTCGAACACCTCACCGATCGTCGCCACTGATGCCGCGTTTTGCACCACAACCCCAACGTGCAAGGGCAGCTTGCCCGTGGGCACGTCGCGTCCAAGCAGCGCCGTGATGAGCATCTTCTCCGCACCTTGCGGGTATTTCACCGTGAGGGGACAGATCCGCACGTCGAGGTCGGACGGGAGGGTTGCCTGTAGGGCCTCGATGGCGTCGGGCTTGTTCTGCTCAACGCCGATGAGCGCGCGGTCAACACCGAGACACCGCATCATGATGCGAATGCCGAGGTGGACGCGTTCGGGGTACTCCGCCATACTCCGGTGATCAGTGGTAAGGTACGGCTCGCATTCGCAGCCGTTGATCACCAGCACGTCGATCTTCTGCTCCTTTGGCGGCGAGAGTTTGACGTGCGTAGGAAAGGCGGCCCCCCCGAGACCGACCACCCCGGCATTCCGAACTGCTTGCACGATCCCGTCGGGCGAGAGGTCTTCCCACCGCGGGATCATCCGAGGTCTGGGCGCCTGCGCTGAATACGGTTCGACGGCTATTCGCACCGCCGTCGCGTAGGTTCCGTCTGGATGCGGCCACAGTCCCACCTCGGTGACGCGTCCCGTTGCAGAAGCGTGCACGGGCGAGGAAACCCAACCATCCGCCGCGCCAATCTTGTCTCCCCGCTCCACGTGGTCGCCCGGACGCACCAAACAGGTCGCTGGCTTACCAGCGTGCTGGCGCAGCGGGAGCACCACCTCCTGCGGGAACGGCATGCGGCGGATGTGCACGTTCGCGGTGAGCTCCTTGAGCTCGGGCGGGTGCACACCGTGACGAAACGTCATTCGCTCCAACATCACACCTCAGTTGAACGGATCCGCGCGCTTGATCCACTTCTCCAAGTCCTTCTCCTTCGGATTGAGCGGCGTCCCAGGATGAATGATCGCGACCGGGCACTTCTCGGCGGCCAACACAAGCTCGCGGAACGTCCCGGCGCGGGCGTCCTTGATATAGGCCTGCTTCTTGTCGTTGTACGCGAACATCTTGTTGTTGAGGTTCGTGCACTCATCGCAGGTGGTACACAGAGCCGAGTCGATGTACGGCTCCATGACGAGCCTCTCTTCTTCTGCTGCCTCCCGCTCCTGTGGAACCTCGACCGGCGCCACCGCCACCGCTGGCGATTCCGCCGGCACTGCGGGAGTTGGTGCCACCGGTGGCTCAGGGGAACCATTCGGTCCCGCCCGCATGGGTTCTAAGCCCGGCATGCTCTCCGCCCTCTCGAGCAGTTCCCCAACGGTCTGCGAGCCGTTGCCCGAAGCGCGCAGCAATCCCTCGGCGAGGCGGCGCGCTATCCGCCGCGGATAGTTCGCCTTGAGATCGGCGATCTGCGCCTCATGGATTCGTCGGAGTACCGCGAGCTTCTCCTCGAGCTCCGATTCGAGCGCTCCCTCCATCTGATCACGCACGGTGGGCGGAATCTCCACCGCTGCCATCTGCTGGAGCTGCGACCAGAAGTGCAGCCGCTCTTCAGCCAACGCCACGATTTCCGCCGAGGCGGCAATTCGACGCAGCCGCCTATCAGCGTCGATCGAGTAGATGAACGGTGTCTGGTCCACACGATCACCGAGCGGACGATCGAGGTACTCGTGGAACGGGACGAGCGTATCATCATCCGCTTCGGGATCGAGCATCCTGAAATGCCGCTTGAACCGGCCCTCCGTCGCAGCCCAGTCGGCGATCGTGACGGGCAGCGCCATGACCTGCTCGTTGCCAGCATCGTCGACGTACTTGAGCTCGTACGTTGGCCATCGCTCGTTGACGGACGGATTGCCGTCCAGCGACAGCCGCTCGGGCATGGTCGGTCCCGCGTCGGGATCGTACAGGAGCAGCGGGAACGCCCGGCTTTCGAGTGAGAGACGCGCCGCGTTCGCCGCAGCGGCGTCACCAATACCGTGCTCCGGCGGGCACGGGCAATGCAACGCAAACACCGCGGGCCGACGCGACTGAAGGCCACGCAGCACTCCGCCGAGGAGGTGAGACGGAGCGGCCTGAGACGATTGCAGCACGTAGGCGTTGCGGTGCGCGATCGCGACCAGCGACAACTCCTTCCGCACCTCCTCCTTGCCGTGCTGTCGTCCACCATACGCCGCCATATCGGAGACCTGCCCCAGGAAGCCGCTGGTGCAGGCTTGCCCACCGGTGTTGGAGTAGACCTGTGTGTCGAGGACCACGACGCGAATCGGTTTTCCCGAGGCCAAGAGGCGCGACAGGTTTTGGAATCCGATGTCCAGCATCGCCCCGTCGCCTCCGACGGCGAAAATCGGCGGGCACAGTTGGAACTCGTCGTCGGTAAACTGTCTCCAGTCAAAGCGGCTGAAGGACGGTTCGTGGACCTCCGGATCGTACGTTCCGGCAAGCTCGAGCTCGGCCCGGCGGATTGCGATGAAGCCATCTGCCATCTTGCGCATGTGGCCCTCGAAGATGCCGATGGCCAGCGACGGAGAATCCTGGAACAGGTGGTTGACCCAAGGAAACGGGTACGGGTTGTACGGATACGTGCTGCCCCAGACGGAAGAGCACCCCGTGGCGTTCGTGATGCCGAGCGTCGACCGACCCTTTCCACTCGGCCCTTGGGTGTAGCGCCACCGCAGGTCGCGCAGGTCGCGGATCATGGTGGTAAGCCGTGCTACGGTCGCGCGCTTCGTGGGCTCCAAGGACAGCCCCACGTCATCGGAGGCGTCTTTCAGCAGCGCCTCTAAATCGGCGTCCGAGGCCAGCAGCGCTCGCGCTTTGTCATCGAGCTGCTGGATCAGGCCGTCCAGTCGCGCCACGTGTCGCTCGACCCGCGGAAGCATCAAGGCGTTTACCGCGGAAAAGACCAGGTGAATGGCCGTTTTCTCACCACACCCCATGCACGCACCGTCCCCACCCCACATCGAGCGATAGTTCGCCTTTCGCAACAGCAACGATGGCAAGACGCCGATGCCCTCTTCGAGGCTGGCGATGTTGACATAGCGCGGATGCGTTTCGGGCAAATGCTCCCAAAGTTCCCAGTTTCGGCGGAGCTTCTCGACCATCAGCTCGTCTTGCTTGACTGTGACGAGCGCACCTTCAGGACACACATCCACGCAGAGATTGCATCCCTTACATGCATCGGGACTGATGGTGATCGCGAGCAGTCCGCCACTGTCTTTCTCCTTGCGTTCCGGCAGATCGAAGAACGGCGCGGTCTTCGCCAGCGGTGCATCGGCGAGCGCCGAGAAGACCATTCCGAACTCGGCGTCGAGGGCCGCGCGGCGCTCGGGATCGAGGCTCAGTTTCTGCACCACGTTGCCGTACGCCTGCGTCGCCACATTGGCAAACGTGGTGAAGCCAACCCCTCGGATGATGCGGCGGATTTCTCTCGAGAGGTGTGGAACGATCTGCCGCACGCGGCTCAGCGTGTGACCGTTGGACACCGAGGCGATGGCCGCGGTGAAGACATCCTCGATTTCGGTCACGATCGCTGGAATGGCAGCGTCCGGGCACTGCACCCAGCACTGTGAACACCCCGTACACTTATCAGCAACGAACTCCGGGACTTCGAACCGCACGTCGGTCATATCTCGGATCGTGCTGGTGGCAGCTGGGATGGCGCTGATACCGGCAAAGGGATCGGCAATGCCGTCCTGCCCCGTGCGGTAGAGATGACAGACCTGTTCCCAGAATCGGCCCGGGTTGCCGATGCCTGGTACCACTTCTGTCCCGTCGAGGATTGCCGGCATCATGGGATTGGCACCGGCCATCTCCTCGGATTCGGGGTACGCTGCTGTGTCCAGTTCCCGAATCTCGTGAAATCCCCGGCGGATGACTCGGAGATTGTCCTCGACGACGCGATCGCCCGCGTGGCCGAACTTCTTGACCAGCTGGGCCCGAATGCCGTCAAATAGGGTCTCCTCCGTCAGTTCACCCTTCTTTGGGAGGGGTGCCACCCGGAAAAAGGCACCCATGAACGCCGCTCCCTGCATCCGATACCGCAGCTCGGCGTCTGATGCTTCGTCACTCGCGATCTTGAACGCATCAAGGAAGTACACCCGAATCTTCCCGCTGCGGATCCGGCGCTGCGCGGCGGGGGGCAACGACTTCCATACCGCTTCCGGCTCTTGATCGCTCTGAATGATGAACACCCCACCGTCGGCAAGACCCGCCAGCGGATCGGAGTGCCGGAACACGTTGGGATCCGGCGACAAGACCACTTCCACATGCCGGAGCTCACAGTTGATGCGTACGGGCTCGGGGCTCAGCGTCGCAAAGAACGTGGTCGGCTGACCTTTTTTCTCGGAGCCGTATTTGGGATTCGCCTTGATGTACAACCCCAGCAGATCCGCAGCCGTCATCGCCACGTTTTTCCCCATCGTGATGGCCCCCCATCCACCCACCGAGTGGATGCGAAGCGAAACTGACCCTCGAGGCATGAGATTCACGTCGCCAACTGACGGAAGCGCCAACTCAGCGAGATTGGGATAGCTGTCGAGCAGCTTTTCCTGCCACAGCTGGAGCTTCGGAAGACGCGTCTCCGGTCGCACGAAGTCGATCCCGAGATAGTATTGCCGTCGCCGCTCGCCGGCCGCCGCCGCCATGTTCTCCACCGCCGCCATCAGATGTCCCGGCTGCAAGTCGCGGCTTCCGAGACCAAAGCACCCGCTGAAGAAGTCCGGTACGTCCGACGCCTGGTACGCCACCAGTTCTGGATACGGTGCGGCTCCACGTGCCCGCCCGTTCTCGAGCGCTTTGCCGACCGCCGCACGGATCTCGCGCAGCAACGGCGGATCCACCGCCAGCGGCTGGTCGAGACGCTCGAGCACGGTCACACCCTTCTTGCCTCTTAACAGGCCCGTGATGAGATCGGCGGGAAACGGCCGGAACATCGTCACGTTCAGCACGCCGACCTTGAGCTTGCGCGTGTCCCGTAGGTAATCGACCACTGCTTCAGCATTGGTAACGACCGATCCCTGGCCCACGAGCGCGAACTCGGCATCGTCGAGCCGGTAACCGGTGGCACGCGCGTAGTGCCGTCCCGTGAGCGCCGCAAACTCCGCCAACGCCTGATCCGTGAGCTCACCGAGATGATCGAAGTAAAAGGGACGCTGCGCTCCGACGCCCTGGGCATAGCTGTCCTGGTTTTGGACGACACCGAGCATCGCCGGATAGTCGAGATCGAACATCTCCGGAATCCGGCGCCGCTTCTCGCCAAAGACCAGCCGCTGGGCGGGCGTTGGTGACTCGATGATGTCACCGGGGCTCCCCAGGTATTCTTTCACCAGCTCACGCTCGGGAAGCCGCACGGACTCGATCACGTGACTCGTCAGAAATCCGTCCTGCGCGCAGATGCCGGGATTGAGCGCGAGTTCCGCAATCCGATGGGCCACGAGGTTCAGATCGGCCGCTTCCTGGGCGTCCTTCGCGAATAGCTGAAAGAATCCGGTATCATCGACCGCGTGATAGTCGTCATGACCGGCGTGCACGTTGAGCGCGTGCTTCGTCATCGCCCGACACGCCACATTGAGCACGTACGTGAGGCGCTTGCCGACCGCTGCGTACAGCGACTCGTGCATGTAGGCGATCCCTTGACCGCTCGAGAAGTTGGTCGCACGCAATCCGACCATGCTCATCCCGGCGGTAACGGCCGCCGCCGCATGCTCCCCTTCGGGTTCGAAGAAGATCAGCTGACGTCCGTGCACGTTGGGCGAGCCCGCAGCGGCGGCAACCGCCCACCCTTCGCCCATCTGTGTGGACGGTGTGATGGGATAGGCGCCCGCGGCCTCGCCCGCGGCGGTCTCCATCTCCACGACAGCTGTGCTACCGTCCACCGCGGTCGGAATACCTGGATAGCGCGGGGCGTCCGATCCTGCGTGTTGCTTGGTTCGAAACCTCATGCCGCACGACTCCCTGCCGAGTTAGGCCGCTTGGCAAACTGTGCGTCCTCAACCCAGACGATGGCCCCCGTTGGACAGCGAGCGATAACGTCGGGGGTCGCTAGTTCGTGTTTGCTATAGTCAACCACCGCTAATCCATCTTTGATCGTAATGAGACCTGGTGGCGCATCCTGAACGCATTTGCCACAGGCGGTACACGCTACCTGACACAAACCCTCGATCTCGTCGCCCGCGAGCAGGCTGCGGCACTGGACGAGCAACTTGTGTTCGACGGGCATCAGCGTGAACAAATCTTTGGGACAGGCGTCGACGCAATCGCCGCAAGCCGTACAGCGATCCGGAATCACGACCGGCAGGCCGTCGTGATTCATGACGATCGCATCGAAGTCGCACACCACCTCGCAGTCGCCAAAGCCCAAACACCCCCACGGACACCCTTTTCCGCCAGCGGCGACCGCGGCAGCCGCCTTGCACGTTTCGAGTCCGTGATACTCGGCACGTTGCGGTGCAACGTCACATCCTCCGGCGCACAAGAGGCGCGCGACGCGCCGCTGCGCTTCGCCGGCTTCGATGCCGAGAAAGTCGGCTACGACCTCCCTGTCCCCCTGGCTCATCACGGTGCACCCTGCGGGGCGGATGGTGCCCGCCACCAACCCCTCGGCAAACGCACGGCAGCCGGCGAGTCCGCACGCCCCGCAGTTGCTGCCAGGGAGAAGCTCAGTAACAGCATCGATCCGTGGATCCTCCCACACCCAGAGCCGGCGGTGGGCCGCGGCAATCAGCGCCCCAAACGTGAGGCCGACACCACCGAGGATCAGGACCGACGTGAGAATTGACGAGCCGTCCATACCCGCCTCACTCCACGTTCGAGAGATCGACCTGGCTGAGCAGCCATGCCGCCAGCTTATCCGCTGGGTCCACGGGCTCGTCCCTGGCAGCCGTCGTGTCGGGCGTGTCGGGGGCGGGCGTGGCAGACGGGGTCTCCACCACGGGACGCCACACGAGCGCGCGCAGCTGACGAAGCTCCTCCACCTGTTGCCCGACCGTCGTCGGGCCAACGGATTTGCGGGGTTCCTCCGATGGCATGTGGGTCACCGACAGCCGATTCCACAGTTCCGCACCGGCCACAGGATCGTGGTGAAATCGCGCAGCGCCCTCGGGCATGAACGCGACGATGCCGGCCCCATTCCACCCGAGCAGCTTTGCCACATCATCCGGATCGGTGGACTGCATGACGAACGTCTGCGGTGTGATGAGCCGGACAAGCGGGGCTGGTGCCGCCTGGCCACGCACGATGAGGATCAACTTCACGGCCCCATCCAGAAACTCCGCCAGCTCCGTTGCGCGAAGATCGTGGCCATCCACGAGCACTGTCAGCGGCGGGACCAATTGCCGTTCGGCACGGGTCCACCGGTCAAAGGGGTAGCTCCCCAGCGAGCGGGCATGATCGCCGTACCGAAAACGACCCGTGCGGACGCGATTGACGATGTGCACTGCACCGAACACCCGCCCGATCTCTGCCAACGCATGCGAGACTCCCCTTCCCAACCCGTGGGACTTCGCAGCGTCGATAAAAAAGAGGTCGTCCTCACGCGAAACCATGACAGTGAGCGTGTTCAGAGCCTTTTCAACCGTCTCCCTCGTCATACGGTCGAGCGCCTCGGGCTCCGCCACCAAAGAGGCGAACGCCGCGACGTCGAGTCGCTCCACTCCAAAGGGGCCAAGCTCATGCGAGACGCGCTGCAGGTGACCGTTGCTCGTTCGGGCGGATGCAACTAGATAATCGCGGACGTCGCTGATCGTGGCGTCGACCATTGTACGAAACACCGCGAAGTGCGGAGCCAACGCCTCGAGAACCTGGGCAAGCCGTTGATCAGACGGCATAACGGTCCAGCTCCGCGTTCAGCAGCTGAATTCGCTCGTCGGGCGAGCACCCGAGCACCTGTCGCAAGTCGTCGTAGCGTGGCCGGGACTCGTTGCGGTAGAACAACCCCAGGCGAAGCTTCTCGCCATCCTCCCCAAGTTGACGTGCACGATCCAGATCGTTCGGGTCGTGCCGGATCTGGTGCTTGTACAGGTTCTCGATCTCCGACGCGGCACTCCCGCTCTCGTGCACGAGGAGTTCGGTGAGATTGGGGTTACGCGCAGCTTCCGAGAACAGTGAGGCCGTGTATTGAGGACACCGCTGGAGCACGCGGACGAACGCAAACCCCGGATGGTGAAAGGCGGCGCGGATTGTGGCAAACATGTGCGGTGGTACCCAATCGGCCGTTTGCGCCACGAAAGACGCGTTGGTCACACCGAGGGTTGCCGCGATGGGATTGAGCGCTGCGAGGTAGCTTCCCCGCGGTTGCGTGTTGGTGGCGAATCCCTGAGGTGTCGTGGGCGACGTCTGGTTCTTGGTGAGCCCGTATACTTCGTTGTCGAGCATCAACGCCACCATGTTCACGTTGTACCGTATTGCATGGATCCAGTGACCCGCTCCAATAGAGCAGCAGTCGCCATCACCCATGACGGCAAAAACGTGGAGATCGGGGCGCCGGAGTTTGACGCCCGTTGCGACGGGTAGTGCTCGACCATGGAGACCGTGGAAGCCATACGTGCTCAGGTAATGCGGAAACCGGCTCGAGCACCCAATTCCCGACACGAACACGGTCTTTTCCGGTGGGAGCTGTTCCGCCTCCAGAAGCCGCTCTACCGCAGCGAGCACCGCGTGGTCCCCGCAACCGGGACACCATCTTGCGACGGGACCTGCATAGTCTTGCATCGAGAAGTCCCGATCGTCTTCGAGGACGTAAGACAGAAGCGAGCAACCAGACTCACTCATACCGCAGCCTCCTGCGACACACGCTCCCGAATAGCGTGGAGAATTTTTCCAGGCCTGAGCGGTTGACCCGGAACACGAGTCCAACAGTCGACATCCACCAGCGTTACGGCCCGCAGCAGCCACGCGAGCTGGCCACGCCGGCGATTCTCGGGAGTAATGAACGCCGCGTCCGCGCGGTCGCTGTAGTTGATCTCCACCGTCATGACCTTGCGAAATCGACGAAACAACTCACCCAACCCTGGCTCCAGCGGCGAGAGGAATCGCAGATGCAGAGACGACACCGCGAGCCCGTCGGCGCGTGCCCGATCGATAGCCTCCTCAATCGCCCCTTTCGTACTGCCCCACCCAACCACGAGCAGATCACCCTCCGCGGCACCATAGACCGTTGGCGATCGCAAGATCCGCTGAAGTGCCGCAATCTTTCGGCTGCGCATCTCGCACCCCCGCTGGTGCACGTCGGGGTCGTAGGCCACCCGGCCCTCTTCGTCGTGCGAGAGTCCTGTCACGGTGAACATCCCGTCGACCTGGCCCGGAACCCACCGGCTGGACAGACCCGTCTGTGAATCCCACCCATAGGGACGGGAATCATCGGGCACGGGCGCGAGTGTTGGATCGGCGCCCTGCCAAAGTGAGTGGAGCTCCGGTCGCGGGAACGGCTGGACACCCGTTGCGAGATTGGCGTCCGACAAGACGATGACGGGGCACCGAAAGACCTCCGCGAGCCGCCGCGCCGTCGTCATCACCTGAAATGCCTCTTCGATGGTGGCTGGGGCGACGACCACGTGTGGCGCGTCGCCGGGCTGCCCGAAGATCGCGGCAAGCAGATCGGACTGCTCGACCTTCGTTGGCAACCCCGTGCTGGGTCCGCCACGTTGAACGTCCAGCACGACCAATGGAATCTCGGTCATCACGGCCAGCCCGAGAAACTCCGTCTTGAGCGCGAGCCCAGGCCCGGAAGTAACCGTGAACGCCACCTTGCCGGCATACGACGCACCGATCGCCACGCCAGCAGCCGCGATTTCATCCTCCGCTTGATGTACGATCCCACCAAACCGTTCGAAGATCTCCCCGAGGTAGTGGGAAACCGATGTGGCCGGCGTGATGGGATACATCGCGCACAGTTCCATCCCGGCAGCCACGGCACCCAAGGCGGCCGCCTGGTTGCCATTCATGACGACCATCGGCCGACTCGGAGCAGTGCACGGGACCTCGATGCGGAACTCGATGTTATCACGGGCCCATTGGCACCCGAGCTCAAACAGTTGGAGGTTGGTCTCGATCACGTGCTCCGCTTTCTTGCGGAACTGGCGTTGAATCAGCTCGCGCGCCTTGGCAACATCCCTCCCGTAAATCGTCACTAAGACACCGAGCGCGAACATGTTCTTGCCCAGGCGGGGGTTGTCGACGACGCTCAGGCACTGTTCCTCCATCGGCACTCTGATGATTTGATACGCCCGCTGCCCGAGCTCTTCCATGGCGGCGTCCCACGCCCCACGGATTTCCGCGTCGGGGTGTGTCGCCCACTGGTCTTCAATGAGGACGATAGCGTTCTCGGCGAGAGCATCCATCCGGTGGCGAGCGAGCAACACCTGCTCGTTGAAGGCCACCACGAGGTTCGCCGCGTCTCCCCAATTCGTGATCGGATCGGTCCCGATACGAATGCGGTTGCCGCTGGCACTCGCAGGCGTGCGCGCGGGCGGTTGGATCTCCGCGGGGATGATCTCTACGGTCCACACGCCATTGCCCATTCTCGCGGAGACGAGACCGAAGAGCTGGCCACACTTTTGTGCGCCTTCCCCGGCATCGCTCACGACCTCGACAATGTGCTCGGGGAGACGGGTCACATGAGGGGCACTCGAGTTGGAACTATCTGCGACCGTCGGAGTCGCTGCTGGAGGCATGGCCGTGGACATCGTCGGCCTTTCCACTTGTGAGTAGCGCAAATGCACCATGTCCTGCCGTGGATGACGACGAGCCCTTACGAGACGAATCGGGACTCGATTTCAAACGCGTGACTGACTGCTGAGGCTCGCCGCCAAACGAGCGTCGGAATGACCCGACAGCCGGTAGCTAACACGTTGAACCCCAGGGGAATTTCTAGAACTGGTGAAGATCTCTTCAGAGGAGCTGCGTCCGTGCGCGGCCACCCTTCTCCAAGTAATTTTCAGGATCTCACGAGGCTCGGCCCAGACTGCGAGAGGATCCTATGCGTGGATCGCTACTGCGCTGCACCCTGAGCGCCCTTGCGCTCACCCTGACCGCCGCGACAACGCCTTCTAGTCCGCTCCTGGCCCAGCGCACCGTTAAACCCGTCCTCCACGGGCAGCACTGGCTGGCAATCACTGGCAAACCGCTCGGGGCAACCGCCGGTGCGATGATGTTCCAGCGCGGGGGCAACGCGGTCGACGCAGCCGTCGCCATGCTGGCGGCTACCGCAACCATGTGGGATGTCCTGAGTTGGGGTGGGGAGACCCAAGCCCTGATCTACAACCCCACCACCAAGCAAGTCATTGGCATCAACGCGCTCGGGGTCGCTCCATCCGGGGCAACTCCCGGAGCCTATCGCGAACGAGGGCTCGAGTACCCACCAGAGTACGGCCCGTTGGCTGCGGTGACGCCCGGTACCCCCGGGGGTCTATTCGTGATGCTGGCCGACTACGGAACGCTGAGCTTGGAAGAGGTACTCGCTCCGGCGATTCAAATGGCCGACGGGTACCCCATCGAAGCGCAGGCGGCGGATGCGATCGAGCGCCATAAGGAGCGCATAAAGCAGTGGAAATACTCCCGTCAGGTTTACCTCACCCATCCCGGTGCCGAACGGGAGGCACCGAATCCGGGCGAGATCTTCCGCCAGCCGGACCTCGCCGCGACGCTCCGCAAGCTGGTCGCTGCCGAGCAACAGGCGCTCGCCGCCGGCAAGAGCCGTCGCGACGCGATCTCTGCAGCGTACGATCGGTTTTACAAAGGCGACATCGCGAAGGAGTTCGTCCGCGGCGCCCGCGAGGAGGGTGCCCTGATCACCATGGAGGATCTCGCGAACTGGCAGGTATACGTCGAGCAGCCGGTATCGACGAACTACAAGGGGATCGAGGTCTACAAGCTGACCACCTGGGTACAAGGCCCCGTCATGCTGCAGGCATTGAACATCCTCGAGAATTTTGACCTCACGAGCATGGGCTACAACACCACCAGATACATCCATACGCTGTACCAGACGATGAACCTGGCCTTTGCCGACCGGGATTTCTATTACGGCGATCCATACTACCCGCCCGAGGAGCCCGTGGAAGGCCTGCTGTCAAAGGAATACGCCAGACAGCAGGCGAGCCGGATCAACTGGAACCGGAACGATCCCGCTGTCAAACCAGGGGATCCCTACCCCTTCATGGGCCAATCGAACCCGTACCTCCACTTGCTCGAACAGTGGCCTCGCGGTGTGCCGGCGACCACGAGTGCGTCGCTCCCGGCTTCCGATCGTGCATTCGAGGAGACGTTCTACCGGGGGACAACCTCTATCCAAGCCGCCGACAAGGAGGGTTGGGTGGTGTCCATCACACCGAGCGGCGGCTGGATCCCGGCCGTAATCGCGGGCCGCACGGGGGTCGGGCTCAGCCAACGGGCCCAGAGCTTTGTGCTGGACGAGGTCGAAAACCCGTTCAATGTGATGGAGCCGGGGAAGCGGCCCCGAGCGACCCTGACACCCGGCATGGCGCTCAAGGATGGCCGCCCGTTTCTCTCCTTCGCCGTTCAGGGCGGTGACACGCAGGATCAGAACCTCCTGCAATTCTTCCTCAACGTGGTGGAGTTCGGAATGAACGTGCAGGAGGCGGCCGAGGCGGCCAACATCACGAGTTACCAACTGCGCAACTCGTTCGATGACCACAGGTCCCGGCCCGGGCGGCTCACACTGAACGAGGCAGTCCCACCGTGGGTTCGGACACAACTCGAGACGATGGGCTACGATATCGATGTTCGCCCGCTTACCTCGGGCCCCATCAACGCCATCTACTTCGACTGGGCACAAGGCAGCTTCTGGGGTGGCTCGAGCAACTATGGGGAGGACTACGGGATAGCGTGGTAGGCGATCCGCGTCCCGACCACGTGGTCGCCGCGACGTCTCCAACCATGACCCGCAGGATGCGACGCTGGCTGCGCCATCCCATCGCCCCGGCGTCGTGGGACCGTCTGCTCTGGGCAAGCGGGATCGTGGCGTTGGGTGGGATTCTCGCCATGGCCTTCGCACCTACCATCAGTGACCTCGCCGTCTTTTTCTCGATTTCGCTTCTGATCAACGGCCCGTACGGCGGGCTCCTGCCCACCGCGTATGAGCCGATCGTCATGGTGTTTGCCCGGCTGCACCACCCGCTGCTCATAGGGCTGATCGGTGCTGTGGCGGCCACGCTGGTCGAGTATGTCAACTACCATGTGTTCCACGTTGCCTTACACTCTGACCTGGCCACGAGACTGCGCGAATCGCGGCTCGCCCGCCGCGTCCTCGAGTGGTTCCGGGTGGCGCCCTTCGCCACCGTCACCGGCTGCGCCATCGCGCCTGTTCCTTTCTGGATTGCGCGCGGCGCGGCCACATTGGCGTCATACCCCATCCGGAAACACCTTGCGGCCTCGGGACTCGGCCGATTCGTTCGGCTCAGCTTCTACGGGTATCTGGGGACCGTCATTCGGCTCTCAAACGCAATGATTCTGCTGTTTGGCGCAGTGCTCACCCTAGCCCTCCTTGCCTTCATTCTCCATAGGGCGCGCCGGATTCCCGGCCGAATCCACCCAGAGGCCGTCGAACTCGCATAACCGCCGCCTTCCACGAGATGGCGCGTGGACGACGCCTCGCATCAGAACGCTCCTGCGGCATCCACACCACATAGTGTTGCGGCTATACAGGCAGGTATTGCCCATTTTAAGGACACGTATCGTGGTTGACAGCCAACAGAATCCCCCCCAGCCCTGAGACTTCCTTTAATAGCGCTGCCCTGGCGCATCGCCCTGATGGGCTTGGGACTTGCAAAGCCCCACATCGCCGTTCTGCCGGTCCGACACCTCAGGTGAGCGTGTCCCGGCAGCTTGCGATGACTCGAATTCTGTGATGGGGACAATGCACTTCTGGTTGGCACAACGACGCCGCGCCCTGCTCCTCGGTGTTGGATTAGCTGTCGGATTCGTCAATTGTGGCGAACAGGACGTGGGTCCAAGCGACCCGCGCTCCGAGTTGGACGTGAAGGTCACGACGACCGGCGACGACGTCGATGGTGACGGCTACATGGTCACCCTCGATGGGGGCGCCGCTCGTCCGATCGGAGCCAACGGGACCGTCACGTTCCCCCAGGTGACCGCTGGGAGTCATCGGGTAGAACTTTCGGGCATCGCGCCGAACTGCGGCGTAAGCGGAGCGAACCCGCGCTCGGTCACCGTGATCGCGAGCAGTAAGGCATCTTTGACCATGGTGGTCTCCTGTTCCCCTCTGGTGGGCGCGCTCGAGGCGAGCGTCGCCACGGCGGGAGCGGACTTCGATCCCGATGGTTATGTCGTCACCATCAGCCCAATGGACCCCCCCGCGACCACCACCGCTCCCGCACAGGCCTCCGCGTCAGCCGTTTCGGCTGCCGAGCAGAAGAGACCCCGGCGTGCGCGATTGACGGCCGTGCCAGCGGCTGGAACAGCGGGCACCGCAACGGCTGCTCAACCCCCATCCACCCAAATGCAGAGCGCGCCCATCGGGGTGAACGGGACCGTGATGTTCGAAGATCTCGATCCTGGCGCGTACACCATTGAGCTCACGGGTCTGGCCACCAACTGCTCGGTTCA
>JBFGJG010000004.1:0-135815 GCA_041577295.1 Gemmatimonadales bacterium
GACATCAAAGGCACCCTCCGAGCGCTCGCTGATCTTCTGCGCGAGGCCAACGACTTCGAGGAGGAGCGGACTCACGGCAAACGGAGTCGTGCTCTCGTGTCGATTGAAGCGGGACAACTCGGACGCAGAGTCATAGGTCGACATGAGACGATTTACTTCGGCGAGTCGGCCCTTGATTGTATCCGCTATCGCCGCACGCTCGGCGGGCGTGAGCGGCGCATCGATCTTCACCGCGTACATCGTTCCCATCGTCGCGCCGCGGAACTCGTACAGCGGTGGCGCAGGCTGCGTTAGCACGAGCCGCCACACCGTGAGTCCCGCCAAGATCACCAGTCCCAGGGGAAGAAGTACCATAGCGCGCTTCGAGAGCCGCGAGGTACTCGGGGGCGGACGGCTAGATGCCGAAGTCATCGAACATGACGCTCCCCGGTGGCACACCGAGATCGTCGAGCATCTTTTGGCACGCCTTGATCATCATGGGCGGACCGCACAGATAGTACTCGACACCCTCTGGCGTGGGATGGTTCTCGAGATGTTGGCGGTACACCACCTCGTGAATGAATCCGGTTGGGCCGGTCCAGTGATCCGCTTCCAAAGGTTCCGAGAGTGCGAGGTGCCACTCGAAGTTCGGATGTTGGGAGGCGAGGCGATCGAACTCATCGACGTAAAAGGCCTCCTGAAGGCTCCGCGCGCCGTACCAAAAGCTGATTTGCCGAGTGGTGTTGATCCGCTCGAGTTGGTCGAGAATATGGGACCGCATCGGTGCCATGCCAGCTCCGCCGCCAATGAATACCATTTCGCGATCGGTTTCCTTGGCGAAGAACTCACCGAACGGTCCCGTGATCGTGACCTCGTCACCGGCTTTCAGATTGAATAGGTAGGACGATACAACGCCAGGTGGCGCATCGGGTTCGTTCGGGGGTGGTGTGGCAATGCGGACGTTGAGGATTATCACGCCCCGTTCTTCCGGGTAATTCGCCATGGAGTAGGCCCTGGTCACCGTCTCGCGGTTGCTCGACGCGAGGCGCCACAGGTCATACTTGTCCCAATCGGACCGATACTGCTCGCCGATGTCGAAGTCGGTGAAGCGGCACTCGTACGGCGGGCACTCGACCTGGATGTACCCACCAGCCCGAAATGCTATTTCCTCCCCCTCGTGAAGCTCCAGTACGATCTCTCGGATAAAGGTGGCGACGTTCTTGTTCGACCGCACCGTGGTCTGCCACCGCCTCACAGCGAAGATCTCGCTGGGGATTGCGAGGCTGATGCTTTCTTTGACCTTCACCTGGCATGCCAGGCGCCAACCCTCCTGTGCCTCCCCACGGCTGATGTGGGCGGTCTCGGTTGGAAGGAGCCCACCTCCTCCCTCGACGACTTGCACGCGACAGACCCCGCACGTGCCGCGACCACCGCACGCGGAGGGGAGCAAGATACCGGCACTCGTCAGAGTGGTGAGTAGTGTATCACCCGCTCTCGCTTGGAAGTCGCGCTCGCCACTGTTGACGACAATGTTCACCGGTCCGCTCGGCACGAGCACCGTGCGTGCCAGCAAGAGGAGGCTCACCAACGCGAGCATCACGACTGTGAAGCCCACCACGCCGAAGAGAACGGTCAGCATGATGCCAGACTCATTGACCGGAGTTCATAGAAGAATTCCCGAGAAGGCCATGAACGCCATCGACATGAGCCCTACGATCATGAACGTGATGCCAAGACCGCGTAGCGCGGGTGGCGGATTGCTGTATCGCAGGCGCTCACGAATGGCCGCCAGCGCGACAATGGCCAGCGCCCATCCAATCCCGGCGCCAACCCCGTAGACGGTGCTCTCGGCCAGGGTATAGTCGCGTTCGACCATGAACAGTGACCCGCCGAGAATCGCGCAGTTCACGGCGATGAGCGGGAGGAATACACCAAGGGTGTGATAGAGACGTGGCGCAAACCGGTCGATGGTCATCTCGACGATCTGCACCATCGCCGCGATCGAGCCGATCATGAACAAGTACGTCAGAAACGAGAGGTCGACGTCTTGGCCCGCCGGAAGCCACGAGAGCGCTCCTGGCTCGAGGATCTTCTCGTTGAGGATCTGATTGAGGGGGACGGTGATCCCGAGCATGAACACGACGGCCAAACCCAAGCCAATCGCCGTCTCGACTTTGCGCGAGATCGCGAGGAACGAACACATGCCCAGGAAGAACGCCAGGGCGAGGTTCTCAACGAATATGGCTTTCGTCGCGAGGCTCAGGTAATGCTCCAACACGGAACTCCTCCTCTATCTGCTCAGGTTTCCAGATGCGCACGATCCAGATGAAGCAACCGATCAACAAGAACGCAGCCGGCGCCAAGACCATGAGGCCATTCGTCGGGTACCAGCCACCATTGGTGGTGGGGGTGAGCAGCGTGATGCCAAAGACCGATCCCGAGCCCAGGAGCTCCCGGAAGAAGGCGACGTACAACAGCACGAGGCTGTAGCCGAACGCGTTCCCTAAACCGTCCAGGAAGCTGTGCGCGGGACCGTGGGTCATGGCAAACGCTTCAGCCCGGCCCATGATGATGCAGTTGGTGATGATCAGCCCGACGAAAATTGAGAGCTGTTTGCTAATCCCGTAGGCGTACGCTTTGAGGATCTGGTCGGTGACGATGACGAGGGACGCGATGATCGTGAGCTGAACGATGATGCGGACGCTACTGGGAATGCGATTGCGAATCAGGCTCACGGTCACGTTCGAGCCAACGAGCACGCCGATCACGGCGAGACTCATGACCAAGGCGGTGGACAGCTTGGTCGTGACGGCGAGCGCGGAACAGATCCCCAACACCTGCAACGCGATGGGGTTGTTCTCAAACAGCGGGTCCAAGAATGCGTCGCGCGCCTTTCTCACGTGATCCCCTTTTCATCCCGGTAGCGGCCCAGATACGGGCCAAAGCCGTGAGGCCCCAGCCAGAAATGCACCGTGTTGGTGACGCCGCGCCCGGTAATGGTCGCGCCGGCCAAGCCGTCGACTTCGTACGGATCCTCTTGTGGTGGACCGGCAGCGCCCTTTACCACCTCCAGTTGGGGTTCCCAATCCGGACCGAAGGCGCGGCGTCCCACCCACAGCGCTCGCCAGTTCGGGGTCTCGATCTCGGCGCCGAGGCCTGGTGTCTCGGCGTGCTCGTAGAAGGTGATGCCTCGCACCGAACGGAGGTCGGCGTCGAGCGCCAGGTACCCGTACATCGTCGACCACAGCCCCTTCCCCTCGATTGGCAGGATGACGGCGTTAATCTCGTCGTCACGCACGAGGTGATAGACCACAGCGTGCTGGGATATGCGGGCGACACCCGCCGCATTGTCGGGCGCGATGTTGCTCGTGGCGGGGTCCCGTGTGGCCTTTCGCTGATCGAAGGTTGTGAGATCGACGTCCGGCGCGGGATCACCGGTCGCCAACTCCACCGCCACGGGTCGGATGTGCTCGGTGAACCGCTGCGCGATCTCTTCGCGCGTCAGTCGCTCGCCGGGCGCTCGCAGCCCGACCACTTCCAGTACCTGGCGCTGTCGGTCCAATAGGCGGTTGGCCTCTTGCCGCTCTTTGAGTGTGACAGCAGCAGCCGCAACGACGACCGATCCCACCACACTGACCAGCGCGGCGAAGCGAATGGTGTACGCGGCGTTACGCTGCACTGCGGGCCTGCCGTCGTCGGATGTTGGACCGTACCACGAAGTGATCGATGAGCGGTGCGAACATGTTCATGAACAGGATGGCGAGCATGATGCCTTCGGGATACGCCGGATTCACCACGCGGATGAGAATGGTGAGGACGCCGATGCCGGCGCCGTACCACCACTTGCCGATCTCGGTGAACGTTGATGACACGGGATCGGTGGCCATGAACACGGTTCCGATGGCCCACCCGCCGAGAACGATGTGCCAGTGAAACGGCACCGCGAACATCGGGTTGGTGTCCGATCCGATCCAGTTCAGCAACGCGGCCATCGCAAACGTCCCCAATGTGACGCCGGCCATGGTTCGCCACGATCCCACTTGCGTCACGATCAGAATGGCCGCCCCGATGAGGCAGGCCAGCATCGACGTTTCTCCCATCGAGCCGGGAATCACACCGAGGAATGCGTCCATCCAGCTTGCATCCTCGAGGGCGCCGACGGTCGTGGACGCGCGTGCAAGCCACGTTGCACCGGTGAAGTTGTCGACGTCGAGAAAATCGGCGGCGATCCACGGCGCGTCGCCGCTGATCTCGGCGGGGTACGCGAAAAAGAGAAAGGCTCGCACGACGAGGGCCGGGTTGAGAAAGTTCATTCCCGTGCCGCCGAAGATCTCCTTGCCGAACACGATGCCAAACGCCGTCCCCACTGCGACCTGCCACAGCGGAATGGTCGGAGGGAGGATCAGGGGGATGAGGGCACCGGTGACAAAGAAGCCTTCGTTCACCTCGTGTTTGCGCACCGTGGCGAACAGCACTTCCACCGCGCCGCCCGCTGCAAAGGTGACGACCAGGACAGGGAGGAAGTACAACGCTCCGTGAATGCTGCAGAGCAGGGGATTCGTATAGTCGAAGCTCAGTCCGACGCCGGTATAGAGCGCCGTGCGCCAGTCGTCGAGCGGTACGGCTCCCTGGGCGATCGCATGTTGGGCCTGATAGCCGGTGTTGTACATGGCCATCAGGAAACACGGAATCAGCGCGATGACCACGAGCCCCATCATGCGCTTCAGGTCGAGTCCATCGCGCACATGGGGTGCCGTGCGGGTGACGGTACCGGGTGCATACGCCAGGGTGTCGATCGCCTCGAAGAGCGGATGCAGCCGCGCCAGGCGACCGCCCTCTTCGAACAGCGGCGCGAGGCGATCGAGCCCGGTACGAAGTGGGGATCTCATCGCTCCTGCTCGAGCAGGTCTAACGTCTTGCGCAGGATCGGTCCAAAGTCGGTCTTGCCCGGGTCCACGAAGCTGCACAGGGCGAGATCCTCCTCGTCCAGCTCCAAGCATCCCAGCTCTTCCGCGCGCTCGGTGTCTTGCACGATCAGCGAGCGCAGCAAGAAGGTGGGAAGAATGTCCATCGGCATCACTCGCTCGTAGAGGCCGATGGGCACCATGGCCCGGCGTCCGCCGTGGGTGTTGGTGGTGAAATCGAATCCGCCTTTGGGCAAGAACTTGGATAGGTAAACCGGGATCGTGGAGAACTTTCTGAACCCTGGGGCGAGCCACGCCAGGAACTCGCGCTCCCTCCCCTCGCGCAGCACGGTGAGTTGCGTATCGTAGCGGCCGAGGTAGCCGAAGACGTCACCCATCGCCGCCTTCCCGGATAGTACCGAGCCCGCAATCCACCGCACGTCCCCCGCGATGCCTTCCTGAGCAGCGAAGTCACCGGTCGCCGCACCCAATCGTGTCCGGAGGAGTCGAGGATTGGGCACCGCGGGCCCCGCGAGAGACACTACCCGGCTGACATCGAGGCGCCCGTGGCGAAAGAGGTGTCCAATCGAGACGACATCTTGGTAACCGACGGTCCACACCGTCCGCGTGCGGCTCACAGGGGCCAACAGGTGAATGTGAACACCGGCGGTCCCCGCGGGATGTGGCCCACTGAAGTGCTCGGTCGTAACGGGGGCTGTGACTCCCGCTTCGAGTCCGGAGCCGTGCTGTACGCAGAGATAGGTAGGGCCGTCGGTGAGCTTGGCGATCAGCTTCAACCCGAGGTCGAAGTCCCTTCTTCGATCGGCGAGCACGACCTCGGGCTTCGCGGCGAGCGGATTGGTATCGATCGCGGTGACGAAGATCGCGGCTGGCGTGGACCCGGGGAGTGGGGTCTTACCGAACGGACGAGTACGGAAGGCGGTCCACATTCCAGACTCCACCAGCAGTGCTTCGATTTCGCCCCGCTCCGCGAACTCCGGAGCGCCACTGGGATACGCTACGAAATCTGCGAACGCGTCATCGCCAGGATCCCCACGTTGCTCATCTGGGGAAAGCGCGATGACGACCGACAGTAATGCACGCCGAGCACCACGGTTGATTGCCAGGACGCGCCCGGCCGCTGGCGCCGTGTGCTGCACGCCCGGAACGGCGGCATCTTCGCACAGGATCTGACCGCGGCGCACGACGTCACCCTCCGCCACGCGCATGCGTGGCCGGAGTCCGGGGAAGTCGTCAGCCATCAGGGCAACGCGACTGGCGCCCGGTCCCGCAGAAATCATGTGGATCGGTGCACCCGTGATGGGAAGGTCGAGGCCTTTCTTGATTCGGTGGTGCGTCATGGAATGGCTGAGAATGTGCTAACGGTCCCGCATCGGTCCGGGGAGATGCCGGACACGGGCGAAGGGGCCGGATTCGCGGTACACGTGGGGCCTAGCAGTAGCCGCCCGAGATGTATGTGAGGAGGCGCTCGTTCGAGTCCTGAACATCGTGCAGATGCCTCAACAGCACGTCGGCTGGCGTGATGAGGCCAACGAGCTCGCCATTCTCCTTGCCATTCTCGACGACGGGGAGATGGTGAAACTGGTTCCGCGCGAAGATATCCTCGGCCTCGTCCAGCGTGGTCTGAGGCGTCACACTGATCACGTCAGTCGTCATCGCGTCTTTCACCTGCTCCTTCAGCGCCGCCCCGCCTCGCTGATCGAGACGCATCAGGATGTCGCGAATGGTCAGCACCCCCACGACCTTTCCGTGGTCGGTGACCACGACGGAGCGAATTCTCGACTTGACAAACTGCTTGATGGCCTCGGCCACCGTCTGCGAAGGCCTCACGGTATGTACGTCGCGACCCTTCGTTCGCAGCACTTCCCAAACGTGCATCGGCTAATCTCCTCGACCGTGGTTTCTGGGCGTGGTGGCTCACTTGCAACACGCCTGATGCAAACGCTGAGCACCCAATTCGTTATCTAGTCGGGTGAGCGTACGTGCTTCGTGATACCAATGTGAAGACGGGTTCAGAGTCCGTTAGAAGCGCACCGTCTCGCTTGTACCGACTTTCCCCCATGGGGAGCCAGCCCGCGTGAAAGCACGAAGCAACCTTTTGACCGATCACACCATCAAAGGAGGTACCTATGTAGAAACCCTATATTCGCGGGGACGCTATGGGTGACCATGGAGGCCTTGATCGTGCCGTCACGAGCCAGCGGTTCCTTCGGATCGTCGCCGCGCTGGTGCCGGCGCCGCGCCGGTCTCGCTGGCTCGAGGAGTGGAGCAGCGAGCTGTGGTACTACCGGCGTCGCCTCGAGCGCGGCGAATCACGTTTCGCCGCGGAAATGGCGCTCTGGGCGCGAATGCTCGGCGCGGTGCCCCATGCACTTTGGGTCCTCGGGGAGGAATGGATGATCGGATCGGTCCATCGTGATCTCGGATTGGCGGTTCGGACACTCGCCAAGCGTCCCGGCTACGTGCTTGCCGCGGTAGGTACCCTCGCGATGGGGATCGCCGCCAGCACGATGTTGTTCTCCATTGTGAACGCGGTCATGTTCCGCCCGCTACCGTATCCCGACGCGCGCGAGCTCGTACGTGTGTTCGAAACGCATCTGGCACAGGGAATACGGAGGGGGAGTGTTACCGGAGCGACCTTCTACGATTGGAAAGCGTCGAATCGCGTCTTTGAGGACCTGGCGGCGTATCAATCGGGGTGGAAGTACATCGTCGATGCTGGCGACGGCGCAACGCTAGTCCCTGGCGCCCGGGTCTTTCCCAACATGTTTGCTCTTCTTGGTTCGAACGCCGCACTCGGTCGCACGTTCTTCCCGCAAGAGAATCACCCGGACGATCAACAGTCAGCGGTGATCAGCCACGCACTGTGGCAGTCGCTGTTCGGGGGCACGCCTGACGTCGTTGGACGCTCCATCCTCTTGGAGGGCGCACCCCGTACGATCGTCGGCGTCATGCCTCCGGGGTTTGCTTTTCCCGACGACGATGTCGGTATCTGGATTCCATACAACCTCGGCGAAGCAGGCAGGGCAAACCGACGGTCTCATCTGTTGCGCGTCGTCGCTCGGCTGCGATCGGGTGTGGACGTCCCGCAGGCTGAACGCGAATTGGGCACCATCATGCAGGATCTGGTGAGCCAATTTCCCCAGGAGATGGAAGGTGCTGGAGTATCGATCGTGTCCTGGCATGAGTCACTGGTCGGTGATGTTCGGGGAACGTTGTTGCTACTGTTCGGCGGCGTCACCACGTTGCTCGCGGTCGCATGCTTGAACGTCGCAGGCCTCGGTGTGGCACGCAGTCGCCGGCGCGAGCGGGAGATGGCGGTCCGCATCGCCTTGGGCGCGGGCAGCTTGCGGATTAGTCGCCTCCTGCTCACCGAGAGTGTTGTGATCGCCGCTGCCGCGGGCGTCATTGGCGGACTCATCGCAGTCTGGGGTACACCCGTGCTACTCGCCTACGCGCCCATTGATCTTCCCCGCGTGGCGGAGGTGACGGCGGATACGCGGGTCCTCGCCTTTACAGTCCTCGTTTCGGCTGGGGCGGCGCTGGTGAGCGGGATCTTCCCGGCCCTCCGACTGTCATCGTCGAGAATCGGCGATGCCCTGAGACGAGGAAGCCGCGGGGCGACCAGCGGCGATCGGTGGTATCTGGACGGGTTGGTGACGGCCGAGATCGCCCTCTCGGTTGCACTGCTCGCGGGTGCCGGCTTGCTCACCCGCAGCTACGCGAACTTGACCGCCGTGGATCCCGGCTTCTCTGGGGATCGCGTGATCACGATCTCGATCTTGCCAACAGCAGTTGCTTATCCCGACGTGACGGCTCAAACGGCGCTCTTCGACCGCGTACTCGAGCGCGTCCAGGCGTTGCCGGGTGTCACGTCGGCCGGGTTGGTCACCGAGCTCCCGTTTACGGTCCCAGCCAGCACCTGGAGCTTCTTGCCTGAGGGAAGCACGCCTCAGTTCGATCAGATTGGCGTTCACTGGAATCCGGCAAGCACCGGATACTTCCAAACGATGGGGATCCCGCTGAGGCGCGGTCGGCTGTTTGACGATCGCGACCGAATCGGCGACGGACGCGTGGTCGTCATCGATGAGAGCACGGCCCGGCGCTTCCTCGGTGATCGCGATCCACTGGGTGTGCGAATCCGGATGGCCCCGGAGGGAGAGCTCTATACCATCATCGGCGTTGTCGGTGCGGTGCGTCAGGAAAGCCTGCGAGAAGACGTTCAGCTCACCATGTACACGCCGCACTGGGATACCGAGCCCTGGCGACGGGACAAGACGCTGGCGGTCAAGACAGATCTCTCGCTGGCTGGCTTTGCCGCCGCGGTGAGCGCCGAGGTCAAGGCCGTTGATCCGGGGCTGGCCCTCGATCGCGTCGGCCCGCTCGTCGATATCGTTTCCGACTCGCTCGATGGTGAGCGGTTTCGTCTTTACTTGATGCTCACCTTTGCAATCCTTGCCCTCGCGCTGACCGTGGTTGGTCTGTATGGCACGCTGGCGTACGTCGTGAGCGGCCGTCGCCGGGAGTTGGCGATTCGATCGGCACTCGGCGCGAGACCGAGCAGTTTGGCTGCGATGGTATTCCGACGTAGCACGACGCTTGCCCTAATGGGGGGAGCGGCCGGTGTCCTGCTCGCCATCGCTGCGTCCCCGCTCGTACGTGCTCTGTTGTTTGGCGTTGCCCCGGTGGATCCTATCACCTTGGCCGCCGTGGTTGCGGTGCTCGGTCTGGCCGCCGTCGCGGGAACTACGCTGCCGGCACTGCGGGTTGTCCGGCTCAATGCGGCCACGGTGCTGAGCGAGGAATGAAGAGGCACAATCATGAGTCCTGAACGGTTGGGTCAAGCCACGCTGGCGGTGCTTCGTGTTTTGGCGGACGGTTACACCTATGGCTTCGATGTCATCGATCGGACGGGACTTCCCAGTGGCACTGTGTATCCGGCGCTGGCGGCCCTCGAGCGTCGGGGCCTCGTGCGCTCCCGCTGGGAAAACGAGCAGACGGCACGGCACGACGGGAGACCACGTCGACGCTATTACCGCATCACCCCAGCCGGCCGCCGCGAGCTCGCGACTGCGATCGCCTGGTTGGGTCAGCTCGGGCTCGCGGGAGACGCGGAGATGGGGACGGATTAGCATCGCGGGACGCTCACCGAAGCCGTTCACGCGAGCTGCGCGTTCTTGCAGATTGACGGTGTCGTCTTGTCGAGACAGTGCGTGTTCATATTCTCTTTGTGACACACACTGCGAGCGTTACATACCCCGGTGACGAATCGGCAGACATGCGCGTGACCACGGTCACAGCCCCTACCGTGGTTCGCGCGGTAACGTTACGTCGCCCTGAGTAGGACCACTCCGCCCACAAGCCCCTATCGCGAAACGTGCCCCGCGAGGGCGAAGCCGCTGCGCCCTGGCTGGGTGGCGATGTGCAGAAGACTGCAGACCGCAGGCGCCCTCCGTTGTATCGAACGAATGTCGGTAGGAGGCTGCAATGTCGCGAGAAAATGTCAGTCGGTGGGCGGCAGCACTCTTGCTCACCATGATCGCCGTTGGGTGTACCTCGGATGGGGTAATCGGTCCGGAGGATGCTCCCGCCGGGGTGAGCCGGGCCTTCAGCATTTGGGCACCGACTCCGGAGTTTGACACCTGCACACCTGAGGTGCACGACCGGTACGCCACCGTTGGTCCTGACGGCAAGCTGTATCCGACCTGGCACCCGCCGATCGATCCGGCAAGCGGGTGCACCTTTGGTCACGATCACGGCCGTGACCCGAGCGGCTCGGATCTGTTCGGCGATGTGGGACCCATCCCATTCGGTTACGCCAACGAAGTGCTCGATATTCACGACCCCGCCAACCCGCGGCACGAAGACCACTTTGGACACAAGGTCGAGTGGGAGAACGACATCGAGATGAACACGGGATCGAGCGTCTTTCAGATCTCGTGCGACGTGCTCATCAAGATGCATCAAGGCACCCACTCGAAGGATGCGCTGACCAACAACCTCCACGAGCTCGTCTTTCACGCGCGGTGCAGCGACGGCACCGGGCTACACGTGACGTTCTTGACGAATATCGGTGACGCCGGAGGTTTCGAGTCCACCTGCAACGACGTACGCGTCGAGGTTGGGACACCTTCACCCGTCAACTCACCGGATGGCGGCGGGAGGCGGATCATCCCAGATCGGAGCTGCGTGGATCAGCTGATCCTGGTGCCGGATGGCAGCGAGTCGCAGTTCCGCAGCGCGCTCCGGGAGAGCTGGCAGGCCTCCGAGAGCATTCGCGCCGAGAACGGCCGACGGCTCGTCAGCCTCGGCCCGTACTTCAACGTGCGGTTCCCGAGCCGCTTTCATAATCCCGCCGATCCCGGGATCATCGGACGGCCGATGGACGTCTGCTATGAAGTCACGGAGACCGGCGAGCGGGCGCGTGGTGGAGTGTGCGAAGAGGTCACCGCTGGCGGGACGATCCTGGACATCGCATGGAATGATCCACGCTCACCGTTCGATGGCGCGGACCGGGACACGGATATCAACTCGATCCGGATCAGCAATGCGGACGGGCCCGAGGTCTGGTACACGGATCCGTTCGGTGCCAATGGACGTACCGAGCCGTTTCCGGGCTCCATTAAGCAGTGGATCGCGCGGATCGACAACGACGCGGTGACGCCATCCGGTCCTAGGATCGGCAGGAACTACGGCGGACCTGGAACGGGGGTGCACGCGCCGAACTAGATAGAGTTTACGACTTCAGACGGGGCAGGGGACGGTGCGGCTTCGCACCGTCCCCTTTTTCTCAACGCCAACGACGGGGAAGGAAGATTCGGGCAAGGGTCGTGTCATCGGAGAGCACCGCCTCGCTGAAGGCGTTACCCAACCAACGCCTCACAAACAACGAGTCAGCCTGGTGCTCGTTGAGCGATTCGTCTGTCCACCAGTGACGATGGCGATGCACCAAATCCGTGTGTCCGTCGCCCTCGAGATCGACCAGCCAGCCGTCCATCGCGTACTGCCACGTACCACCTCCATAGCCGTCGGCTATCCGGACCGGGGACAACCACGATCCAGAGTTGTTGTCGTACATCCACAGGTCGATTGCCGATGACGTGTAACGGCTGGGCACGCGCAAGAGGAATCCCTCGTAGCCAGGAACCGCCTCAACGCGGTAGGTGGCATAGAAACCTCCCACCTTTCCTTTTTCGTAAGGTGCGCGGAGCATCCTGTAGTGAATGGAATCGATGCGCGTGCCGCCAAAGCGGTCCCCAGGTCCCGCTGGCGCGGCGACGTGAATGGTGTCGTGATTGAGCTCACCGGACGTTCGCGTGAGCTCCCCCAGAAGGCCGTCTCGTGGTGTCACGGGCTCGCGGTCGGCACACCCCGCGAGCAGCACAGCCACGAGGCCGACTCGGAGCGGCTTCCCCCACGTTTTCATAGGACGCGTGGTCTGACCTACGGCCGTGTGTAGAAGATCGTGAGTTGCGGGCGATTTGCGGCGTTGTCGATGTCCACGGAGTCGAATCGCTTGGCAGTCGTTTCGGCAGTCTCATCACCGATCAGGATCCACCCAAAGTTGCTCGCGGCGTCTGCTTGCCAACCCCGCACATCCGCCCGCATGGTCGTCGAAGCCCAGGTGTAGAATCCCGTCGTCTGTACCTGGGTGCCGGCGCTGGCGCCGGCGACGAAGTCGCCGCCAGGGTTCGTCCACTGGTCGGTGTCAAAGAACGTGTGGATCCACGTGGCATCACCAGTCTCGGGGGCCGCACCTCCACCCTCGGCTCCCGCCGCGTCAGAGCCTGCTGCGCCCCAATCTGCGGTCACCCGGTGGAGCGATACGGTCGTCGGCCCGGCGATCGTGCGGCTCATGTTCATGCGCAATCGGACACTGTCGATCGTTGCTCCGGCCGGCAGCGCGCTTCCCGCGATGTCGAAACGGATGAGCCCGCGTCGGATTGTTCCCAGTTGGGTCGTACTCGTGCGCCCTGCAAAGATGAAGTCACCGGCACCGTTGCTCAGCGCGCCAGTGGGCTCTTCAAATAGCGTGTTGTCCCTGTCGGGTTGGAGCGAGACGCTCGGCGGTCCACCGTTTCCTCCATTGCCGGGAGGATCCGTCACCTCACCGCCGCACGCCACCAGCAGTGCGACAAATGCGGTCTGTAGAACTTTGCTGTTGACCACCCGTGCCAGCCTTGTCAGGAGTTGAGGAGTCGAGCCGCGAACGCGGCCGTCGGTAACAATGCATGGCGAGAGGAGTGCGGCGCTCGCGCCGGTGTCCCGTCCGAGCTGTGACCTAGGTCACAGAGGAGATAACGCTTGAGGGACGGGAGGATGGAAAGATGATTGGAGTACCGGCCCTTCCATCCTCTTGACACCCGCTTGACGCGTACGGCCTATGGAGACGCGTACGACCTATGGAGAGTGGTAACACCCGCTCACGGTCCTCCTGGAGGTGGACTATGCGCACAACGACGCTGATTGGGGTTGGGTTGCTCTTCGTGGTTGCCCCGGCACTGGCTCAGGAACGACCCAAGGCCGAGATCGGCACCGGACTTGGCCTCACGGTTCTGGCGCCGGACGGTGGTGACGCCATTGTCTTGTTTGGCATCCCGGGGGCCGGCACGGCGTCCATTCCCGCACTCGTCGCGCCGGTTTTGTACGTGACGTTCTTTACCTCGCCCCAGGTAATGGTGGAACCGCAGTTCCACGTGAGCGTCATCAATTCCGGTGGTGAGACGGCGTACAGCACGGCGGTCATGGGCCAGGTGGGATACCTGTTTGCGCCCGAGCGCACCGGATCAGCCTATCTCGCGGGACACGGTGGTGTCGCGGCACTCGATTTGGGAGGGTTCTCCAGTACGGAGGTGAGCGGGGCTGCTGGCTTCGCTCTCGGGTATCGCGTCGCGCTGCGCAGCGGACCCGCCGTTCGGGTTGAGGCACGATACCGCCGGTGGTTTGGTGATGCGTTCGATCAACTGAACGACATCGCCTTGGTGTTCGGCATCGGGGCGGTGATTCGGTAGAACAGGACCGCAAGACGGTACGCAAGACAGACGGAAGGACGGAAGGTCTTCAGGAAACGACCTTCCGTCCTTCCAAAAGTTCCGTCTTACTTTCCTTCTGTCGTCGTCGTCACCGGCACGGCCTTCGCTGGCCGCTTGCGATACTTATCCCACAGCTCCTGATGCTTGTTACCGGTATCGACGGGAATCCCGTCAATAAACAGGTACTCGATCCGGGTGGTGATCTCGAGTGGATCACCGGTAGTCACGATCACGTTCCCGATTTTGCCGGGCTCGATCGTTCCCAGACGGTCGGCGACGCCCAAGATCTGGGCGGCATTGATGGTCACGGCTTTGAGCGCTTCCTCCTTGGGCAACCCAAATGGCACCGTGTTCGCCGCCTCATAGGGCAGGGTGCGGGAATCGGACGAGTTGAAAGTACCAAAGGCGATTTTCACACCAGCGGCGTGCAACTCGCCCGCGAGTGACAAGGGATCTGAGTAGGGATCGTCCTCTTCCCGTGGCAACGTTTGTGACGGGCCGAGAATGACAGGGATCTGCTTCTCCACCAGGGCCTGCTTGACTTCGCGGGCCTCGCGCGCCGATGCCATGATCACTCGCAGATCGTACCGCTCTGCGAGATCCAACGCTCCCTCGATACCGCGCTTGTCGTTGGCCACGACGATCACGGGAAGCTCTCCGCCGAGCACGCGTGAGAGGTGCTCGAGCTGCAGATCACGCTGGAATTTCGATGCGTCGCCTCTGGTCATCGCCTGCTTGTAGTGCCGAGCCGCGTCGAGCCAATCCTCGAGCTTTTGTACCTGCTCGTCGTATTCTTTTTTCGCCTCCGTAAACGGTTTTTCCTTCACGGAGAACGTGGCGAAGTCAAAGGTTCGTGTCTGAATGCCGGGCCACTGAATCACCATACCAACCGACGGTTCGATCGCCATGTCTTCGACCGTCCAGCCGTCGAGGTGGATCAACGTTGCCTGACCGGGAATACCTCCCGAGCTTCCGCCACCAAAGAACCCACCACCGCCACTGCCGGGCGCGGTGAGGGCGTGGGTGATGCCGTTCGCTCGAGCGACAGGAATGTGCTCACTGGCTGGATGGATAGCCGTGTACGCATCGAGGTGTGCGTTCCAGTTTCCCAGCTCGCTGACGTCCTGCGTGGCAGACACAGCACCGATCTCAGTGAGGCCGAGCCGGCTAAAGGCATCCACCAGCCCCGGGTACACATGCAGCCCAGTGCCGTCGATGACCGACGCCCCACTCGGCACCATCACGCCGGTGCCGACCTCCCGGATGAGTCCGTCTCGAATCAGCACGGTAGCGTTGCTCATGCTTTCCCCGGCCAGGGTGTGCACGGTGGCGCCCTGGATCACATAGCTGAGTGCGGGCTCGACCCGCGGGTCGTGCTGCGCCCACGCCGTGGCCACCGGGGCGATCGAGGCGGCCACGATCGCGAGGGTAAGCAACGCCCCATACGGTTTGTTCATCGTTCTCGCGTTCATGATTCACCTCGCTCGCTCGACTCGCCCAATTTGCCCTTCAATTGCTCTTTCTCCTGTTCGATCTGATTCTGCCGTTCACCGTCGCGCTCGACGTCGAACACCACGCGCCCGTCGACCAGGGTGGTCAGTGTCTTGGCGTACGACGAAAGGGGATGGTTTTCCCAGATGACGAGGTCGGCATCCTTCCCAACTTCGATCGAGCCCACACGGTTGTCGATCCTGAGCTGCTTTGCGGGGTTGATCGTCACCAAGGACAGCGCCGCGGTCTCATCCAGCCCGCCCCACTTCATCGCTTTGCCAGCCTCCTGATTCAGGTGACGCGCCTCCTCCGGACTGTCTGAGTTGATGGAGACGACCACGCCGCGCTGGGTCATGAGGGCCGCATTATAAGGAATAGCGTCGTACGCCTCGACCTTGTACGCCCACCAGTCGGAGAACGTCGATGCGCCAGCCCCATGCGCTGCCATCTCGTCCGCCACTTTGTAGCCCTCGAGCACGTGCTGGAACACGGCGATCTTGAATCCAAACTCCTCGGCCAGCCGCATCAGCTGGAGGATCTCATCGGCCCGGTAGCTGTGGGAGTGCACCAGCCGAGTCCCCTCGAGGATCTCTACCAAGGGCTCGAGCTTGAGATCCCGCGCGGGTGGTACCAGGTTGCGTTCACCAGCCCGACGCCGGCGATCGTAATCCGCCCACTTCTTCTGATATTCTCGTGCATCCAGGAACGCTCGGCGAATGACGTCCATCACGCCCATGCGCGTGTTTGGATAACGGCGCTCAGTGCCCGGCCCGAGGTTGAAGTTGGAGCGCTTGGGGTTTTCGCCTAGCGCAAACTTGATGGTGGGCGGCGCGCCTTCGAAGCGCAGACCCTCGGCGTCTTTGCCCCACCGGTGTTTGATGATCGCGTTTTGGCCACCAATGGGGTTAGCACTCCCATGCATCACGTGCGAGGTCGTCACCCCGCCGGCAGCTTCGCGATAGATGTTGATGTCACTGGGATCCACCACATCCTCGATGCGCACCATCGAGGACACGGCAATGCTTCCCTCGTTCACCGCATCGGTGGCGATGTGCGCGTGGGCGTCGATCAGTCCCGGCGTCACGTATCTGCCGGCCGCGTCGATCACGGTGGCGCCACGCGGGACATTCACGTTCGTGCCCACTGCGGCAATCTTGCCATCGCGCACGAGCACGGTGCCGCGGTTGATGGTTCCCTGCGTCACTGTAAAGATCGTGGCGTTGGTAATTGCCAGCGTTGGAGCCGGCGCGTTCCAATCCACCATCGAGTGCATGGGACCGGCGTTCCGCGCAGGTAACACGCCGGGAGTGCTAGGGCTTGGTGCCTCTGTCTCGGCCGCCTCGGCAACCGCTGCACCTGCGGTCTTCTCGGCCGTGAACTCCGTCGAGAAACGGCCAAAGGAAACCGATCCCTCCATTCGGTTGCCCTCGAGCGTGCCGGAGTACGACGCCTCTACCGATCGCCCGCCCATGGTGATGTTCACCGTAAAGTTGAACCGGTTACCGCTCACCCAGCCCTCCGTCACACTCCCCTCGCCCCGTTCACCGCGCACCGTCCCCGATAGCGTTCCGTCCGTCTCCATGGAAAGCTCTGCGGTCGACTCTTGTGTGCCACGCGGCGACTGTACGGTCACGGTCCACGTGCCCGACACGTCCATTGCCGGTGGATCGGTGGGCCGGCCGGATTCACGCTTCTCGAACTTTCGGCCGTCAACGAAGACCATTTTGACTTTGGTCTTCTCGTCGAACAGATCGCCGTCCGCGACCGCGAGGTTGGCGAGCTTGCCGCGCTCGATGCTGCCGAGCCGATCCGCCACCCCGTAGACCTCGGCAGCGCCCAGCGTGAGCGCGCGCAGCGCCGCGTCACGTGGCAACCCTTCGTCGATCGCTTTCCTGACGTTCTTGAGGGCTTCCCGCGGTGTGGCAACACCACCGGAGTAGAAGGCGAACCGCACACCAGCATCGTGGAAAGCCTTTGGCGTCATCGGTGCCCACGTACGTTTGCGCAGCGAGCGTAACGACTCCTCCGACTCCGGATCTGCATCTTTCGATCGTTCCGGCCAATCCAGATTGAGCAAAACCGGGGTACCAGCCGCAGCCAACTCGCTGGCAACATCGAACCCCTCATGGCCTCCGTAGATCGCTGTGCGCACGCCGATCTTATTCCCGAGCTGCAGGGCGCGCCGAATCTCGCGTTCCTCGTTTGCCGGGATGAGCACTGGCCACTGCTCGGCCACGGCCCGGCGAAGCGGATCCAACGTGCGATCGTAGGCTGGTCTGTCTACGCCCGCCGGCCGTGCCTGATCCGCCGCCAATGCCTGACCGTAACGATCGGCGTCGAGGAATACCTGTTCGATGTAGGACATCACGCCGAAGAGCGCACCGGGATAGCTGCGAAAGCCACCGACACCCTCGAGGTTCAGCCGGAGGGCTGCTGGCGTACGGACCACCATGTCCTGCGGGTTCCCGTCACGCAGGTTGATGACCGCTCCCTGCCCGGTGATGATCCCGGTTGCTGGAACCGTCATCGCGGTGGTGAACCCCCCCTCCCGCCACGTCTCGAGGCGTGCATCCTCGGCCGTCAGCCCATCGGCGGCGGCTCGCCATGAGAAGGTGGCGGGTCGATCCTCCGGGCCGTCGGCTTGCGGCGCGTCACCGCCAGGCCGGCCGGATGAACCAGCGCCCGCACGTCCTCCGTTCTCTCCGTTCTCCTCGCTGGCAATCGCCACGTCGGAGAGGGCGTCGATCAGGCCCGGATAGACGGTGAGTCCTGCGCCGTCGATGACCCAAGCTTCAGCCGGGATCGTCACGTTAGGACCGCCGACCGCCTCGATGATGCCATTGGCGATCACGACAGTTCCCCGCTCGATTACGGGGCCCGAGACGGTGACGATCTTGGCATTGGTGATGGCGTAGTACGGTGGTGGGGTGGGGTCATCCTTGGGTGCTTGGGCGAGCATGCCCGAGGGTAGCACCGCCAAGGCTGCAAGCACGGGAAGGCAACGGCGCAGCCGTGGCCTCCCGGCGAAGGAAGAGTGCCTCATCGGTTCCATCCGCTGTTGGAGTTGAGGGTGCGACATGTCCCGGGCGCCACCGCGCGTGTCTCCGAGACAAATAAAGGTACTTGCGCGCAGCAATCTTTTAAAGTTGAAGAGATCCGTTAGCTTGTCCGCGGTGAGAACAAACCGTTTGTTGAGCGACGCCATGGACGCCGTGGATCCGAGCCTTGCGCTGTTCACGGACCTGTACGAGCTGACGATGCTCCAGGCCTACTGGCAGCAGGAGATGCTCGAGCCTGCGGTGTTCACGCTTCACGTGCGGCGTCTCCCGTCGGAACGCAATTACCTGCTCGCTTGCGGCCTCGATGACGCCCTTCGTTATCTGGAGCGCTTGACGTTCGACGACGAAGCGCTCGAGTACCTGTCGTCGCTCGATTACTTCCGTCCTGGCTTTCTCAACTGGCTGGCCGACTTTTGCTTCACCGGAGACGTCTATGCGGTTCCGGAGGGCACACCGGTGTTTGCGGACGAGCCGTTGCTCGAGGTCGTGGCCCCGTTGCCGGAGGCGCAACTCGCCGAGACGTTCGTTATGAATCAGGTACACTTCCAAACGGTGATCGCTTCCAAAGCGGCACGGGTGGTCCGCGCCGCGCGGGGCCGGGCGGTGGTGGATTTTGGGCTGCGGCGCATGCACGGAGTCGACGCTGGGATCAAATCGGCCCGGGCATTTCATATTGCCGGCTTGACGGCGACGAGCAACGTGCTGGCCGGACATCTCTACGGTGTTCCCGTGGCTGGGACGATGGCGCATAGCTACATCCAGGCGCACGACCGCGAGCTCGACGCCTTTCGAGCGTTCGCCTCTCTCTACCCCACCACAATACTTCTCGTGGATACATACGACACGTTGGAAGGTGTACGACGAGTCGTGACGCTGGCGCGCGAGCTTGGCACTCGGTTCGCAGTACGAGGTGTCCGGCTCGACTCGGGAGACCTGTGTGAGCTGGCTTTCGGTGCGAGAAAGATCCTCGATGACGCTGGACTCGAGCGGGTTGAGGTCTTTGCCAGCGGAGGGCTGGATGAGCACGAGATAGCGGCGCTGCTCGATCGAGGTGCACCCATCACCGGCTTCGGCGTGGGCACACGGATGGGGGTTTCCCGTGACGCACCGGCTTTGGATATGGCCTACAAGCTCGCCGCGTACGGAGGGAAGGGACGGCTGAAGCTCTCTCCAGGTAAGGGGATCTTACCGGGCCAGAAGCAGGTGTTCCGCACCATGGAAAACGGCGTGGCGGTGCAAGACGTCATCGGCCGATTCAGCGAATCGTTGCCCGGGCAGCCGCTGCTCGAGCACGTAATGCACCGAGGACGTCGCACGGCACACGGTCGTCGCTCCCTCGATGAGGCGCGAGCTCACGCACAGACGGCGCTCTCGGCTTTGCCCTCGCACATCCAGGACATCGCGAAGGCCGATCCACCCTACCGCGTCACCCTCAGCCCCGCGCTCGAGACGTTTCGCGAGGAGATTGTGCAGGCGTCGGGACAGTAGCCGTTCATCCATTCACCCGACGTTCATCAGCCCTTCAGAAAACTTCAGAGACCTTGTGTACATGATCGAACGTCCGCCTCCCACTAGCGAGCGCAAGCTCAGCGTGCGGCCCCGAGGAGCCATTTTGTGGATTGCCATCCTCGCGGCGTTCCTGCTCGTGCTCCAGCTGACGCGCCGAGATGCAGGTGTTGCCGACATCTCGTATTCGGAGCTTCAGATCCAACTGCAAGCGGACAACCTGCGCGCGGTGCAAATCACTCCCGATGAGAACGAGATGCGCGGGGAGTTCCGCGATTCCGTGACCATCGAGGGTGAGACATACACTCGCTTCAAGACGATACTGCCGTTTGACGACCCGGCACCGCTGGTGGCCCAGCTCGAAGAGCGGAACGTATCCGTGGAGGGTAAGAAAAGCGGATCCGCGTGGACCACGGCGTTGTACTGGCTCCTGCCCTGGGCTCTCATCATTGGCTTCTGGCTTCTACTCAGCCGTCAGATGCGGCTCGGCGGCGATCGCGCGCTTTCGTTCGGCAAGCTGACGCCCCGTCAGGTATCCGGTGAGCGACCCCTGGTGACCTTCGCCGACGTGGCCGGCGCCGATGAGGCGAAAACCGAGCTCCAGGAAATCGTCGCTTTCCTCAAAGATCCCACACGATTCCAGCGTTTGGGTGGCCGGCTTCCCAAGGGCGTGTTGCTGGTGGGTCCGCCGGGAACCGGCAAGACACTGCTAGCCCGGGCCGTGGCGGGAGAGGCTGGCGTGCCTTTCTTCTCCATCTCGGGATCCGACTTTGTGGAGATGTTTGTCGGTGTCGGGGCAGCGCGGGTGCGTAACCTGTTTGCACAGGGAAAAGCCAATGCCCCGTGCATCATCTTCATCGACGAGCTCGATGCCGTTGGGCGCCTTCGCGGGGCGGGTTTGGGTGGTGGGCATGACGAACGGGAGCAAACCCTCAACCAGCTGTTGGTCGAGCTGGACGGCTTCGAACCCAACGAAGGCGTGATTCTGCTATCGGCGACCAATCGACCAGACGTCTTGGATCCTGCACTGCTGCGTCCCGGTCGATTCGACCGGCAGGTGGTGGTGGACATGCCGGATGTGCGGGGGCGGGAGATGATCCTCCGCGTTCACGCAAAGAGGATCCGGTTGGCCGGCGACGTGGATCTCGCAGCCGTCGCCCGCGGCACCCCCGGGCTGGCCGGCGCCGACCTGGCGAACATCGTCAACGAGGCTGCGTTGCTCGGAGCACGGCGCAACAAAGAGCAGGTAGACCGAAAAGACTTTGACGACGCCAAGGACAAGGTGATGCTGGGTGTGGAGCGGCGAAGCTTGGTGCTCACCGCGGAGGAGCGACGCCTGACCGCTTTTCATGAGGCGGGACACGCGCTCCTCAACCTGCTAATGCCCGGGTTGGATCCCGTGCAGAAGGTCACCATCGTGCCGCGCGGGAGAGCCCTGGGTCTCACGGCCTCGCTACCGGAAGAAGACCGGCACAATTACACGAAGGAATACATCCTCGGCCGACTGGTCGTGGCGTATGGTGGCCGAGTGGCGGAGGAGCTCGAGTTTGGTCCCGACAAAGTCACCACCGGGGCCGCGCAAGATTTCCAGCACGCCACTGAGCTAGCGCGCCGCATGGTCACCCAGTTTGGCATGAGCGAGGCGGTCGGTCCCATGACGGTGGGCGGGCGCGATGATGTGGTCTTCTTGGGGCGCGAGGTTGCACAGCGGCACGAGGTCTCCGAACGGATGGCGGACCTCGTGGACCGCGAGATTGGACGGGTAATCGGGGAGTCATACGAGATGGCGCGACGGCTGTTGACCGAGAATCGAAGCAAGCTCGACGCGATCGCCGCCGCTTTGTTGGAGCGCGAGACGCTAGGACGCGACGAGCTGGAGGCACTGATGCGTGGGGATGCCCTGCCGGGGCCTCCCCTGACAGAGCCCACCCCCCCCGTGCCGGAAGAGATCGCCGTCGGCTAAACGCAGCCCCGGCCGCGGCATTTCTGGAAAACCCACCTAAACCATCGTTTGCAGACGGTTCACCGCTCCTTCACGAACAAATCACGATCATCGACATTGCCAACCCGCTAGCGACGGCGGCGCGTACCGAGGGGGAGCGGCCGAGTCGAGAAAGATCGAGGATACGATGGCACAGGAGCTCGTAACAAGGGCTGGGGCGATCGCATTGCCGCCTCAAACTCTGCGGCGACGCTATGACCCGAGCATCGTGCCATTCGACACGACCGATCAGGTCCCGGAGTTTGCGGAGATCGTAGGGCAGGAGCGTGCCGAAACGTCGGTTGAATTTGGTGTCAAGATGGCGCGGGATGGGTACAATATTTTTGCACTTGGTCCGCGCGGCACAGGCAAGCGCTGGCTGGTGTGGCAGCATCTCACCCGCCACGCTCGTTCCCTCCCGGTACCGCCAGATCTCTGTTATGTCCACAACTTCGATGATCCTCAAAAACCGCGGTTGCTCGCTATCCCGGCGGGGACAGGCGCGACGCTGCGGGAGGAGATGGCACGTCTCGTCGATGAGTTGCGCACGGTTCTGGGGGGCGCCTTCGAGAGCGACGAGTACCAGACCCGGCGAAAGGTCATCGAGGACGAGTTCAAGGAACGTCCACAGCATGCCCTGCAGGATATCGAGCGGCGAGCGACGGAGGCGGGCCTCACCCTGATACGGACGCCCGTGGGAATGGCGTTTGCCCCAGTACGCGCCGGAGAAGTGATATCCGGTGAGGAGTTTGCCCAACTCCCAGACGAGGAGAGGAAACGTATCGAGTCGATGGTTGAGTCGTTCGAAGAGGAAGTGCACAGGACGCTGCGACAGCTCCCGCGGTGGGACCGCGAGCGGCGTGAGCGTGTGCGTGAGCTGGACGAGGAGATTACTAAGCTGGCCGTTGGCCATCTCTTCGAGGAGCTGCGTGGGAAGTTTGCCAGGCTCGAAGCCGTGCTGGCCTACATCGCAACCGTGGAAGACGATATCGTCCGAACCGCGCGGAGCCTCGTCAGCCCGGAACAACCGTTTCCGGCTGCGCTTTTGGAAGGAAGCGGGTTGGAACGCAGCCAGTCGCAGCGTCTCACGCGCTATGAGGTGAACCTGTTGGTGGACAACGCCGACACCAAAGGCGCCCCCGTCATCACCGAGGACCATCCCACCTACGACCATCTCGTGGGTCGGATCGAGCACATGTCGCGCTTTGGCGCGCTGTCGACCGACTTCACGCTCATCAGAGCGGGAGCCCTACACCGGGCGAACGGCGGATTCCTCGTATTGGAAGTCAGCAAACTCCTTCGCAACCCGTACGCTTGGGATGCGCTGAAGCGGGTCCTGCAAACCAAGAAGCTCCGTCTCGAGTCGCTGGGTCAAGCGTTGAGCTTGGTGAGTCACGTGACGCTCGAACCGGAAGCAGTGGACCTCGACGTGACGGTCGTGTTGGCGGGTGAGCGGATTCTCTACTATCTGCTGTGTCATTACGACCCAGAGTTCGAGGAGCTCTTCAAGGTTGCGGCCGACTTCAACGACGAGATGGAGGCATCGGACGATGGTGTGCGGCAGTATGCGCAGC
Organism: Gemmatimonadales bacterium; assembly: GCA_041577295.1. Classification (GTDB taxonomy): domain Bacteria; phylum Gemmatimonadota; class Gemmatimonadetes; order Gemmatimonadales; family GWC2-71-9; genus JBDHDH01. Next base: position 23,548 of record JBFGJG010000004.1, read on the forward strand.
TCATTGCGTCGATCGTCCAGGGGGAGCACCTCCGGACGTTTGACCGTAGCGCCATCGCGCGGGTACTCGAGCGCAGTGCGAGACTCGCATCGGATCAGCGGAAACTCACCACCCACATGCGCTCACTCACGGATCTCCTGCGCGAAGCCGATTTCTACGCCCGGACCGGTGGGGACTCCGTCGTCACGACGGCACACGTCCAGCAGGCTATCGACGCCCAGATCGAGCGGGCGAGCCGTATCCGGGAGCGGGTCTTCGAGGAGATCACGCGCGGCACCATCAAGATCGATACCGACGGTGCCACGGTTGGTCAGGTCAACGGCCTTTCGGCACTCGCGCTTGGCAATTTCATGTTCGGGCGGCCGAGTCGGATCACGGCGCGTGTCCGGTTGGGTCAGGGGGAGCTGGTCGACATCGAGCGCGAGGTGAAGCTTGGAGGGCCCGTCCATTCCAAGGGCGTGTTGATTCTCTCGGGATACCTCGCCGCGCAGTACGTTCCCGATCATCCCCTCTCGCTGTCCGCCAGCCTCGTCTTCGAGCAGTCGTATTCGGGTGTCGAGGGCGATAGCGCATCGTGCGCCGAGTTGTTTGCGCTGCTCTCGGCGATCGCTGGTGTTCCGTTGAAGCAATCCCTTGGCGTCACGGGCTCGGTCAACCAGCACGGTGAGGTGCAACCGGTAGGCGCCATCAACGAGAAGATCGAAGGATTTTTCGACATCTGTGTTGCGAGGGGGCTCACGGGCACCCAGGGCGTCATCATTCCCCGGAGCAACAGTGAACACTTGATGCTGCGACAGGACGTTATCGACGCCGTGGCCCAGGGTCGGTTCCAAATCCTTGCCATCGGCAACGTCGACGAAGGAATAGAGATGCTGACGGGTTTGCCAGCAGGGGAGCGAGGTGAAGATGGGGAGTACCCCGATGGAACATTCAACCACCTCGTTGAAGCTCGGCTTCGACAGCTGGCGAAGCAGCGGCGGGATTTTAGTGTCTCTGCAGAGGAGGTGAGGCCAAGACGCTTGGAAAGCCAGGGTCGTGAGTTGGAGGGTGGGGGAGGGGGCGACGGCGGTCCCCCGCGGACGATCGAGGAGCCTAATCGATGAGGATTCGCCGAATCGTCTTCGCGATCGATGCGTCTCCTGGAAGCGTGGCCGCACTGGGAGCGGCCGCCGAGCTCGCCGCGGCGCTCGAAGCCGAGTTGCTGGGACTGTTCGTGGAGGACATCAACCTGATCCGATGGAGCTCACTCCCCTTCGCGCGACAGTTTGGTACGCTGTCTCCAGTGTCGCGCCCGCTGGCAAGTGGCGAGATCGAGCGTCAGCTCCGACTCCAGGCGACGGAAGCGCGCAAGGTGCTCGATGCCATGGCGCAGCGTCTTGGTGTTCGCACGTCGTTTCGCGTTGCGCGCGGTAGCGTCGTCGACCAGCTGATCGGCGATCTCGCGGCCGGCGACCTGCTGAGCCTCGGGGTGCGGGGCTACCTCGCGGGGCAGCGACGTGGTCTCGGGTCTACCGCGCGTCGGGTCGCCGTGAGCGCTCGGGGGCGGATCCTGCTCCTTCCCCCCGATGCCCGACCGACCGGTCCTGCGGCCGTCGTTTTCACTGGCACACCTGCCTCATTCGATGCGCTCGAGATCGCACTGGCGATCGTGCGTGGGCGGGCAGCGGACGTGCACGTGATTTGCGTCGCGCCATCAGGGCATGAGACGGCGAATTTAGCTCGCGATGCCGCGCAACGTTTAGGCCCCGCAGCAGACGGGGTGCACTTTCGCGATCTCGCGGCTGAGAGCATACCAGGCGTAGGAGCGGTCGCTCGCTCACTGGCAGCAAGCACACTCATCCTACCGAGGGAAGGTGCGCTGGTCTCCGAGGAAGCACTCGAGCGGATCGCCGGGGAATTCCCGGGATGCGTCTTAATCGTGTGAGAGAAGCTCTTACGGTGCGGTCACTCAGTCGCTCGGGCGCTGCTCTGACGTCTAAACCGCTTGGCGCGATGCCAGCGAGCTGAGCGCCTCCCATCTAATCGCTCTTCAGCCTCTACGAAGGCAACGTACCGGTCACACGTGTTCAGCAATTCCTCGTGTGTACCTGTTGCGATCAGCCGTCCGCGTTCGAGAAATCCGATTCGGTCGGCGCGGCGCGCGATCGACAATCGGTGCGTGACGAGGAGCGTCGTCCGGCCGCCCGTGAGGCGCTCGAAGGTGCGCACCACATGGTTCACGCCGTCGACGTCCATGGCTGATGTCGGCTCATCGAGGAACAAGATCGGTGCCCCCTTGAGGATGGCCCGAGCAACAGCGATGCGCTGCCGCTGTCCGTGCGAAAGGCGGTTGCCAATCTCCCCGACCACCGTTTCATAGCCTTGCGGGAGCCGCTCGATGAAAGGGTGTGCTCCCGCAGCGCGGGCTGCGGCTTCGATCTCGTGGTGGTCGGCTGACGGCCGACCGAATGCAATGTTCGCGGCGAGCGTGTCATCGAACAGGTGCACGTTCTGAAAAACTGCGCCGGTCTTCCCACGAAGGGACGCAGCCGTACAGGTCCGGATATCGATACCGTCCACGCTGATCTGGCCGCGGTCCGGAGCAACAAGCCGCAACAGCAAGAGACCGAGTGTGGTCTTGCCACTCCCGTTCGGTCCGACCATCGCGAACGTTTCGCCGGGCTGAATTGTGAACGAAATGCCGTCTACCGCGAGTCGGTCAGGTGCGTAGCCAAAGGACACCTGCTCAAAGGAAACAAGTCCAGGCCCGCCATCGAGAGGTACCGCACTCGGATAATCCGCTACCGGATCTTCAGCATCGATGACCTCCGAAAGGGCCTCGAGCGACACGCTGGCGCGACGCAAGGTCTGGTACACCTCTGCGAGGCCCTGGACGGGACCGAACAAGCCTTCGATGTACGCGAGAAACCCGACGATCACACCGATGGTGATCTCACCACGAATCACCAGGTACGCGCCAACTCCGATGGTTGCAAGCCGGGCGAAGGTGTATGGAAGGTCGCCCAGGCCCTCGGTAACAGCGTCCCGGCGGCTGCCACGGCGGCGGATTGCGTGGACGATGCTGACGCCTTTCAAAATGGTACGGCGCTCGGTTGACTCCCGCGCGAATGCCTTTACGGTCAACAGCCCGTGCAGCGTTTCGTACAGGCGTCCCGCAATCGAGGCTTCTTCGTCCAGGAGCCGACGCTCGCGCCTCGTCTGCTCGCGCGCCGCCCACGCACCGATCAATGGCGGAAGAGGTGTGAACGCAATCACCAATGCCGCCAGTCGCCAGTCGAGCTTCACCATGGCCACGAGTGCGACGCCGAAATACAGCAACGTCGGTAGCTGCTCGAACACGATCTCCGCGAACGCTTCGAGAAAGTTCTCCAGCGATTGGGAAGTTCGTGCGATGACGTCTCCGACTTTGTGCTGCCGGTAGTACCCGAGCGACTGCTCGTAGAGCTGGGTATAGAGGCGTTCCCGGATCGAGCCGTCGAGCCGTAACGTCAAGTCTTGTGACGCGACACCGAGCCAACCCCAGACTCCGGCATAGGTGAGTTCGAGGATCACAAGTGCCCCTACCGCGACCACGAGCGGTCGAATGGCGTCGGGAAGCCCGAGCTGGTCGATAATGACCATGAGCAACAACGGCTCGAGCGCCTCCAACGCCGCCGCGAGGAGGGCGAGGGCGAGCACCCCAGCTGTGGCCAGCTTGTACGGCCACAGCAGCCGGAGGATCGTGCGAAGAACTGCCTTCGAAGACATGTGTGCTTGACTCGGGGATCAGCGTCTGTCGGCCTGGCGGTATCGAGGGCTAGCGCTGATGCGCCATAATACGCTCGGCGCGCCAACCTTGCCAATGAACGCGGTGTAGCGCCCGTGCCACGGTAGCGCACAACTCGTTTGTGCTCAGTGACATCACCAGCTTAGCGTGGCTTCCTCTCAACTCCGCTACCTCTTTGAGAGGCTCACGCATCGTATCTTCACAGAAGAACGGTTCTGGGTGTTGACACCTTCATGAGCGTAATCCAGTCGCTGGGCGAACGGCGGCGCGCTGCACTCGGTTCTCTCCTCTGGGCAACGCTCGCAGCCGGCGCGGTGGTGTCCACCGCCAATAGTCAACAGCGGGACGGGACGACACGCACCCCCCGCACGGCACAGGAGCGACCTGCTCTGACGGTCACTCGTGCGCCTGGAGCCATCGTGATCGATGGGACCATTGATGACGTCGGGTGGGATGGTGCCGCGAGGGCCGTTACGTTCACTGAATTCTTCCCGAAGGAGGGGGAAACCCCGACGGTGGAAAGCGAAGTATGGGTCACGTATGACGATCAAAACCTCTATCTCGCGTTCCTCGCCTTCGACGATCCGAGCACGGTGCGCGCGTCGCGCAGCAACCGCGACGAAATCTGGTCGGACGACTACTTCGGCATTGTCCTCGACACATTCGGCGACGGAGCGTGGGCCTATTATCTCTTTGCCAATCCTTTGGGCGTGCAAGGGGACTCGCGATTCACGGCCACGGGAGATGAGGATCTGGCGTTCGACGTGGTCTACCACACGGAGGGTCGCGTCACGCAGCACGGCTATCACATTGAGATGGCCGTCCCATTTGCCAGTCTGCGCTTCCCCGGCCGGACGCTACATGAGTGGAGGGCCACGTTTTGGCGGGTGCGGCCGCGCAGCAGCTACGAGGAGTATTCGTGGGCAGCGATCGATCGCGACGAGCCGTGTTTCCTCTGTCAACTGGGCACGCTTGCCGGAATTCACGGTGTTCGACCGGGTGGCGTGCTCGAATTGTTGCCAACTGCGATGGCGTCACAGTCCGGTGTGCTAGAGGACGACGACGACCCGGCATCTCGTTTTCACAATGCCGGGATTCGAGGCGACGTCTCGCTGGGGGTGCGCTATGCGCTCCCCACCGGCCTGACGCTCGAGGGAACGTTCAACCCCGACTTCAGTCAGGTCGAATCGGATATTGCACAGATCGACGTCAACACGACGTTTGCCCTGTTTTTCCCGGAGCGGCGCCCCTTCTTTCAGGAAGGGAGTGATCTCTTTGTCATGCCGTTTGACGTGCTGTACACACGGCGGATCAACAACCCACAGTTCGCGACGAAGGTGGTGGGGCGGTGGGGTCGGTCGAGTGTCATGTATCTCGCTGCCCGCGATGAAGACACTCCATTGCTGTTGCCTTTTGAGGAAAGCAGCTTCGTCGGCACGGCGGGTGGCAGTGTTTCCAACATCGCCAGGTTCCGGCAGACGTTCTTGCAGGATTCGTATCTAGGACTGGTTCTAAGTGACCGAAGACTCGTGAGTGGTGGGTCCGGCAGTGTTGGCGGTGTCGATGGTCAGATCCGCTTGTTGAAAAACTACTCGCTCGCCTTTCAATTCCTGTTCAGCCATACTCGCGAACCAAGTGATTCCGCTCTCACGGCGGGAATCAGCGACCTCACGTTTGCGGATGGAAGGCACACCGGCATGTTCGACGGAGAATCCTATGCGGGACTTGGTCAATATGTGAGCGTCGAGCGAAGCGCACGACTCTGGAGTTTCCAACTCGATTACCGGTCGTCCAGTCCCACGTTTCGGACGGATAACGGATTCGAGTTCCGCAACGATTTTCGTCAGGTCTCAATGTGGCAAGGGCTCACGTTCTACCCCAAGACAACCGCGGTAACTCGGGTGGCGCCGAGTGTCTACGTGGAGAGCAGCTGGAATCATGAGGGCGTGCGCAAGGTGCGCTTGATCCAACCAGGGATAACATTCGAGCTGGCTGGTCAGACGATCGTGGAATTCTGGTACAGCGCCGGGGCGGAGCGTTTCGGCGCCATCGAGTTTGACGGGGTTCAGCGATGGAACGTCAGCGCCCACACGAACGTCATCGAGGAGTTCGGCGTCGAGGTCGTGCTTTCTCGGGGCGAGACCGTGTTCCGCGATCCAACCGCTCCACTGCTTGGTGTAGGAACCGAGCTAGAAGCTTCGGCTACTATCAAACCGGCTGAGTGGCTGGTGTTCGAGCCGCACCTCGAATTTGCGCAGCTGCGAGTAGCGAACGATGGACCGCTGCTGTTCCGTGGATACATCGCCCGTGCGCGAACGAGCGTCCAGTTCACGCGTGGGCTTTTCTTGAGAATCGTGCTCCAGTACGACGATTTCTCACAGACCATCGACGTGGAGCCACTCCTCACGTATCGCGTGAATCCCTTTACCCACGTCTTCGTCGGCTCAACGCATTCCTACCGACAATTCGAACAGCTTACCCCGTTTACCCAGACGTCCCGACAAGTCTTCGGCAAGCTGCAATACCTGTTCCGACGATAGCGTGAGCTCACCGCGCCCGCTGACAAAAGACCTTTCACCGCTCCGCCGCCTCAATAGCGCAGGATGGCCGCGACCATCCCCTCGTCGGGGACCTCGTCACGCGGGACGGCATACACTGCCGCGCGTGTCACGAAGCTCTGTACGGCAGCGAGGTCGAGCAAATCCCGATCGCCTGGCTGCTGCGCAGCGTGCTTCGTCACAACTCGTAACTGAGCATCGAACGTGCCCCAGCACTGCTCACCCAACGTCACGAAGATCGTGTCGATACGTCCATCGAGCGCTGCACCCAAGACGTGTTGCAGGTCGTTGGTCGCACGGTTCCCACCGACCGCTTCGTGGTAGCGGGCGACGGCGCCGCGCCGCTCCTCCGCAACAATCGGTTGAACGAGCTTCCATGCATCCCGGTGGAGATCGCTAGCCGCCATCTCGTCTGGGTTTCCGTCAATGGTCTGCTCGACAACGTTGGGGTGATCGCTCAACTTTTTGTACATTGATGCGATATAGCCCACTGCCGCGAGCACCACTGGCACTCCCTCCTCACCAACGAGCTTCACGACGCCTTCGTCCACCTCGCGCAAGTATTGAGCAATCTCCGCTTTCTCGTCGTCCCGTGGAGCTCCGTGACCGTGGAACATTCCTCCACGCATGCCGGATTGACCTTTAGCGCCGCCGGTTCCTGTGTGAAACTGTAGCGAGCGCTGCTCCCAGTCGTATCCCACGGTGTCTCGCAAGTCACGAGGAATGTCAATCAGATCGAGCGCTCGCATCGTATCCCGCGTGGCTTCGAAGAGGCGGACGGCGTGCTGGCTGATGGCGAGCACATGAAAGCGAGCGTCGCTCGCCAACACCTGGAGCAGCGGCTTCAGGTGGTAATGATCCGCCACCACCACCAATTCCTCGACCGCCACAGGAAGGCGAAATACCTCCAAGCCCTCCTCAGAGATGAACGCTGCCAAGCCCGCTCCCTGGTGCCTCCAGAATTCGTCGTCGCGTTGGAGCGCGAGGCCCGGTTCGAGAGCATTGCGGATCCACTGGGCCCGCGCTCCCTGCTGTTCCAGCATTTGCTCTGCCCGCTTGAGCAGGCTCTTGAACCGGATCGGATCTTGGTCGCAATCCGGGGATGTGTGATGCGTCGGGAGATAGACGGACACTCGTGGTTTGTCAGTCTGCGCCATGAGAGACGCGATGGCGTCTCGCGTTACCCTACTCGCCTGCCACGACAACGTTGGCTGAGTCTTTGCCATAGGTCCTCTTACCTCTTTCCAATCTGAGCTGGTGAGATACCAGCTGGCCGTGAGCTCTCTCTGAAGATTCGTAATAGAGTATTCTGCTAATAGAGACGCACGGCCCGTCGCAAGGTCTCCTCCCACAGCCCGCCCAGCTGACAGAGCTGGCTCTGCACGATTTCCTCCACGGCAGGGTGCAGTGTCTCGAGCTGGCTCTCGTGGGAGACACCGAGCTGCACTTCTGCCAATTGGGGCGCATCAACTGGGGAGCCGATTTGGCTCACCAGCATGCAGTTGGCATGCGAGACGTCCTCAAGCCGATTGACCAAGGCTTTGGCGATTCGATGGGCGGCCACGCTGTACATCTTTCCAACGTGGGTGATCGGGTTTTTACCGGCGGCCGACTCCATCACCATCGGTCGGCACGGCGTGATCAGTCCGCCAACACGATTGCCACGACCCGCCTGGCCATCGTCTCCAGCTTCGCCCGACGTTCCCGTCACCGTCAGGTAGTATCGGCCAGCTGCAGGATCATCAGCGGTATTCACGTGCACGGTGATTTCGTGATTCGAGATTTGCTGAGCCGCTTTCGAGGCGACCCTGGACACGAGCTCCTTAGCAGCCATGTACGCTTGCGGATCCGTGAGGAACCGGTCAACGGCGGCAAAGGCAACGGTCAAATCGATACGCGATCCTCGACGGATGCCGAGCACCTTGACGTCCTCACCAACTTCGGGATGAGTCTCTGTGTTCGACCGTGAGGTGAGCTCGCGCTCAACGGCCAGCACCACCTGCTCCAACGTGCTCAATGGTGCGTAGCCTGTACCACACGAGCTGTCGTTGGCGTATCCGATCCCGTGACGCGACGCTTCCCGCGAAAGCTTCACGAGCGCTTCGGAGCTGGGGCGTACGAGACAGCGGACGCAAACGTGCTTCGCCGGGTCCAAGGCGTGCATGTGGTTTTGCAGCCAGGTGTGGACCGCTTGTTGGGCGAGATCGTCAACTGGAACGTCAAGGCCTCGATATCTGAGCGTCGCTCTGCCCGCGAGGAACAGTTGTATGGGCTCGAGTACCGTTCCCCCGCCAAAGCGGGGCGTCGTGGTTCCTGCCCACAACAGCGCCTTGTCCACATTGTGGTGCAACACCCGTTCGAACCGTTGGTGATAGAAGCGGGTCAGCGCGATCGATAGCTCCTCGCTCAACGCGTCGCACAGGGTATCCGGGTGGCCGAGTCCTTTGCGCTCCACAACTTCGACGGGCAACCGATCCGGATGGCGTGTGGCGAGTTGGCTGACGGAGACGGTCATGATGTTCGCCCTGCGAGCCCGACCGGCCACGTTGGTAGAAGGCGGCGAACCGTAGCCACGGTCTGCTCTAGTGGACGTGCCGTATCGAGCACGACGTGCTCCGTCTCGGGGAGCTCGTCGACCGCTTCCCAGCGGGCAATGAAGTCATCGTAGATCTCGATCCGGCCATCGCTCACGCCGGCGTGTTCAGCGCGGACTCGCAAGCGCGCTTTCGCGAGCTCAGCCGTGGCACGGCATTCGATGAAATGGAACGGTGCTCCGGCCTGCTGCGCGAAAGCGCGCGCTCGCGCCCGTAATGCCTTGGTGCGGAACGAGGCATCGAGAATCACCGAACGTCCCGAAGACACCACCGCGCTCGCGCGCCGAAAGAGCTCATCGTACACGCGGGCGCTTACTTCGGGGGCATACGCCCCTTGCCACGGAGCCTCGTGCAGCGGCTCGGTGGGCTCGACGCCCATGAGCGCCTTTCGTGTCCGGTCCGAGTCGACAACCGGAGCGGCGATTTCGATCCCGATCAGGTCGGCAATGGTGCTCTTTCCTGCGGCGAGCTGTCCTCCCACCGCAACGACCACCGGTGGCAGCAGCGACCGGCGTTCTGATGCGAGCGCGAGGGTGAAGTACCGGCGAGCCTCCTGACCCGCGCGTTCGCGAGTCCGGAAGTGTGCGCTGTGATCGGCCGCGAGCATGGTGGCCACTTTGCCTCGCACGTACGCACGATAGCTCTCGTAGAAGTCGACCAGACGGTACAGATCAAAGTCGTTGGCAAAGCGCGCGTAGCGTGCGAGCAAAAGCTCGGCGAGATCTGCGCGCCCGTGCCAGGTCAGATCCATCGAAAGGAAAGCGACATCAGCACAGACATCGGCGTAGCGGAATCGCTCATTGAATTCGATGCAGTCGAGAATCGTCACGGCGCCCGCGTCGTCGCAGTAGATCTGCTGGAGGCGGAGGTCGCCGTGTCCATCTCGCACCCGACCCGCTCGCGCACGCTCTTGGAAGAGATGCGCCTGCTGGTCGAGAAACCGGCATTGCCACTCTTCGATCTCTCGTGCTTCACTGCCGGACACGTACTCGAGGATGACGTCCCGAGTCTGCTCGAAATTCTCGCGCACGTTGCCGCCTATCACATCGACCGTTCCGAAGCGCGCGGTGTCCGCGTCCGAGGTGGCCTCCTCATGGAAGGCCGCAATCGTCTGGGCGAACACCTCGATGTGATGGTTATCCAACCGTCCGTCCTCGAGACGAACGTCGGCTCGGTCCGCGTGGGGGAGCCGGACCATGTGGACGGCCCAATCCACCGTTTGACCCAAACGCGCGATGTGATGCTGTCCACGCGCGTCACGCGTGATTGGTACCACGCCCCGGTACACGCCGGGTGCTAGACGTCTATTGAGACGGACCTCCGCCTGACATGCCGCCTTGCGCTTGTCAGGCGTTGTGAAGTCGAGAAAGCCAAGCGCAACGGGCTTCTTGACCTTCCACACATCGCGCTCTCCGAGAAACACCCATGAGATGTGCGTTTCCACGAGCTCTAGGCCTGCTTCGCACAAGTCGTCTCTGAGAGTGCCCATCGATCACCACCGTGTGCCGAGGTCCAGACACCGCCCGCTCGCCATTACGGCCTCCGATACCCCACGGCTTCGCGAACGCGACCCTCCGCCATCTCGACGGCAGCCACACGGGGCAACACCCCGTTTCGTTGCACGCGCTCGAGGATCTCACGGGTGTTGGCGCGGATCTTCTCCTCGATGGTGGACATTGCTTGAGCCTGGGTCCCGCCCCGGTACTCGACCGCAGCGCAGATGACACCGCCGGCGTTGGCGATGAAGTCCGGGATGCTCCAAACGCCGTGCTCGTGCATCCATTTTTCCGCGGCATCGGTGGCCGGGATGTTGGCTCCCTGGAGGATGAGCTTCGCCTTGAGCTGGCCGACGTTGTCCTCGGTCAACACGTCTGGTCGTGCGGCGGGGATCCAGATGTCACAATCAACGCCAACGAGATCGTCCCGCTCCATCGCTTGGCCACCTGCGAAGGTCCCGACAGACTGGCCGCAGTCCTTGTGCGCAATCAATGCGTCGATATCGAGACCATCTGCTTCGAGCACGCCCCCGCGACTGTCGGAGGCCGCCACCAACTTGCAGCCGCGCTCGGCGAGAAACCGAGCAGCGTGTTTACCAACAGCACCGAACCCCTGAACGGCGACGCGCGCACCGTTGAGGTTGACCTTCGCCAACGGTGCGGCGACCTCTGCGGCAACCGCGAGACCAAACCCTGTCGCGCCGATCTGATCGAGCGGAATCCCGCCCACGACCCGGGGAAGCCCTACGACCCGGCCAATCTCGTCGTGCATCCACGCCATGCACTCTTCGTCCGTCCCCATGTCGGGACCGGGGATGTAGTCGGTCAAGTTGCGGATCAGTCGAGCGAAGGTGCGTACGAGGGCCTCTTTGTGCTCGCGGTCGACCGTTGGCGAGGCGACGATCCCTGCCTTGCCGCCCCCGTGGGGCAGTCCAGCCGCCGCGTTCTTCATGGTCATGGCGCGAGCCAAACGCCACACTTCGTCGAGCGTGACATCCGACGCCATCCGCACGCCACCTACCGCGGGACCGCACGCCACGTTGTCGACGACCACGATGCCTTCGAGCCTGCTCACCGGCTCGTGCAGCAGCACGATCTTCGCCGGGCCGAGATCGTCGCCGATATTGCGCGCTACGACGTCCATAGAAAGCTCCCGTGATTGGCTGCGTCGACGGCAAGCGACGTATACAACACACGCTCCGCCTTGTTGCGTCCCGCGCCGGGCGTCTCGCTGGACGCTCGCGCGCGCGTCTTCCGGTTGATCCCCAGTTCCGGTACCCACGGCGCGACGCCGCGCGTGTCGGCCGGAAGCTGTTCATCGATTCCGATGATGAGCGCACCGCCCGATCGGAGCACGGACAGAAGTCGTTTGAGCGTCTTGCGCTGCAAGGCCTCGTCGAAGTAGGTCAACGCGAGGTTGCGGCAGAGAACCAGGTCGAACTGTTCTCGCGGAAGCTCCTCGCGCAGATCCTCGCAACGAAACTCGATTCCCGCCCGGAAAGCTGGCCGCACAACGAAGACACCGCCTGACTGCTCAAATGCGCTCTCGAGCCACACGGGGCTCACCTCACGAAGGCTGCTTTTCTGATACTCCCCCAGACGGGCGCGCTGGATCAGCTGTGGATCGATGTCCGTGCCAAGCACGGAAAGCTCGACGGATGGGAACCTCGGCTTGACTTCCACATGCCAGAGGATGTTTACACTGTAGGGCTCTTCGCCTGAGCCACATCCGGCGCTCCAGCAGCGAAGCGTCCGATCGTCTCGGGTGAGCACCGCAGAAGCCAGCGCCGGTAGCACCTCCCGCCCAAGCCTATCGAAGACCGGACCATCTCTCGCGAAGCGAGAGATCGAGACGCGGCAAAAAGTATCCAGGATACGCCACTCCTCGGGGTGGCTCTCGAGGTAGGCTCTATACGCGCTGGGATTCGGGAGGTGGAGTTCCTGGATGCGGCGGCCAATCCGCCGGCAGACCTGACGGCGCACCCGCCGGAATCCCAGCCAACGCAACCCGATGCGCGGAAGCGCCCACTGCAACAACTCAACGCATTCAGAGCCGGGCATTGATCAGGTACGCTCGGTTCGCTAGAGGTGTCGGCAAGCTGTCCTAATCAGGTTGCGACACAGCAGGTAAAGGCCGGGTGAAGGTGGGGTGAATGCACCCGTGGAAACCCTCCTCTAGCCTTTGTCTCCTTCCGCCCCTATCCTAGGCACACCGGCGCGAAATTGCTGGCCCTCTATGAGCGAACAGGCAGACAGGCTTTCGCGTGCTCTCTCCGGCCGCTATGGCATCGAGCGCGAGCTCGGCTCTGGCGGCACCGCCACGGTCTATCTGGCACACGACGCCAAGCACAATCGCAAAGTCGCGCTCAAAGTCCTTCGGCAGGAGCTGTCGAGCGCCATTGCGGCCGAGCGATTCCTTCGGGAGATCGAGATCGAAGGGCAACTGCACCATCCGCACATCCTCCCGCTTTATGACTCTGACCAGGTGGATGGATTCCTTTTCTATGTGATGCCGTATATCGAAGGCGAGACGTTACGGCATCGGATCGATCGTGAGGGCCCACTCGAGTTCGAGGAAGCCCTCAAGCTCACCGACGAGATCGCAGATGCCCTCGATCACGCGCACAGCATGGGGTTCGTCCACCGCGATCTCAAGCCCGAGAACATTCTGTTGGATGCTGGACACGCTGTGCTCGCGGATTTCGGGCTTGCGCGCGCCATCGATGTCGCGGTGACGGATCGGTTGACCGCCACCGGACTCGCAGTGGGCACACCGCGGTACATGAGTCCAGAGCAGGCGTCCGATGCCGATCGGATCGACGGGCGCACCGATGTCTACTCGCTGGCGTGCGTTGTGTATGAGATGCTCTCTGGTGAACCACCGTTTTACGGTTCCACCCCACAGGCGCTCGTCCGCCGTCACATTCATGAGCCGCCGCCTTCGATCAGCGTGATTCGTCCGGGACTTCCCCCCGCGGTGGATCGGGCGCTCAAGAAAGCGCTGCAAAAGATCCCTGCGGATCGATACGCCTCGGCCTCGAAGTTCGCGGCTGCCCTGCGATCCGAGGACCGTGAGCACTTGTGGCGGGCACCCACGCGAAAAAGGCTTGCCGTCTTGGTGGGTGGGCTCGCCGCTGCGGGGGTGGCACTGACGCTCGTGGCGTTTCCCCCTGTGTCGGTCGAGCTCGATCCGCGAAAGATCGTCGTGTTTCCAGTCTCAGATGCGCGCGGGGCGGCCGTGCAAGGCGCCGTGACCAACGACGTCGCCCGTGCTCTGTGGGCCGAGCTCAACGCCACTGAGTTCTTCCGCGCGGTGGACGGCTGGTCTCACCTGGATTCGTCACGCCTTACAGGTGAGCGGCCCGTGACCGAAGGGCACGCGATCTCTCTGGCGAAGCGACAACGGGCGCGCTACGCCGTCATCCCACGGTTCACCGGTGAGAACGCGAGCCGACTCATGCTCGATGTGCACGATCTGGTTGGCGACTCGATGTTGCAGCGATCGGTGCTGGTCGATGCGGAGGCCGATGCGTGGCCAATCGGTCTCGCGGCCGCGAGAGAGCTGCTCCCCGTCCACGTTCCGGGAAGCGCCGTGGGGGACGTGGGGAGCCTACGTGGCCGTTCGGTGCGGGCCATCACCGAGTTTCTTCGCGCCGAGGAAGCCTACCGCAATGCACGCTTCGAGGAGGCGCTGCGGCATTATTCGAGCGCCGTGGAGCATGACTCGACCTTTGCGCTCGCCGCCCTTCGTGGTGCACAAGCCGCGAGCTGGAACCTCAGGCGGGATGTCTCCGCACGGCTGGTGGCGGTGGCGCTGCGAGATTCGCTGGCGCTCTCACCACATTACCGTGCATTCGCGCGTGGGTTGGAGGACTATATCAAAGGCGAGGCGGACTCCGCGATCAAGCACTACGAACAGGCGCTCGGGTTCGACCGGTACTGGGCTGAGGCGTGGATGGGGTTGGGCGAAGTCTTCACCCACCTGCTCCCCCGCCGCGTCGACGTGGCCGAGCGTGCCGCGGAGGCCTTCGAGCAGGTGTCTCGCCTGGATCCGGAGTTCGCGCCCGTTCGCTACCATCGCCTCGAGATCGCCCTACGTCGGGGTGACGTGGCCGCCGTGAACAACCTGCTGCCGCGGTTCGAGGCATCGAATCCGGATTCACACGAGCTGCGCCAGACACGGCTGATGGTGCGGTGCGTGACCCGCTCGCCCACGCGCGTCGACTGGCGCCGTGCGGTGTTGGAGTCACCGAACGTGGTGATCGATGCGGCCCGTTCTATGGCGGCGGGGGCCGGTCAGCCCGCGTGTGCCGAAGCCGCATGGCGTGCCGTGCTCGAGTATGACACGGCAGCGGCGACTTCGAATGCAGGCTTTGCCAGGGCGTGGGCAGGCATTTGGGGGCTGCAGAGTCTTTTGCTGACGCAAGGCCGGTACCGGGAATTGCGCACGCTGCTCGACTCGGCGGCGCAACAGCTCATCGATACACGCATATTCATTTTCTTGGACGCCTTCGTCGATCCCGAGTTTCAAGCTGAAGCGGAGTCGCTCGCGGCGAACCTGTGGCCGACCCATCGAGATGAATCCTGGTCCGCAACTCTATGGGCGTTCGGTGTGTGGGAGGCGCGCCGAGGAAGCGCCGATCGGGCCCGTGCGATCGTCGCGGAGCTCGAACGGAGGGCGGGGGAGAAAGGCTCGAGCGAGGACAGCCTGCTCGCGGCGCTGGTCGACGTGCACGCCCAGCTGGCAGCGCGCGCCGGCGATCCGCCGATCGAGCGTCTTCGCCTCCTGCTCTCACCGCGTGGCGGGCCGGGCGACATCCAGTGGGAGCTCTGGGCGTCTCGGGCCAACGAACGTTTGGCGCTTGCACAACTGTACCTCGAGCGGCAGGAGTTCCGCGAAGCGCTGCAAGTGGCAGCCAACTTCGATTCTCCTCAACCCGTGATCTACCCTCTCTATCTGTCTGCCAGCCTGGTGATCCGTCTCCAGGCAGCCGATGCCCTTGGTGACGGACGGCTTGCGCAGTGGTATCGCTCGAGGCTGAGATCCCTGGGGCGCCAGGACTTGCTGTAGTACTTCACTGCTCCTGGCGTCCGCGGTAGTGTTCGTTGGGAGACCGCCAAAGCCAACCATTTACATGGGATGGGAATGCACGAGTACGTAAGTGCACTGGAGTCGCCGCTTGCCAAAGCTCGGGGCG
Source organism: Gemmatimonadales bacterium (assembly GCA_041577295.1). Classification (GTDB taxonomy): domain Bacteria; phylum Gemmatimonadota; class Gemmatimonadetes; order Gemmatimonadales; family GWC2-71-9; genus JBDHDH01. The sequence goes on from JBFGJG010000004.1 coordinate 39,160, forward strand.
AGGCAATGGTGTCCACCTGATGACGGGTGTGCTCGCGGTTCTCGGGCTTGGGTTCATTCTCGGCATGCGTCACGCCACAGATCCCGACCACGTCATCGCGGTCACCACCATTGTCACGCGGCACCGAACACCCCGTGGTGCGCTCTGGATCGGTGGGGTGTGGGGACTTGGACACACCCTCACAGTCATGGTCGTGGGTGGTGGGATCATCGTGTTTGGCTGGGTGATTCCCGAGCGAATCGGTCTTTCCTTCGAGCTCGGGGTGGGCATCATGCTCATTCTGCTTGGCCTCGCAAACCTCAAAGGCGCGCTCCGGCTGATCGGACGCCACGCGTCGCTGGGGACCGATGGCCAGTTGCATTCACAGACGCACAGTCACGGGGATTACGTGCACACGCACCCCCATGAGCACAATCCACAACGCCACCCGCACCGGCCGGACCAGACTCCGTTGGCTTGGCTCGATCACCGTTTTGGCACAATGGGCCTATTCCAGGTGCTCCGACCGCTCGTCGTGGGCGTGGTTCACGGCCTCGCCGGCTCCGCGTCAGTGGCACTCCTGGTGCTGGCCGCTATCGGTAATGTCCGTTGGGGATTCGTTTACCTCGTGCTATTTGGTGCCGGGACCATTGTTGGCATGTTGCTGGTAACCGCCGCCATTACCTGGCCGTTGCGATTTGGGAATCAAACGTCGAACCTGTTTGCGGGAAGGGTGCGCGTAGCAGCGGGAGTGGTGAGTATTGCTTTCGGTGCGTTCCTCGCCTATCACGTAGCCGTCACACGAGGACTCCTGACCGGCCTACCGTAAAGGAGGAGGGCACCGCCGATTGACCGCTGTCACAGGTTGACGTATCCTTCACCCGTGGTGTTCGTCTTCAACCACAACTCCGAGGTGCCTCTGCTCACCGCCGCTACTGTCTCCGTCGTTCGGGCCGCACCCCTCGTGGCCTAGGGTCTTTTTCGCTCACAACGTATTTGGCCTATGCGCCGCTTCGTGGGCGGTGTTTTCGGTGTCCACATTCGCGGCGAACCTTGGCCGTCACGAACGAGACGGAGACACTTCAATGCAGGCATACGGTTGGTCCTCCCACTGGGAGGCACAATTTCGGCAAGTGGCAACTTCCGGGCAGCCAGGTCGGGTCATGGCGGAACATCGTGACCGCTTTGTCGTCCGCACTGCCGTGGGTGAGCAGTGGGCGCGGGTGGCTGGTCGCCTGCGCCATGGTGCGCAATCGAGGGTCGACCTCCCTGCGGTAGGCGACTGGGTCGTTGTTCAGGGCGATCCTGATGGCACGGCTAGCATAGCGGCCCTCCTTCCACGCCGCTCGGTGTTCGTGCGGCGGGCCGCGGGTGACGAAGCGGTCGAGCAGGTGGTTGGGGCCAACATCGACGTAGTCTGGATCGTCACGGCGTTGGGTCGTGATGTGAATCCACGGCGGGTGGAGCGCTATTTGGCACTGGCGTGGGAGAGCGGAGCACGCCCCGTCGTGGTTTTGACCAAGGCGGACCTCTCACCGGATCCCTCGACAGATCTGCAGCGGCTGCATGAGGTGGCTGTCGGTATCCCGGTCCATCTTGCAAGCGCAATGCGCGGCGACGGATTGGACGAGCTAAAGCGCTATCTCACGCCGGAGGTGACCGTGGCGTTGCTCGGCTCGTCAGGGGTGGGGAAGTCGACGCTGGTGAACGCCCTGGCTGGCGAAGAGGTGTTGGCCACGGCGTCGGTGCGGACCGACGGGAAAGGTCGGCACACCACGACCTCCCGCCAGCTCGTGCCCCTGCCCGGTGGCGGCGTGTTGCTCGACACACCCGGCATGCGGGAGCTCGGCCTGTGGGAAGCGGGAGAAGGGGTGAGCCTGACCTTCGCGGATGTCGAAGCGCTTTCCGCGAACTGTCGTTTTCGCGACTGCCGACATAGGGGTGAGCCCGGGTGCGCCGTCACCGCCGCTGTCGAGAACGGAACGCTCGACGCGTCCCGGCTCGATGCCTATCACAAGCTCCGCGCCGAATTGGCGTATCTAGCATCAAAAGTGGACCCAGCACTTTCTCGCGAGCGCGAGCACCAGGCGCGCGTGGAGCATCGAAGGTACCGGAAGATCCTGAAGAGGAAGCGAATGGACGGATAGCAGCGGAGGCAGGAGGGGCAGAGGACCACCCTCCCGCCCATATATTCCCATCCATGGTCTCTCCAACGCTTCCCGAGGTTTGGCTACGCGGTCCTGTGCCCGGCGTGCACCCGGTGCTCATGCCGGTGGCGCACGCGCTGCTTCAAGTGGCCGAGGACCTCGACGGCTCAGGCGTCCTCGAGCTGTCGCCGGCGCAGCTCTGGACGCGTCCCGGCGGAGCCGCATCGGTCGGTTACCACTTGCAGCATTTGGCCGGGAGTACCGACCGCTTGCTGACCTACGCGCGTGGGGAATCGCTCACGGATGAGCAGCGTGCCGCGCTGGCTGCGGAAAAGTCACCGCCCGAGCCTCCGCCGACCGCTCAGCAACTCGTCGAGCAAGTGCACCGCGTCGTGCAGCGCGCCGTGAACCAGCTGCGTGAAACTCCCGCCCAAGAGATCCATACCGCCTGTGCCGTCGGCCGCGCGGCGCTCCCCTCCACCGTGCTTGGCCTGCTCTTTCATTCGGCGGAACACGCCACCCGCCACATGGGGCAGGTGATCACGACGGTGAAGGTGGTGCAGGCAGGATAAATACCGTGCACATCTACTAATCGGTCGATCTTCACAATTGCCGCCCTTGAATTGACTCTGACGATTCGGCGCTTGACCGCGGATTGCGGGGCGACGAGTACCCTGCGAGGGTAAGCTGACTTAGAGGTGGAGCATGGCCGAAGCACAGAATGGCTCGCGGTACACGCTGAAAAAAGACCCCGTCGACGAGTGGCGTTGGGATATTTTCGACTGGGGTGTCCGCGTGCGCCATGATATCCTGGCCCTCGAGTGGGCGGTGATTCAGCTGGCGGAGCAACATCCCGATGTTGACGTGGCCTTTCTAAAGGCCAATCCGAAGGGCGATGGCGATCTGGCAATCCGGGAACTTCAGGAGCGGATTCAAGAGCTCGAGGAAAAGATCGAATCCCGCAAGACGAGGCTCGAGGGAAAGTCCGAATCTCTCAAGAAGAGACCCATTGAGAGGGCCTTCTCATTCTTCAGGGAAGGAGCAAAGGTATGAAAGCCAACCCTCGACTCGACCCTGGCGATCCCCCGCGGCCACCCGGCGGCGGGAATCGCAACGAGTAGTTAGCGCCCGCGGCACGCACTCAGTACCTCCAGGATGCGGCGCGCCCAACTGGCACCGCATTCTGGGGGACCCGCCAATTCTGCTCACGACCTACCAGAACTCGCCAGTGACCGGCCAACCGGAGTCACCGGGGGGTGTGGGTACGTTCTTCGGGCTTGCGCCGGCCGCTCCGACAGCGTCAACGCCACCGCGCCGACCACGAGGATCGATGCTAGGACCACCCTGCTCGTCAGTGCCTCACCGCCCAATGCCCAGCCCAAAAAGACCGCGATGACCGGATTGACATACGCGTGTGTGGATATGGTGGTGAGGCTCACGCGCTGAAGCAGCCAGTAGTAGGCGGCGAACGCCACGATCGACCCGAAAACGATCAGGTATCCGAGTGCGAGGAGCGAACGCGCGGAGACGTTTCCCAAGTCGACCTGCCTCACTTCACCAGCGAAGACCCCAGCGAGAAAGAGGGAAGCACCCCCAGCCAACAGATACATCCCCGATGCGACGAGGTGCGACCGAGGTCGTGACGTGGCCCGGGAGAGCGCGGATCCGACGGCCCATGACATGGCACATCCCACGAGCACCAGCCCGCCAAGTCGGTCAATTGGCTCAGAGCCGAGCGTGTTCGTAGGTCCAATGAGTACCATCACACCCAGCAGTCCACCCAGGATCCCCACGGCGGTCCGCCAACCACCAAACCCATCCTCCACAACGCCCCGCAACATTAGCATCCACAGGGGGGACGTTGCCACCAACAAGGCTGCCACGCCGGAGGCCACTCGCAACTCGGCCCATGCGACCAGTCCCTGGCCTCCCAAGAACATGAAAGCCCCCACGACGATTGCGACGCACCACTGCTTAGGCGTCGCGAGCTCACCGCTGCGCTTCCATCCCCACGAGTAAAGGACGGCGCCTGCTGCAATGCACCGGAAACCCGTCATGAACAGCGGCGGTATGGTCTCAATGGCAAAGCGGATGGCGAGATACGTCGATCCCCAGACCAGGTAGATCACGGCAAAAGCGGCGACGGCAGTGTACAGCAGGGTTCGACTCGACGCGTTCCCTTCGTACGCCCCGAACGTGCGGTGACTATTTGAGATACGCATGGCGGCAGATCTTCCGTGATAACTACTATATTGACATATAACAGTTACTTATTAAGCTTATGTACCACTAGCTAACCTTTCAATAGATATATGACAGTTATTCAACCAGGCAAGGCACCGAACCACGGGAAACTCCTCGAGGCTTCTCGAACGAAAGTCATGTTGAGGGTGGAGCTATCACGAGCATCGGATGTGGTGGCTCCGGGGGTAGGTAGGGAAGGGGGCCCGTGGCATCCCGAGACAGAAAGGTCCTATCCGCTTCCTCGGACGTGGATTGGTGTAAAGGGCCTGGTTTAGGGAGCCACAAGTACCTCGTAGTGGTGCACGTATGGTTCGAACTCGAGCAGATACTTCTCGTCTCGTGGGTAGTATACGGCGACGTCCGGATCCTCCCCCGCGAATCGCTTTACGGCGTCCATCGACTCCCAGAACGAGATCACGTAGAAGTCGGCCTCGCTTCCCGAAACCCTGCGGAGTATCATCGATCCCATATTCCCGGGCACTTTGCGCTGCGCAGTTACACCCGTTTCCTCGACGTACTCCCCGTAGACCTTGGCGTGCTCAGCGCGGGTTCGACCATGCCACATGCGTGCGATCATCGGTCCACTCCTGTACTCGGCGGCCATCTCGAGAAGCTGAGTAACCGCTGTCTATGAATATGACAGTTACGCTAAGGTATTCTGGAGGCCGTGTCAAGCGGAATCACGTACCTTGAGATGAGCATGGCACCGGCGCCAGATTGCGCGTGCTTGCGAAGATGGATAACCCGATGGACACCTGTGGATGATGACTGACTGGCTCTGCCTCGAGTTTACGAAGACAGTGGGTTGGGAGTCACGGGATAGGCCGGACGATCGACTGCAGGCCTATGAGAATCTCGTGTCCTGGGGCCTGGAGCACAGGTGTATCGATGAGCTGGGCGCGCGCGAGTTGCTCAACGAGGCTGCGGCACGTCCCGAAGACGCCACCCGGGTGGTGAACCGCGCTATCGCGTTACGCGCTCTCGTCTACCGGATTTTTCGCACGATTGGCGATGGGGAGGTGCCACGCGCCGCAGAGCTCGAAGCCCTGAACGGTCATGTGCGTGACGCGCTCGCGCGACGGCGGATCGAGCAGCACGATGGAAGTTACGTATGGGGTTGGCGTTGGGAAGGAGACCGATTGGATCTCATTCTGAACATGGTGGTGGTATCTGCGGCGGATCTGTTGACGTCCGCGGAGGCCGGCCGCGTCAGGCATTGCGAGGGTGATGGGTGCGGGTGGCTCTTCATCGACGGAAGTCGTAACCAGAGCCGCCGGTGGTGTGATATGTCGGATTGCGGCAATCGGGCCAAGGCCGAGCGCTTTCGCAGACGAAGGAAACGGGTTCAGAAACGTCGTCGCTGATCGACGATCACGCGGGAGGTTCGGAGCGGAGCGGGCTAATCGCGACTTGCGTCAGGTAACCGTAGTGATCCGACAGCGGTGGCTGCTCCCTCGCGAACACGACATGCGATTCGCCGAACCGCACCGCGCGCTCCGCGGCATCCCGAACGAACACGGCGTCGAACTCCTGTGCACCCTGGCTCCTATCCGACCACCACGCCGCATATCGGTTGCCGTCGACGTCATAGGTCACTCGCGGATTGGGATCTCCATCGGTGGTTTTTCGTAGCCCCGCGTCGCGTAACAGACGGTACTCGGGTTGTGACCCGGATTCCAACCGCCGGCCGTTGTCATGCCAGGCGTTGAAGTCCCCAGCGATGAGGATCGGTACATCGCGTGGAACGGCATCGAGCTGTTTCACCAGGTGGCGCAGTTGCATGCGGCGAACGGCGCGTGAACGTTCAGAGCCACCGGCATAGCAGTGCACGTTCCAGAGCCGAACGGCGCCTGCTGATGTCTCGATCGTCGTGCGTAGAACACCCTTCGCGCCGATGCGTTCGAACGGTTTGCACCGCCGGGGCAACGCGTGTCGTGCGAAGGACGAACGGGTAATGGGAAACTTCGAGAAAACCAGGAGTCCACCCGTGCGGTCGAGAGACACCAAGCCTAGTGCTCGGCGGGTCTCCAACGCTCCGTCACTCATCTCATATCGGTCGGTCAGACCCTCCACGATCGTTCGACGGGCGGTGGGATCGAACGCTTCCTGAACGGCGACGATGTCTGCATCGACCTCACGGAGAGCAGCGACGATGCGTGGTAGTCGCTTCGAGCGGTCGGTGCCCGGCAGCGGGGCCGGCAACATCCACACATTGAAAGTCAGAACCCTGAGAGAGAAACCGCCCGCGCGGCCCGTCACCTCGCCAGCCTGCCAATACCGCCGCTCCCCCTAATCCCGCTAATCAGAATCTGATCGACATACACGTCAGCCCTCCATCCATCTTACGCGCCTCACTGACATCGAGCTCGACGATGGTGAGATCCAGTGCTTCGAGTTTGTCGTGGACTCTGGGGAATCCGCGCGGCATGAGAATTCGATTGTTCACCCAGAGCACGTTGGCAGCGTACTCGTCGCCGGGATCTACGACGATGCGCTGAAAGCGGCTCAATGAGCGACGCTCGGCGTACGCCTGCGTGACCAAAAGCGTCGAGCTACCCACCCAATTCACGCTTGACTTGAGGTGAAGTCCGGTGTCCACGTTTACTGGAGTGAACTGGTACCCGTACCGCTCTACAATCTCACCCAGCTGCTCCGCACCGAGTCCGTTGGTGCGCTGCGAGATTCCGATGAGGACTCGGCGACCAACGACCAACACATCGCCCCCGTCGAGCGTTCCCGGTTCGACGATGCGCTCGATGGTCCGGTGCCTCGCCACCTGCGGGACGATTGCGTGAGCCTCACCGAGTCTGGTTGGCGCCCCGGGTCTCGCAATGACAGCCACTTCGGGAAGGATGAGCGCTACGTCCTCCACGAAGTAGCCGTCAGGAAACCCTGCGAGCGGTTCCAACGTGATAACGTCGATGCCCGCGTCTTCTAAGGCTTCGACGTAACGATCGTGCTGCTGGCGTGCCAGTTCGTAGTTGGGCACGCCCAATCCGGCGGTGGAAATCCCTTCGCGGAGATTCCGCCCCGGCTTGCGTACGATCGCATTGGCGAACGTATAGGTTTCCTTTCTTGGGCTGGCCACGAATGTTTGCCCCTCCCGACCCTCCCGCTAATCTCTCCTATCCCACCCTCTTTCGCTTCAACCACACATACACAGGCAAACCCGCCAGCAACAGTACAAAACCCAGGTACACCGTCTCAGCCCCTGCTCCGATGACCGCCCACATTGCGTAGACGAAGGCGCCAATGGCGACTGCCGCCCTCCCATACCGGACTCGTCCGCCTGTCTGTCCGCCTGGGCCTCGGTCGTTTGGTCCTTCCACCCTTCCATCCAATTCAAACTTCAATTCGGCCATTGTAGCAAACACAAACGGTACAACCGCGGTCAACGTGGCCAGGAGGATCGTCTTTGTGAACAGCTCAACGAGCCCTCCTGTATAGTTGAATAGAAGGAGTACGGTAACGAACACGCTCGAAACCACAATGGCCGTTGCCGGCGTTCCATCTGAGCGCGTCTTTCCAAGGTGTGAGGGGAAAAGGCCATCCCGAGCCATGGCCATCGGGATCTGACCTTGCACCAGGATCCAGCCGTTGAGCGCGCCGAAGCACGAGACAATGGCGCCGATCCCCATTAGATACCCGGCCCAATTACCCCAAATGAGGCGTCCCGCGTCGGCAAATGGAGCCGTGCTCGTTGCCAACGCGGAGTTTGGCACGATGCCGAGGACCGCCACGGTGCTCAATATGTACACCACCGCGGTCGCGCCCGTGCCCACCAGCGTAGCGCGTGGGATTGTTCGATCGGGATCCACTACGTTGTCCGCGGGGATTGTGGCGCATTCGAGTCCGAGAAACGCCCACAGGGTGAGAGCGACTGTAGCGTTGACCGCTGCTAGCGACGACTGACCTTCACCCACGGAGAAGCTCAGCTCGCTCGGCTGGATGTACAGGAGCCCGATCGTTCCGATGGCGATCAGCGGGATCACCTTCATGACGACCGTTACCAACTGGGTCACGCCGGCGTTGCGTACCCCGCTGGCGTTGAGCACTGTCAGCAGCCATATGGCTCCCAGTGCCACCACCGCAGGCGTCCACGATCCATTCCCCAGGGAAGGCCAAAACACCGTGAGGTAGCTCACGAACGCCACCGCTATGGCGGCGTTCGTCGCGAGCATCGAGATCCAATAACCCCAGGCGATGAAGTATCCAGCGAAATCACCAAACCCCGCCCGTGCGTAGGCGTACGGGCCTCCGGCACGCGGGATTCGTTTGGCCAGTCGCGCGAACACCAGTGCGAGCAGGATGGCGCCGCTCGCCGTTATCAGCCATCCAACGATGCCGATACCGCCATACGGCGCCATCGATGCCGGTAGCAGGAAGATCCCGGAGCCAATCATGTTCCCGACCACCAACGACGTGGCCATCCACATACCGAGCTGTGCCTTGGGGCGGGATGGAGCGGGCATGCAGCCAATCGCGTTGAGGTGGGAGATGAATCTATGGCAGGGAAAGCCGGTGCCTAGGGAGCGGGGAGGGAGGAAGAGGCAGAAGAGGAAATGGGGGTTTCCGATCTTCCCGCCGTTCGCGCCAATCCTGCCGTTCCCCTAGAACCCTCCACCTTCCGCGGTGTACCCCTCATATTTAGAGGCTGCTGTTTCATTCTCAGGTTATTGACGACCCTCCCGTGAGGCTGCCTATGCAGTCCAAACTCGTTCTGACGATCGTGATCGGCGGCATCGTGGTCGCTGGTGACGCCATTGCCCAGCGCGAAGCCCCACCGCTCGAGGCGGATCCGGCAACCGTCACAGGTTTGATTCGTGCCCGGCCAACCGGGGACGCGATCCCCGGCGCGGAGCTCTTTGTGGATGGATCGGCCATGGGCCGGACCGATGAGAAAGGGCGGTTCACGATCTACCTCGGCCCGGGACAGCGGATTCTCGAGGTCCGGCGTATTGGGTTCGCGCCCGCCGTGGCGAAGCTCATCCTCGAGGGCGGTGCAAAGCTCGAACTGGTGATCGAGCTTCCCGATCGGGCTGTGCAGATGGACACCATAGTCATCGAGGGCCGCCGCTCACGCTTTGGTGGCAAACTCGCCGGGTTCTATGACCGGCAGCAAAATTGGGGTTTTGGCCAGTTCTTCGGCCCACAGGACCTCGAGACTATTACCGTCTCCCGCTTGTCGGACCTGTTTCACCGGGCGAAGAGCGTTGATGTGGAGTGCCTCGATGCCGCCTGTACCGCGCGTGCGCTGCGCGGGACGAATCGGAGCGGCGTTTCTTGGCGCGGGGGCCCGTGCTTTATGGAATACTATGTAGACGGCATGCCGTGGAATCCTGGGCTGGCGGGGTTGGATGTCCTGAATCCGGAAGCGGTCGCCGCGGTGGAGGTGTACCCCGCTCCTCACACCGTTCCCGTGCAGTTTGGCGGAAGACGCGCGCAGTGTGGTGTCGTGGTGTTCTGGACCAAGGCAGGTTTGTAGCGGTGGCCCAACGGCGCCCCACGGGGGAGACCAGCCCCGACAATGTAGAGCAGACCTTTGAGGTCATTGAAGATTCGTTACGTGATCTGTGGCGTGTCGTCGATGACCTCTCTCGCATTCGCGCACCCAAGAGCCCGTTTTACCGCGTCACCATCTTCGGCTCCTCACGAATGCAGCCTGGAGAAAGCCTGTACGGCGAGGTGCGCGACCTCGCGGCAGAGCTGGCGGCCATGGGTTGTGACATCGTCACTGGCGGGGGCCCGGGTCTCATGCAGGCCGCAAACGAGGGCGAGCGTCTAGGCGACAGAGAAGGTAAGACGCGTTCATATGGCTTGCCGATCGAACTACCAAGCGAGGAACAGGCCAATCCGTTTGTCGAGAAGGTGTATGTGCATCGAACGTTCTTTACGCGGTTACATCATTTTGTTCGCCTGTCGAATGCATTCATCGTGGTGCGTGGGGGGATCGGGACCACGCTCGAGGCGATGATGGTATGGCAGCTCTTACAAGTCCGGCACGTCCAGGACCGACCGTTCGTGATGATTGGAGACATGTGGGAAGGTCTTCGCGACTGGGCGCGAGCGAACATGACGGATAACGGTCGGGCCCTCGCCGATGCCCACGACATCACCATTCCCCAATGTGCCAAGACCGTTGCAGACGCCGTCGCGATCATTGGCGAACACAAGCGGATATTAGAAACCCGGTAGCAGTCCTTCTAGCCCTTCGCTCTCTTCTACTTCAGCTCGAAGGTGTCCCCCCGATCGGGAATCGTCACATCCGGCGCTCCTTGCTCACGCAGCCCTTCCGCCAGTGCCTCGGCACTGTCCAGTTCACCGTGCACGAGGAAGATGTGCTTGACGTTGCCCTCCTCTTGGGTCTTCCGCGCCCATCGCAGTAAACCGTTGCGGTCCGCGTGGGCACTGTACCCTTCCGCCTTTTCGATCCTTGCCCGTATGTGATACTTCTCCCCGTAGATCGAGACCGGATTCCGGCGCTCGAGGATGCGACGTCCCAGGGTGTGCTCTGCTTGGAAGCTCACAAAGAGAACCGTCGTGTTCTTCTCGACCGCGTGGTTCCTGAGATGGTGCAGGATGCGTCCACCCTCGCACATGCCCGATGCAGCGATGATGACGGCCGGCTTGTCGAGGTCGTTGAGCCGAATGGACTCTTCCGTGCTGCGCACGTACTGCAGCCGTTCGAACCCGAGGGGATCCCGATCCGCTTCATTCATCATCACCTCTTGGTATTCACGATCGTAACACTCCGGGTGGAGTCGGAAGACCTCGGTCGCATTGATGGCGAGCGGGCTGTCCACGAACACGTCCACACTGGGAAGAGCCTTCTCGTTCCATAGTTGATTGAGCCGGTACACGATTTCCTGGGTTCGTCCGACCGCGAAGGCCGGGATGAGCAGCTTGCCACGGCTCTCCACGAGAGGCGCGATGGTGCGGCGTAAGAGCTCGGTTGGGTTCCCCTCCGCCTCGTGCAAGCGTTGGCCGTACGTGCTCTCCATGATTACGTAGTCGGCGCGCTCGGCTGTTTGCGGATTTCGAAGAATAGGCAATCCCTTCCGGCCGATGTCGCCGGAAAAGACGAGGCGAGAGCGGTGCCCTCCTTCGTTCGCATCCAGCACGACGATTGCCGAGCCGAGAATGTGTCCGGCATCCCGAAACCGTACCTCCACCCCCGGCACGGGGTGGAACGGATGATCGTAATCGACGCTGTGGAATCGTTGCAGGATTTCGATGGCGTCGTCTTTGGTATACAACGGCTCGAATGGCGTCTGCTTTTTCCGGCGTCGCCTCCTATTGACGTACTTGACGTCGTTCTCTTGGATATGCGCCGAGTCCAGCAGCATGTACGTACAGAGATCACGTGTGGCGGACGTCGAGTAGATGCAACCGTCGAAGCCGTTGCGCGCCAAGGTCGGGAGGTTCCCGCTGTGATCGATATGGGCATGGGATAGGATGACGGCATCGATGCTCCGCGGATCGATGGGCATCTTGCGATTTCGCTCGAACGCCTCTTTGCGACGACCCTGGAAGAGCCCGCAGTCGAGTAGCAACCGGTGTCCGTTGACCTCGACGAGATGCATGGATCCCGTCACCGTCCGTGCCGCACCCCAAAACTGCAGTTTCATAGATCTCCCATCGTGACGAGCGCTGGATTATTGAACGTAAAGAGTAACTCAGTTTCGGCAGGGCGCGAGTCGCGGTCTTGGCCGTGTACTAAACCGAATCGCCGCGACATGCATCTACAGTAGGAACAGACAGAGGTACGTCCATGACCGTGATCGCGCGATTTGCCACCCGACTCCTGCTATGGACGTTTTTGCTCTCGAGCTTCTTCGTGTTGGTCGCTGTGCTCACGGGCGCGGGACTGTGGGAGGCGCTCACGAGCTTCACCGTGTTGGGCGGGCTGGCGCTGGTACTGGCGGCGTATCCCGCGGGCATCGCGGTTTCGCAGCGTGTCTTTGACGATGGAAAGATCCGGCTTGGACGGTTCGCCGAGTTTGTCGCGGTGACGGCGAGCTTAGCCGTTGTCCTTCTGGTGCTCGTGGGGTGGGTGGGTCCGAGCATCGCGCGATCGATCGATCCAAACGTCCCAGACGGCGACTACAATCGGATCGCGAACACGCTGAGCTTGGCGGAATTGCGCAGTACGGCAGCCGCGGCGGTTGCGCGTGCAGAGTCCGATTCCGAGCACGTGTCGGTCGAGACGTGGCGACCCGCCAACGTGCTTGTCTGGCACTACGTCCGGCGCCTCGCCGGGGTCGCGCAACCGGTGTTGTTTGCGTGGCTCGGTTTGCTGGCTGGGTTCTGGGCGCCCCGCATCGGGCGCCGCGATCTCACCCAGGCTCAGTATTGGGCGCTCGGGTTGTTTCTCGTGGTGTCCACCTACCTCGCAGGCGAGAACAGCTACGAGCTCGTCGCGATACAATCGGCGGGACCTGCATTCTTCAGCGGTTGGATGGTACTGATCGTGCCGACGGTCTTGCTCCTTGGCGTGGGATGGCCTACGCTGATGGCGGTGTGGAGTCGGCGCGAAAGGGTGAGCGACTTATCAGGCTGAGCCGGCAACAGCTCACGCAGTTTCATGATGGCGATCCAGAGCTCTTTCGCCAACTCGTGGACGGGCTGACTCCTCGTTTATTGGCGTTCGTGCGTCCTTTTGCCACCGATCAGGACGAGGCGCACGATCTCGTGCAGGACACCTGGCTTCGGGCCTATCAAAAACGTGACACGTTCACGGGCGCAGGGACGGTACTGGGGTGGCTCTACGCGGTGAGCCGGAACGTGTGCCTCGGCGCACGGCGCCGGGCGGAAGCCAGGCCCGTCACCGAGCGGTCCCGAGAACCCGACATGGCCGCGTCGTCGCCCGACGATTTGGCGATGTTGGAGCGCGGGGAGCTGCGGCAGGCCGTGCACGAGGCAATCATGCGGTTGCCGGAGCGCGAACGCGATGTCGTCATTCTCCGACTGTTGGAGGGTTGGAGTACCAAGGAAGCGGCACAGCACCTGGGGTGCGCCGAGGGGACTGTCAAGGCATCACTCCACCACGCGGTCAAAAAGCTGCAAGTCTCGATGGAGGCGTGGGTCAAATGAATCGTTGCCCAGAAACCGATACCGTGCTCTCGATCGGCATCGCGCTCGAATGGGATGACGTCGTCGAACGGTTACAACACCTCGCCGGCTGTCCGCGGTGTCAAGAACGTCTCACGCAGCTGGCAATGGTGCATGAGACGTTGCAGGCGAGGGGGCAGCCACGACCGGGGTTCACCGCAGCCGTCGTCGAGGCCGTCGCCACCGTTTCGCACCCCAGCGAGCACAGGGCGCCCCGATTAGGGGCGACCGAGCTGCTGAGCCCCATCCTAGCGACCCTGACGGCGCTGTTTACGGTTGGGTTAACTGCGGAAGCGTGGTCGATTCAGCCGGGGCCGGGCGTCATCGTCGCCGTGCTACTCGTGGGAAGTGCGACGTTTGGCTGGAATCGAACGCGGGCACGACGGCATCCCCAGTCTGCGTGACAACATGATCGCGTTTTGTGTGATAGACGGTAACGACCGAGCCTGCTCCTCGCGCCACGGCCAGTGCAACGACCTCGCGTTGCTTGGCCGCGGCAAGCACCGGCGTCTCCCAGTTGTGACCGGTGAGTGACACGCTGCGGGGCCGCGCGAACGCCGTCGTCGGCTGAGCCACGAACGGCTGCGCAATCGATTCCTCCGGAGCACGGAACGTGACAGCCCGTCCCTCTCCGAGGTGGACTGACAACGGGGCCTTCACACCCTGGAGCAGTAGCTCGTCATCCCCTGTGAGCTTCCCGGCGAAGTAATAGTCCGCGAGCACAGCCCGGAGCTTCAAGGTCCGCTGCGCCGCGTGAATCGCCCAGATCCACGTCGTGGCTTCGCGATCGTTTCCGACACAGATGAAGTGCTCTTGTCCAGCGATTGGGTCGAGACACCAGATATCCAGCGTCGTCAACGCGAGGGCGACGGAAGCGGAGCCTTCGAGTACGGCGATCTGCGAGAGGGTTGAATAACCCGCCAGGGGGGGCAAGAACAACGGGATTCTATCGAACAGCGAGAACGTAAACCGGCTCGCAACCACCAGCGCCTCGGGACCGGCGTTCGCGATCAGAGCGTCCAGAAAGAGATCCCGCGGTTCTTCAAATGCCCAGCGGTGCTCGGTGAAGCCGTTGGTTCCAAAGACCCCGGTGAGCCGCACGCTCTGCGAGGTGCCGAAATCGGTGCTCACGACCTCCCAGCTTCGGCGCCCCACGTTCACGCGCAGCGTCGGGAGCTTGAGCCGGGGCAGCGGCTCCCGGTCGACCAACGACGACTCGGGCCATACGCGCAGGCGCTCGAGGACGAGCGCACCGTCACGCTCGGCCAGGACTGCGAGGATGTCGTCCGTCAGAAACCGCACATCCCACGCCTCGGTGCGGACCAGCGTCCCGTGCTCCGTTTCGATGGCGAACTCGTTCGGCGCCGTCGCAAACTGGCCCGGGTACTCGTCGTAGGTGACCCGCATGGCGATGCGTCTCCCGGTGGGGGAGAGACGCACGTCGCCAACGCGCATGGGAACCTCAACGCTACGCCATGGGCGAAGGTGCACTTGCTCGACCGGGAGCATCGCCTGCCGCCGTACCAGCGGGTCGTCGCCAAAGTGGTCGCGAAACCAGAGCGTACCGGTCACGAGGAGCAGCGCGGCTCCCCCCAACGCGACCGCTGCGGGGAGGTGAGAGGGGGTGCGGCGCGACACGAAAAGCACGGTTGCCGTTCCGAGGAGCACCAGCGCCAACCCCACCTCATAACGGGCCCAGAGATGGAGCTCCATTATGGGGAGTGGTGAGCGTATCAACCCGACGCCACGCAATCCATAGAGCACAGCGAGGGCGGCCAACGCCGCGAGTGTAGCCTTCCACGCCCATGGTGGATCGGTGAGGTGTTTGCGCTTGCGCTCGAGTGCTGCACCGACCAGTGCGAGCGCCACGGCGACCTTGAGCCCGATGAGCAGGAGCTTGATCTGGCCATCGAACCACAACACATGAGAAGTTCGTAACCCAAGTAACGCGGGTCCCGTTCCCACGATGCCGGCCGTCCACAGGATCACCCGGGCCGGGCGCAGCAGCACCAAGCCGGCGGCGGCAAACAAGGGGAGCGATTGCGGGGGCAGCAGGGCAGTAAACAGCGCGATCGCGCCCCAGAAACGGTTCTTGCGGTCGAGGGAGAGCTCCAGGCGGCGCCGATCACTGGCGGTTCTCGACGTGTCCTGCACCTCGAGCTCGATCCGCTCGAGATTTGCCTTGACGGCGGCGACGGCATCTGCCGGCAGCGGCAGTGTGAGTGAGTACCCCTTGGGGTCCGTGGCGACCAGCCACCGCCGTGCTCCACGGCCGACCTCCAGGCGGAGATCGGCCAGCTGGCTGTACCGGATCGATCGACAGTCGCGTGCCGTGCGCCAAACGGTGCCGGGATCGAGCTCCCCCTCGGCGGCGATTCCGCGGAGCCAATGCAGCCGATCCGCTGCCATCACAACGGCCTCGTGCGGATCGGCGATCGAACGAACGGCGATCTCGGTCACGGCCGGTCCCTCTACCTTTTGGCCGCGGCTCGTCGCCGCGTCGCGGATGGCGCGGATCCGTCTTGCGAGGCTCGGGTGTGTTTGCTGGTGCTCCGCGCGCTTCCCCCAACGCCGGGGGACGCGCATCAATTCATGGATCTTGGTGAGCGCGCGAATGAGCGCATCCGGATCGCCGATCAGCTCCAGGGCTCGCAGGTCACTCGCGTGTTCATGGGTCTGATTCTTTGACGCGAGAATCAGCAGTGCCAGCAGGCAGAGCACGGGCCACGCCAGGCCGATCAGGCGTCCAATTTCCGTTTGAGGACCTAGCCAGAATAGCAACGCGATGGCCCCGCCAATCAACAGGAGCAATGCGAGGTCTCGCACTATGAGGCGGCGACGCGTGTAATGCTCGAGATGTGCGAGCTCGTGGGCGAAGATCGCAGCCGTCTCGTCACCGGTAAGTGATTCCATTAGATCGCGGGTCAACAAAACGGCTGGCTGGTAATGTGAGGGCAGGGCAAAGGCGTTGACCCAGAATCCGCCTGGGGCCGCGCACGTGAGCACGGCGGGTGCACGGCATCGAGCCCGTGCCGACAGCTCGTCAAGCCGTTCCGTCAGGTCACCCTGCTGGGCCGGTCGGGCCCCCACCAGCTTGGCGAAGACGAGCGGGCTGGTGTGTATCCAGATCAACATGGCCAGACCGAGGGCGACCCCGGCGGGGAGGGCCGCTTGTCCCGCCACCGTCATCACGCCCGGCACGATCGCCAGAAGCACCCAAACACCGAGCGCGGCAAACCAAAAACCCAACGTAAAACGCAAGTATTGGAAGAATGTCCAGCGCTCGTTGAAGACGACGCGCCGAATCCGATACAGCGCCGCCAGAATCACCGTGAACGTGATCGCAACTTTGAGCGATAATAGGGTGGCGCTCACCACCACAGCGAGCATCACGCACACGCCGGCGATCACCCCAAGCCGGTGATGGAACGCTGCGCGCAATTCCGCGAACGCGGGGTCATCGACGCGTCCCACGATTCCCACGCTCTCTCGCCAGGCATACGCCGCGGGCACCAGCAGCAGTGCCAGCGAGACGATCTCGCGCAGCAGCTCGATCATGGCTCCGAAGATCGGCGACGGGCGGCCCAAGGTTGTGATGGGAGTCACAGGAGAAGTTTCTGGGGCATTCGGTAGGGAGAAAGACTCCTCACTCCTCGCCGCTCTCTTCCCAGAGCGGCGCGCTCTTGCATATTAATGCACACCGCTGTATAAATATGTCCCTAGAAAGAGAGCTTGGCTGGCATTCGTATGGTGAGCAAGGCGCAGCGGCACAAGTTGATTCTCGGCATTCTCCAACGGCAGTTGGTGGGCAGTCAGGACGAGCTTGCCGAAGCGTTGGAGGCCCGCGGCGTCTCGGTGACCCAGCCCACGCTCTCCCGGGATCTGCGAGAGCTCGAGGTGACCCGGGTGCCCACGCCCCAGGGCTATCGCTATCTGGCCGGTGCGGACCGAGCCCCTAACGGCAACGGATCGCCGCTCGCTCCGGAGCGGTTTAAAGAGCTGGCGGCGCTCGAGGTGACCGCCGTGGAGGCCAACGAGATGGTCGTGGCGATTCGCACCATCCCCGGCCGGGCGCAGGGCGTTGCCTGGTTTCTCGACTCGCAGGCCATCCCCGAGCTCATGGCCACGATTGCCGGCGATGACACCGTCATCGCGTATCCCAAACGCTCCAACCAGACCCGCCGTCTCAGGCGCCGCCTGAACAAGCTGCTCGGCGTCGCGTAACCACCGACGAGATTTCCTAACCCTTTAGAACGAGCTGACCGACATGGCCAAGTACGTCCTCGCCTATTCCGGGGGCCTCGACACCTCTGTCATTCTCAAATGGCTCCAAATCACCCACGGAGCCGACGTTGTGACGGTGACCGCCAATTTGGGACAGAGGCGCGAACTGGTTGGTGTGCAGGCGAAAGCGCTGGCGTGCGGAGCTTCGGCCGCCTACCTGGAGGATCTGCAACAGGAATTCGTGGAGCAGTACATTTGGCCGGCGTTGAAGGCTGGGGCACTCTATCAAGGGGTGTATCCCATGGCGACGGCTTTGGGCCGTCCGCTCATTGCGAAGCGCCTCGTGGAGATCGCACGAGAGGTCAAGGCCGACGCCATCGTCCATGGTTGCACGGGCAAGGGTAACGACCAAGTGCGGTTCGAAGTCAGCATTGCGGCACTGGCCCCCGATCTGACGTGCGTCGCTCCCCTGCGCACGTGGGAGCTCCATAGCCGGGAAGAAGAGATCGCGTGGGCCCGCGCCCATCACATTCCCGTGAGCGCAACGCAGAAATCACCCTACTCCATCGACGAGAACCTCTGGGGAATGTCGATCGAGGCCGGCCCGCTCGAGGACCCGTGGGCGGAGCCACCGGCGGATTGTTGGCAGCTCACGGTGGACCCTGACCAGGCTCCCGCGAAACCCGCGGTGGTGACAATCGAGTTTGAGCACGGTGTACCAGTGCGGCTGGACGGGGAAGTACTTGCCCCGGTTGAGCTGGTCGCTCGACTGGGCGAGTTGGCGGCGGCGCACGGCGTTGGCCGCATCGATATGGTGGAGGATCGATTGGTCGGTATCAAATCACGCGAAGTGTATGAAGCACCGGCTGCGGTGGCACTGCACGCCGCCCGCCAGGCCTTGGAACAACTCACGCTCGACCGAGAAACGCGGCGCGTGTTAGCGAACATGGGACAGGAACTGGCTCGCGTCATCTACGATGGTCTGTGGTTCACCCCAGTGCGAGAGGCCATCGGAGCCTTTGTGGATTCGGCGACCCACGTCCTCTCGGGCGAGGTCCAGCTCAAACTGCACCGCGGGCGCGCCACCGCAGTCGGTCGCCGCTCGCCACACGCGCTGTACGACCCATCGCTTGCCACTTATGGCGATGGCGACACATTCAATCACCAATCGGCGCGGGGCTTCATCGAGGTCTTTGGCCTCGCGGCGCGGATTGCAAGTGGAAAGCGTCGCGCGCAGCAAGTGAAAGCCCCACAGCCCGGTGTGGAAGAGGTTCTTGTGTGACCGATCTCTGGGGCGGCCGGTTCGCGCAGGATCCGGATGAACGGCTTCGCCGATTTACGTCGTCACTGCCCGTCGATCGGCGCTTAGCGCGCTACGACATTGCCGGAAGCAAAGCCCATGCTGCCGCGCTGCGGGACGCCGGGGTGCTCTCACCGGAGGAGTACGATACGGTCGTCGGCGGCTTCACACGGATCGAATCCGAGGTCGATCAGGGCGAGTTTCCGCCGAGAGATTCCACGCCACTACCCGAAGATGTTCACAGCGTACTAGAGAGCCGTCTCGTGAGCATCTGCGGTGAAGTGGGGTACAAGGTGCACGCCGGGCGTAGCCGCAACGACCAGGTGGTGACCGCGGTATTGCTGTGGCTCAAGGACGCCGGTCGGGAGGTCGAACTCGCGCTTCGCGAGGTGCAGCGATCACTCATTGCCAAGGCGCACGAATACCGTGATCTCGAGGTATACGCGTACACGCACCTTCAGCGCGCGCAGCCCATTCTGTTGGGGCACCATCTGCACGCTCACTACGAGGCGCTCGAGCGAGACATTGGCCGGCTCCGCGACGCCGCGCGACGCGCGGACCGGTCTCCGCTGGGAGCGTGCGCCTGTGCTGGTACCTCCATCCCGCTCGACCGTGCCGAGACGGCTCGGCGGCTCGGCTTCGCCACTGTCGCCGGCAACTCGATTGACGCGGTCTCCGATCGGGACTGGGCCGTGGAGTTGGTCTCGGCGTGCGCGTTGGCCATGGTCCACCTGTCCCGGCTGGCGGAAGACCTGGTGATCTGGTCGTCGCAGGAGTTCGCCCAAGCGCGGACGGCGGATGCCTGGACTACTGGGTCGTCGGCGCTTCCACAGAAGCGCAACCCGGACATTGCCGAGTTGGTACGCGGACGGGCGGCACGCGTGATGGGGGATCTGGTGGGGCTCCTGGCCGTCATGAAGGGACTCCCGCTCGCGTACAATCGCGATCTGCAAGAGGATAAGGAGCCGCTGTTCAATGCGGTCGACACGACACGGGAATCGGCCCTGGCCCTGGCTGGTGTAGTGGCCCACACCGAGTTTCGCGCGCCGCGCGAGACGGTGCCCGATTTCGCGACGGCTGTAGACCTGGCCGAAGAGTTGGTCCGGCGCGGCGTTCCGTTTCGGCAGGCGCACCGCAGGGTTGGGACCCTCGTTCAAAAGTTGGAACGGGACGGCCGCGGGCTCACTGAGACCACGGACGAGGAGTTGGCGCAAATTGGGGTGGACCACACGGTGCGCTCGCTGCTAACTACAAGGGGCAGCATCGAGGCGAAGCGGACGAGCGGATCTACCGCGCCGGGAGAGGTGGCGAAAGCACTAGAGGAAGCCCGCGCGGCTCTCGAGCAAGAACGTCCTATAACCTTTGGCAGCTGAGGATTCCATGACGAGTTCGGTGGGCACGCGAAGCGCGAAGAGCTATATGCACGAAGTCGACCGCTACGGCGCGCGGAACTACAAGCCGCTGCCGGTGGTGCTGGCACAGGGCGAGGGCGCCTGGGTGTGGGACGTCGAAGGCAATAAATACCTCGATTGTTTGGCTGCCTACTCGGCGGTCAACCAGGGGCATCGGCACCCCGCGATCGTTCGCGCCGCCAATGAGCAGCTCGATCGACTGACGCTCACGTCACGCGCGTTTAACAACGATCAGATGGGACCCTTCCTGAAGCGACTGTGCGAGGTGACGGGATACGAGAAGACGTTGCCGATGAATACGGGGGCCGAGGCCGTGGAGACGGCGATCAAGGCGGTGCGTCGGTGGGCGTATCGCGTGAAGGGCGTACCGCGCGACAAGGCCGAGATCATCGTCTGCGAGAACAATTTTCACGGACGCACGACAACCGTCATCTCCTTCTCGACCGACGCCGAGCACAATGCGGATTACGGCCCGCCAACACCGGGGTTCAAGATCATCCCGTACGGCGATGCGGAAGCTCTCCGTGCAGCGATCACACCGAATACTGCGGCGTTTCTGGTGGAGCCCATTCAGGGTGAAGGTGGCGTGATCATCCCACCCGAGGGCTACCTCGCCGCCGCGGCGAAGATCTGCAAACAGCACAACGTGCTGCTGGTCGCCGATGAGATCCAAACCGGGTTTGGTCGCACGGGAAAGTTGTTCTGCTGTGACTGGGAAGACGTTCGGCCGGATGTCGTCACGGTTGGCAAGGCGTTGAGTGGCGGTCTCTATCCCGTGTCGGCGATGCTATCCGATGCTGAGGTGATGGACGTGTTCGGGCCGGGCGATCATGGCTCGACCTACGGAGGCAATCCCCTAGGGGCCGCCGTAGCGCTGGCGGCGGTGAACGTGATCGTCGACGAACGGTTGCCGGAACGCGCGCAGGAGTTGGGGGGCTGGTTCCTAGGGGAACTGCGGAAGATCGACTCGCCGTTCGTCGCCGAGGTACGAGGGATGGGTCTCATGATCGGCATCGAGATCGCACCGGAGCACGGGACCGCTTACCCGTACTGTCAGGCCCTCAAGGAGCGTGGCATCCTTGCCAAAGAGACCCACGAGCAGGTCATCCGCCTCGCACCGCCCCTAGTGATCGAAAAAGAAGATCTCGTGTGGGCGCTGGGGCATGTCCGAGAAGTGCTGAGCGATGGTAAAGGGTGAGCCGTAAGGGGTAAGGAGTGCGTGGACTGGGCGTTGGGCGGCCTCCTCACTCCTCACACTCGGGACGTAAGGTGGCGCGGTGGCCTGTCTTTCAGGGTCGCGTTGAGGATCAGCGCCGTGAGCCCACCCGTCACGAGCCCCGAGCCAAAGAGGGTGCGGATGGCGTCGGGTAGGTGCCGTAGTGCATCCGGCCTGAGTTCGACACCCAAGCCGAGGCCCAACGACACCGCGAGAATCACCATGTTCCGCTGCGAGAGCTTGGTGCCGCGGTGAATGATCGCGGCACCGCTGGCGAAGATCATTGAGAACATGATCAGACCCCCGCCTCCAATCACGGCCG
Organism: Gemmatimonadales bacterium; assembly: GCA_041577295.1. GTDB lineage: Bacteria > Gemmatimonadota > Gemmatimonadetes > Gemmatimonadales > GWC2-71-9 > JBDHDH01. Next base: position 61,115 of record JBFGJG010000004.1, read on the forward strand.
CAGGGATGGTGGCGAGCAACGCCCCCACCTTTGGAACGATACCGAGCATTAGCAACAGCACGCCTGCGATAGCCGTCACATGGCGGCTGACGACCCCCGTGAAGTTGACTAGCCCGACATTCTGAGAGTAGGAGGTGTTGGGGAAGGCATTGAAGACGGCTGCGAGCGCGCTCATTACCCCGTCGGCCACAAGTCCACCCCGCAGTTCACGCGTCTCGGGGTTTCGCCCCGTGGCTGCGATGATGCCGGAGATATCTCCCAGCGTCTCCATCGTGCTGACGACGTAGATGAATGCCATCAGCAGGATAGCATTCCAGTGAAACTCGATGCCGTAGGTGAGTGGTCGAGGAATGGAAAACCACCCGGCAGGTCCTAAACTCGCGAAGTCCACCTGGCCAACTAGCACGGCGACCGCGTAGCCTGCCACCACTCCAATGAGCATGCTGGCGTAGCTGACGAAGCCCACGGTCAAACGGTTCAGCAGGAGCGTGACCAAAAACACTACAGCGGCAATGCTCAGATTGGTCGGCGATCCGTAGTCCGCCGCGCCCACACCGCCGGCGGCATAGTCGACTCCCACAGGGATCAGTGTGAGACCGATCAGCATGACGACGGTGCCGTTCACCAGGGGTGGGAAGAAGCGGCGGAAGCGCGCAATGGAGAGCCCCAGGACGACCTCCACGACCGCGGCGACGAGGCACGCACCGAAGACCGCGGCAAGACCGAACTGCTGGCCGATGGCGATGATGCCGCTCACGAACGCAATGCTCGTCCCCATGATCACCGGGATTCGGCCCCCGATTGGACCAATGGGATACGCCTGGACGATCGTCGCGAGCCCCGCCATGAAGAAGACCGTCTGGATCAGGAACGCGGACTCGGCGACAGCCAATCCCAGCGCGCCGGCTATGAGCAGTGGTGGCGTGATGTTTCCCAGCAGCATGGCGAGGAGGTGCTGGACGGCGAGGGGAACCGACTCGCGGAGGGGCGGGCGGTCATCGATCCCGTAAACAACCGGCACGGACGCGGACGACTCGGGGTCGGTCATCCCCTCCGCCATGGCTTGATGGCCGCGAAGCGTAAGACTATCGTTATCGCCTCTCGTCCTCTTCGCCAAAATCTACGGATCCCCACCTCGGTTGTTCGATAGGAGGCCAACGCATTGAATACGACGGTTTCCATCAGTGTGACTGTAAACGGTGTGTTATATAAAAGTCCGGTCGAGCCGCGCTTGTTGCTCAGCGACTTCCTGCGCCATGACCTGGGCCTGTCGGGAACGCACGTGGGGTGTGAGCACGGTGTCTGCGGTGCCTGTACCGTCCTGCTGAACGGCGACGCCGTGCGATCCTGTCTACTGTTCGCCATCCAAGCACATGAGCAAGAGATCCTGACGGTGGAGGGGTTGGGGAGCCCCGAGGCACTCCACCCGCTGCAGGACGCGTTTCGGGAAGCTCACGGGCTCCAGTGTGGTTTCTGCACCCCGGGTTTTCTCATGACGCTCCTGCCATTTCTCGAGGAGCATACGGATCCCTCGGAGTCCGATATCCGCGAAGCCATCTCCGGTAACCTGTGCCGCTGCACCGGTTACCAGAACATCGTGGAGGCCGCTAAGATCGCAGGGCGGCGGATGCGTGGCTAGGAGCTACTTTGGTGCTCGCGTGCGGCGCAACGAAGATGCGCGTCTGCTGACGGGTCGGGCGCTCTTCGTCGACGACGTGCATCTCGAAGGCATGTTGCACGTCGCGTTCTTACGCAGCGATCACGCCCACGCCCGACTCCAGGGTGTTGATGTGTCCCGCGCGCGTGTCAGGCCTGGCGTCGTGGCCGTGTACGCCGCACACGACCTCGGCGAGTTCTGGCAACCCGGGCCACTCCTTGTTCCACCGCCGCCGATCAAGGGGCATGTCTTTCATCAAGCGACGCAAGTTCCGCTCGCCAAAAACAAGGTCCGACATGTCGGCGAGCCCATCGCCATGGTGGTCGCGGAGAGTCGGTACCTGGCGGAGGACGCGCTCGTCGAGATCGAAGTGGAGCTCGAGCCACTCGACGCGGCCGTCGACCTCGAAACGGCATTGGCACCAGACGCGCCGCGCATTCACGAACACCTCGAGTCCAACCTCGCGGCGCATGTCGTACAGCAAAAGGGTGACTACCAGACGGCGCGCCGGGAAGCGGATCTGTTGATCGCCAGGCGATTCTGGTACGATCGCGGCGCCCCGGCCGCCCTCGAAACCCGCGGCGTCATCGCCAGCTGGGACCCCCGGGCCGAAGAGCTGACGCTGTGGGACACCACCCAAGCACCGATCCCGATCCGTAACGGCCTCGCTCGGATGCTTGGCCTGCTCGAGTCACAGGTCCGTGTCATCGCGCCGTTCGTGGGTGGTGGCTTTGGGCCGAAGATCATGATGTTCTACCCAGAGGAGATGCTGCTACCCTGGGCCTCGATGCAGCTCGCGCGGCCGCTCAAATGGATTGAAGACCGTCAGGAGAGCTTTTTCGGAACCACCCAAGAGCGCGGACAGATCCACGACGCCGAGATCGCGATGCGGCGGGACGGTACCATCCTCGGCGTGTCCGATACCTTCCTGCACGACACTGGCGCGTACGACCCCTACGGTCTTACCGTTCCCATCAACAGCCAGTGCACGCTGCTCGGTCCGTACCGTGTCCCGCACTATTACAGCGAATTCACGGCAGTCTTCACCAACAAAACCATCGTAACCCCAGTGCGTGGGGCCGGCCGCCAACACGGCGTCTTCGTGATGGAGCGCCTGCTCGATTTTGCTGCCCGCGAGCTCCAGCTCGATCGGGTCGAAGTACGCAAGCGCAACTACCTGAAACCGGACGAGTTTCCGCACGACCACGAGATCCTGTTCCAGGACTCCGCTCCCCTACGATACGACAGTGGCAACTACCAGCCGGTCCTCGAGCAGGCCACCGCCCTGATCGGCTATGACGAGTTCCTCGAACGCGAGCAACCCCGGGCGCGTGCGCAAGGGCGGCACATCGGCGTGGGGATCGTTTCCTATGTCGAAGGAACCGGCATTGGGCCGTACGAGGGGGCACGGGTCACGGTCGAGCCGAGTGGGCAGGTTCGTGTCGCTACCGGGGTGGGGACACAGGGTCAGGGGCACTTCACGGCGTTTGCGCAGATCGTCGCGGACGTTCTGGGCGTCGACGTGGAGAAGGTGCACGTGATCACTGGAGACACCCGGGAGTTCCACTGGGGCACCGGGACGTTTGCCAGCCGCGGTGCAGTGGTGGCCGGCAGTGCGTGCCATGAAGCTGCCAAGCTCGTGCGCAAGAAGATTGTCGACCTGGCAAGCGCGGCGCTCGAGGTATCGCCGGATGATCTCGAGTTGCACAACGGGCGCGTGCACGTTAAAGGCGCGCCGGCCAAGGGCATCGATCTTGGCGAGCTTGCGGTTCGTGCCAATCCCCTGCGGGGAGCGGTGCGCCCCGGTAGCGAGCCGGGGCTCGAGGCCACGGCCTACTTCGGCCCGGAAAGTGGCAGCACCGCCAACGGTGTTCACGCGATGATCGTGGAAGTGGACCCGGAGACGGCTGCGGTGAACATCGTACGTTACGTGGTGGTGCATGACTGTGGCCGCTTGATCAACCCGCTGCTCGTTGAAGCACAGGTGCAAGGTGGAGTAGCGCACGGCATTGGCAATGCATTCTACGAGCAACTCGTGTATGACGAAGGCGGTCAACTCCTCAACGCGTCCTTCATGGATTACCTATTGCCGACCGCCACCGATGTGCCAGCAGTCGAGATGGGTCACCAGGAGACGCCATCACCGCTCAACCCGCTGGGCGTGAAGGGGGTCGGCGAGGCGGGTGCGATCCCAACGGGGGCACTCTTCGCCCAGGCAGTCGAAAACGCGTTGCAGGACTATGGAATCGAGATCTGCGAGATACCGCTCAGTCCCAATCGATTGTTCGAGCTCCTCACTGCGGTAAGGAGTGAGGAGTGAGGAGTACCAAGAACGGAGAGTTGAGGCGTAGTCATGATTGTTGAAGGTGAATACACGTTTGCGGGTCCGCGGGAAACCGTGTGGGGCCTGTTGCAGGATCCTGAGGTGTTGGCCAAGGCACTCCCCGGGGCCAAGGATCTCCGTCAAACTGGGGAGGATCAATACGAGGGGGTCATGCAGGTGGCCCTTGGGCCTATCACCGCGGCCAAGTTCAATGTGAAGGTGGCGCTCAAGGACAAGGTCCCACCGGAGCGGTATACCATGGAGATCGATGGGCGGGGACCCGTCGGCTACACACGCGGCACGGCGCAGGTAGCCCTCGAGGACCCGGATGGTGCGAGCACCGTGATGAAGTACAAGGCGGATTTGCAGAGTGGGGGGAAAGTGGCGGCGGTCGGTCAGCGGTTGCTCGATTCGGTGAGCAAGATGATGACGAAAAAGGGCCTGGAAGCGTTGAACGAGGAGCTGCGAGGTCGTCTGCAATCGTGAAGCCAGCGCCCTTCGAGTATCATCGGCCGGCCTCGCTCGACGAGGCGCTTGCATTGCTGGATGACCACGGCTTCGACGCAAAGCCTCTGGCTGGGGGTCAGAGCCTAGTACCGTCGATGAACTTTCGGTTAGCCCAACCCGCCGTGCTCGTCGATCTCAACGGCGTCCAGGAGTTGTTCTACGTTTCGTCCTCGGCGGGAGGACTCGAGATCGGTGCCATGACCCGTCAACGGACGGTCGAACGGGATAGCGCCGTAAGGAACGTCGCACCGCTGCTCCGCGAGACGATGCCGTTCATCGCCCACACCCAAATCCGAAATCGAGGAACGATCGGTGGAAGCCTGGCGCACGCCGATCCGGCAGCGGAGCTCCCAGCGGTCATGATTGCCCTCGATGCGCGCTTCCGGCTACGCAGTGTTCAGGGCGAACGCTGGGTCCCGGCCGGCGAGTTCGTCACCGGCTTGTTCGCGACTGCGCTCGAGCCCAACGAACTGCTGGTTGAGATTGCCATACCACCCGCCGCCCCGAGGAGCGGATCTGCTTTTTGCGAGCTTTCCCGGCGCCACGGAGATTATGCGCTCGTGGGTGTTGCCGTTCACGTGACGCTCGATGGCGATGGGCGTTGCAGCGGTGCGCGGATCGTGCTCTTGAGCGTGGGCGACGGTCCCGTGTCCGCTGAGCAGGCCGCACGCACTCTTCACGGGCAACACGTCACGAGTGATGTCATAGCACAAGCGGCCGCCACCGCAGCCGAGCGTGATATTGATCCGCCGGCTGACATTCATGCCTCGACGGCGTATCGTCGTCATCTAGCCAACGTGCTGACACGGCGAGCGCTCACCGCCGCGTGTGCTCGAGCCAGCGGCAACGCATGAGCAATATCATCACTGGTGTGGTGGAGATCTCGGAAGAGATTCCCGCCGGTCCACTGGTCAACGACGATATCGCCCCCACCCCGCTTCGGAGCCGCACCTGGAACATGTGGCACATTGCGGCCCTGTGGGTTGGGATGAGCGTCTGCATCCCGACCTACATGCTGGCCTCCAGCATGATTCAGGCGGGTATGAACTGGTGGCAGGCGCTGCTTACCATCCTCGTCGGTAATGCGATCGTGTTAGTTCCACTCATGATCAATGCACACGCGGGCACTCGGTACGGAATTCCGTTCCCGGTGTACGCGCGCGCCGCGTTCGGCACAACGGGCGCGCATGTGCCGGCACTGTTGCGTTCGGTGGTGGCGTGTGGCTGGTTCGGGATTCAGACGTGGATCGGTGGTCTCGCCATCAACGTCCTTCTCGGGGCGCTGTGGACAGGCTGGGCCCATATGGGTGGTGACTGGACTTTCATGGGTTTCGGTCTGTCTCACTATGTGAGTTTCTTGATCTTCTGGGCGATAAACCTGTATTTCGTCTGGGCTGGGACAGAGTCCATCAAGTGGCTCGAGACCGCCGCCGCGCCGTTTCTGATAGCTGGTGGCATTGCGCTCGTCCTTTGGGCGGCAACGCGCGTGGGTGGCATTGGCACCATCCTGCGTGAGTCCGATGCGCTTATCTTGGCGCAACAGGATCACAGCGCGTCTCAGTTCGTTCTGGTATTGCTCATCCCCTGGGTCACCGCCATGGTGGGATACTGGGCAACGTTGTCGCTCAACATCCCGGACTTCACCCGGTACGCCAAGACGCAAAGAGATCAGATGCTCGGGCAGGCGGTGGGCCTTCTCACAACCATGCCGCTCTTTGCGTTCATCGGGGTTGCGGTGACCTCCGCGACCGTCATCCTTTATGGTGAAGCAATATGGAACCCGGTTGAATTGGTCGAGCGCCTCACGGCCGGACAAGGGAGACTTTTGCTCAGCGTCACGGCGATGTTCGTGATCATCGTGGCGACCTTGAGCACTAATATCGCGGCGAATGTCGTCGCGCCGGCCAATAGCTTCTCGAACCTGAGCCCGCGCAAGATCACGTTTCGCTTCGGTGGCCTCATCGCCGGCCTCATCGGGATCGTCATCTTGCCGTGGAAGCTGTTGGATATGTATCAGACCTGGCTCATCAGCTACTCGGGACTCTTGGGTGCGGTTGGAGGGGTCATCGTCTGCGACTATGTCGTGATCCGCCGTGCGAGGTTAGCGTTGCGTGATCTCTATCTGACGACGGGAGCATACGCGTACACACGCGGCGTGAACTGGGCTGCGATGGTCGCAATGACCGGGGGAATTCTCACAGCAATTGCTGGAACCCTTCATCCATCCTTGCGTTTCCTGTTCAATGGCGCCTGGTTCTCCGCAGCCATCGTCTCCTTCGTGCTTTACTTGCTGCTCATGCACCGCCCGGGCCCCGTGCCGGTCTTGGGACGAGAGCGTACCGCTCAGGAGGTTTCATGAAGGTCTTTGATCTCTCACAACCACTGAATCAAGATGTCTCGTTCTGGCCGTACTATCCGCCGTTCGAGGTGAAGTATATCAAACGCAAGGCCGAGCATGGCGTGAACGCCCAGTACATCCAGACGTCCAATCACATGGGAACACATCTCGACGCGCCACGGCATTTTGTCACGGGTGGGATGACCATCGACGAAATCCCCATGGCATGGTTGTGCGGTCCGGGTGTGGTGGTCAATCTCTCGGACGTGCTCAGCGATCTCGATGTGTACACACCCGAGATGATCGAGGAGCGGGTTGAGGTGAAGAAGAACGACCTCTTGCTCCTGCACACCGGGTGGCATCGGCACGGACAATTTGGTGAGGACCCCGACGAGGAGCGCTACCTGCACTATCATCCGGGTGCGCATCCCGACATGGTCCCGTGGCTACTCGAGAAAGAGATCCACATTTGGGGGGTGGACTGCGTTTCAACCGATCACCCGATGGATCTCCCCATTGGGCGTTTTCTCGGTAAAGGCATGCACGGTCACTGCGACCATGTCCGTAAGGCGGCTGAGGAAAAATTCGGCGTCGAAGAAGTTGCGAGGCTGTTTCCAGACGAGGACTACCAGCTCACCCACAACCAGCTCTTTCCGCACAACTGCATGCACATTGAAAACCTCGGCGGCGACATTGCCGCCCCAGAGCTGCAGAACAAGCGTCTGATCATCGGCTGCTTCCCTTGGAAGTTCAAAGGTGGGGAAGCCGCGTTCGCCCGGGTCGTTGCGTTTCAGGGGAAGTGGGACACCAGCAAGGTGTGACCTCCATGTCGTCGAGGAACACGGCACTGGCGTGATGGACATCGCTCATTGGAGTGCGGCGGAGCTGAGACGGCGGATCGACGCTCGGGAACTCTCACCCGTCGAAGTCGTCGATGCGGCGCTTGCCCGAATCGATCGCTACAACGGGATTGTCAACGCTGTCGTCACGCTGTCCGAGAGCGCAGTTGAGGACGCACGCCAGCTCGAGCGTCGCCTGGCGCGGGGAGAAGATCCGGGCCCCCTGTGTGGTCTGCCTGTGGGGATCAAAGATGTTACACCGGTCGCACACCTACGGACCACCTTCGGATCTCCGATGTTCGCGGATTACGTGCCTGAAGAGGATGCGGTAGTGGTGCGCCGGCTGCGGCGGGCGGGTGCGGTGATCGTTGGAAAAACGAACTGTCCCGAGTTCGCGGCTGGGGGGAACACCTTCAACGACGTATTTGGAGCCACTCGCAATCCGTGGGACCCAAGGCGCTCCGCGGGCGGATCGACGGGTGGCGGAGCGGCCGCGCTCGCTACCGGAATGATCGCGCTCGCGGAGGGAACCGATCTCGGCGGATCGCTGAGGGTTCCGGCTTCGTGCTGCGGTGTGGTGGGATTGCGTCCATCGCCAGGGCTCGTTCCCACATATCCAAACGAGTATCTGTGGGATCACCTTCAGGCCACGGGGCCCATGGCGCGTACAGCCGAGGATGTTGCTCTGATGCTCCAGGCCATAGCAGGGCCGAGTGAGTTCTCACCGATTCACCAGGCGGTGAGCGGTCGCGACTTCGTGGAAGCCGTGGCACGGGGGCCTGCGGCGTCGCTGCGGGTGGCGTACACGGCGGACATCGCGGGGATCGGAATCGACCCAAAGATCGAGCGGGTGTGCCACGACGCCGTGGAGGCGTTGACTACGTCGGGAATGGACGTCGAAGCGATCGAACTGGACCTGGCGTTTGCTCGGGAGGCCTTCCTCGCGCTCCGCGGTCTCTGGTTTGTCGCGCAACTCTTTCCGCATTTGGATCGGCGCGAGGAGTTCGGTCCGAACGTCGGCGCGAACGTCGAGACAGGGCTCCAGCTCACATCCCGCGACATTGCCGCGGCCGAGCACGCGCGGAGCTTGTTATGGCAGCGATTTCGGGAGCTGTTCATCACATACGATCACGTCCTCACGCCGTGTATGGCGATCCAGCCTTTCCCCGTCGAGCAAAACTACCCCGAGACCATTGCGGGAAAGCCGATGAAGACCTATGTGGATTGGATCGCGCCAACGTTCACTCTCAGCCTCACGGGACTGCCGGTTGCCGCGGTCCCCTGTGGTGTCGACGACGCGGGCCTCCCTGTGGGGCTGCAGATCGTCGGCAAACCGTCCGGCGAGGAAGCGGTGCTCGCGCTGGCACAGCGCATCCAGGAGCTACGGCCGATTGGAGTACCACCACTCAGCGCGCTCGACCGGATGGCAGCGCGGCTGGGAGGCTAGAGGGAAAGACATAAAGACGGAAGTTTGGAAGGACGCGTTTTCGACGGTCAGAGGACTCTTCGCAGGCTAAAGTTCGCGCTGTATAGTTGAATCCCCAGAGAGGCTACCGCTCACTGACGCCTGCTACGGAGTCCTCTAGCCGTCGAAGCAAGTCACTGCTCACTCCTGGAACAGTTTTGCGACCTCAGGCTTCATCACTTTCCCCAGCGCGTTTCGGGGCAGTGTCTGCACGCACTGCAGCTGGCGCGGCACTTTGTAGGGGGCAAGACGCTCCTTCGCCCACTGCTGTAGTGATTCGATCGTGAGGTCGGCGTTGGCGACCTCCTCGACCGCAACACAGATCTGCTCACCCCACTCCGGATCGGGTACACTCACCACGGCGCATTCGGCGATTGCAGGATGTGTCCTCAGCACCTCTTCGATCTCGAGCGCCGACACCTTGAAGCCTCCGGTCTTGATGATGTCGACACTTGCGCGTCCCAAGATGCGGTAACGTCCGTCTTCCACCACCGCGAGATCACCTGTGCGAAACCAACCGTCGTGAAACGCTGCGGCCGTCGCCTCAGGTCGCCGCCAGTACTCACGGAACACCGTGGGACCACGCACCTCGATCTCACCAGCAATTCGCTCCGGGCCGATCGGACTCCCGTGATCGTCAACCAGTCGCACCTCGACGGAGGGAAGGGGAGTACCCACGGTCCCTGGCACCCGCTCGCCCGCCAACGGGTTGGAGAGGGCCATCCCGATCTCGGTCATTCCGTAACGCTCGAGCAGGACGTGGGTGCTAATCTCCCGCCACCGTTGAAGCGTGCTCACCGGCAAGGCTGCGGACCCGGAGACCATGAGCCGCATGCTTCGGCAGCCATCGGTAATAGCGCGCTGTCGTTCTGGCGGGGACTGTTCCCATGCGGCGATCAGCCGTTTGTACACGGTCGGCACGCCCATAAAGAGCGAGAGCTCGCCGCTGGCCAAGCGATCGAGCACGGCGTTCGCGTCGAACCTTGGTATCATCTCGCACGTTGCGCCGACCCACAGTGCGCACGTCAGCACGTTGATGATGCCGTGCACGTGATGCAGCGGTAGTGCGAGCAGAATGCGGTCGCTCGGCTCCCACCCCCAGGCTTCCAGGAGCGCGGTTACCTGGGCCGCGATGTTGTCGTGCGTCGTGACGACGCCCTTGGCACGACCGGTTGTGCCGCTCGTGTACACCATGAGGGCGCGACGTGCGGAATCTACGGCGGGGAGTCCGACGAGATCGCCGTCGATGAGCTCGGGTGTCGTCGCAAAGCGTGCGTCCGTCCGTGAGGTCAGCGGTTCCACTCGCTCCGTCAGGGTAGGGTGGGCAACCACGATTGCGGCGCCAGCATCCTGAATGACGTATTCGAGCTCCGGCGGTGGATGGGACACGGCCAGGGGCACGCCGATCCCACCCGCGCGCCAGATACCCCATTGCACCGCCACGTGATGCCAACCAGAGGGAACCAAATAGGCCACGCGCGTTTCCTCGAGATCCCGCCGCCCAGCGAGCAGCGACCCTGCGACGCGGTGCGATGCCTCCAAGAGTTGCCGGTACGCAAACGTGCCCTCCGGGGCCACGATGGCGGTCCGGTCCGAAGCCGCCCGGGCGCGGCTGATGAGCGGTAGGTCTTCAGAGTCGGTCACTATTGATTGCTGGCTGGAGGGGTCCTTCATCCCGACCGTGAGCGCTTGTGATGTGCGAGCGCAACACCTCGCCCCAAAAGTCGGCTCTCGATCGGTTTCACGAATCCCCGTACGTGCATGAGGAATCGAAACTTAGTGATCGGTATGGCACTTGCCAGTCCGGAGTGAATGAAAGGCCGGGACGGCGCCCGCCCTGCCAGACAGCACGACGAGGACCATCGAAAGGAGGGGTTCGGCTACATGTCGCCGTCCCACGGTACCCGCTTGCGGCAGCATGTCGCGGCCAGCCCGATCACACCGTTCATCGGTATCTACGACGTTTTTTCCGCGACGATCGCCGCGCGACATTTCCCGGCGTTGTTCGTAAGCGGCTTCGGTTTCTCCGCCAGTCACTACGGGCTTCCAGATCTCGGGTACATCGCCTGGTCCGATTTGGTGCAGTTCGTCCAGCGGGTGCGTACGGTTCTGCCAGAACACCACCTGCTGGTGGACATTGACGATGGGTACGGCGATCCGGATGTGGCAGCGCACGTAGTCGCGCTTCTCGAGGCCGTCGGTGCCTCGGGCGTCGTGCTCGAGGATCAACGTCGTCCCCGTCGATGCGGTCACTTCAGCGGTAAGCAGCTCCTCGATTTGGATGTCTTCGTGAAGAAGCTCCACAAGGTTCTCGGCGCGAGACAGGATCTCTTGGTTATCGCCCGCACGGACGCGACTGAGGCAGATGAAATTGGACGCCGTGTCCATGCCTATGCGGAGGTTGGTGCCGACGCGGTGCTGGTGGATGGTGTAGAAGATCTGAACGTCATCCGGCGGCTTGCTGGCCAGATTCAGGTGCCATTCACTTTCAATCAAATCGCCGGTGGCAAATCGCCCGCCGCTGATTTGACACAACTCGAGGCTCTCGGCGTGTCACTCGTCATCTATAGCACGCCGTGTCTGTTCGCTGCTCAAGACGCGATGCACGCAGCGTTGGTGAATCTCAAACTGCAAAACGGACTCGTAAACCAGCAAGGCGATGCGCTCGTCGATGTTGGTCAATGCACGCAGCTCCTGCGCGAGAATCAATCACGCCGTTTCTTTTTGAACAGTGAACCCTCTCCCGTTTAGCGCCCTATGTTTCTGAACGCCCAAGTTGGCAGACTGATCGATCCCATCGGCGGGCGCCGCTGGAATCACGATCAGATCCGCTCAGAGTTCTCGTATCGCGTCTGTTTTCTGGCTGAGCACGGCTTCTGTACCGGCGACCGTGTATTTCTGCATTACGGAAACACGCTCGAGTTTTTCGTGGATTTGCTCGCGATCTGGTATTTGGGGGGATGTGCCATCCCCATCGATCCACGACTCACGCATTTCGAGATCGATACGTTGGCACAGGCGGCAAGCCCGCGATTCTCGCTTTGGATCGACGCTCCACATGGCGATACCGCGGCCTCGCTCTCCGTTCGGGGCACGCAGATTCTCAAGATGCCCGAGGCGGGTGCGGATACACCAGCTGCCCCGAGCGGGGTAGCGGTACCGAGTCAGTTGTCCCTCGAACAGGATGCCTTGATCCTGTTCACATCGGGCACGACTGGCCAACCAAAGGGCGTGGTGCACACCCACCGGTCGCTACGCGCACGGTGGATGGCTCTGCGGCAGAGCCTGGGGACGAGGGTCTTTGAGCGCTCACTGTGCTTGTTACCGACGCACTTTGGTCACGGATTGATTTGCAATTCCCTCTTTCCGTGGCTCACAGGGCGGGACCTCTACGTCGCGCCACCCTTTCGCGCTGACCTCCTCCTACAGCTCGGCGCGCTCCTCGACGAGCATGAGATCACGTTCATGTCGTCGGTCCCTTCGGTGTGGCGCCTCGCCCTGAAAACGGCTCGGCCACCACAGAAGCGGACGCTGCGTAGCGTCTTCTGTGGGTCAGCACCCCTGTCGGCGCACCTCTGGCGCGAGATTGCGAAGTGGACAAGCGCCAAGGCCGTGATCAATTCCTATGGCATCACGGAGACGGGAAGCTGGGTAGCGGGAACAACCATTCCCAAGTTCACCCCGGAGGACGGTCTGATCGGTGTCCCTTGGGGTGCGACGGTCAAGATCCTCAAGACGTCGGACACCGAGACCCCCCCTGCATTCGCCGAGGAGTGCGATGCGGGTGAAGAGGGTTTCGTGTGGCTCAACACGCCGGCCTTGATGAAGGGGTATCTGGATCGCGACGACCTCACCAAAAAGGTGGTCAGCCAGGGTTGGTTCATGACAGGCGACATCGGCACGATTCGCAACGACAGGCTGTACTTATGTGGCAGGGCGCGGGAGGAGATCAACAAAGGTGGGATGAAGGTCCATCCTGGGGATGTCGATGCTGTAGTTGAACGCTTCGCGGCCACGAGGGATGTCTGCACCTTTGCGGTCGATGATCAACTATATGGGCAGAATGTCGCGGTGGCAGTCGTGCTCGACGATCCGTCACCCGCCGCGCTCACCGAGCTCCAGGGCTGGGTACGGGAGCGCGTGGCGGACCACAAGGTGCCGGTACGCTGGTACGTGCTCGATTCGATTCCCCGTACGTCACGAGGCAAGGTCAACCGTGACGATGTGGCGCGACATTGTGCGCCCCGGCAACCCGACCTGCCCCGTCCGAACGCCACGGGCAACGCGGCGTAATGGCACTCGGCGGACACCACGAGATCCGAGAACGACTCATCGCGTTCCTTGGCGAGCTGGACGTCGCCGTCGACACCCGCACGCCCGATGACGCACCCCTGATCGACTCCGGCGTGCTCGACTCGCTGGGAATCCTGAAGCTCGCCCTCTGGGTCGAGCAACAGGTGGGACGGCCGCTAGATCCTGCTAGCCTCGACTTGCCGGGTGATTGGAACACCCTCGAGCGCATCACGACTTTCATTGCCAGTCGGATCGATGACGACCGCTCATCCGCCGCATAGCACCGCCATCCCTGGAACGGCGCCGCGGCAAATCCCACTCCGTATGAATAGCTACGACGTCGTTCCATACGCCCCAGAGCACAAAACCAGAGTACTCGCTCTGCTCAAGCACCTCGGGCGGACGCGGTTACCCGAACGCACCGCGTACTTCGAATGGAAGTTCGAACGAAATCCGTATATCGAGCCGCTGCTCTACGTTTCGCTCGCGGGCGACGAGGTCGTGGGGATGCGGGGCATCTTCGGGACGCGGTGGGAGATCGACGGGCAACGACACGTGCTTCCCTGCGCGACGAATCTCGTCATCGCTCCAGAGCACAGGCGCCGCGGGATCGTGAAGCAGGTGATGGATGCGGTGATGGCGGAACTTTGCCGCCGCGGGTTCCCGTACGTGATCAACACGAGCGCCACCAGCATCACTCATCTAGCGTCGCTGAGTCTCGGCTGGCGTGGCATCGGGGCACTCGGTGACATGCGACAGGGGACGGTCAGCGATCACCAACTGTTCGCGTCGACCTCGAGTCCTGTTCGACGATACGTCACGAGGCTGTTTCGACGCGGACGTGCCTACGCTAAGCGCCGGTTGTTTGGGAGTCGCGCACCATTTTCCCGGTTCGACCGCGCAACGCGCGAGCGGCCGATCACAGGGGTTACGGTGCAGAGGACGCCGCGGCCCGAGGCGATGGCCGCGCTCATCGAGCGAATCGGTCACGACGGCCGTATGCGTCACGTGCGTGACGTCGAGTATCTCCGATGGCGTTACCAAAACCCGCTGGCCGAGTATCGATTTGTGTTTCGCGAAGGCGACCAAGGCATCGACGGATATCTCGTACTCAGCACCAAGCGACGCGTTCACGCAGACGAGGTGGAGCTGTTCGTTGTCGACCTCGAGGCCACGACGTCGGATGCACGGTGCGATCTGCTGGGAACCGTGCTGGGGTGGAGTGGGCATGACGCCTTGGCGATCTGGGCTGGCGGATTCGACAGCCGTCTCGCCACGTTTCTGATTGAACACGATTTTGAACCCACCATCCCGGAAGTGAGCATCACGCAACCCCAACGCACCGTCCTCGTGCGCCCAACGGGGAACTGCGATCGGAATGGACCGTGGATGATGGGCAAACGAAACCTGCTGAATGTCGCCAATTGGGATATGCGGATGATCTATTCCGACGGATTCTGACCCCGCCAACCCCGCTCCATTCCCCACGTTCCACCGCCCGCTCCGAATCGGCATTAAGTGGCAGTGAGCAGGCCCGAGCCCATCCAAGAGCTCACTGCTCGCTGTTCAACCCCTCTCGCACCGCTGCACTCCACGTGTAACTTTTCCCGGCGATTCCATACGCCGAGCCACAATGACCTCTCATCCTGTGGAAGCCCGCCCGTCACAGTGACCGACACTACGTCGCGTGAGGCGCGCTCCGGTCTCGATCCATGGGTCGAGAAAGAGCTTCCGCTTCCGCCCAATCCTCGCGGGCTCGCGTGGATCGGCACGGTAGGCCCTGGGGTCATCGTGCTCGGTGCGTCGATCGGGAGCGGCGAGTTCTTGCTTGGTCCAGCGGCCTTTGTCCAGTACGGTCTGTCCCTCCTCTGGGTGACTGCGGTAGCCGCGTTTCTGCAAACCGTCTTCAACACTGAACTGATGCGATATACGCTGGCGACGGGGGAACCAGCCTTCACGGGATTCATGCGGACCAAGCCGCACTCGTCGTTCTGGGCCTCCGTGTATTCGCTGCTGTACATCCTGCAGTTGGGGTGGCCTGGTTGGGCTGGGGCAGCGGCGGGTGCCATCTTCTTCCTTTTTGCGGGCCGCCTCGCCGAGGCTACGGATGCCAGCGCCGTCTATGTCATCGGCGTTGCGGCGTTTCTCCTGTGCGTCGCAATTCTCCTAGTCGGCCGGCGCATCGAGCGTACGCTCGAAATTCTCAACTGGATCCTCGTTGTGACCATTCTCGGGGGGTTTCTGGTCATCGGACTCGTGCTCGTCGCACCAGCGACCTGGGTTGCCGCGATGGCGGGTCTCGTGGGTCTGGACCTTCGATCCGGCAGCTTTGCCTTCCTCCCCGCGGGGGCGGACTTCTTCTTGATCGGCGCGTTTGCCGCGTACTCCGGCGCCGGTGGAATGATCAACTGCACGCTGTCCAACTGGGCACGTGATAAAGGATACGGCATGAGCCGGCACTCTGGATATATCCCCGCCGCGGTAGGTGGTCGAGCCGTCCACCTCGCCCACACCGGGTTTCGGTTTCGGCCGACGGCAGAGATGATGGAGCGCTGGCGGGGGTGGTGGCGCATCGTCCGCGCAGACCAGTGGGGTGTGTACTTCGTTGGCGCGTTACTCGGCATGATATTACCCGCGGTGCTCTATGTGACGTTCATTCCCGCGGGCACGGACATCCGTGGGCTTGGCGTAGCGGCAGAGTTGGCGGGCGCGCTCCGAGCTCGAGGTGAGCTCCTGGCGCTGCTCGTTGCGTTTCTGGGTGCATGGATTCTCTTCAAGACACAGCTCGACATTCTCGATGGGATGACGCGGGGGCTCACGGACATTCTCTGGACGGGTAATCGACAGTTACGCAGCTCCCGAATGGACGTGCGCGCGGTGTACTACGTCGTGCTGACCCTTGTCGTCATCTGGGGCATTATCGCACTCCGCCTGACGCAACCGATAGTGCTACTGCAGCTGGGCGCCAACATGGCAGGCATCGTGTTTATCATCGCATCGTTGCACTTGCTGTATGTCAACACGACGCTGCTACCATTGGAATTGCGCCCACCCATGTGGCGGCGTGTCGCGCTAGTCGCAGTGGCTCTGTTTTACGGAGCGTTTGTCACACTCTGGCTGACGAGTGTGTGGTGATTGGGCTCGGGTGCCCGATCGCCATTGCTCTAGCGCGCACGCTGCACGAGGTGCACACTCCAGGACCGAAGGAGTAGGGAGTAGTCTGTTGCACGGAAGGGAAGCCGTGTCACGAAGCGAGTCGAGTTTGGTTCGCAGAGGTACAGCGTTGGTGCTTGCATCCGTTGGTGTGACCGTGACGGGATGCCAACCTGCGCCCGCAGATCTTATCGCCGAACGAATCGTCATCGCCCTGTCGCCGGAACCCGGCGAATACGCGATCGTGCGATACAATGCGGATGCACAGCCTGCGGTCTCGGACGCGTTGGCACGGGCGCTCGAGGCACGCGGCGCGGAAGTTGAGCTACTCCCCTATGGTTCTGTGTCTGACTTCGACCAGCGTATCGCCGGCGCGGATATTTACGTGCGGTTGCCGGACCCGACTGGTGATGGGACGACCGCCGAGCAGCAGTTAGCACTCGCGAATTGGCTTGATGCTGGTCGCGGGCGCCAGGTCCACTTCCATTGGGGCGCCGGCACCATGGGCGCCGATGGTGTGCCTGGTGAGCATTCGCCAGTGTACGATGCACTCTATCTCGATGCGCTCGCCGTCGACTATCAGGAGCTCGACCGACACCAGGACGTGGCGATAGAGGCGCTCAAATCAGGGCTCGTGCGGGTGACGACGCCTGCCGGCACTGACCTCACGTTTGAGGTTCGAGACCGCCCTTTCAACAAACAAAATGGTGACGCGTCACGCAGGCAGATGGCACGTGCTCGGACCCGGATCGACCGGGAGATCGAGCTCCCGGCGGGCGTGGTCCGCGTGGCACCTATAGAGACTTCGGTGACCGGAGCCCTCGTCGTGCCGTTTGCACGTTTCCCGGGAGGCAACGTCCACGGTCTCAGGCTTCAGTTCGAGCGGGGGGCGGTGACGACCATTGAGGCGAGCGAGGGTGCCGAGTTCGTTCGCACGGCCGTGACGCAGATGCCGGCACTTACGCGCTTTCGCGAGTTGGGCATTGGGTTCAATCCGGTGCTCCGCCCCCTCCCCGATGAACAGTGGATTCCCTACTACGGGTATGGCGAGGGAGTTGTGCGGCTCAGCCTCGGGAACAATCGAGAGCTCGGAGGCGAGGTGGATGGAGTAGGGGTCCGGTGGTTCTTCTTCCCAGATGCAACGGTTCGTGTCGGACAACAGGTGATCATCGAAGACGGTGAGTTGGTCATGGTACCGCACTTGTCCGGCATCTCGCTGCTGGGCACGCAACGGGATTGAGTACATGACGTGGATCAGGACCGTCGCTCCGGACACAGCTGACGGTCTCGTGGGACGACTATACGACGCCTTTCGTCATCAGTACGGCTTCATCCCCAACATTCGGCGCGCGCTGAGCCTCAATCCAGAGGCTCTCAGGGCGTACGTACAGTTGAGCGGTGCCGTTTACGGTGGTGGTGTGCTCGCGCCGGAAGAGCGCGAGATGATTGCCACTGTGGTGAGCGCCATCAACAGGTGCAAATACTGAAGAGATGCTCACGCAGAGTTTCTGCGCAAGCTGACCGGTAACGATGATTTGATTGAAGCGCTGAAGCGAGATTGGCACACGGCTTCGCTGACGTCTCGCCAACGGACGATCCTAGCGTACACCGAGAAGCTCAGCGTGCGCCCAAGCGAGATGACCGCTGAAGATTTGGCGACGTTGCGTGCCGAGGGCCTGAATGACGAGGCCATTCTCGCCATAGTGTTGGTCGCAGGGTTTTTCCAGCTGGCAACTCGTATTGCCGATGCGCTGGGCGTGGAACTCGATCCGGAGCTGACCCGTGGAACCGAAGCCTATGCAAAGTTTTTTCACGGCTCGACGTAGCGGTAGTCTCAGACGGATTGTCTGGGCGGCCACACTTCTTGGGATGGCGCAGGCCTGCGGAGGTGGCTCCGAGTCGTATGATGCGGTGCTCGCCAATGGTCGGGTCATGGATCCCGAGTCCGGGCTGGACGCCGTGCGTCATGTAGGGGTTCTCGATGGCAGAATCGCTGCCATCTCGACCGATCCACTGACCGGCGCGGACGTCATCGACGCCAGCGGGTTAGTGGTTGCTCCCGGCTTCATCGACCTCCATGCACATGGTCAGGACACGACGAGCAACAAGTACCAAGCACGAGACGGGGTAACGACGGCGCTCGACTTGGAGGGAGGGGTCTTCCCCGTAGCGTCGTGGTACCGGTTCCGTGAGGGCAAGGCGGTGATCAACTACGGCGCCACGGTGGGACACATAGCCGCCAGAATCAAACTAAAGCACGATATCGACGTCGGGCACTTCTCCACCAGTCGAGATCCCAACTTGGGTGGTGAACGGTTACGAGCAGCGACATACGATGTGGCGACGTCGGAAGAGCTGGAGCGCCTCGTCGCGCTGCTCGCGCGTGGACTCGACGAGGGAGCGCTCGGCGTTGGGATGGGACTTGCCTACACACCGGGTGCCCGCCGGGGCGAGGCGTTGCGCGTCTTCGAGCTGGCGGCGCGAGAAGAGGTGCCGGTGTTCGCACATGTTAGATCTGCCGGTGAGATCGAGCCGGGCAGCAGCATCGAGGCTGTTCAAGAGGTCATCGCAAATGCGGTGGCCACCGGAGCCTCGCTGCACGTTGTGCACATCACGAGCAGCGGTGGTCGCCAGACGCCAATGCTCATCGAGATGATCGAGGGAGCACAAGCGCACGGACTGGACATCACAACAGAGGCGTACCCGTACACGGCCTGGTCGACCTATATCGAAAGTGCCGTGTTCGATGCGGGGTGGCGCGAGAAGTTTGGCATGGATTACGGGGATGTTCAGTTGGTCTCGACGGGGGAACGGCTCACCCGAACGACTTTCGAGCGATACCGCCGGCGGGGTGGCTTGGTGATCGGACACGGTATTCCGGAAGAGGTCGCGGACTACGCCGTAGCGCATCCCGCCGTCATGATTGCCTCAGATGGACTACCGTTTCGGACCGGTGGAGAGCACCCACGTGGTGCCGGAACGTTCGCCCGCGTGCTCGGCTATTACGCGCGAGAAAAGGGAGCGATCACTCTCATGGAGGCGCTGCGCAAGATCACCATCATGCCAGCGAGCCGTCTGGCCCACGTGCCGCAGATGCGCAACAAGGGCCGAATCCGTGTGGGTGCGGACGCCGACATCACCGTGTTCGACCCACAACAGATCATTGACCGCGCAACTTTCGATGAGTCGATGCGCTTCTCTGACGGCGTGATGCACGTGATGGTTGGTGGTACTTTCGTCGTCCGGAATGGTATGTCGGTCGATGGCGTCTTCCCTGGTCAAGCCATTCAACGCTCTACGGCCGACGCTCAGTGAATCCTTCTATCCCTTCTAACCACGCTATCCCTTCGATTCCGTGTAGAATGTGATCGATTCCGACTACACGATCGCGACCCTCTCGGATCTGGTCCGTATCAACTCGATCAATCCCGCGTTCACGAGCGGTGCGACCAACGAGACGGAGATCGCACGCTACGTTCATGAGGCCATGGCGCGGATGGGGCTCGAGGTCACGGCCCATGAGCCGGAGCCGGGGCGCACGAGTATCGTGGGACGAATCCGCGGCGCGACAGAAGGACCTGTGGTGATCTTGTACGCACACGTCGATACCGTGGGGGTCGAGGAGATGGCTGCCCCGTTTGCCGGGGACATGTTTGATGGTCGGTTGCACGGGCGGGGTGCGTATGACATGAAGGGCGGACTTGCGGCGTGTCTCGGTGCTGCCAAAGCGATCGTGGCTTCAGGGCTCTCCCGCGGTGAGATTCTCATCACGGCGGTCGCCGACGAGGAGGTTGCAAGCATCGGGATGGCGGAGGTACTGCGCCATCATGCGGCGGATGCGGCGATCGTTACCGAGCCGACCGAGTTGCAGGTCTGTGTGGCCCACAAGGGTTTTTGCTGGATAGAGGTCCAGACTCACGGACGCGCGGCCCATGGGAGTCAGTTTCGGGTTGGCGTCGACGCCAACATGCGGATGGGGCGCTTCCTCGCACAGCTCGAGGGACTCGAGCGACGCCTACGCGCTTCACCGGGACACCCCCTCGTCGGGCCACCGTCGCTTCACGCGCCAGTCATCCGGGGAGGGACCGGGCCGAGTACCTATTCCGCACACTGCCGGCTCGAGATCGAGCGGCGGACGATCCCCGGGGAATCGACATCCTCAGTTCTTTCGGAAATCGAAGACATCGTACGCCGCTTGATGGACGAAGATCCGACATTCGATGCGCGGGCGCGCATGCTGCTGGCGCGGGACTCGTTTGAGGTCGCACCCGACGCGAGGATCGTGCGTACTGTTTCTGAGGTTGCCGCTCGCGTTCTTGGTAAAACCGCACCGCTGGTTGGAATGCCGTACTGGATGGATGCAGCGCTGCTCGCGGCAGCAGGCATCGAGACCGTTGTGATCGGGCCAATGGGGCAGGGTGCCCACGCAAAAGAGGAATGGGTAGAGGTGGCGTCTGTCGTTAAGCTCGCGGAGATCCTCGCCCGGGCGGCGACGACCTATTGCGAGGCGAATTGACTCGACTCGGTCGACGCAAAGAGCCGCTGGACGGCCTCGTCCGAGTTCACGGCGCTGGTTTTGGCAGCGACGACGTAGGCAAGGAGCGACAGCAGCATCGCAGGGAAAACCTCGTGTATGCGCTCCCCAAGGGGAAGATACTTCCACCCTAACAGGACCCCGACCCCGACGGCGAACGACGTAATCACCGCGAAACCGTTCCCCTTCCGCCAATGTAACCCGAGAACCACCGCCGGGAGGAAGCAGGCAGCAAACAGGCTGCCGGAGAAGGCGGTGAGCGTAACGATCTGGCCAGGTGGATCCAGTGCGATGATCGCCGTGATCAGCGCAAAGAGGCCGACGTAGACCCGTGTCTGTCGCAGCACGGACGCGTCCGTCACGTGGCGGCGCCACAGCCCCACGAGATCACGTTCACATGTCGATGCCATGACGAGCAACACGCTGTCGAGTGAGGACATCGCAGCCGCGACCATGGCCACGAGCAGGAATGCTCCTATCGCTGGGTGAAAGACCTCTCCGCCGGCTAGGAGCGTTGGGACGACTAGATCCGTGTCACCAATTCCTCCACCGACGATGTTGTGCGCGAACAGCCCTACAGGAAGCAACAACGAGTAGACGAAGAGAAATGCGAGGGTCGAAACCCACATGCCGCGGCGAACGGCTCTCTCATCTTCGAGCGCATAGAATCTCGACAGCTGTCGTGGTTCAACGACGAATTTGAGGGTGCCAGCAACGATGATTCCGATAATAACGGGAAACGGCATCGCTGCGTCCCAGCGGAAGAGATGGGAGGTACTTGGACGATCGCGGACTGCTGCGATGGCTCCGGTTCCTCCCGCAGCATCGAGGGTTCCCCAAAACAAGAGGATGGCAGCTACGATCATCACCAGTCCCTGAACGACATCCGTGCGCACGACCGACAGAAACCCACCGACGGCGGTGTACAGCATGACGATGAGAAAGACCACGAGGATGGCGATCACATAGGGAATATCGAGGAATACCTCCAACAGGTTTCCGATACCCTTGAAAACCGCGGTCATGTACAGAAAGCTGGCAAAGAGCACGATGACTGCGGCCGACACCCGAGCTCGGGTGCTTCCAAAACGAAAGCCGATGAAGTCGGGAAGCGTGACCGAGTCGAGCGCACCGGTAAAGCGCCGCAGCCGCGGTGCCACGACCATCCATGCGACGAGGCAGAAGATCACCGCAACGGGTGCAAGGAGTAGCCATGGAGTACCATACGAGTACGCCTGGCCGGAAAAACCAACGAAGCTGTTCGTGCTGGAGTAGGTGGCGAAGAAGCTGAGTCCGAGCGCGATGCCGCCCATTGCCCGGCCACCCACGTAGTAGTCCACGACACCTCGCGTTCGGCGCTTACCCTCGAGCGCATGGATCGCCATGAGCGCGGTGTAGAGTGCAAACAACCCGAGTACGAAGCCGTGCGCTTTGATCCAGGACATGACTCGCGCTTTTGTCCCCTTTCGTCGCCGGGCATCAATTAGGCGCTGAGGATGAGAAGCGCAAGGCGTGACTCGTGAGACGGGGCTGGGAACCGCCCGGCTGTTCACATGCTCCTTGGCTCACCTCGCGCGCACTCTGGTTCCCTCAGGGCGTTTGGACGGCTATTGTAGCTGCGCTGTTCCCGTGTGCTGATTCTTACCCTCCATCGCCGGAATGCAGAACCATGACACGCTCTTTTCCTGTGCTCGCCGTCGTGCTCCTCGTGGCGTTTACGCCCACAGAAGCGCAGCAGCCCCAGATTGACAACGCGCTTTATCAAGACATGGAGTGGCGTAACATTGGGCCGTTTCGGGGTGGCCGTTCGGTGGCGGTCGCGGGCGTCGTATCGGATCCGTCGATTTACTACTTCGGCGGTGTCGGGAGCGGGGTGTGGAAGACGACCGACGCTGGGCTAAGCTGGACCAACGTGTCCGACTCGACGTTTGGCACCTCGTCAGTAGGCGCGATCGCCGTGGCGCCCGCGGATGCCAACGTAGTGTACGTTGGAATGGGCGAGCACGCGGTCCGCGGGGTTGCCACGTCCTACGGTGATGGAGTGTACAAGTCCACCGATGCGGGAAAGACGTGGACCCACCTAGGTCTCACCGAGACCCGGCACATTGCGGCCATCGTCGTCCATCCCACCAATCCCGATCTCGTATACGTCGCTGCACAGGGAGCCGTCCACGGTGCGACGCCGGACCGTGGGATATACAGATCCATGGATGGGGGACAGACCTGGGAGCGGGTGCTGTTCGCCAACGAGACCACGGGAGCAAGTTCGCTGAGCATGGACCGGCATAACCCGCGGGTGCTGTACGCTGGTCTGTGGGATCACATCCGCTACCCGTGGGAAGTCCGGAGCGGTGGAGCCGGAAGTGGCATCTACCGTTCCGCGGACGGCGGAAACACGTGGAGCAAGCTGACGGACGGCTTCCCTGACCTCATGGGAAAGACGAGCGTTTCGGTTTCGGCGGATCCTCAGCGGATCTATGCGCTGATCGAAGCCGATCCGGGCGGTGGCGTGTATCGCTCCGATGACGGTGGCAAGACCTGGAGAAACATCAACGAGAATTGGACGCTCAGAGCACGCGCGTGGTACTACATCCACATCCACGCCGATCCACAGAATCCCGACGTCGTGTGGATCATGAATGCACCGCTCATGAAATCGATCGACGGTGGGAAGAGCTTTACCAGAGTCCGCACACCGCATGGAGACAATCACGCGCTATGGATCAATCCGTCCAACTCCAAATACCTCATCAACGGCAACGACGGTGGAGCCAACGTGTCGCTCAACGGAGGTGAAAGTTGGTCGACGCAGCAGAACCAGCCAACCGCACAGTTCTACCGGGTAAACACGGACAATCGCTTTCCTTACTACGTCTACGGCGGCCAGCAAGATAATAGCTCCGTCGCAATCGTGAGCCGCACATCAGGCCGTGGCATCGACTGGAAGGATTGGTATGCTGTGGCCGGGTGCGAAACCGCGTACATCGCGTTCGATCGAGACAACCCAGTACGCAATTACGGTGGCTGCTACATGGGACAGATCGAGGAGTTTAACGAAGTGACGCGGGAGTCGCACAATGTGATGGCCTATCCGTTCTTGCCAGCGGCACTCGCCTCACGCGATATCAAGTATCGGTTCAACTGGAATGCGCCGATTCTCGTGTCTCGTCATGACCCATCCGTGATCTACCACGCAGCCAATGTGCTTCTCAAGTCGACGGACAGAGGGCGGTCATGGGTGGAGGTGAGTCCCGATCTGACACGAGACGAGGATGCGAAACAGGGTCAAGGAGGGAGTCCGATTACGAATGAGGGTGCGGGCGGCGAGATCTATGGCACCATCATGTATGTAACGGAGTCGCCACACGACCGAAACACGATCTGGGCCGGCAGCGACGACGGGCTCGTGCACGTGACGCGGGACGGAGGCCAGACGTGGTCGAACGTTACCCCACGGGGACCCCCGGAGGGGATGGTCAATGCGATCGATGTGTCGCCCCATGAGCCTGGAGGTGCGTACATCGCCTTCACGCGTTACAAGTTCAACGATTACACACCGTACATGTACAAGACCGCCGATTTCGGGAAGTCGTGGACGAGAATCGTGGACGGCATACCCAACGGCGCGTTTGTCCGGGTGGTTCGCGAGGACCCAAGGCGCCGCGGCTTGCTCTACGCCGGCACTGAAACGGGCTTGTACGCCTCCTGGAACGATGGAGGTGACTGGCAGTCACTCCAACTCAACATGCCGATTACCCCCATCACAGACCTGCAGGTTCACGAGCGTGACAACGATCTCGTCGCTTCCACGCAGGGACGCGGCTTTTGGATCCTCGACGATCTGTCCCCCCTGCAGCAGATGAACCTCAGGATCGCGCGGTCGCCGATGCATCTGTTCAGCCCGCGCACCGCGTACCGCATGGTTGGAGGTGGTGGCTTTCAATTTCCGGCGAGCAACGTGGGCCAGAATCCACCGGAGGGCGCGATCATCGATTTTTACCTCGCCGGCATATCGGATTCGACGCCGGTCCGTATCGAGATCCACAGAACCAGCGGCGAGCGCGTGCGTGTCTACTCCTCGGCAAAGGACGCTGAGGTCGATTCCACGTCCCGGATCGAGGTGAAGGCGGGGCACAACCGCGTCGCATGGGATCTTCGTCACGAGGCTGTCAAGAACGTGCCGGAGCTGTATACCTGGGGAAGCCTGCGTGGCCATCGAGCAGCACCGGGTGTTTACCTGGTGCGCGTAGTCCAGGGTGAGACGGACCGGGCCGATTCGCTACGGGTCATGAAGGATCCGCGTGTCGAGGCGAGTCCGTCGGACTTCGTTGACCAAGAGCGCTTTATCGCGGGCGTCACCGCGGGGCTGGCCGCGATTCATGAGAGCGTGATCCAGCTAAGGGACGTGCGCGAACAGATCGAAGGGATCATGAGTCGAACGAAAGATCACGAGGTTGGGACGACGATCGCCGAAGCGGGAAAGCCATTTGTCGACGATCTCAGCGCTATGGAGGATTCTTTGGTTCAGAAGCGGGTGGCGGATGGCCAAACCGTCATCAACTTCCCATCGCGTCTGCGGTTTCAATACGTCTACCTGCGGGGTGCGGTGGATGGTACGGAGGGAATTGTGACCGAGGGCGCTCGTGCCTTATATCGAGACCTGACGGCCAAGTGGTCCGAGTTGCAGTCACAGCTCGCTGAGCTGTTCGGGCCTCGCCTCGTGAGCTTCAACCGGCTAGTGCAGGAGAGCGGAATACCGGCGATCATCATGGCACCCGAGCGCCGAGAGACCACGACTTCGGCATCCGAGCTAGAGCGGTAGTGGTTGGAGGATGTATGAGACCGACACGGCTGTTCGCCGTCTTGGCGCTGATCGCGGCGATCCTCGTAACCGGAACTCCCATGACAGCTAGTGGCCAGGTGACCTCGTACGTACGGTTTGTGCATCAGAGTCGCACAGCCTACGGGATTCTCGACGGTGAGGAGATACGCGAGCTGAGCGGTGAGCTGTTTGGAGCCCACCGCGAGACTGGGGTCAGCATACCGCTGTCCGCAGTGCGTTTGCTCGCGCCGTGCGAACCCACGAAGATCATCGCGATTGGCCGCAATTATCGCAGTCACCTGGGTGGAAGGCCGCAGCCGAGTGAGCCTGGTTTGTTTCTCAAGCTTCCGACGTCCGTGATCGGTACGCAGGACAGCATTGTACTACCGCCCGATGCACAGGACGTGCATTACGAAGGGGAGCTCGTGGTTGTCATAGGGAAGCGAGCGAAGAACGTCGCCGTCGAAAAAGCGCTCGATTATGTCTTTGGCGTCACGGCGGGAAACGACGTGACCGATCGAACCTGGCAAGACACGGACCTCCAATGGGCTCGTGCAAAGGGGGCGGACACGTTCGCTCCTCTCGGTCCCGCCATCGTCACTGGATTGAATTACGGAGATCTCCTGGTCCAAACACGGGTCAACGGCGAGGTGCGCCAGTCAGAGCGATCGAAGGATCTGCTCTATGATATCCCGACGATCGTGAGCTACATTAGCCGTTACATCACCCTGCTGCCAGGAGACGTGATCTACACGGGAACGCCGGGCACTACCAGTGCGCTCAGCCCCGGCGACGTGGTCCAGGTGGAGGTGGAAAACGTAGGGGTCCTCCGGAACCCCGTTGTTGCCGCGGCGCGGGCGTCTACTCCCCGATGACGATGTCGGGATCGATGACGATGGTGTCCGTGCGACCTGCCTGAACGCAAATGCCAGTGATGTTGTACTTGTACCGCCGGCCGGGTGGCTGGTTCGGCCGCATCTCGAGCGCTCGCGCAGCGGCTTGCTTTGAGCCACGGACCTGATTGGCTTGATAGGGCCACGCCCCTCCGCGCTTCGGGCCCACGTCGATGCCGTCCGGAGTGGATTGTGGCCGGAGAGTCCAATCCGTCGAATCTCCCTGTTGTACTACGACTGTCCAAGGATCGACATCAACCGTTATCTGACCGCCGGTACACGTGATAAGCACGTTTACGGAGTGACGTGTGGGGCGTTCGGCGGAGGATTCCCGGGCATCCATGGTTATCATTCCGCCCGCGAGGACCGCTGCGACGATGACAAAGGAAATTGCTCGCATGAGAACTCCGCGTTGGGGGAAAGCTCGACTAACCATGCCCGTTGAAACCGGGCCCCGCAAGGTGTGGGACGCGTGGCCTCGCGTCACGGCCATCCCGCCCTCATCTTTTGGTTTTGGACCCGCCGCCAGGCCGTGTCCAGCGAACTCCATGCATAAAGAAGCGCATGCCTGACCAGCCGTCGCGATCGCCAGAGTCGAATTGGGCCGACCCACTCGAGCACCCGGAGCGTATAGGGCCGTACCGCATACTCCAACTGCTGGGTGAGGGAGGGATGGGGATCGTGTATGAGGCGGAGCAGCTCGAGCCCGTCGTTCGCCGTGTGGCTCTCAAAGTGATGAAGCCCGGGCTCGACACCAAACAGGTGCTGGCGCGATTCGAAGCGGAGCGACAGGCCCTGGCCGTAATGGATCACCCCTACATCGCAAAGGTCCTCGACGCGGGTGTGACCGAAGCGGGACGTCCCTACTTCGTGATGGAGCTTGTGAAGGGCATCCCGCTCAACGACTACTGCGATTCGTTCAAGCTTTCGATGCGTGCCCGTCTCGAACTGTTCATCGAGATCTGCCGCGCGGTGCAGCACGCCCATCAAAAAGGGGTCATTCACCGGGATCTCAAGCCCTCCAATATCCTAGTTGCTGAACGTGACGACCGGCCGGTGCCGAGGATCATCGACTTTGGCGTGGCGAAGGCGATCTCGCAGCCGCTGACTGAGCGGACGCTGGTCACCGAGTTTGGGCGGGCCATCGGCACTCCGGCGTACATGAGTCCCGAACAGGCCGGCATGTCGGGCCTCGACATCGATACGCGGACTGACATCTACTCATTGGGTGTGCTCTTGTATGAGTTGCTGGTGGGCTCTCTCCCAGTGGAACCGCACGAGGTGGGAGGGATGCCAGAGTTCTTCGCGCAGCTCGTGATGCGCGAGACGGATCCACCAACGCCGAGTGCCCGCTTCACCAGCCTCGCCGGGCAGCGGAAGGCCGTCGCGGAGTTTCGCCACACCGATCCCAAGTCACTCGCTCGCGAGCTGAAGGGCGATCTCGACTGGATCGTCATGAAGGCGATGGAAAAGGAGCGCTCTCGTCGGTACGACACGGCCAACGGGCTCGCGATGGACGTGGAGCGGCATCTCCACGAGGAGCCTGTCCTGGCTCGCCCACCCAGTGCGGCCTATCGCCTGTCGAAGTTCGTGGTACGTAACCGCCCCGCCGTGATCGCAGCCACGGTTGTCGCCGTAGCTGTGATCGGCGGTGCGATTACCGCGACCGTCGGGATGGTTCGCGCCAGCAGAGCGGAAGCCGCGACGGCACGGGAGGCCGAGGCCCTCCGCCAGGTGTCGGACTTTCTCGTGGGGTTGTTCCAGGTGAACGATCCGAGTGAAGCTCGTGGGAACTCGGTGACCGCGCGGGAGCTGCTCGACAGGGCGACCGAGCGCATCGAGGTGGAATTGGCCCAGCAACCTCAAGTGCAAGCCCAGCTCATGCTCACCATGGGTGAGGCGTACCAGAGTCTCGGGTTGTATGACCAGGCGGCTCCGATGCTCGAACGGGGGGTGGCGGTGCGAGAGACGCTTCATGGCGGCGATCATATCGCGGTGGGCCAGGGGTTATTCAAACTGGCTGAGCTCTTTCGTAAGCAAGGAAAGTACGTTGAGGCCGAGCAACTGTATGAGCGGGCCGCCACCATTCAGGAAGCACGTGAGGGACCCACCTCCCCGGCGCTCGCTGCCACGCTCACCGGTCTCGGCAACGCCCATGTCTCGCAAGGAAAATTCGATCAGGCGGAGCCGCTACTCGAACGAGGGCTGAGAATCCGCGAGGCCGCGCACGTCCCAAACCAGCTGGAGGTCGCGCAGAGCTACGGCGCCTTGGGGAGCCTGTACACTCGGCAGGGGCGCTACGCTGAAGCAGATTCCATGTTCACGCGCGTGCTGGCGACTCGGGAGAAAAAGTTCGGTCACGATCATCCGGACGTCGCACAGACGCTCAGCGATCTCGGTGGCGTTCGTTGGTTGCAAGGCAACCTCGACGACGCCGATCACTACTTTCGACGTTCCCTCGATACTCGGGTACGGATGCTCGGACCCGACCACCCACAGCTAGGGTCAATCCTCAACAACTTGGGGGTTCTGGCATGGACGCGTGGCGACTATCGAGAAGCTGCATCCCTGTACAGGCGAGCTCTCGACATCTATGAAAAGACACTTGGTGCCAATCATCCTCGGGTGGCCGGCGCGCTCAACAACATTGCCGAGACCCATTGGAAACTCGAGAACTACGTGGAAGGAGAACGTCTCTTCCGGCGCGCCCTGACCATTAAGGAGCGCGTGCTCGAGCCTGCACACCCATCGATCGCCGTCACCCTCAACGGTCTTGCCAACCTCTATCGGGACCAACGACGCTATCGCGATGCCGAACCGCTTTACCGGCGAGCACTCTCAATTCGTGAAAAGGCTCTTGGCGAGACCGACCCGGCCGTCCTAGAGACGTTGACCGATTATGCTGCCATGCTCAGGGGCGCAGGTCGCGCCGCTGAGGCTATCCCGCTCGAAGCACGCGCGGACTCGATCAAGGCAACGCGAGCGGCCGGATAAGGGTACGAGCGGCGAGTTCCTCCATTCCTGCGTCCGTCCATCCTCCACCCATCCTACTCACAGATATAACACACACCCGTGCCATCCACTGTCTGTGGTACATCCCGTTCCGCGTTCACGATGCAGAGGAATCCAAAGGGCTCGGCTGCGTCGGCGGGGTTACGGAATTGGTGCGGATCGTTGGGGGCAACGTAGACGACGTCACCGAACCCAACCCTGTAAATGTAGCAGCCAAACTGCGCTTCGCCACGCCCCCGGATCGGTATGACGACGTGTTCGTGCTCATGTCGCTCGAGGGTGCTGTAGCCGCCTGGGGCGATCTCGAAGTAACGGACATGAAACCGCTGGGACTCGCCTCGCGTCCCGGACAGCTCGCGGCGGGTGATGCCACGCCACGTGTCAGTGGTTGCCTTGTAGGGTTCGAGCAGAACGTCGTGCCAGTTGAAGTTCCCCTGATGCCGGATCACCTTGCTGTGGTTGCCCACCAGCGGCGGATGTGGGGGGAGCTTCTTGCTCGGTGCGGTCATGGGTCCTCTGTTCGTAAATCGTCGCAGATTGAGAAAAGGTAACACATGCTCCACTGTGAGGGACCCGTGTACGATGCCTATCCTCGGGCGAGTCAGACGAATAGCTTTGTGAAGACTCCAGTATCGGAGCGCTAGGAATTGTCGGACGACAAACCTCGGTTGGGTCCTTTCTTGCGGCATTATGGCCAGCAGGAGAAGAAAAGCGTCCGCGAACGTCTGACCGAGCTTGCCATCGGCGCCGGTGGCGCTATTGGGTTCCTCGTGGTGCTCGCTGGTGTCCTGTGGAGCTTCTTCAAGTTTCCAGTCCCGACCTTCATTGGTCTCGTCATTGTGTGGGGCGTGGGTTTCCTCGTACTCACCGTCAAACGACAACGCGCGAGGGCCCGGGAGCGGGCGCTCCGGGAGTCACAGCTGAAATGATGGACACATCCCCTCTATCCCTTCTGTAGTTATGACTCAATCCCTCGAGCAGCTTCAGGACGCGCTGCCGTCCACGTACAAGGTCATCCGCGACCTCGGCCAAGGCAGCTTCGCCAGCGGCTATGAGGTGGACGACCTGGCAGGTGGCACCAGAGCCGTGCTCAAGGTGCTCCGGCCTGGCATTGCCAAGGCGGTCGATCCGGAACGTTTTATCGAGGCTATTCGATCAGCGGCTGCACTGCAGCATCCCAACATTCTGGCGGTGTATGACGCCGGACAGGCGGGAGAATACCTCTACTTCGTCAGGCCGTTTGCGCAGGGGGAGTCACTGCGGGACCGGCTCGACCTCGAGGAGCAACTTCCGCTCGAAGAATCGCTTCAGATTGCCCGCGAAGTGGCCGATTCAATGGGGTTCGCTCACGCCCACGACGTCGTGCACGGTGACATTCGCCCGGAGAACATTTTGCTGCGGGATGGTCATGCGGTGGTGAGCGACTTTGGCGTGGAGAAGGCCGTGCTCCAGGCGGCCGAAGAGAACCTCGCGTCTCTGTCTACGGTAGTGGACACGTCGTCCTATATGAGCCCGGAGCGGCTTGAGGGACATCGCACGCTTGACGTGCGCAGCGACGTGTATTCGCTCGGGTGCGTCCTGTACGAGATGCTCACTGGCCATCCGCCTGCCAAGGCAGGGCCCGGTGAAGAAAACTTGGCAGCACTTCGCTCAGACGTTCCGGCGGATATTGTCGAGGCACTCAATCGCGCGCTCTCCCCCCAGCCCGACCAGAGGTTCCCGACCGCTGGGCAGTTCTGTGACGCGCTCCGCGTGGCTCGCCTTTCGACGGGCAAGTACGCCCTCCTCGAGCCGACCAGTCGGTTCAGCCCCAAAATGGCTGGGACGCTGATCCTAGTGGTCGTGATCGCCATCATCGCACTCTTCATGTGGTTGTGAGGGCATTGCGTCGTGTGGACAGCTAGCAACTGCGGGACACCACTTATGCTTCTGCTCCTGTTGCTGGCTTGGAACGTCGGCTGTGCCGGGCGAGATTCGTCGGTCGCTTCCTATGATCTTGTGATTACAAACGGCCTGATCATTGACGGAACCGGATCACCAGGGTATCGCGCTGACGTGGCACTGTCGGGAGACCGAGTCGTCCGGGTTGCGACGGACGGCATTCCCATCTCGCAAGCAAATGAAGTCATCGACGCAACGGGTCTGATTGTCGCCCCCGGCTTCATCGATAACCACGCGCATATTCAGACGACGATTCACGAGCACCCCTTGGCGGAAAACTTCATGCGTCAGGGCCTCACCACCATCCTGGCCACGCTGCACAGCGGTGATCAGCCGTGGCCGCTCGCCGAGTATATAGCCTCGCTCCGCGTTGCCCCGAACGTGGGTTTCTTTGCTGGCCATACGTGGACACGGAAGCAAGTATTGGGCTTGGAAAATCGTGCGCCTACGGCGGACGAGCTGGAGGAGATGAAATCGCTTGTAGACCGGAGTATGCGGGAGGGTGCACTTGGATTCTCCACAGGCCTCCTCTACGTGCCGGCGAACTACGCGGCGACGGAGGAGATCGTCGCGCTTGCCAAGGTTGCCGCGCAGCATGGAGGGATCTACGTCTCCCACATGCGGAACGAAGGCACTGGGCTAATCGAGTCCGTCGCCGAGGTGATCCGGATCGCCCACGAAGCCGGCATCCCGGCACAGATCAACCACCATAAGGCAGTCGGGGTGAATCAGTGGGGTTGGTCGGCCCGCACGCTGGCCATGATCGACTCGGCGAACGCCGCGGGGTTGGACGTGAAGCACGACCTCTATCCCTACACCGCGTCGAGCACTGGGTCGAGCATTCTCTTTCCGCAGTGGGCCCTCGCGGGCGGACGTGATTCGCTCGCAGCGCGGCTCGGCGACCCAGCAACCCGCACGCGCATCGAAATGGAGATGCGCGCGATCATGGAGCAGGAGAGGGCGGGGGAGGACCTTGCGCGCATACAATTTCGCGTAGTGCCGTCAGACCAGCGTTACAATGGAAAAACCTTGGCGGATCTAGCACGCGATCGCGGACTGCCCAACTCCGTTGCAAGTGGGATTCAGCTGGTGATCGAGTTACAGCTCGCGGGTGGGTTCAGCGCGATTTATCACAGTATGGATGAAGGGGACGTGATTCGCATCATGCAGCACCCGCTTGCTATGATCGAGACCGACGGTGACCCCATTGGCTATGGGATGGGATTTCCGCATCCGCGGAGCTATGGTGCGTTCGCTCGCGTCTTGGCCCGATACGTGCGCGAGCTGGAGGTGATCACGCTCGAAGAAGCCATCAAAAAGATGACGTCGATGCCGGCGGATCAGTTCGGGCAGCACGAACGCGGACGAATCCAAGCAGGGGCCTACGCCGATCTTACGATCTTCGATCCAGCCACCATACAGGACGAAGCAACCTTCAGCGATCCCCATCAGTATGCGGTGGGCGTACACCATTTGGTGGTCAACGGCGTGCCGGTGATTCGCGGCGGGGCCTTCACCGGGGAAAGACCGGGCCGCGTGCTCACAGGGCCGGCTCGACGGTAACCCCTCCATTGGGGCGCTGATAAACGATACGCCCGTTCAACACGGTCAACTGGCACTCCATCTCTTTGATCTGATCGGCCGTGCCGGAATACAAGTCTAGATCCCACACCGCGATGTCCGCGTACTTGCCGACCTCGAGTGATCCAATACGGTCCTCGAGAAACATCTGATGCGCGCTCCATATGGTAAATGAGCGGAGGGCCGTTCGGATGTCTATGGCTTCGTCCATGCTATACGGGTCTTTTCCGTACACCCCCAGCAGCGGTTCGCGCGCGAGCGATGCCCACAGTCCGTATCGCGCAGGGAACGGGGTCACATTGTAGTCCGACCCGGTGGCCCAGCGGATGCCGCGATCCCGATATGTCCGAAACGGGTTGAGCCGCTTGGCGCGGACAGCTCCAAAGTT
Source organism: Gemmatimonadales bacterium (assembly GCA_041577295.1). Lineage (GTDB taxonomy): Bacteria > Gemmatimonadota > Gemmatimonadetes > Gemmatimonadales > GWC2-71-9 > JBDHDH01. The sequence goes on from JBFGJG010000004.1 coordinate 94,861, forward strand.
CCCAGCGTAGGTATCCCCAATCCACCACATGAAGGTGGCCGAGGGTTCGGGATACCCCGCGTCGTATTCCTGCTGGAGACTGGCCATGACGTCGAGCGCGTGATTTGTGGGGATGTTGGCGTGAATGATCCCGTGTCGTAATCCTGCAACCGGATTCTCGTCCAGCACCATCTGATAGCTGTCCACGACCCAGTCGATGGCGCGATCGCCGATCGAGTGAACGCTCACGTGCAGCCCGGCATCGTGGAAGAGCTCGATGCGCTCGCGAATACCCTCTGGCGGCACGACGGGATAACCGACGTTACCCTCGTCCACGCCTTCAAAGTCCTTGTTCCATTGGTCGTACACCCACGCCGTCCGTGCCCCGCCGCTGCCGTCGATGTACATCTTGATGCCACCGGATATGAGACGATCGTCCCCCGTGCTGATATGTGGTTTGGTAAACGGTCCGATGCGTTCCAAGAGCTCGCGCGCGTTCTCCGTGGTCGTGCCGGCCTGCCATAGCGCAAACACACGAACGGTCAAGCCGCCATCGGCCAACACTTGCTGATAGGCATCCCATTCGGCGAATCCAATGCCCGGATCCTTGAGGCCCGTCATACCCTCTTCGTTGAACGCCTTTGCGAGCTCACGAATGCCCTCTCGCACCTGCTCGGCACTGTGGTCGGGTATGAGCCCGGTCACGAGCTGTTGTGCGCTCTCCTTCAAGACTCCGGTGGGCCTGCCGTCTGGATCGCGATCGATGGTGCCGCCGGGAGGGTCCGGCGTGTTGCGATCGATGCCCGCCAAGCGCAGCGCGAGGCTGTTGGCAACTCCGTAATGCCCCATCGTGTGGGTCAGCCACACCGGATTCCGCGGTGCCACGGAATCGAGATCGGCGGCGTAGATGTATCGGCGCTCCTCGAGTTTCCCTTCATCCCATCCGCGGCCCCGCACCCATCCTCCGGTCCCGAGACGCTCGAGCTGTGTCGCGACCGCCGCTACCACATCGCCAATGCTTCGCACCGTCGGATAGCTCAGGTCCAGAACATACAGCCGGGTGGCGCCTCCCCACGCGAAGTGCGCGTGCGCATCCAGTAGACCGGGCGTGGCTGTGAGGCCGTTGAGATCGAGGCGATCGGTTTGCGGTCCGGCGAGGCGCTCGATGTCCACGCTCGCTCCCAATGCAACGATCTTTCCGTCCCTGATGGCCAACGCCTGCACCACCCGATCGTGGGCATCCACGGTGATGATGTTGCCGTTGACCATGATCATGTCGGGTGGAATACCGGGGCCGCGGCACCCGGCCGAGAGCGCGGTGATCGAGAGGAGCGCTACCGTGGCCCAGGCAAGGTTTGGCATGAGGACGCCTTTCCGTGCGAGAAACGCGGTTGGAGAGAAAAAAGACGATTTACAGCGCCGGAACGGTGGAACGTAATGGCGAACCGGGCTAAGCGTCTCGCGGAGCTTCGAGGTCGTCGAGGGCAGTGGCGATCATCGACAGGGTGACGCCCCCAGCGAAGCGTCTCAGCTCGTGCCCTCCACGAAACAACACGAGTGTCGGCAACGAGCGAACGCCGTAGTCCTCGGCCGCAGCCGGATGGGCATCCGTGTTGACGGCAACGAAACGCCACGCATCGGCGCGATCTTGGGCCATCTGAGAGAGGTGTGGGCGCAACACGCGGCATGGTGCGCACCACGGTGACCAAAAGTCGACGACCACGCCGCGGGGCTCGTCCCGAATCACCTCTCCCAGCGTCCTCCCATCGAGCTCGTCGATGCGGCTCACACGAGCTGCTCCTGGCGGTACGCCATGTTGGGCTCGTACTCGCTTGCTTCATCGGCGTCCATATGCATCGTGATGTTGAACTTGTTTCCCCAATTGAAAATGCCGCACGCGAACACCATCTCGACGATCTCTTCCTCAGTAAAGATCCGCTTGAGCTCCGTGAAGAACTCATCGGTGACGGTGTGAGGATCGAGCGCAATACGCTCCGCGAGGGAGACCGCCATCGCCTCCCGCTCGTTGAGCACGCCACCGCTCTTGGGTTGATGCTTGTGGCAGGCAGCTTCTTTAGGGCCCACGGCGCCGCGCACGGCGGCGGTGCGGACCGTCATTCAGTACGCGCAGTCGTTGATGGTTCCGGTCTTGATGCGCATCAGCTCGTGGATATGCGGCTCGACCTTGCCGGCACCAAAGAACGCTCCAAAAACCGGAACGATGGTCTTCAGCAGCTCTGGGCACCGAGCGATAACACCGAACATTGCTGAGTCGCTCCACCAGCCGTCTCGGCCCTGTTGGAGCAATTCGTTAACGGCTGGATCGGGGCTGTCGCCCGGTTTCAGCGGCGTGATACGGGTGGTCATGGCGATTTCCTGAAGTGGGTGAAAGAACGGGAAGTCGACTTATCGAGTTGCCAATCGTCGATCTGCTTTCGTACGGCACGGACCATACGTTCGAGCTCGGCAGTGCTTGCGCCGGCACGAGATGCAACGTTGAGACCCAGCACGAAACCCAAGAGGAGATCGGCCCGCGATCCGACGTGATCGCCGTATGAGTCGCCGGCCGCCACAGATCGTTTGATCGCCCGTTGAAGCGCACGGCGTAGCCGAAGCCGGTATTGCGAAGCACGCTCCATCCCGACGGTTTTGACCCTGACATCCTCAGAGGTTGTGTTTATCAGCAGGCATCCACGGGGGCGGTGATCGACGATCCACCTTCCCAGCGCGGTGAAGAACTCGGTGAGCGCAGCCAAACCGTCGGTCGAAGTCTCAAGTGGCGTGACGAGCCGGTCGGTCACCTGTCGCTCGTATCGCTCGAGCGCCGCATTCAGCAGTTCACGTTTGGAGCCGAAGGTGTTGTAGATGGATGAGGGCGCAAGGCCCAGCGCCGCTTCGAGATCGCGAGTCGTCGTGGACCGGTACCCACGTTCCCAAAAGACCTCGACCGCTCCGTCGAGGACTTTGTCACGATCGAACGACCGAGGCCGGCCCGCGGTGCGACGCCGGTGCGGGCGTGAGGGGTTCCTGGTGGGTCGCATAGCAGCTCTTGCGTTGGCGAACTGGTTTTTGGAGCATACGCTCCAAAATGTGGATGCGCAAGTTACGCATGGACCGGGGACACCGTCCTGAAAACGACCGCACTGTCAAGCCTGACCTGATTCGCTCCCCCGGCGACGTAAGACCTCACCCCATTCGGGATGATCGGCAGGCCTGATCCCACGAGTCACGGCTTCGGCGCGAACGCGTGACTCGAGATTGATCAGCTCGCGCTCCGACCGACCCAGCGGCCCGACCGGTACATGGAAGAACGTCCCGCTACCTCCAGCACCAATCTTTGTCTCGATCCAACCGGTCACACGCGTCGACGCGCTCGACTGCGGATCGAACGGAAAGGCAAAACGAACCGCCCGATTCGGTGCAACCCGACACTTCGTACTCGGAATCCATGACACGGTGTGGGGTCCCAGCTCGTGGTCTTGCTCGAGTTCGAACCCCTCAGGAGTCGGCAGTGGGTCTCGATCCAAGGCCCCGTCGTGGGTGATGCGGATGAGCCTGTATACGCGCGGGGTTCCTACGAGTGTTACATCAGCCGTGGTGACTGTCTTGCTCTTCTCATCCAGCAACTCCACTCGGCAACAGGCGAAGGCTCCGGTTGCCTGACGCGTGAACCACGTCACGTATCCGAGCAGGACTCCCCCAAGCAGGATGAGCGCGGTGGCCAGTACGAGCCACATCATCGGTCAAATACGGGGCTCACAAACATGGCGCAACCTAACAAGGTGCGGCATATCGGGAATCGCCGTGAGCCGTTGATCATTGGTGTTGGTGATAGGAGGCGCTGTTCAGCTAACTAGCGCATATTGGTCGGTGCCTCGAGAACCGTCGTTTCACGGACGAGCTGAGTTCGGTACGTTTAGGTCCCGTTGTCGGCGGGCGAGTCGCCCCCGCACAATCGGCGGCAACAGGAGTGGCGTCATGTCAATGCCTTTGGTACTACTAGGTATCTGCGTATGAAATACTCTCTTTTGGCTTGCGTAGCACTTGGTCTCACCTCCCAACTCGTTGCTCAGTCGTCCGGCATACGGACGTACTGCAACCCGCTCGATGTCAACTATCAGTACAATTTTGAGCACGTCAACGATGGCGTTTCCTACCGCTCTGGAGCCGATCCGGTCATCGTGAATCACAAAGGTGAATACTACCTGTTCGCAACCATCGCACAGGGTTGGTGGCATTCGAAAGATTTAGTCAGTTGGCGACATGTTCGCCCCGACAAGTGGCCCGTGCGCGGCGTCGTGGCGCCGGCGGCGCTTTCCGTGCGCGATACACTATACCTGTTACCGTCGACGTATGACCGACTTCCGATCTTCTACACCACCACCCCAGCAACGGGTCACTTGGAGTATTTCAACCGGTTGATGCCATTCATGCCGCGGGTGAGAGGACCGTGGGATCCCGCCTTCTTCCACGATCCTGATACCGATGCGTGGTACCTGTACTTTGGCTCCTCGAATCTCCACCCACTCTACGGAATCGCACTCGACCATTCCAGACGGCTCACGTACGATGGCGAGCCCAAGGATCTCATTCTGTTGCACCCCGAACAACACGGCTGGGAGCGATTTGGGCAAGATCATCGCGAAACGATTGATCCGTTCATGGAAGGCGCTTGGGTGACCAAGCACGGTGGGAAGTACTATCTGCAGTACGGAGCGCCGGGCACGGAGTATAACGTGTACGCCAACGGTACGTATGTCGGCGACGATCCGTTGGGGCCCTTTACGTACGCGCCGTACAACCCCGTCTCATACAAACCCGGTGGCTTCATGGCGGGAGCTGGGCACGGCAACACGTTTCAGGACAAGTACGGGAATTACTGGAACACCGGCACCCCGTGGGTCGGTGTGAATTGGAATTTTGAGCGACGCATCGCCATGTTTCCGGCCGGATTCGACCGGGATGGGCAGATGTTTTCCAATACCCGGTTTGGAGATTTCCCGCACTACGCGCCCACGGGAAGATGGGCAGACAAGGACGACCTGTTTACCGGTTGGATGTTGCTCTCTTACCGAAAACCTGCTTCTGCTTCATCGGTACGGGATACGTTCCGCGTCGAGAACGTGACGGATGAGAACCCGCGTACGTTCTGGGTAGCAGACACCAACCGCCCCGACGAGTGGCTCACGATCGATCTGCTGAGACCCTATCACATCGAGGCCTTGCAGATCAATTACACCGATTACAAGTCGGGCATCTTCATTAGCGATTCGACTGTTTACACGCAGTTTCGTGTATACGGTTCGACCGATGGAGAAGACTGGGTCCGGCTGGCTGATCTCACCGGTGAGAAGCGTGACCGCCCCAACGCGTACATTGAGCTTCCCGAGTCGATCGCAGCACGCTACGTCCGCTACGACCATGTCTATGTTGCATCCCCGCATCTCGCGATAAGTGATATCCGAGTCTTTGGCAATGGGAGCGGTCCGCCTCCACGAACGCCATCCAACCTCGTAGTTGAGCGCGACGCGGATCCTCGCAATGCCTTGATCAGGTGGGAGCCGGTTCCGCGTGTCGTCGGGTACAACATCCTGTGGGGCATTGCCGAAGATAAGCTCTATCAGACCTATCAAGTCTTTGCCGATCGAGGAAACGACCTCGAGCTGCGCGCGTTGACTGTCGGGCAAGATTACTATTTTGCCATCGAGGCATTTGATGAGAATGGTGTTTCAGAGGTGAGCGAGGTCGTGTACAGTCGGTGAGGTTTGCACACGGCGGATGGACGCCTACAAACGGTCGCCCAAGCCTCTGAGGAATGGACGGAGAGGAGGAATTCAGTCCTGTCCCCCCAGTTCCTTCTCCCATGCAGATAGCGCCACTTGGTAGTAGCGATCCGAGAACAACGTCCACTCGCTCAGCCCGGATGGGAGCCGAAACTCTCGCGCTGCCTCCTCCGCAGTCATACCGACTTCGTGTGCTCGACGGGCGGCCGCTTCGACGAGATCGAGCAGCTCGACGTAGCTGGTGAGCTCGCGATCGGTCGGCATGGCACCGTGACCAGGCACATAGCGAGCACGGCGATCCCGCGTCATGGCCCGAACCTCACGCGACAGCACCGACGGCGTGGCGTCCCGGTAGTTGGGGAAGAATCCGTTCCACAGCAGGTCACCACCAAAGACAACGGGTGGATCGTCGACGGACACGGACAGGTCGCTCGCCGTGTGACCCGAGCGCGACGTGATCGTCACGCGCGCACCGCCCAGGTCGATCACGCGTACGGTCTCTGGCTCCATCAGCTCGGCGTGGGCGAGAGCTTCCATTGCTGTGCTCGCGCGTCCGCGCCGCTCAGCTGACTCTCGCAACGTGTCTCGGGTAACCTGGGTTGTTACATAGCGCGGGCCCGAGCCGTCCATGAGATACCCGGCCAGACCCGAAGAGTGATCTCCATGATAGTGCGAAAGCACGACATGCGTGGGGCGACGACCGGTCAGCTCTTGGGTCGCGTCGGCCATCCATCGTGCGCCGTCATCCGAGGCGAATCCCTCGACAACGAGAACGCCGGAGCGTCCTGCGACAATGCCGCCATTGGAGAACGTCTTCGTGGCCTCGTTGCCGCCGGCCAGCGGTGTGGAGATCAGCGCCCACACGCGATCGGACAGTCGCTCCAAACTACCCCATGGCTCGTGAGCCACCACCGTTCCGGACGACCGAGGCGCGAACGCGCGGCGTGCGGCGTGGGGCATCAGGGCGCCCGCCAGCCAAACGTGGGCAGCGCACGACGCACTGGTTCCCAAGAAGTCTCTGCGATTCATCGGTCCCCCAATGGCCTAATGACCGCCCGAGCGGCTGGCCGTATCTGTCTGCCCTAGCCGGGCACGGATGGGTGGATAGAACTGCGTGAATACATGGTCAAACGCCGCGTTGGCAGCGTGGCAAGAGTAACACGCCGCCTGACCCGGGACCATCGTCGCGGTGGTAGCGTCGCCGCCGAAGTTGAAGAACCCCCACCCCGTCGAATCGATCCCGGCTTTCTTGACATGTACCTCGAGCACCGGCACGCGATCTCCCTCGTAAAACCCACCGCGGGCGGGGTCGGCGTTACGCGACGCCTCGTACATCGACATCGCGAACATCGTACCCTCGGCGAACTCGCCATGCTTCATGAAGTAGTCGTAGGCACCTGGCTGCATGTAAATGTTGTGGAACATGCCGGGTGCTTGATCAGGTCCCACGGGCGATTGCGGCACCGAGTACGAGAGGCCGATCGATGAGCCGACCATGACCCAACGCTCCCAGTTCTCAGGCAACATGAGCTGACCGTCCGCCGTGAACTTCGGCAGCTGATCGGAGGGGAGCCCCTCCTGCGTGACAACCGCCGACTGTGCGACCGCACTCGCGTCCGGAGTGGCCGGCACGAGTGAGAACACGGCCGCTGTGCAGCTAGCGGTAATCAGCACCCCCAACGCCATGTCGGTACGCATGGGCACCTCGTCGTGTTGCGTGGTTGGATCGCGCAAGGCTGGCGACCCGCCTATGCATAGTTCATTGATACCTAAGAGAACTAGGTAACGCAAGGGTGCTTGGGGGAAGGAGCAGGCAGGACGTGGCGATACACCAATCCCGTTGGTTGCCTGCTAGGAGTCGGCCGCCCGCACTGCTGACCAATCGTAGTCCAGCAACTTCGCAATATCCTCAGCCAATCGGCTCACGACGACGTTCCCTATGTACTCCATCCGCAGGAGGCCGTCGGGTGTGAACACGAGCACTCCCGACGGGTGTCTCAACTGATAGTCGCGTTCATCCTGTGCGGGGAGCCCACGCGATGACGCACGGAGCCCTAGTGCGGTCATGGCGGCATGTACCGATTCCAACGGGCCGGTGAGTCCGACAAACTCGGGATGAAACCCGGCAAGCCAGGCGCGGACGCGTTCGGGCGTGTCCCGGTCTGGGTCCACGCTCACGAACACCACGCGAACGCGCGATCCTTTCTCCTCGTCCAGGAGACGGAGGACTGAACCGAGTCGGGCGAGTTGCGCCGGACAGACGTCGGCGCAGTGTGTGAAGCCAAAAAAGAGAAATGTCAGACGGCGGTCCGTCTCACGCACAAAATCGTATTCACGACTGGACTGGTCGAGGAGCGTAATGGGAGGCTTGGGACGGGCAGGGGCGAGCTGCACGGCGCTCACGCTCGCTAGCAGCTGCTCGAGGGGTACCTGAGGCTGTCCGCAAGTCGCAAACAGCGACGTGGCTAGGTAGCAGACGGCCAGCGTCACAACCCGACGCGCGAATGACGGCACGACTACCTCAGACGAAAGACTTCCTCTGTTGTGGGAGACCTCACCGGTTACGAGGACGGAGTTTTTGCCGCGTTCCCATGATGACGTCCCACAAGGGAGAACTCACGCCGAAGCCGCGATCGGGATCGACATAATGATGCCGCATGTGCAGCTTCTTTACGTACGCTGCCCATCGTCCCCGACACCGGTGGTGATGCACCACGAAGTGCGTCGTGTCGTACACCAGATACCCCGCCACGAAGCCGGCAAAGAACACCGGTCCCATCGTTCCGCCCAACGCCAGTTTGAACGCGAAGAAGAACACAACGGCCAGCGGGACGCTCACGCCCGGCGGCATGACCAGTCGGCGGGAGTCGTTGGGATACAGGTGATGTACGCCGTGCATCACAAAGTAGATCTTCTCTCGCCAGCCGAGCGCCGGCATGACTGCTTCGTCAGGCCCGATGTCACGCACGGCTGCGAGGGTTCGGTCTTCGATCTCCTGAGGCACGTGGAAGACGAATCGATGAATCACGTATTCGGTGAGCGTCCACGCAAGTAATCCGGCAACAAACATCGCGACGCCGAGCAACCCATCGATGCCGCGTTGCCAGCCGAGGAAGAGCGACAGAGCGATCACGGGAACGTAGATGACATGGGGAACGGCCGGATGAACTCGCGAGAACGACTCGAGCAGTCTGCTCCGAAACATGCGAATCGACACATCCTCGTTCGAAACAACCAGGTTAGTCATAAAGGTCGTGTACTCCCACACCCGTAGTGTACGAATCCGGTAGCGTAGGTGCCGTGAGACGTCCAATGACGTGTGATCCCGATCTCTAGTGGGCAGGGATCCCGAGCGGTCTCGTCCAACGGTCTCTAGGGACGTGTAAGCTGGACGACTGCGGCGAGACTCGCAAGTGGATCGGGCCCCCGCCGCGATCACCACGTACCGGCGTCCTCGGTGTTGTTAGGTCATGGGCGTCGCGATTCCCGCCCGTGGAAGCCGGGTAGGCCACAGCGCACGTCCGGTCTCGATATCGTACGCGCGCAGTCGCTCGTCCATACTCGCGCCGATGAAGATCAGCCCCCCGGCTGTCACGATTGGCGACCTAGCCGACTCCGGCGAAGCTCGTGTTCTGCGATACTCGGCGGGCCTGTGCGATGTGCCGCCGAGCATGTACCACCAAGACGACGAAACACGCGCCGACGTTCATCCGCAGGAAGGGGCTGACTGGCGAGCGAGATGTGGCCCTGGCAGCTCCCAGCTCCTCCACCTGAGCTAAGAGCTTGATGAGATCACGATGGCTTTGCTCAAACCGCGCAAGCACGTCGGTGCTGGCGACAGACGATGGCACGAACCTCCCGGGAGCCTTGAGCCGCAACCGCGGGGCTGTCAGCGTCTTCACAAAGAGACGCCCCCAGAGACCGAGCGCAATCCGGTGATGGGATGGGTGCGGTACGGGACGCGGCTTCGCCCGGGCAACACTCGGGGTCAGAACGCAGAGATACTGTCGCGCGGTGACCGTGAGGTGTTCGAGGCATTGACCCACACTCCACGCATCGGCAGCCGGTTGCCAATTGAGTTGCTGCTCATCCAGCGCTCCGGCAATGCTTTTCGCCTGTCCAATGGCGTCTTCGATACCCGCACGCACTGCCTCGATGGTCGTCGGAACGTCCACTCCTCACTCCTGACGGCTGTTCACCGCGTCAAAGAAACGCTCCATTTCTTCCTCGGTGTTGGCGAGGTTGGGCGAGATTCTGATGGTATTCAGCTCGGGCGTCGCGAACGCACGGAAGACAAAGCCGTGGTTGTGAAGGAGGTGTTGGAAGACATCGGTGCTCTTTTGTCCGACCACCTCCAGCGCGAATAGGGATGCGCCCAAGTCCCACTCGGTCGGTGAACGCCAGATCACAGCGCGCGAACGCTCCGCACGGTCTCGAAAGCTGGACCAGAGGTGGCGGTAGCGTGCGATCTTCGATTCGTGGCCAAGCGCCCTCTGAAACCCCATGGCATCACCCAGCGTGATGACCTCGGCCAGATTTCGCGTTCCGTAATCCTCGAAGATCCGAGCTGTGCCCTTCCACCGCTCCTGTCCCCACGTCACCCACATCGGAGCGAGGCGATCTCGCGCCTCTCGACGCACGTACATGAGCCCCAACCCTTTGGGTGCCTGGAGCCACTTGTGCGGGCTCGCGCAATAGAAGTCGACACCCAGATCGCCCACCGCGAGATCCAACATTCCCACGGTTTGCGCCCCGTCGACCGCGACGAACTCGACACCGCGTGCTCGCGCCAAGGCTGCCAGCTCACGAACTGGGTGCCGCACGCCGATCATGTTGTCGACGTGGGGAAAGACCAGGACCCTCGTGCGGGGTGTGATGTGCCGATCGTAGATCGCGAGTACGGCGTCTTTGGTCAGGCCCGGCGCTTCGTCGAGAGGAAACGCGAAGCGATTCACGGTGAAGCCGCGGCGCTTGGCCAGGTGAAACCAGCAGACGCTCGCCCCATCATGGTTGAGCGAGCTAAACAGCACCTCGTCGCCCGCGCCCAGGTCGAGCCCGTGCGCCAGCACGTTGAACCCCTCAGTCGTGTTGTGTGTGAAAACCACCTCTGATGTCTCACACCCTAGCAACGCTGCGGCATCTTCGCGCACCAACTCCCGTGTTTCCTCCCACGCGCCGCCCCACATGTAAAGCCAGGGATTGGTCTCGCACAGGCGGAGGTACTCGAGGTGCGCTGCGTGCACGGAGCGTGGGATGGTGCCAATGGACCCGTGATTGAAGTAGACGACCTGTGGATCTAGGAGATAGCGGTCGCGGAGCTCCAGGAACCCCCGTGGAGCACGGAGGAGCGACGCCACGTCCCGCGCCTCACGACCGAGCGCACGATCGACGGCGATCATCGCGCTCACCTGCGTCATCCCCGCAACGGCGGCGAGCTGCTTGAGAAACGCGCGGCGGTGTGTCATGAAAAACTTGCTCGTGACAGAGGGGTGGCTGTAAAAGGTTACCGCCAGCTGGAGCGTGGGACAAGAATGGGCAGCGTGAGGAGTCGGCCGGTTACGGAAGAGGTCGTGAGGCGAGGTCGATTTCTACGGTGTCGTCTTGTCCACGGAGGGGACGCCGCATCACGATCGCGCCGTCGATCTCCACGAGCAGCAGCGCGAGCGTGCGGGGTACGGTGAGCCGGTAGTTCGCACCGGACGCCCGTCCGTTTTGGATTCGGAGACCCGTGGGTAGCACCACGAGGTTCTCGTCACGCGTTGGCCCCTCGATGCTAGCCGATACCCGATCGACCTCGGCGGCGCGCACGGTCATACTGCCTTGCTCCTGTCGTGTCGTCACTTGAATCAGGAACACGTCAGTGGTGGGGACGAATGTGATCGTGCCGGGACTAGCGGGGGTGTCGAGCGCCGTGCTCCCGGGATGTGACACCGGGGCTCGCTCATTTCGCTCTACCAACACGCGGATGTCGTGCCACCGGTCAGCCAACCACGCGCGCACCGGCCGCACGGTCGTGGCAAGGCCGACCCCGAGGACGATGAGCGCGGCTACCCGCATCCAGGTTCGTTGCCACGGCGCAGGCCGGTAAAGACGAGCGGAACGGAGAGTGAAGTCCGCAGACGGCTCGTAGTCCATCGCTTGGAGGAGTGCCGATAGCCCACTGGCGTTCCGACGGATGACACTGAGCCGGTTACGGCAGACTGCGCAGTCGTGCAGATGTTGCTCGACCAACGCCTGCTCAGCGTGGTCTGATGCGCCGTCGAGGTGTCTGACGAGATCGCCGTCTTCCAGATGCGGGGAGTGGTGTTCGACGACGTCGGTCACGCGAGATCCTCTCGGTCGAGGTTGAGCAGTTTTGCCGCTCGATTCAACGCGCGAGCAATCAGTGTCCCGACTGACTTGGTGGACGTGCCGACCGCCCTGGCGATCTCCGCGTGGGAAAACCCCTCTTCACGCATCAGCAGAATCGTCCGATCGCGTTCGCTGAGTTGCTCGAGCGCCCGGCGCACGTGCGCTCGCAACTCCTCCCGTTCCACGGCCACATCCGGTGACGGGCTCGGATCTGCCATCGGGACGCGGTCTCGTCGCTCCTCGACCAGCGCCAGGCGCCTGCGTCCACTCCGGTGCCCGTCGCGGACCACGTTGGTGGCGACTTGAAAGAGCCATGCACGCAGGTGGCCGTCATCCCTCGGTGGGCGCTCGGCGAGCCGAGCGAAGGCTTCCTGTGCGGCATCTTCCGCCAAGTCGGGCTCCCCGGTAAGGCGGGTGAGGTAGCGAAACAGGGCCGCATGGTGCTCGCGAAAGAGCTGCTCCAGATCCATTGATTAGAACGAAACACGGAACCCGATCACAGGGAAGGCAGGAACCGCATCGTCGAATCCATCACAGACGCCCGGCCGCACGACACGCGTGCCACTGCTGCGAGGACCCTCACACTCAAACGATCCCGTGTAGGGACCCGCGTTTACGTGATTGAATAGGTTACGAACCTGAAAATAGAGCCCGAACGTCCACGCTTCGAAGGCATGCGTCCAGTCGAAGAGAAAGTCGAGACTCACGTATGCTGGCGACCGTCCCCCGTTTGGCCCCTCGGCACGGGGGTTTTCGGGAACGCAGCGCGCGGGCGGTCCGGAGCAGTTGATGGCATCAACCTGAAAGCGGGTGAACCGTGTGCCGCTCGTGGCCGCGAACGCGGTTCCGAAGCGCACGGACCGGCTGAGACGAAACATGCCGGTCACGTCCAATGCATGCCGCGTGTCGCTGGGTGCAGAGTACTCGAGTGAGCCAACGCGTAACATGGACTGGCCGATAGTGTACGCCAGCGATGTCGTCCACCGGCCGGCGAGCTTGCGCACACTGAACTCAGCACCGTGAGCCTCGTTGGTCGCTGAAACGAACTGGGGGCCGTCCGTGCTGAGTGGGCCGGTGACCGTATCGGGGACCGTCACGCCGGTCGTTCGTCGCCAATAGAGATTCACAGCCCCCAGCCACGAACTTCCGAGCCACCATTCACCCCCGAGGGCTGCAATGTCACTCCGCATCGCCGGAATGGAATCACCGGCCATCAACCACACGTCCGTGACGTGGAGATTGTACGCGGCCTGGGCGACGCCCGCCCGCGCCAGGGCTTGCGTGTATTGATACGACCGTCCTACCCCCCCCGAGATCGCCGCACGCGAACCAGGGAGGGTGTATCGCGCACTGAGGCGGGGTGCCAGCCGGAAGGGGTGGACGTTGCGTTCGTCCGATCCCAACGACACTCGTGCACCCCCTTCGATCTGGAGACGGCGCAATGGTGACCAACGGTGTTCTCCCCACACGGAAAACACATCGACACCTTCCTCCAAGGTGAGAGCGGAAAACCCCAATGGCAGTGGATATGGCTCGGCGCCCGGGCCACGATAGGAAAGGCGCTGACGGGTGAGGTCCCACCCAAATGCCCACGACGCGCCGGCGGTGTGCGTACCAGGCTCGATGCGCGTGCTGAGAAGCAAATACGAGATGTCCTGGTTGGTTGCCGGCTCGGCCGATCCGGCCGACGGTCGCACATTTGCCCCGAAATAGCTGAGACCGAGCGTGTGGCGTGCGAAGACGCTACCGATGGGATGCGTTACGGACAGTCGCCCAACGCGGTTACCCCAGCCTCCGGCGTTCCCGTCGAGCACGTCCTGGTCGTTCCGTCCGACGCCGTCCCACTCCCACAGTCCACTCAGCTCGACCCCAACCCGATCGGCCGCTAGGAAGTCCACGCGTCCAGTGAGATCAAACATGGAATAGGGAGCGATCACGAAGTCGAGATGGCTGCGGCGCGCGGCGAACATCCAGCCTCCCCGACCGTTCTCGGCTCGTCGATCGACGGCGAGCCGGGCTGTCAGCATCGACAACTCACCGAATCCACGCACGTCGCCGTTTCCGCTGGCTGGTCGCGACTCGAGATCGAGAACCGCGGCAACGGCCTCGCCAACGGCTGCGGACCGTACCCCAGGGTGAAAAACCGCCGTTCCTACCGCGTCAGGATTGATGCCGGAAAACGCTCCCAAAGCATGTACCGGATTGAACAGAGGGAGACCGTCGAAGTAGACCCGCGTATCGGACCATCGCGAGCCGCGTGTCCGGAGCTCCGCCGTGTAATCGTCTCGGGTGGTGACCCCCCCGAACCGTTGGAGCGCCCGAAACAGATCGGTCTCACCCAATGTCACCGATTCCACCACATCTGCGTGGGTGAGCGAGCGGGTGTCACTCTCGAGGAAGCGTCGTTGTCTATCGAGTTCGACGTCCACACGAGCCAGATCCGTCGGATCGCGTACGACGTCGCGAGTGCGGGCGTAGGGCTGAATGAGGGCATCGCTCGTGACGGGCTCGAGCCGAATTGGATTTACCTCGAGACCAACCGAGACGCGCATCGGCGTGGCGTGCCGAAGTTCAATCTCCACGACCTGCACGCGATACCCGAGGCGCCGAGCCAGCAATCGATATGTCCCTGGCGAGAGGCCCTCGAATAGGTACGTGCCAGACTCATTTGTCACACGCGCGAGGGTCGAGCGGAGAAACCCGGGTCCACCCCTGGTCGCCGGAACGACCCCTGCCGGTATCGGGTCCAGAACCACGGTGGCGCCCACCAGCGGTTCGGCCGTTGCGGCGTCCACCACGGTGCCGGTTACGGTACCCAGCGCCGGTACGTCCTGGCCGTAGAGAACTGAGCTGGTCATCGCGACAACTGTTGCGAGCCCAACTCCACTCGCGACGTACATCAGGTACCGCACCATCAAGTCACTCCTTGCGGTCAAACGACTACCGCCCTGGCGCAAGACGCAAACGACCGTACGTGATCACCCGTGAAACGACCGACCCTCGAAATTTCTGACGGGCCCCGGCCGACAAACGACACGCGCCCGGTGCCGTGGAGCCGGCACCGGGCGCAAACCGCACCGCCGCAGGACGTCTATCCCTTCGTGGTGGCGGAGAGGCGATCCCCGAAGAAAGCCCGGCCATGCCACGCATCCTTGGCAGCGACCTCCCAGCGACCCCCGCGGTAGTCGCCGGCCGTCGCGACGGTATTGTCAAAGACGATCGTGGCTGGGCCCACCGTTCCATCCTGGGCGAGCTCCCGGAAGCGCGAACGAGGGACACTCTCCACGCTCGTGCCGCGCTTGAACCAGATTGGAGCATTATCAGTAAGCGTGACACCCGTCAGCTCTTCTCCGTCCCGCACTGTTCGCACCAGGCCATCGATGGAACACCCGGATGCGCCGGTTTGTGCCTCATCCACGCCGACCACGAGGAATTGCTCGTACCGCCAATCACGGGCGACCCGCAGGGGTGAGCCGTGGGCTTTCCATTGGTCCAGGTATTTGTCGACGTGGCCCAGTAGGGTGCGGGCCTGCTGATGGGACAAGGGGTTCGCGGCAGCGAAAACCCACACGCGTGCTCCATTTGGAAGCTGGGAAAAAGGCACCAGAGGCATGGCCACTTTCCTTTGACTACGTTAGTGCAATTCGAGCGATCACTGAGGATGAAAGATAACCAGTTCCTCTTGCCACGGACCGCTTCGTGACCGCCAACGAGTCCATTCGCGAGGAGCACATCGAAGTCACCCGCACCGCACGCTATGCGTTGCTAGGTCCGAGTGACCGTGCTGCTCAGGAGGTGTGGTTTGTGTTGCACGGCTATGGCCAGTTGGCCACCCGTTTTCTGCGCGGCTTCGGCGTGCTCGACGATGGCACTCGGCTCCTGGTCGCCCCCGAAGGGCTCTCGCGGTTCTACGTGGACGCGGACCATGTCCGAGGGGCCAGAACGACGAGGGTCGGAGCAAGCTGGATGACCAGGGAGGATCGCGTTGTCGAGATCGCAGACTATCTGCGGTACCTGGACGCGGTCGCCCGCAGGGCGCTCGCTGGCCGATCGAGCGATGCTCCGACAATCACGGTTTTGGGATTCTCCCAGGGTGTGGCGACGGCGACACGGTGGGTGGCACAAGGCGCTCTCGAGGCGGACCGGCTCATTCTGTGGGCCGGCGGGGTCCCCCCGGACCTAGATCTCGATGTGGTGGGGGAAACGCTGCGGCGCTGCCAGTTGACGCTCGTCTTGGGCAGCCAAGATGAGCTCATCCCCCCGGGCGCGCTCGCCGAGGAAGAAGAGCGGCTGAGGCGGCACAAAATTCCGTTCACCACCCGGCGATTTGAGGGGGGGCACCATCTGGACTCAGAGCTGTTACAGGCGCTCGCCGTCGGTGCCTGACGCCCTTCGAAGGGTGGAACGGGCTTTGCGGTAAGAGGAATTAACGGGAGAGAATGCGGCCCGTGTGCGTGGGTGCAAGCGGTGTTATATTGAGATCACACGCCCGGAGTAGATGTATGGTCAGGATCGCTCCGGCCGCGCTGGCGTTGTTCCTCGGGCCCTCCGTGGTTGGCGCGGCCCAGCAGACGACCTTTGTCGGCACCGTCACCGACTCCCTCACCAGGATGCCGATGCCGGGCGTCTCCGTTGTGCTCGTCGAACGCCAAATCGAAACCTCCACCAACACCGAAGGATTTTTCCATCTCGATGGCATCGAGCCTGGCTTGAATACCGTGCTCGTTCGTCATCCCGGGTACGAGCCGTGGGCTATCAGGCTCCGGGTGCGGGTTCTCCAAGAAGTCGACGTGGATATCGGTCCGGTCATTCTGACGCCCGTAAATGTTGCCTTCCTCGACCCCGTCTTCGTGGAAGGCGAGATCGACGACTCGTGGCTTCATGGGTTCAATCACCGGATGCGCACGGAGAAGGGGACCTTCATTACGGCAGAGGACATCGATCGATTGCAACCTCGCAGGACCTCCGACCTGCTTCGGACCGTGTACGGTTTCAAGACGGATCGAACCGGGGACGTGGCGAGCGTGCGTGGTGTTTTTTCGTTGCTCGACCCTTCCGCCTGCGCGGTCGATTACTACATCAACGGGATTCACTCAGGGATGAACAGTCTCGATCACATCATCCCGACGGCGATCGCGGGCATGGAGATCTACCGGGGCCCCTCCACAACGCCTATGATCTTCCAAGGCACCGGCAACAATCGGTGCGGTGTGATCGCCATCTGGACCAAGCACGGCGTCCCCAATCCGTAACGACGTTGGGGTAGATTTTTCTTCCCGAGTTCCATAGCCTCTTCCCGTCAATCCGTTGTGCTGGTCCCAGCGAGGAGTGCTGAGCGCGACGCCAATCGGCGCGGATCTTGCTTGCTCAGCGAGCACTCGGATTTATCGGTTCACTGAGGGGTGAGAGCTCGAATGATCCGCAATCGACGGCGGTACTTACCGCTCGCCGCAGGGGCCATGCTGTTCCTGGGCTGTGTCGCTGGCCATGCGAAGGATTCCCAACCCACTCTGGAGACGCTGGCTACCGGTCTCGTCCTCCCGTGGGATCTAGAGTTCCTGCCGGACGGGCGCATTCTCGTGGTGGAGAAGCCAGGCCGCATCCGCGTGATCGACTATGGCGAGCTTCGCGCCGAGCCTTGGGCGACGCTCGACGTCATGCAGCGGCAGGCGGCTGGGTTGATGGGGATCGCCGTGGGGCCTGATTTCGCAGAGAACCGACAGGTGTTCGTCGTGGGCACGTTCGCGAGGGGCGACAGCCTCGTGAACCGAGTAGTGCGCCTGACCGATCGGGACGGCAAGGGTGTCGACCCGCAGGTCATAGTCGATGACATCCCCTCGGGCATCACCCACGCCGGTGCGCAATTGGCATTCGGTCCCGACGGCATGCTGTACGTGACGAGTGGGGAGATCACTACACCGTCGATGGCGCAGGATATGAACACCACCGGATCAAAAGTGCTGCGCTACCGACCGGACGGGAGTATCCCGGATGACAATCCGTTTCCCGGCTCTCCCATTTATGCGCTTGGCGTCCGGAACCCGCAGGGGCTCGCTTGGCATCCTGAGACTGGCGATCTCTTCGCCACCGAGCACGGTCCAAGTGGCTTCCAGTACGAGAACGAATGGCGTGACGAGGACGAGCTGAACGTCCTGCGTGCTGGGCAGAACTACGGATGGCCGCTGGTTTCCGGGCTCAAGTCAGGGCTCACCAACGACCCGAGATTCGAGCCGCCATTGCGGGAGTGGACACCAGCGATTGCCCCATCAGGCCTGGCGATCTACACCGGTTCCTGGGCTCCGTGGTACGGAAACGCGTTCGTCGGGTGCCTACGCGGCCAGCAGCTACGACGCATCGTACTCCAACGGGATGGAAAATCACGCTCTGGATGGAGGATCGAAAAGGAGGAGGTGTTATACGAACGGCAGCTCGGCAGAATCCGGGCGGTCGTGATGGGTCCCGACGGCTATCTCTACATCACCACCAACAACCGCACCGGACGGAACGACCCCCCCTTCGCAGATGACGATCGCGTACTCCGCGTTGATCCATCCCCGCCTACCGCGGCGGTCGAAGTGGCCTTTCACTAGCTCGGATATCCAAGGCTATGTAACCGCTCCCCGTGACGCCGCGCGCGCCACGGTTTTTTTGCATCCGTGGTAGGGGCTAGCGAGTCGTATCGCTCGCGGTGAGCCCGGAACGCACCGAACGCGGAAGGATGCGCCAGGCGTAGCGAATGGGCACGCCGCGTTGGGTTCGAAACGGATCCCCCGGCGTGGGCGATCGTACGAACGCGTAATGCACGGCAATGACGCCGAGCTGCGCGTCGATCAGTGGTCCTCCACTTCCACCAACCGTGGTGGTGGCACTGTGGATGACTTCGGTGCTCGTTGTATCGCTGACACTGCCGTTTTGAATGAGGGGTTGAATCAACCGGCGCCGTGCCAATTCTTCGATCAAGCGCCGCTGATCGTTGCCCACCTGGGCGAGGATCGCACCCCGGTCGGCGGAGTTGACTCGGAAGAGCAGGTTGAAGGGCCCCGTGGGGTATCCGATGAAGACGAGCGGGTCCCCGGGGCGGGCGGTCGCCGTCGGAGGGGCCAGCGGCACGATCGGGGCGCGCGGCACCGTACCCAGAATCCGTAATAGGGCTACATCGGCCTCGTCGGACACCGCCTCGACCACCACGGGGGCTGATCGATCACCCGGCGGGAAGAAGACTCGGAGGTCGAGAATGCGGCCGGTGACCTCGAACCCGGCGGAGCGGATCTGATCCAGATCGGGATCCTGTTCCCAGGGGCGGGCCACGTGGCGATTGGTGAGCATCCAACCTGTGGAGTCAATGAGAAACCCAGTGGCCGTTCCCTGATGCTGGACCGCCGGCCCCCGACCACCGAGGGTGACGGCGGGTATCGGCTCGCCGCGGGGCCCTGGCCGGGTGACCGCGTCACCGCGAGCGTTGATCGCGTAACGCAGTAACTGGTCGCCCTGTCCGTACCCGTAGGAGAACACGATCAGCGCCACGCCTTGCGCGACGGAGCGGATCGCGTTGAGGTCGAGACGCGGGTCGCGCGCGACGCTTCGCTGTGCCCGATCGACCGCCACGGCGAGCGAGTCGTACCGCGCCCCGACCGACGCGAGCGTCTCCTCGAGCACAGAGCGGGATTCCCGCTCTGTGGCTAACGCGATCGACAGATCCGCCAGGGAGCGCTCGAGACGTTCCCGGCTTCGTTGTTGCCACATGACTACCGCGACGATCGCAATCACGACCATTGCGGCCAGCACGACAAGCTCACGACCACGACGCACCGAGCGCCGGTAGGTCATGGTGGCCAACTCCCTCGTCGTCGCAATGTCGAGTTCGGGATCCGCCGCCGTGCTCGGCTCGGTGACGCGTCGCTTGGTGAGCTCGATGAGCTCGAAGGCGCGGCGCATCTCTTCTGGATCCAGGGTTTGCGTCGTCTGGTGCTCGGTCGCGATCGTGAAGCGTGCCGCGGGCCCGCCCGCCCCGAGCTGCACGAGGTCGCCATGCTGGAGGCGGTGCTCGCTGACGCGCTGCGCGTTGACGAAGGTGCCATTGCGGCTGCCGTCGTCACGCAACACGTAACTTCCGTGCTCGAACTGAATCGTGGCGTGGTGGGCCGAGACGAGCACTTCGTTCGCCGCGAACACAACGGTCCGGTCCCCGCCCCGGCCGAGGGTGGCGGTTTGATTGCCGAGATCCACGGCGGTCCCCGCCTTGCTACCGGTTATGAAGATGAGTTGCGCCACCATGAGCTACTCGGAACGGATCGGGTCGCTGCCTGCCCGCGGCGGGCAGGGCGGACCATGAAGATATCTCCTGACAGAACGTTTACAATTAAGAAGTTATCATCAGGAACCAATGAAGACGGCGTCCGGTACTGACCTGTGGCTGATGCGGAGTGTGAGACGCGTGCGAATGCCGAGATCTCTCGGTGTGATCATGCTCGGCGGCGTGCTCGTTTGGTCCGCGCCAGGCTCACGCGGGCACGCAGGGCACGAAGTGTCATCGGTGCCAGAAACCACCGGTGCGCAGTTTGAGCAGCCTCCACCGGGACGAGAGTTCTACTTCACGCGGGCGGTTTATAGCGATTTTGGTGGGCGCCGGATGGGTGCGTGGAGCACCGACTTTCCGAAGGCGGACCGCCAGTTTTTGATCGGTCTCAAGCACCTTACCAATATCGACGCATACGAAGCCGAGAACCCCGTTCGGCTCGACGATCCGAAGCTCAAGCGCTACCCGTTTCTCTATGCGCTCGAGGTGGGGTACATGTCGCTTACTGACGCCGAAGTCCGAGGGCTGCGTGAGTATCTGCTCGCGGGGGGCTTTCTCGTTGTCGACGACTTCTGGGGTTCGCTGGAGTGGAGCAACTTCGAGACGCAGATTGAGCGAGTCTTTCCCGAGTACCCCATCGTGGACATCGGGCTGGACCATCCACTCCTCAGTACGTTTTATGTCGTGCGCGATCTGTTGCAGGTGCCCAACGTGTGGCTCGGCCGGTCCGGCGGGAGGACGTGGGAGCGGGATGGCTACACGCCAGCCATGCGTGGCATCTTCGATGAACGTGGACGGCTCATGGTGGTAATTAATTGGAACACGGATCTGGGGGACGCGTGGGAGTGGGCTGAAGATCCGTGGTATCCAATCAAGTTTTCAAACTTTGCGTATCAGATGGGCGTCAACATGATCTTGTACGGAATGAGCCACTGAATGAACGCGGTCCTCGAGTCGATCTTCGCGTTCCTGTTTAAGTACCGCATGGTCGTCTTCGAAAAGGGGGACCTGACAGTCGGGTCTCCGTGGCCGGTCGCGATAGTGGCGGTCGGGGTGGCGGCCGCCACGATGCTCGTGCTCGCCTACTTGCGACTCCCAGCAACGCTTCGGCGGCGGGATCGGGTGGTGCTCACGGTGCTACGCCTCGGAGTGGTGGGTGTATTGCTCATCGTCTTGCTCAGGCCGATGCTCGTGGTAGCCACCGTGGTACCGCAGGAAAACTTCCTCGCGATTCTCGTCGACGATTCGCGCAGCATGCGGATTGCGGATCTCGACGGCAGGAAGCGGGGAGATGTGTCGCAAGAGCTGCTTAGTCCGGGGGAGCGGGGGCTCGTGGACCGGCTCGCCGAACGATTCAAGCTGCGGTTCTTCGCATTCGCAGGGAGCACGGAGCGCGTCGACGGAATCGAACAACTTCAGTTCACGGGCTCGGCAACGCACCTCGCGCAGGCACTCGAGCGGGTTCGTCGCGAACTGGACCCAGTCCCACTCGCCGGGGTCGTACTCCTCAGCGATGGCGCCGACAACTCCGAAACGGCGGTGACCGAGACCCTGCTCCGTCTCAAGGCGGAAGGTCTGCCAGTGTACGCCGTCGGTTTGGGCCGCGAGCGGTTCCCCAAAGACATCGCGCTGGGTCGGGTCGAGACGCCGCGCACGGTCTTGGAGGGGTCCAGTCTCGTGGTTGAGCTCCACATTGCGAACACAGGGTTTGGCGGGGTACGGGTGCCTGTTCAAGTGGAATCCGAGGGCCGGATCGTCAGCTCGCAGGAGATCGAGCTTCCCCGGAGCGGACAGATCGCGACCATTCCCATCCAGTTCCCCGCGAGTGAACCTGGGCCTCGTGTTTTTCGCTTCCACGTTCCCCCGCAGCTCGGTGAGCTGGTCGCTGAGAACAACACCCGAGAGGCCCTGATCGTGGTGCGTAGGGAACGGCAAAAGATCCTTTACTTCGAAGGTGAGCCGCGGTTTGAGCTCAAGTTCGTGCGGCGGGCAGTTGCCGACGACCCCAACCTCCAGGTCGTTGCGCTGCTTCGCACGGCGGAGAACAAATTCTGGCGGGGAGACGTGGACGATGCCGAGGAGTTGGCCGCGGGATTCCCAAAGACACGCGAGGAGCTGTTTGCCTACCGGGGGCTGATTATCGGGAGCGTCGAAGCGAGCTTTTTCACGCCGGATCAGCTTCGCATGATTTCCGAGTTTGTGAGCCAGCGCGGGGGAGGCCTCCTCATGTTGGGTGGACGAAAAGCGTTCACCGAAGGTGGGTACGCCGGCACCGCGATCGCCGATGTGCTGCCCGTGCTCCTCGACGGCTCGATGGGTGAGGGGGAATCCCCGGTCGTCGAGGTCCGGATCCAGCCGACCCCGGTCGGTTCATCCCACCCCGCGACACAAGTCGCTTCGTCGATCGACGAGAGCACGGCGCGGTGGACAGAGCTGCCCGCGCTCACGACGGTGAACGTCGTGCGGAGCGTCAAGCCCGGCGCGACGACGTTGCTGACCGGTGCGGCAGAGGGTGGTGACCAGTTCATCGTGCTCGCCTCGCAGCGCTATGGACGTGGAAAAGCCTTGGCCTTCCCAGTGCAGGACTCGTGGCTCTGGCAAATGGACATGCCACTGGATGACACGACGCACGAGACCTTCTGGCAACAATTGCTGCGATGGTTGGTAAGCGGCGTTCCAGATCCGGTGGACGTCGTGGCCGCACGAGATCGCGCGGCGGTTGGAAGTGCAGTCCCGGTCACCGCGGTCGTGGCCGACTCTGCCTATCTCGAGGTCAACGGCGCCGAGGTGACCGCTACGATCACCACACCTGCCGGTACCGAGGTGACCAACCGCATGGAATGGAATGTCGAGACTGATGGCACATATCAGATGTCACTCGGCGTGAAGGAGCGCGGACTCTACAAGATGCGGGTCGAGGCGAGACGCGGGCCCACGCTCCTCGGTGAGAACCACGGCTATGTGCACGCTGCCGAACCGGTGGATGAGTTCTTCGATGCGGAACTCCATCCGGACCTGCTGCAGCGTCTGGCGACCGAAACGGGGGGCCGCTACTACACGCCCTCGACCGTGAGCGGACTCCCTGAGGACGTCCAGTACACCGAGAGTGGAACCACGGTACGTGAGGAAATGGATCTTTGGGACATGCCAATCATCTTCCTCATGCTGGTCGTTCTCGTAGGCACCGAATGGGGATACCGCCGCTTCCAGGGGCTGGTGTGACGGTGTCGCGGCTGGGTTGGATCGTACTGCTGCTGCTGACCGCGGTGCCCACGATTGCCTTGGGGCAAACGCACCTCGTGATCGTCAGTGGTCTTTCGGGTGACATGGCGTATGGCAAGCGCCTTCACGATTGGAGCATCACACTCGCGAACGCTGCGCGCGAGCGTATGGGTTTGCCTGACTCTCAGGTGGTGATCCTGACGGATGCTCCGGAGCGCGACCCCGCGCGCATCAAGGCGCGTTCATCGAAGGAACAGGTCGAAGGGGTGCTCGACGACCTGGCCGCGACGGCTGCGGCGGACGCACGCATCATCATCGTGTTGCTCGGACACGGGAGCTATCGGCAGGAGACGTCACGTTTCAACCTTGCGGGTCCGGATATGACCGCGGACGATTTTGCCCGTCTGCTCGATGCGTTTGCGACGCAACACATCGTGTTTGTGAATACGACGAGCGCTAGCGGAGAGTTCATCGAGAAGCTGTCGGGGCCGCGTCGTGTCATCATCACAGCCACCAAATCGGGGTTCGAACGAAATCAAACCTTGTTCGGCAAGTACTTTGTCGAGGCGTTCGAGGGCGATCGAGCAGACCTGGACAAGGACGAACGAGTATCCGCTTTGGAAGCGTTTCAATATGCCCGGCAGGCGGTGGCCCGCGCATACGAGCAGGAGAACCGACTGCTGAGCGAGCACGCACAGCTAGACGACAACGGGGACGGAGTGGGCACGGCCGAGCCCGGCGGGGACGTCGCGGACGGTGCGGTGGCCATGGCGGTCTTCTTTGGTCAGGGGGCCTCCGCACCCACGAGTACCACCGCAAACGGCGATCCCAGGCTCGTCGGGCTCTACGCGGAACGCGAGGCACTGGAGACTCGACTGGCGGCGCTTCGCGGCGAAAAGGCGCGTCTCGATCCGGCCGTGTACGAGAACCGACTGGAAGATCTGCTCCTGGCTATTGCACAGCTCTCCACGCGCATACGCGCCATCGAGAGCGGGGAGCCCGAGCCATGAGACGCGCATGGTTGGGGGTGCTCGTCGGCACGTTGGCGTTCAACTCTGCGGCAGAGGCCCAGGGGGAGGTGTGGGCTGCGCTGCACCGCGGCGATTACGAGGCGGCAATCGAAGGCTTTGAGCGCGAGCTGCGGGCGCGACCCAGCGGTGCCGCGGTGCGTGGCCTTGCCCGCGCGTTATCGGAGGTCGGCCGGTACCGCGAGGCGCGGACGGTCGTAGAACGACATGTGGAGCCACTGGCACCCGAGCTGTGGAACACGTTGGGAGAGGTGCTGCTGTTTCTCGGCGAGTTACGCGATGCCGAGGCGGCCTTCGAGACGGCGATCAGCCACGGCGCGTCAGACAGTCTCATCGCCCGCCTCAATCGCGCGCTCGTGTGGCATAGGCGTGGAGCGCATGTGCGTGCAAACGCAGAGTTCGCCTCGTTCATCGACGTATACAATAGCCGGCGTGGCCTCAGCTCGGTGGAGCTCATGGCCGTGGCGGTGGCTGTTCAGCATCTCGGCGCGAGCAACCCTGAGCTGTTTCGCGACGCCCTTCGCGCGTACGATCAGGCCGTGGCGGCGGACCAACGCAATCTCGAGGCCCGTGCGCGAGTTGGCGAACTGTTTCTCGACCGATATAACAGTGACGACGCCGCGCAGACCTTTGAAGAGATTCTGGCGCTCAACCCGCGATATGCGCGCGCGGTGCTCGGAAAAGCGCGAACCCGCCACTTTGATGGCTCCGACGAAGCGCTGGAGCTAACCGAACACAGCCTTCGAATCAATCCCAACCTCGTTGCTGCGCGCGTGCTTCTCGGGACGCTCTATCTCGAGCTCGAGAATTACGATGTCGCCGCTGGCGAGGCACGGAAAGCGCTCGATGTCGACCCCAATTCACTCGACGCCCTCTCGATTCTCGCCGCAAGTCAGTACTTCCGCGGTGACCGGACAGCGTTCGAGGCCTCACGGCGCCAGATCCTTGCACTCAATCCGCGATACGCAGGCTTGTATACGCGACTCGCCGAGCTGAGCGCGCGCATCCGACGATACGCCGATGCGGTCGAATTTGCCCGTCAAGCCGTGAAGCTCGACTCGACCTCGTGGCAGGCGTTCGCCGAGCTGGGGCGCAACGAGCTGAGGTTAGGTGCGATCGAACAGGGTGCCCGCCATTTGGAGACTGCCTTTGCGGGGGATCCATACGATGTGTGGACTAAGAACACCCTCGATCTCCTCGATACGTTGCGACGCTATCCGATCACGTCGTCGCCCAGATTTCAATTCGTGATTGACGGTACGGAATCGGCGCTGCTCACGCTCTATGCAAGTGAGTTGGCGGAGGAGGCGTACCGCCGGTTGAGTGAGCGTTACCGGTTTCGTCCCACTTCACCCATTCGCGTCGAGATCTATCCGAGCCACTCCGACTTCTCCGTGCGGACGGTCGGGTTGGTGGGTCTCGGCGCCCTTGGGGTGAGCTTCGGACCCGTGATCGCGATGGATTCGCCTTCGGCGAGAGATGCGGGCCATTTCAACTGGGGATCGACGCTGTGGCACGAGCTGGCCCATACCTTCCACTTGGAGATGACCGATCACCGCGTACCTCGGTGGTTTACGGAGGGTCTCGCGGTGTTGGAGGAACGGCGGGCCCGGCCGGGGTGGGGAGACGACGTTTCGCCTGGCTTTCTGATCGCATTTCTCCAGGACCGTCTCGTCCCGGTGAGCGATCTCAATCGCGGATTCACTCGCCCCGCGTATCCGGAACAGATCATCTTCTCGTACTATCAGGCGTCGCTGGTCTGCGAGTTGATCGAGTCGCAGCACGGATTCGACGCGCTGCACGACATGCTGTCAGGATATCGGGAAGGGAAGAGCACCGCAGAGCTCTTCCGCACGGTGCTCGGGTCTTCGCTCTCGGCGTATGACGATGTGTTCGAGCAGTACGTGCGCGAACGCTTCCAGGGCGCGCTTGTAGCGCTCGAGCCCGCGGCGCGCGAGGCGGGGAGGAGAGGTGCGCCATCGCCGGAGACCATTGGGCTCCGCGCGCAGGACCCAGCTGATTTCGTGGCCCAGTTGGTCATGGGTCAGCGGCTGGTGCGGGACGGAAAGCTGGAAGCGGCGGTCCCCTATCTGGAGCGGGCGAAGGCGTTGTTCCCTGAGTATGCCGGTGCCGACAGCCCGTACTGGTTGCTGGCACAGATCGCGAAGCAGCGAGGGGACCTCCCGCGGGCGGCCCGCGAACTGTCGGCTATGACGGCGATCAACGAACGGCACTATCGAGCGTTCGTGGAGCTTGCCGAGATCCAGGAGGCGTTGAACCAGCACGATCCGGCGGCACGTACGTTGGAAGAGGCGATGTACGTGTTCCCGTTCGACGTTTCGGCGCACGACCGGTTGGCGAAACTGTATGCCAAGCGCGAGGCGTGGCCGGCGGTGATACGCGAACGAGGCGCGATCCTAGCCTTGAGGCCGGTCGATCGAGCCGAAGCTGGGTATCAACTGGCGCTCGCCCAGTTCGAAGCTGGAAACCACGATGACGCCCGTCGAACCGTGCTCGGCGTGCTCGAGCACGCGCCGAACTTCGCGCAAGCACAGGAATTGCTCCTCGCGATTCATGCGGCTCGGAAGGCGAGGACTCCGTGAGACGCTCTGTGACCCTGCTGCTGCTCACGTTTACCGTCTCGGCGTGTCTTCCAATCGCGGCGGACGCACAGCGGCGTGCGAGACGAGACGCAGATTACTCGCAGTTCAACGTACCCTACGACGGCAGGTTCACCTTCGTTCGACTCCGGTACGCACCGCTCCCGGGACCGTCCACCGGCGGTGGTTTCTGGCGGGATCAGGATCTCAAGTGGGATCATGATTATCCGCGAGCCGAGCGTAACCTCATGAAGATTCTGAGCGAGCTCACTGCGTTGAATCCCTACCTGGGTGGGGGGAACATACTGACCGCCGAGGATCCGGAACTCTTCCGTTACCCTGTGGCGTATGTGTCGGAGCCGGGCTTTTGGTCGGTAACCGATGTCGAAGCGGCCAATCTGCGTAGCTACGTTCTCAAGGGTGGGTTCCTCATCTTCGACGATTTCGCAGGTGAGCAATGGTACAACTTCGAGGAGAAGCTCCGTCGGGTGCTGCCCGAGGCACGGTTGGTCGCACTGGACCTTTCGTATCCCATCTTTCACTCGTTCTTCGACATTGAGGCACTTCCCGCCGCACATCCGTATTGGGGAAACCCTTCGGTGTACTATGGGGTCTTCGAAGACAACGATCCGACGAAGCGTCTCATGATCATCGTGAATTACAACAACGACATCGGCGAGTACTGGGAGTGGTCCGACGCCGGTTTCGTACCCATCGAGCTGTCCAACGAAGCCTACAAGCTCGGTGTGAACTACATCATCTACGCGCTAACGCACTGACGGGCTCGATACCCGATTTGGGGGGACATGACTGACACGAACGTACGGCTCGAATCCAGCGATGACATCGAGGTGGCCGATCGCCTGAAGGACGGCCGAGACCGGATGCTGGCTGAGGTTCGCAAGCGAATCGTGGGCCAGGACGCGGTCATCGACCAGGTGTTGCTTTCCCTCCTAGTTGGAGGGAACAGCCTGATCGTTGGCGTACCTGGGCTCGCCAAGACCCTGTTGATCCGCACGATCGCTCAGGTGCTCGATTTGAAGTTTTCACGCATACAGTTCACACCCGACCTAATGCCGTCGGACATCACGGGATCAGATCTGATTCAGGAGAATCCTACCACCGGCCGCCGCGAGATGACGTTTGTACCGGGTCCAATCTTTGGCAACATCGTTCTCGCCGACGAGATCAACCGCACGCCACCCAAGACGCAGGCGGCGCTCCTGGAAGCAATGGAAGAACATCGGGTGACCGTGCAGGGCCGGACGTATGAGCTGGACGAGCCCTTCTTCGTGTTTGCGACGCAGAATCCCATCGAGCTTGAGGGAACCTATCCGCTTCCTGAGGCGCAGCTCGACCGGTTCATGTTCAACGTCGTGATCGATTATATGCCGGAAGACGACGAGCTCGCGGTGGTGCGGCAGACGACTAGGCTCCAGGACCACCGTTTCGATCAAACCGTCACCGGGAAGGACATCATCGAATTCCAGCAACTCGTGCGGAAAGTCCCTGCGTCGGATGCGGTGCTGCGATACGCGGTGGACCTCGTGCGGGCCACACGCCCGAGCCGAAATGGGGCTCCGGAGTTCGTACGGCGCTGGGTGTCGTATGGCGCGAGCGTGCGCGCTGCGCAGTACCTCGTTCTGGGTGCGAAGGCGAGGGCCCTCACGAGTGGGCGATATCACGTGACCTTCGATGATATTCGATCGCTTGCCCATCCCGTGCTGCGACACCGCATCCTGAAGAACTTTCACGCCGAGTCGGAGCAAATTTCCTCCGACACGCTGGTGGATGAGCTGCTCAAGGCCGTTCCTCCACCGGCGTCCAGAATGTGAGAGGCTCTCGCTTCCTCGACCCCAGGGTGCTCGCCAGGATCGACAACCTGGAGCTTCTGGCACGCACGGTGGTGGACGGCTTCATCAGCGGCCTACATCGCTCGCCGTATCTCGGATTCTCCATCGATTTCGCCGAGCATCGCGCGTATATGCCCGGCGACGATATTCGATGGATCGACTGGCGTGTGTTTGGTCGCACCGATCGATTTTACGTCAAGCAGTTCGAAGCGGACACCAACGCCAACTTCAGCGTGATCTTGGACGTGTCCCGCTCGATGCACTACGGCAGCGGCGAGGTGACGAAGCTCGACTATGCGCGCTACCTGGCGGCCTGCCTCGCTTACTTCTCGCGACGGCAACGCGATCGGATTGGCATCGTTACGTTTGACCGAGACGTCGTCGATCATATTCCACCCTCGGCGAAACACCTCGACCTGGTTCTGCATACACTCGACAATCTGGAGCCTGGGGGAGAGGGGTTGCTGGAGCAACCGTTGCTCAAGATCGCCGAGTCCCTGGGGCGGCGCGGCATCTTAGTGCTGATCTCGGACCTCTACGAGGAGCCCGATCGTATCCTGCAGGCCGTGAGCCGGCTGCGACATCGCGGCAACGATGTGATGGTCTTTCACGTGCTCGACCCCGCCGAGCTGGAGTTTCCCTTCGATGGGGCCACCCATTTCGAGGATCTCGAAACCGGAGAACGCATCCCTGTCGTGCCCGAGGACCTCAAAGAGCGGTATCGCCATCTCCTTGCCCAGCATATCCGAACACTCGCCCGACTGCTCGGCGAGCACCGAATCGACTACACGCAACTCGATACCAGCAAGCCGCTGGACTACGCGTTGTTCGACTACCTCAGTAGACGTCAACGCCTGAGCAGAGTCCGCTGATGCCGCTCTCGTTCTTGACCCCTCTGTTTCTCGCGGGGCTCGCGGCCTTGGCGATCCCGATCTGGATTCATCTCACCGACCGCGAACGTCGTGACGTCACCGCGTTCCCGTCGCTCATGTTTCTTCAGCGTGTGCCGCATCAAACGGTGCGCCGCCAGCGGATCCGCCACTGGTTGTTGTTTCTGCTGCGCTCGGGAGCGGTCGTGTTGCTGGTCCTCGCCTTCGCGCGGCCCCTGCTGGACCGTTCTGGGGCCGGCGGTGCATTCGCCGGTGGTCGAGAGGTCGTGATTCTGCTCGATCGATCGTTCAGCATGGGGTACGCCGACCGCTGGGAGCGTGCAGTGAGTGCGGCGGGTCGCTTGATCGATGAAGTGGGAGAACGCGATCTGGCGTCGGTGGTCGCCTTCGCGGATCGAGCTGAGGCCCTCGCACAGTCCACGGCCGATCCGATACGGCTGCGTGCGGCGCTCGATGGCGCCCGTCCCCAAGACGGACCTACTCGCTATGCCCCGGCCCTTCAGGTTGCAGCCCAAATCCTGAGCGACTCCAAACTCCCTCGCCATGAGGTAGTGCTGATCAGCGACTTTCAACGTGCCGGTTGGAATCCGGATGAAGCGGTTCAGCTCCCCTCGGGTGCATGGCTCACGGCGATTGACGTTGCGGAAGGCACGGCGCCCAATCTCTCCGTGTCGGATGTCTCCGTGGACAGCCGGGGGTCGGCATCGGCACAACAGCTCCTGGTCACCGCCCGAGTCGTGAACACGGGACCCGACGCGCGGAGGAACGTCGAAGTCAAGCTCTCGGTGGAGGGGCAGCAGTTGGCGGCGCAGTCAACGGACCTCGACCCCAACAGCGCAGCGACGGTGCACTTCCCGGTGGTACAGTTTCCCAGACGGCTTGCGCTGGCCACGGTGACGGCCGGTGAGGATCCGTTGGCTGGCGACAACACCTTTCAGTTCGTCATCGCCCCACACCGGGCTGTTCGGATCCTTTTGCTGGAGCATGCAGCCGCACGCTCGACAGAGACGATTTATCTCCGGCGCGCGCTGAACATTGGATCGGACCCCGGGTTCGACGTGGTTACCAAGCCCATCGCGCAGCTCGCTACCCGGGACCTCACCGGCCGACCGGGCGTGATACTCAACGATGTTCCGTACCCGGGCGGGGCAGCCGGTCGGCGCCTCCTCGAGTATGTCACCGAGGGCGGGCGGCTCCTGGTTATCATGGGCCGGCGTGCGACGCCGGGATCCTGGAACAGCACGGGTGGCATCGTCACCGGCACGGTGGCGGAGCCGGTAGACCGGCTACGCGATCGAGGCGGCAGCTTCGTCGTCGTGGCGTACGATCACCCTGTGTTCGAACCGTTCAAGGCGCCCCGTAGCGGCAACTTTTCCACCGCGAGGTTCTTCCGGTACCGCGGCTACACACCAGATGACTCCTCGCAGGTGCTCGCCCGTTTCGATGACGGCCGGCCCGCGCTCACGGAATCGGCGGTCGGCGAGGGCAGGGTGCTCGTGCTCACTACCGGTCTCGACAATGTGTGGAACGATCTGTCGATCCAACCCGTGTTTTTGCCCTTCGTCCATCAAGTGGCGCGGCACGTTTCAGGGTATGGCGCACCACGGATGTGGGTGACCGCCGGCCAGGTGCTCGATCTCCGAGACCAGATTGGCGATCCAGCAACCGGCAGCGAGCCGCCACGAGAGGTGGTGATCGAAACTCCCTCGGGGGATCGAATCTTGCGCGAGTTTACTGATGAGGAAGGCCAGTACCTTCAGGTACGCGAGCGGGGGTTCTATCGGATTCGACCGGTAGATGACCGCACGGCGGTTCTGACCACGATCGCGGTCAACATGGATCCCGCGGAGTCGGATCTCACGGCGATGGATCCGGATGAACTCGTGGGAGCGGTGAGCGCGGGCACTGCTGAGGGTGACGAGGTGCAGGCCGCCGTGGTGCTGGCCCCTGACGAGCGGGAACGTCGGCAGGGGCTGTGGTGGTATTTGGTAGTAGCGACGTTGCTGATCCTCGTCACGGAGTCGATACTTTCCAATAGAGTCCGCCCCCTGCGGGGGCGTCCGCTTACGTCGGAGCGACCATGACCCACTCTACGAACCATGAGCAGCTCCTCCGCGTCGTCCGGCGGGTGCGCAGTCGGTGGCGTCTCAAGATCGTCCTGCGTGGCCTGGCGATCGCGCTCGTGGGTGGTATGCTCGCATTCGTCGTTTCGGCGTACGGGATCGACAAGTTCCACTTCAACCCGACGGCAGTACTCGTATTTCGTGTACTCGCCTACACTACAATCGCGGGCCTGCTGGCCTGGTTTACCGTGCGCCCCTTGCTGTCCCGCGTGCCAGACAGCCGCGTCGCCCTCTACTTGGAGGAACACGAACCCAGCCTGGATGGTCAGCTGTTGAGCGCCGTCGAGGTTGGCCAGGGTGACAATGCACTTCACTCTCGAGCCCTCGTGGACCGGCTGGTCGCCTCGGCAATCGAGCGGTGCACGGCAGTCCAGGACGGGAGGAGGATCGATCGTCAACCGCTGGCTCGATCCTCGGGAGTGCTTGCCGGAGCGACCGCCATGGGAATGGCGATCCTGCTCTTTGGCCCGGGGTCATTGCAGATCGGCACACGTACCTTGCTGACCCCGTGGAGCTCGGCCTCCGACAACAATCCGTACGCCATTACCGTACTACCTGGCGATACAACGGTGGCCAGAGGCTCCGACCTTCGCATCACGGCGCATCTCCAGGGCTTCGACGCCGATGCAGTGGATCTCGCCGTCAAGCGTGGTACCGCCACCCAATGGGAACGCTGGCCCATGACTCTGGACGAATCCGTCGAGGGATTCGCCTTTCTCCTGTTTGACCTCGACATGCAGTCCCAATACATGGTCGAGGCGGCTGGCGTCCGCTCACCGGTATACACCATCGACGTCGCCGATCTGCCGCACGTCGAGCGGATCGATCTCGAATACCATTTTCCGGCATACACGCGGCTCAGTCCCAAGCGGGAGGAAGACGGCGGCGATGTGGCGGCGCTTCGCGGGACGCGGGTCAAACTCGGCGTGACACCCAACATTCCCACGGCATGGGGCGCAATTCTCATCGACGAACGGGACACGATCCTGCTCGCTTCCCAAGCCGATGGGATGTTGTCGGGTGAGTTCCGCATTGATCGAGATGGGTTCTATCGCATCCTGTTTCAAACGGCGACCGGGAAGGTGGTTCCGGGCTCCGCAGATTTTGTGATCGATGCGCTGGTCGATCAGCCACCGTCGGTCGTATTTCGCGTGCCGGGTCGTGATCTCCGCGTCACCAATATCGAGGAAGTGTTTGCGGAGGTCGAGGCGGAGGACGACTACGGCGTAGCTCGGTTAGAGTTGATATTCTCCGTCAACGGTGGTCCCGAAAAAACGGTCTCTCTCTACTCCGGCGGCGGACGTCGCAAGAACGTGTCCGGGAGTCACACGTTCTTCCTCGAAGAGTGGAATCTGCAACCGGGGGATCTGGTTTCGTACTACGCCCGCGTGAAGGACGACGCACGAATCACCGGGCCCCATGAGAGCGTCACGGACATCTACTTCCTCAATGTTCGTCCGCTCGACACCGAATACCGCCAAGCGGAGCAGCAGGGTGCCCCCGGTGGAGCCGGTATGAACAGCGCGCTGTCTGAGCGACAACGGCAGATAGTTGCGGGAACGTTCAATCTCGTACGCGATCGCGACGAGTATTCGGACAAGGAATACAAAGAAAACCTGGCCACGCTTGCCCTGGCGCAGGGGCGTCTCCGTGAAGAGGTGGTGACGCTGCTGCGTCGCATTCGTTCGCGCGGGGTGATCTCGATCGACTCGACCTTCAGCGCTATTGCCTCGGCGCTCGACGAAGCGGTCGCGGCCATGGAATCCGCCGAGGAGCAGCTCGGCCGGCGAGAGCCCCAACAGGCACTGCCACCGGAGCAGCAAGCCCTACAGCATCTCCAGCGAGCCGAGTCGGTATTCCGTGAGGTGCAGGTGAGCCGCGGAGGTGGCGGGGGAGGTGGAGGAGGTTCACCCAATGCGGAGGAGTTGGCGGATCTCTTCGATCTCGAGATGGAAAAGTTGCGCAACCAATACGAGCAGGTGCAGCGTGGTCGGCAGGAGCAGATGGATGAGCAACTCGATGAGGTACTGCAACGACTGCGGGAGTTGGCCCGCCGACAGCAACAAGAGAACGAACGGATGCGCGCCCAGGCAGGAGCCCAGAGCCAACAGGGCGGAGGTGGAGTGGGTGGAAGCCAGCGACAATTAGCCGAAGAAGCGGAAGAGTTGGCACGACAGCTCCAGCGGCTGGCTCGCGAACAGTCCGTGCCCGAGTTGGAGCGGACCGCGCGCGAGCTGCAACAGGCCGCCGAAGAGATGCGGCGGGCGGCGAGCAATGCAAATAGCGAGGCGGGCGCCGGTCAGGGCCAATCCGCCTTGGACCGGCTGCGCGATGCCCGCCGTCTGCTCGATGAGAATCGGACCGCCGGTGTGGAGCGGGAGGTCGACGCCGCGCTCCGGCGCGCCGAGCGGTTGTCGGAGTTGCAAGAGCGGGTGACCGAGCAGGTTGGCGCCATGAGCCAGGGTCAGCAGGGGGAGGCCCTGCAGCGCCTCCTCGAGCGCAAGGAACAGATGGCCGGTGAGGTACGGGACCTCGAACGTCAGCTCGACGGATTGGCGCAGGACACGCGTCGGGAGCAGCCGGAGGGGTCTCGCAGCCTGCGCGAGGCGGTGGCAGGCATTCGCGACAACAAGTTGCGCGAGAAGATCCTGTACTCTCGGGGCGTTGTGCAGGGTCGGTCGCGGGAATACGCACAGAACTTCGAAGAGCAAATCGGCGCCGATCTCGAAGAGTTACGCGATCGGATCGCGCAGGCGCGTGACGCCCTCGGCGAATCACCAGAGACCCGGCTCGCGCGCGGGCTCGACCGGACCCGCGACCTCGTCAACTCACTCGAGTCGCTGGAGTCCCGCATCCAAGACAGACGGGAAGGGCAGCCAGGCCAGCAAGGCCAGCAGAACGACCAACCTGGTGGCCAAGATTCTCCACGGCAACAGGGACAGCAGGACGGGCAACAGGGCCAGCAAGGGCAGCAAGGGGAGCAAGGGGAGCAAGGCGGCAATCAGGCTGAAGGGCAGCAGGGTCCGGGGGGTCGCATCGCGGAGGGTGCTCCTGGAGGACGTCTCTCCTCGGGAGACGCGCGACAGTTCAGTCGTGAGCTTCGTCAGCGGCTACAGGATGCCGAGACCATTCGCCGAGAACTGGGCGAACAGGGCATCGACGTTGACGATCTCGAGAACATCATCGCACGGCTCCGTGCCCTAGACGATCGGGTGGCGTACGGTGACCCGCGCGCGCTCGTCCAACTACGCACGGAGGTGATCCAGGGGCTCAAGGAGTTCGAGTACGGTCTACGCCGCGCGCTTCTCGCAGATCAGGGGCAACGGCTCCTGCTGGGCGGCTCCGACGAGGTTCCCGAGGGCTACCGAGAGCTCGTGGAGGAATACTTCAAGGCACTTTCCGAACGAAGACCCTGACCGAAAAGTCTGGTCACTTGTCCGACCGTCGGGCACCCTTCGCCGGCGACACGTCGATGGCGAGCGCGATCACGAGCCCTATCACCGGCCACAATCCCCATACGCCACCAAACCAGTGCTGCACTGCGGTGTACCACAGCAGGGTCGTTGGAAGGAAGATGAATCCAACGATCGGCCACAGGACCGTGTCGAATATTCCGCTAAACCAATCGGTCAGGAGCCATAGCAGGACGATGGTGAGGCGAGGTGCGAAGAGCGCGATCACCGCAAACAAACACGGCATGATCTCAAATGTCTCCGTTTAATTCGAGGAAATGCGCCGCTTCTCTGTCGACGAGCCACACCAGTTCTCCATTCGCTGGCTGGACGAGACTTGCCGGCTTACCCTCCGTCGGTGCATCGTGGAGCACGGATCGAAGCACCTCAGCTTTGGAGGTTCCGGTGACCAGAAAGAGCACGGTGGCGGCTGCCTGCAATACGGGGATGGTCAGTGAGACGCGGTAGGTTCTCAACGTTTCTACCCAGGTCGATGCAACCAGGCGGTCCCGCACGTGGAGGATGCTGTTCCGGGGGAAGAGCGAGGCCGTGTGTCCGTCCGTTCCGAGTCCCAACATGACGAGGTCGAACCGCGGTAGGGTACTCTGGATGCCGAACGCCGCTCGTATGATCCGATCGTACTCCTCTGCGGCGGTCTCAGCACCCAGCTCGGCGGGGATCCGGTGAACGTTGCCATCGGGAATCTCGACCACATCGAGCAGCTCCCGGGCGGCGAGTCCGTAATTGCTGTCAACGTGATCCGGGGGCACCGCGCGCTCATCGCCCCAAAACAGATGTGTCTGATTCCAGTCCAGCGCGGTCCGCAGAGCCGGCCGGGCCAGCGAACGGTAGACGAAGGCTGGAGTCGATCCCCCCGAGAGCGCGAGCATGTAACGTCCCCTCGCCTCAATGGCGTTCTTCCCCCGTATGACGATCTCTTGTGCGGCGGCTTCCCCCACCGCGGTAGGGCTGTCGAACACGCGAACCGTCCCACGAGGGTTCATCGTCGGATCACCAGCGTCGCGGTCCGCACGTGACCCGGTCCGGGGATGGGCTCACGGTGGGCGTGGATTTGGGGGGCACGAAGATCGCGACCTCGCTCGTGGATGCCAATGGGAAGATCGTCGCGTCGAACCGACGCGATACCGCGGCTGCCCGCGGCGCCGACAGGATCATCGAGGACATCACGGCGGGTCTTCGCGAGTGTATCGCTGGTGAATCGCCGCCGAACGCCGTTGGTGTCGGCATCGCGGGACAGGTCGATCCCGGTAATGGCACGGTGTTGCACGCACCAAATCTCGACTGGACGAACGTGCCGCTGCGAGATCGTTTGGCGGATGCGGCGGGACTTCCGGTGTTTGTGCTCAACGACGTGCAGGCGGCCACCTTTGGTGAGTGGAAGCACGGGGCGGGGCAGGGAGTGTCCAATCTCGTGACCGTTTTCGTTGGCACGGGTGTGGGCGGTGGCGTGGTGACCGAAGGAGCGCTGACCCGTGGGTGCAGCGGCAGCGCCGGCGAGTTGGGACACCTCAAGATCGAGATGAAAGGACGATCTTGCACCTGTGGCCGCGTCGGGTGCGTCGAGGCCTACGCCGGTGGCTGGGCTATTGGCCAACGCGCGCGTGAGCTGGTCGCCACACACCCCGAACGCGCAACCCACTTGATCACACTGGCCGGCAGTGACCCGATCACGGGCAGGACGGTGGCGGAGGCGTTTCACGCGGGAGATGCGCTTGCGGTGGAACTGGTGCACGAGGTCGCGCGCGCGTTGGGTGTTGCGGTTGCAAGCGTGGTGAACGCCTTCAATCCGTGTCTGATCGTGTTGGGGGGCGGCGTCATCGAGGGACTACCCGAGCTCGTCGGGCTCATCGAGCGAGAAGTGCAACGATCAGCACTGCCGGCGGCCCTGGCCGGGCTGCGCATGACGATGGCGGCGCTGGGGCGCCATGCCGGAGCTGTTGGTGCCGCTGCGTGGGCCCGGTGTGAGCTTGCCACTCAATCCGGGGTGAGATGATGACGCGTGTCCACCCGGATCGGCGCATGCCAATGGAATCCATCGCGACGTGCCAGGTCGTCTGCCGCGGCGGGACCCCACGAGCCAGCGGGGTACGAGTGGAGCTCGACGGTCTGGTCCATCAGGGGTGTGTAGAGCTGCCACGCCGCTTCGGTCTCATCGGCGTGCACAAAGAGTGTTTGATCCCCGCTCAGTACGTCGAGTAGCAGGGTTTCGTAGGCATCAGGGATGGATCCGAAGGCCTCCCTGTACTGAAAGTGGAGTGGCAGCGTCTCGAGCCGGAACGGTTCTCCCGGAACTTTGACGTCGATGCACAACGCAAAACCTTCGTCCGGCTGAAGCGTCAGCATCAACACGTTGGGACGCATCTCGCAACCCCCAAACGACTCGAACAAGCACACTGGGGGCTGCCGAAAGGTCACCGCAATCTGAGTGACCCGGCGCGGCAAGCGCTTGCCGGTCCGGATGTAGAACGGCACGCCCTGCCAGCGCCACGTATCGATCTTGAGCCGCAACGCCACGAACGTCTCAGTACGTGACTGGTCGGCAACGCGGGGCTCGCTCAGGTATCCAGGCACCTGCTGCCCGTCGATCTGGCCCGCGCCGTACTGTCCAAAAACGACGTCCTCCGGCGCAACGGGGGAGATCGAACGGAGCAGCTTCACCTTCTCATATCGGACGGCGTCGGATTCGAAGGCGATGGGCACTTCCATTCCGATCAGCGACAGCAACTGGGTGAGATGATTCTGCACCATGTCGCGGAGTGCTCCGGCCCGGTCGTAGTATCCCGCGCGGTCCTCGACTCCCAAGCTCTCTGCGACGGTAATCTGCACGTTGGCCACACGGTCCCGATTCCATAGCGATTCGAACATGGCGTTGGCGAATCGGAACACCAGCAGATTTTGAACGGTCTCCTTGCCGAGGTAGTGATCGATACGGTAGAGCTGCGACTCGGAGAAATACGCGTGAGCGAGCTCGTTCAGCTCGCGGGCGGAGGCAAGGTCTCGCCCAAACGGCTTTTCGATGACGAGCCTCGTCCAACCCTTGCTGTGGTGCAGTCCCGCTTCGCCCAGGCCGCGAATGGTGCTCGCAAAGGCCCCTGGCGGCAGTGCCAGGTAGAAGAGACGGTTTCCGGCAAGGCCGTGCAGTCGCTCGATCTCCTCGATCCGCGCCGCGAGCTCCGGGTATCGTCCCGATCCATCGCCCCCGGTTCCGAAGTAGTGGAGTCGCTCGTCGCACCAGGCCTCGAGACCGTCGTCCCGTACGCGAGCCGCGTGGAGTTCCTCACGTGCCCAGCCACGGAAGGCAGCATCGTCAAGCTCGCGTTTTCGCCCAACGCCCAACACCGCGAACCGGCCGTCCACGAGATCTTGCCTTGCCAGATGGTAGAGCGCGGGAAGTAGCTTCCGGCCAGTCAGGTCGCCGGTGCCGCCCAAGATGATGAAGAGATGACTGTCCACCTGGG
Organism: Gemmatimonadales bacterium; assembly: GCA_041577295.1. Classification (GTDB taxonomy): domain Bacteria; phylum Gemmatimonadota; class Gemmatimonadetes; order Gemmatimonadales; family GWC2-71-9; genus JBDHDH01. The sequence continues at coordinate 133,917 of JBFGJG010000004.1, forward strand.
AGTGGGACATAATCAGTCGGCCTTCGTGACGGCGTGTCCGCCGAACTGTTGTCGCAGCGCCGCGAGGAGACGGTCAGCGTACGACTCCTGATCGCGCGAGCGGAGACGCTGAATCAGGGCCAGCGAGATGACGGGAGCGGGGACGTCGCGGTCGATCGCTTCGAATACTGTCCAACGACCCTCTCCCGAATCGGCGACGTGTGGGGCAATGGACGACAGTGATTGGTCTTTCTCCAGTGCACGAGCGGTGAGATCGAGCAGCCACGAACGCACGACGCTTCCCTCTCGCCAGATCTGCGCTATTTGATGCAGGTCGAGTGCAAACTCGGTTTTGTGCTTTAGGAGCGAGAATCCTTCGGCATACGCCTGCATCAGCCCGTACTCGATGCCGTTGTGGACCATCTTCACGAAGTGTCCCGCACCAGGCGGGCCCACGTGCCCCCAGCCAGACTCGGGTCCCGGTGCAAGTGTCTCAAAAACGGGTTTGAGTCTGTCCACCGCTGCTGGCGGTCCCCCGACCATTAAGCTGTAGCCCTCCGTCAACCCCCACACGCCGCCACTCGTTCCGACATCGATGAAGTCGATCCCGGTCTGTGCGAGACGCGCGCTCCGCGCCATCGTGTCTTTGTAGTTCGAGTTGCCACCGTCTAAGATCACGTCGCCCCGCGAGAGCAGGGGCTGCAGCGCCTCGATCGTGGCGTCTACCGCCTGCCCAGCAGGCACCATGATCCACACGGCCCGCGGTTTGGCCAGCTTCTCGATGAGCTGGGCGAGTGATGCGACGCCGGTCGCGCCCTTGGACTGTGCCTCTCGCACGGGGTCTGGATTGCGGTCGTACGCGACTACCGCGTGTCCGCCGCGGAGTAATCGCTCCGTCATGTTTGCCCCCATTCGTCCGAGACCGACCATGCCAATTTCCATCACGTCCTCCCTATCATGAATCGAGAGCGTCAGTGAGTTGGGTGATCGCTGATGCGGGATCCTTGCCGAGGTTCACGCGAAGTACGCGGCGCTCCCGCTGTGACAGTGCTGAGTAGTCTCCCAATGCCTGGGCACGAATCAGTGTGCCAAAGGTGTAATCGGTCTCCGGGACGGCGAGATCTTGTGAAGGTTCGTCTACCAGTTGCAGGAAGAGGCCGGTGTTTGGTCCTCCCTTGTGAAGCTGTCCCGTGGAGTGGAGGAAGCGTGGTCCATATCCCACAGTCGTGGCGAGTGCCCGCTTCTCGCGCAAGCGGTGACGGAGCATCTGAAGCCGCTTCGTCATCTCGGAGCCCGGCGCAAGGTACGCCTGAATCGCGATGTAGTCGCGCTCATTCGCGGATTCTAACCAACCGTTCAGGTGCGATCGCAGAGCTGTGCCACTTGCGATGTGGAGAGTTTCTCCCACCTCACGCTCCAGCCCCTGATCACCGCCGCGCATCGCATTTCGCGCCAAGTCTTTTGCGAGCTGCACGTCCGGCTGATCAAACGGATTGATGCCGAGGACGGCACCGGCTGCTGCCACCGCAAGTTCCCAACGAAACATTTCCTGGCCCAGGTCGACCACGTCGTGCAGTCGAGTGTGCATGACGGGGTGACCCGCAGCCGCCAAAGCGTCGAGCGCACGATCCAGTTCGGCTCGGGGCTCTTCGTCCAACGTAACCGCGACGAAGAATCGGTCCGATGCGTACCGATCGGGTGCGTCGATCGCTTCGTCGGCTACCGGAATGATGCCAATATTGTGCTTACCAGTGCTCTCTGCGATCAACTGCTCCAACCACGCAGGAAATGCGGCGAGGCGTGGGGTGGTAAGAAAGGTCACCTTGTCGCGGCCTGCAAGCGTCAACTCGCCCAATGTCGCGCCCAGCACGAGGCTGGGATTTGCCTCGTCGCCGATGCAGAACGAGCTGGCTTCCGCCA
>JBFGJG010000005.1:0-126885 GCA_041577295.1 Gemmatimonadales bacterium
GACGGCGACGGATGGCGAGGACTACAGCGACCTCGAGGAGCTCTACGGGGAGTTACTGGGCCAGTGGAATCGCTATGTGGGGCACGTGCTGACGCTCGTCGGCGGAGTGTATGAGACGCTGAAGACTACGGATCAGGACGGACCCGTGTACGAACCCGTCCCGGTCGCAAAACAACGCGAGGCGGTGGGGTTTCTCGTAGCCGAAGTGTTCGAGACACCAAAGTGGTTGAACGACCACGGCATCCTCCGGCTCATTGAGCACGCGGGCGCGGTGGACCGGATTCGTGGCTTGCAGGTACGGCGCCTCAATCAGCTCTTGGATCCTGCGAGAATGCAACGCCTCATCGAGATGGAGGCGATGGACAGCAATGGGAGCTACTCGTTGCTCCAGTTCCTCGGCGACGTGCGGGACGGCGTATGGCGTGAGCTGCGGGGAGCGGAACCGATCGACACGTATCGCCGGAATCTGCAGCGCGGATACCTCGAGCGCATGGGGTTCCTCATGACGGAGGAAGTGGACACGCCGACGAGTCCGTTCGTGTGGCGCACGCCGGTGGACGTGAGTCAATCCGACATCCGCGCTTTCGTACGCGGTCAGCTCACGGAACTCCGGCGCGACGTCTCACGCGCGGCTGGGAGGACGAGCGATCGGGCGACGCGTTATCATCTGGATGATGTGATGGTGCGGATCGACCGGATCCTCGAAGGGGACAAAGCCGATGACTCAGCACCGTAAGCAGCCTCCGAGACCCGAGTAGGAATGAGCCGCGTATTCGCAGTCCTTCTTGCGGCGGCGATGCTCTTAGGCCTGTGCTGTGCGTCGGACAGATCTCCAACAGCCGTGCCCGGAGAACCCCTGCCGGGATTGACAGACGCTGAGCTGACACGCTTCCGCCAGGGGGCGGTGCTGTTCGACCGCGTGTTCACACCACCGGAGGGCTTAGGACCCCTGTTCAACGAGAATCAGTGCAGCGCGTGCCACACTGATCCGGCGAGCGGCGGATCCGGTGGCGTGCGGGTCGACAAGGCGACGCGTTTCGTGCCACCGGACTCCTGTGATCTTCTCTCGACGTCAGGCGGTGAAAACGTCCGCAGACAAGCGACACCGTTCATGAGAGCGCTCGGAATCGAGCGGGAAGCGTTTCCGAGCGAGGCCACGGAGCGGGGTCGATTCACGCCCCCCTTCCTCTTTGGCCTCGGGCTCGTGGAGGCAATACCCGATGAGACCATTCTTGAGTACGCGGACCCAAACGACACTGATGGGAACGGGATCTCGGGCCGCCCCGGCACGGCAACCGATGGGGGGCTCGGCCGTTTTGGGCGAAAGGCAGAGTTTCGGACGCTGCTGGCATTCACCGACCTTGCACTGCGTCAGGAAATGGGGCTGACCACACCATTGACCCCGGTGGAGAGCGGTTTCAATGGCGGGCCACTCCCTCCCGGCGCCGACCCAGCACCCGAACCGGAGGTGGACCTACAAACCCTGGAGTTGTTTGTGGACTTTGTACGCTTTCTCGCTGCTCCGGCACGCGCTGACCGTGGCCCGGCGCATCGTGACTCTGTCCGTCTAGGTGAGCAGGTCTTCGAAAGCCTTGGATGCACCCGTTGTCACGTACCCGCCATGCGTACCGGACGCAGTGACATCGCGGCCCTGGATCGCAAGATGGTGCCCCTGTACTCTGATCTCCTACTGCACGATATGGGATCGGCCCTGACCGATGTTTGCGGTTTGGGAGCGACACCTTCGGAGGTGCGTACGGAACTGTTGATGGGGTTGCGATACCGCGACGTGTACTTACACAATGGCGGCTCGGGTACGCTACCTGATGCGATCCACCGCCATGGTGGAGAGGCTCAGGCCGCTCGAGATGCGTTCGCGGCTCTAGATCAAGTGAGTCAACTTCATCTATTCACCTTCCTGAACTCCCTCTGACTTCCGAACGGCCTCGCGAGCACATTACTGAAGCTCGAAGTTCCGTGCGGAGTTTGCCAGGAGCTCGTCGTCTGGCGCAATCAAGACTTCAACACGACCCGTGTGCGTCCCCAGCCCGTACTGGGCAATAAGGTCGCCGGCGTCCCCCACCTCAAAATCGAATAGTCCGTTCTGTCGCTGCTGGAACGTTTGACTCGTGTGCGCCATGTCGTCTATGAAAGCGGTCACAGTAAAGCTCCGCTCCGGGATGACAATCAAATCGAACGTGAACGTGACGACGTCCCCTTGCTGAGCCGGGTTCGGACTGATAAACAGCACGCCGATGGAGAACGCCTTGTCCTCACCAATCTTGCAGCCCCCCATCACTGCACACCAAGCCAAAATCACTGCTATGGGCAGCGGTGCAAATCTCCCTGACATCCTCCGCGAGTTCGTCATTCGTCTTGGGAGCCTCTGCGGAAGAACGCGGAGGAACTGATGTTCGGTGGAATGCGCAGCTGGATTACGTCGCCCGCTTCCAGGAGGAGATCATCGGAATAGAAGAGCCCCTCTGCAGCAATGAAACTGATCTCGAATGCCAAGGGACGTGGCTGCCAGAGAACGGCGGTCAGAGGTCCCTTGGTTTTCCCGATGATCAACCCTAGAGAGTAGCGGGCACCGCCATCGTACAGCACGTAGACGCGCGCGTCGCTATAATGATCATTAGTTACCGCAACGTAGATACTATCATTGACGAGCGGTGCGGCTCCACGTTGGATCTGTAGATCGCGACCACCACCAGCACCGCACGCACCGGTTACTATCAAGAGCAGCATCCACGCGGCACACGGCAGTCGCTTCTGAATCGTTCTCATCGTAGGGCGCGGCTCGAAGACCGCGATCCTGAGTGGAAACACCAGTTCATTGGGTGCGTTGCCATCCGCGTCGTGTCCAGATGACGATCACTCCACATTGGGTCGCCGTGCTCGTACCGCCGAACCTGACGGGTACCTCAGACGCCCGACGGTATACCTCCACGCCCTGGACATCTCGCGGCATTACGACGTCATCAAGAGCGATTTCGGGACGTTGAGCGGGGTCGGCGCTCCCCCGCACCTCCGTGGCTTGTTCGCGTACGCCATGCACATCCACTCCACGGATGCGGGCATCACCCCGGATCACCAGCAGTCCGTCGATGAACACTCTTGGATGACAAGCGCCACCCAAAGACAGGAGTGAGCCCCGAAATGAGATGCTCGAGCGGGCGAGCCCTCCGGTGCCGCGGATGAGCCGCACACCCGGTATCGACGACAGCAGGTCCGACATTCGAACGGGTGCTCGGCGATCGATATCGCTGCGGGTGATGAAATGCCCAAAGTCTGCGTTCCGCCGGTCGTAGAACCCTACGCGCCGGAGGAACGCCTCCGTCTCTACCATGGGCGCCGTCACCTCGACCGGATCGAGCTGGACCGGAAGCGGTGAGAGATGGAACTCGCTCTGCCATACATCACCGTGGGAAAGCTCGATCGGCCCATCGATCCAGACCTGGTATCCGAGACGGCGTGCCTCTATGAAGTAATGGCCGGGCCGCGGCGCCAGCAGCTCGTACATTCCTTCCTCATCCGTGACGACAGACACGGTGCGATCGCCCCGCTGCGGAATCAAAGTGACGACACCGCCGCCGATGGGTTCGTTGGTGGAGAGATCGAGGAGACGGCCCTGGAGCACTTGACTGTTTGCAACGCGCATCGGGCCGACAAGAAGCAGTACCCCGATCGTGACACCTGGAATGCTCGTTACTGCGATTTGACCACTACGCACCACGCCGGCTCCAGGAATGGATCCGATCTTACGAATCTACCAACCCATCACAAAAGCCCCAACCGCCGGAATCAATAGCGGAATTCCGGGCCAAACGAAAAAGGTGGGAGGAGCTGGCGTCTCCTCCCACCAAGGGTTACACCGTGGACACCCGTATCCTCAGATTATTCCCGCAGGCGGATCCAGGGGATTCACCGGCTTATCGAGGTTCGGATTGCCCTCGTACTCCTCGAGCGGCATTGGTATGCAAGTCCACGGCCCGTAGGTCGCTGGGGGGCGCTCCGGATTGGGATGCGCGCCCGACGGGAAGAAATCACCCACCCCGTCCCGCTTCCATCGCCGCAGGTCACCGAGCCGGAACCCGCCCATGAATAGGTCACGTCCTCGTTGCCGCCGAAGCTCGGCGAACAAGGCGTCGCCCGTGAGGGTGACGGCTGCCTCGTTCCCGACCGCACGGCGGTCGTTCACGAACGCATTCACGGCCGCATCGTTACCGCCCTGACGCATCATCGCTTCATTCATGTGATGGAGCGCCTCGACCTGATCGGCTAACAGGACGTTGGTGGCCCTCTGAAACAGAATGACGTCACCGTTATCGCCGTTGCCCTCATTTGCGCCGGTGCAATTTGGGCAGGCGGCCGAGGATGGGGCGATGGTGTTACCCGTATACCCGCTGAATCGAAGCCCCTGATACGGCTTATACAGCTTGGTCGATTGATCGTGCCCTGTTGTGAAACGGGACGAGTGCTGGATTCGGGGATCGGTCTGGGTATCGATAATATCTTGATCACCGTAGGTCCCTTGAAGGAACCAGGGAGACATACCGATCGTGTGGTTTGACCCATGAACCTCGTTGAAGAGATTGTTGTCGAGATCGTCCGACGCATCGGAATACTCGATCCAGAATTGAAAGCCCGGCGTGACCTGAGACGCAGAGGAAATGGCGTTCGCGAAATCACCGAGGGTGAGATACGCCCGGGCCAGCCCTACGTTCGCGAGGCCCACGAGGTTTGCCGCCGAAGCGGCTGCCCCAACCGTGACAGCTCGCTGGAAATGCGGTATAGCCAGTGCCATGACCTGCAACGGACCCAACAGATTACCGCTAGGGTCGTCCGGCTCGCTGAATACGGCCTGGCAGATAGTTTCTGCAACGAACACGTAGCCATAGCCCGTAAGAGCCGAAACCAGCGCAACACGCCGGTCCGAGCCAGGATTGGGAGCCAAGTTATCGAGCCGGTCCAACGTCTGCTCCCCGAGCGCAACGATCTCCGCCAGGTTGGCCCACATTTGGAACGACGGACCCTCTGTATAGTTCACGATTCGCTGATTGTAGCGCTGCCAATCTTCCCAATTGAGCCCCGTGAGCTGCTCGTCCGTTAGAAAGGCCTGCGCCTGTGTCATGGCCTCTTCGTCACCGGACATTTGCTCGGCGAAGACCGCCCGGACACCGGCGACCTGCGCATCGAGAAGCGCCGGATCATCGAGCTCGTTCACGCCGATTGACTCCGGATTGTCGACCTCGAGAATTTCATTGCAGGCGGAGAGTGGCATCATCATCGATGCCACGGCAAGCAGTCCCGCCCACCGTGCGATCTTACGATGTCCCATGATGACCCCCTCCATTAAAAGTTGACGCTGATCGATGCCGACAGTCGGCGCGGCGGTGGGACCGATGCGTAATCGAGAACCTCGAAGTTGTTGTTCCGACCCCCGCCCGTCCCCCCACGTGGTGACCACAGTACCTCCGGATCACCCAGTCCGTCATACTTCGTGGCAGTCCAGAGATCGCGACCGGAGAGGGTGATGGCCCACCGACTCTTGCGGAATGGTCCGCCCCAACTTTGCGGAATGGAATACGTGACCGAAAGCTCACGCAGCTTGAGGAAGTCCGCCTGCTGGATATACGTCTCGGTCTGCCGACTCATCGCCACCTCGACGTCCACGGGATCAGCATCGGGATTGTTGATGTCCCAGGTGTTTTGGTCAGACCGATTGTTGATCGAGCAGATCGCGCACAATTGGTAGTGGCCACCTTTGTAGTCCAAGTGCGCGAACACCCGAAGATTACCAAGGAGGGTGAAGTTGTTTGAGAAGCCGATCTCACGTGTAGGGCTCGACGGTCCGACAAATCGTTCGTGGCAGCTCCCACCATATCCATTGGGATCCTGCGTGTCGGGCCAGCTGCACTCGAAATCAACGGTAACATTCCCGTTCGCATCCACGACAGGGTTGCCGCTCGCGTCGCGGATCACGTCGACGGCCCAGAAGCTACCGAGTGGATAGCCTTCGCGGTGTCGCTGCGAGTTGGTGAACGCACCGTATTGGATCTCGTCGCGTGTCCCGCCAAATGATACCAATCGATTTTTGTTCGTCGCAATCGACGCGGTGATATCCCAGGCAAAGCTGGGGTTCCGAATCGGGCTCGCAGTCGCGAGGACCTCGAATCCCGTGTTCGAGATCTCTCCAATGTTGATGAGGTGCGTGCTATTGAAGCCGGTGGAGGGCGGATCAGGAATCTCCATCAAGGCATCCTTCGTGTGCTGGTCGTAGTACGTGATTTCCAACCCCAGCACCCCGCCGAAAAGCGATGCGTCAAACCCGAGCTCCCACTCGCTGCCTGTCTCGGCCTTGAGATCGGGGTTGCCGAAGGCATCCGTACGGACAGCGTTGACGCTGGTCGCCTCCGCGATGACGACGTCTGGCTGGACCGTGCGGTCAGCCGAGAAGGGCGCCGGGGCGTTCCCCGCCTGACCCCAGGCAAAGCGAAGCTTCAGGTCGTCAATGAACCCGACATTGAAGAAGTCCTCTTCCGAGATGACGTACGATGCCGAGAACTTTGGATACGCGACGAGAGAGAAGGCGTTCCCGAAGGCCGAGTTGTCGTCGATGCGGACAGCTCCCGTGACGAACACGCGGTCCCGCCACCCAATCTGCTCCTGAAAGAAGAAGCCGAGCGAAGTTTGCTCGTTCAGCGCCTCGCTCGCGTCACGGTTGGCCGCTGTGCCCACGAGGTTGACGTTGTTGGCCACCAAGCCGTTCCCCTCCGCTGTCCAGCGCCGGTATTGTCGAGCGTTCACTTGCATGCCACCTGAAAAGCGCGACGTGATCACCGACGACAGTCGGGCACGGATGGATCCGGAATAGTCGACCGTCCATGTATGCGTGATCGGGAGGCGCTGACTGATCGCGCCGGTACCATTGGTCGCTCCCCATTTGAGCGTGGAGTCGATGGCAAAGAACTCCGTCTCTCGAACATCGTACTTATCCACGCCCAGGGTGAGTCGATTTTCGAACCACGGGAACGGATCGTAACTGGCCGTGAGCCCGATGGTCGTCCGCTCCTCCCGGATTTGGAGATCGAACTCGTTGGTCTGGTCCGGACCAAAGCCTCGGAATCCAGGCTCCCACGCATCGTCGATCCCGCGAGCGCGTCCTCGATACGCGTTGCGCAACAGGCCGTTCGACGCATTGTCGCTGAGAGGCATACCGGTGTGGTTGCGTGCGTAGCCGACGTTCAGGCCCAGATTGAGGTTCCCCATCGGGGTCCACTCGAAGTTGGCCCGTCCGCCGATTCGTTCCTGGAAGTTGTTGCGGAAAATGCCCTGTTGGTCGAGCCGATTGAACGAGAGGTAATAGTTGAACTCCTGAGTCCCTCCCCGCGCCGACGTCTTGATATCATACAGGTTCGCTGCCCGGAGTGCCCTGGGGTGCCGCTGGAGGGGATTGTCTGTCAGAACAAACACGCCACCCCACGCGTCGTCGCGTAGAATGTCGGATTCGGGAATGCTGAAGCGCTGCTCACCCGCGTTGTTCGTGTATTGAACATCCGACGGATTTGCGCAGCCGGGATGGTCGTCTGGATCGGCCTGTCGCGCGAGCGTGCAAATCCAGTACGTCGTGGGCGTCTCGCGGACCCACTCCGACTGACCGTACTCGAACGAAGCGGACCATTGGACCCCACCCGATCCACGAGCACCTTTTTTCGTAATGATCTGGATCACTCCAGAAGCCGCATCTGCTCCGTAGAGCGTAGCGGCGGCCGGTCCCTTGATGACCTCGATCCGCTCGATGTCGTTGGGATCAATGAACTCCATGGGGCTGCGGTATTGCACGGTGGAGTTCGAGACGCCGTTTGTCTCGAAGGCGTTCCCCTCGAAGCGGATCCCGTCAATGTAGTAGACGGGCTGGTAGGACGCGTTCAACGATCCACCGCCCCGGATCTTGATGTTCGATCCCGTGCCGGCCAGTCCCGAGTTTTTGTACAGCGTAAGCCCCGGAGCGCGTGCGTTGAGCAGCTCGCGCACGTTGCCTACCGGCGCCACCGTTGCGAGATCACTCACATCGAGGCTCGTTACCGCGTTGCCGACCTCGCGTTTTTCAGTCCGCCCCGCCGTGCCCGTGACGACGATTTCGCTAAGTTGGATGGCTGCGGGCGTTAAACTGAAGTCGACGGTTTGCGCTTGCTCGGCCGCGACGGTGATCGACTGCTCCGATCGTGAGTAACCGATGATGATGACTTGGATGCTGTAGGCGCCCGGGGGAACACCCTGCATCTGGTAGATCCCACTCTCGTTTGTTCGGGTCTCCCGTAAAGCGGCTCCCTGCCCCACGAGAATTACTCGCGCGTTCACGAGTCCCCGACGCGTAGCAGCGTCGGTGACCGTGCCCCGTACGTTGCCCCCGATTTGGGCCGCAAGAGGCCCAACCGCGCCGAGCCAGAGGGCCACGCCCGCGAGTGCACCCAGCATGTGCTTGAGACCAATTCGTGGCTTCATATCCGCCTCCTCTCAGAGATGGCGCGGCCTCCGCCACTGAACGGCGGGCCGCCAAAGATGCCTCCCCGCTCGGAGCGACATCCCCCGTTCAGGCGGGAATGCGCGATACGCCGTTTCCACGACCTCGAACGGTTATCTGCAGCGTGAGGACCGCTTACCCTGTTCGTAACGCCGCATCAGCGTGCCACCGCACCGCGCACGGCCGAAGCGACGGAGAATGTCTGTTGGATTCGGTTGGTGTGGAGCGCGAGCTGGCTCGTCGCTACTTCACTGTCCGCAATACCCTCGTCGGCTGGCGGGGGCTGCACCGACCGCGGACACTTGGAACCGGGGCGGTCGATCGTTGCCGCAGAGCCAACCGGCTAGCCCAACTTGGTGGACAGCGGGCCGCGAGCTGCGACGCTCCATCGTGGCAAACATCAGAATTGGTGAGTGCACCTCCTCGGGCAACGGAGGTCGTGTTGCGAACGCACCTGAGTAGGTCGCAAAGGACTTATCCGTTTAATACCATTAAGGACCGGCATGCGCAAGGTTGAGTCCACCCCCGTCGATTGATTCTCGTCGACTAGCGGCGCCGATGAAAGTGACCCGATAATCCTGCTCACGTAGAAGGAGCTCTTGTCATGTTCCGCCCCCCAACCTGCCACTGGCTTTCCATAGGGTGCTTCATGGTAGCCGGTGTTCCTCTCTTCGGTCAGCAGACGTCAACCCAGCAGGACGACGAACCGGAATGGGACGTCACGCTCGCCCGCGGGGAGACGCGTGAGATCGCGTTTACGACGGATGAGGGGACGTGGTTGTCGGTCGACATCTCTCCCGATGGACGCTGGGTGTTGTTCGATCTCTTGGGACACATCTATCGGGTTCCGGCCGCGGGAGGCGATGCCGTGGCGTTGACTCAGGAGAGCGGGGTTGCCGTCAACTATCACCCACGCTATTCGCCGGACGGGCAACACATCGCGTTCATCTCCGATCGAAAGGGACAGAGCAACCTCTGGATCATGGATGCCGACGGAGCGAATCCCCGCGCGGTGTTCACGGACGGTGACGTTCGTGTCTCTCTCCCCACGTGGACACCCGACGGGGAATACATCCTCGTGCGGCGCGACCACGTCGGTCCGAGCAGCGAAACTCTCACGGGAACTCGAAACACACACGAGCAAGGTCCGCAGGGGAAGGAGGGGATCTGGATGTACCACCGCGACGGCGGGCAAGGTGTTGCGCTCATCGGCACGGAGGTATCGGGCGCGACATGGCCTTCCGTCTCACCGGACGGGCGCTACGTCTTCTACCACTTTCGATCTGGCGGGCGCGACGCGCTCAAAGGTCACTACCAAATCCAACGTCTCGACCGTCAGACCGGTGATCGAATTGATATCACGGCGGGCGACGCCGAGGGTCCAGCAGCCAGCCGTGTGACGAGCGGGGGCGCGTTCGCTCCCGAGGTTTCTCCTGACGGGAGGTGGCTTGCGTTCGGGAGACAGATTCCTGACGGGACGATCTCGTACCGGGGTCACCGCTTTGGTCCACGCACGGCGTTGTGGCTCCGGAATCTCGAGACCGGGGAGGAGCGTATCGTAGCTGATCCGATCTCGGTGGCCATCGAAAGTGGTTCGAAGAGTCTCCGTGTGCTGCCGGGTTATGCGTGGGCAGCGGATGGACGCTCGCTGGTGTTTGCACAGGGGGGGAGGCTGCGACGACTAGACGTCACCAACACCACGGTCAGCACCATTCCGTTTACTGCGGCGGTTCGCCGCACGATCTCCGAGATGGCATACCAACCGTTTCGCATCACGGATGGGCCATTCGAGGCCAAGTTCCTGCGTTGGCATACGGCGTCGCCGAATGGTTCCGTGCTGGCGTTCCAAGCGATCGGGCGAATCTGGCTCATGGACCTTCCGAGCGGCACGCCGCGCCGGCTGACCCGGACCACCTCACCCAGTCAGGAGTTCGCACCGGCGTGGTCGCGCGACGGACGGTGGATCGCCTTCACCACCTGGGACGACACGCTTGGCGGGCACCTCTGGAAGGTGAGGGCGAGTGGCGGCGACGCGGTTCGTCTCACCACCGTGCCAGGCGAGTTCGTTCATCCGGCGTGGAGCCCCGATGGGAATGAGCTGGCGGTGGCACGAGGCTCCGGCGCTACGGAGCGGAAGCGGACCGTCACGCACAATCCCTGGTGGGACATCGGACGCATTCCCGCTTCCGGCGGATCGTGGCAGCATGTGACCAGAGTTGCCCTACCTGCGGGAACCGGACCCAACAGTGTCGCGCGGCGTGCCATTCTCAGTCCCTCTTATGGACCCGACGGCAGAATCTTCTTCACCGAGTTCATTCGTAGCGATGGAGAAACGAAAACAGCCGTCGTCTCGATCACGCCGGACGGCGGCGATCGCCGTGTTCACTTCGAGCTCCCACACGCCGACGATGCAGCGCCGTCTCCCGATGGCAGATGGCTGGCGTTCCAAGAAGGGGACAACGTGTTCCTCACGGCCCTTCCTTTCGCGGGAACGGGAGCCGGACCGATTTCGCTCAACAAGCGCAGGGGCAAGCTGCCGGTGAGACAACTCAGCAGGGCGGGTGGCCTCTTCCCGAGGTGGCGGAACGCGAACACCGTCGAGTTCGGGAGTGGCAACAGGTACTTTGCTTATCACGTGACCAGCGAAGCCACGGACACGATTGCCGTTCGGCTTTCGGTTCCCCGTCGCATCCCCAGCGGACGTATCGCGCTGACCGGCGCCCGGATCGTCACGTTGGCCGGTGATCACGTCATCGACTCCGGATCCGTGGTGGTGGATGGCGCCCGACTCAGCTGTGTGGGCACGTGCTCGACCAGTGGTGTCGATAGAGTCATCGATGCCAGCGGGAAGACCATCATTCCGGGTCTCATCGACATGCATTCGCATCACTTCCGCGAGCACCGCGGGTTCCGGCCGCTGCGGGACTATGAGGTCGCGATGTATCTCGCGTACGGTATCACGACCAACCTCGACAACTCGATGTGGTCGCAGAACGTCTTTCCCACTGCCGAGTTGATCGAGGCCGGCATGGCCATTGGGCCTCGCACGTTCAGCACGGGCGACCCGCTCTACGGATTTGGCGATGGAGCGCGACAGAACGTGTTGACGGATTACGAAACCACCCAGCACGAAATCGACCGACTGGCATCGTGGGGCGCGATTTCGCTCAAGCAGTACATGCAACCTCGGCGCGACCAACGGCAGTGGGTATCGCACCTCGCACGAGAAAAGGGACTCATGGTGACGAGCGAGGGGGGTGACCTCTTCTACAACCTCGGAATGGTGATGGATGGGCAGACGGGCTGGGAACACCCGCTGAGCTACGTCCCCGTGTACGGCGACATTGCCAAGTTTTTTGGCCAAGCGGGAATCGTGTATTCACCAACGTTCGTCGTCACAGGACCCGGACCGTACAACATCGAGTTCTTCTTTGCGGATTCGGACGTGTGGAAGGATCCCAAACACCGTCGCTGGATGCCGTGGCGCCAGATGGCGGGTCATCTGCGCCGCCGTATGCTCCGCCCGGCAACTGACTACAGTTTCCCGCTGATTGCGCTGGGACTTGCCGACATCATCGCCGAGGGCGGATACGGCGCCATCGGCTCCCACGGCGAGCACCATGGCCCCGCGGCCCACTGGGAAACGTGGATGGCGGCGTCCGCCATGGGGCCGCTCGAGGCCCTGCGCGTGGCTAGCGGACACGGCGCCCACTTCCTCGGTGCGGAACAAGACCTCGGCACGTTGGAGCCGGGGAAGCTGGCGGATCTCCTCGTGCTCAACAGCAACCCGTTGGACAACATCCGGAATACGATGGACATCCTGTACGTGATGAAGGGGGGCGTGTTGTACGAGGCAGAAACGCTCAACGAGGTATGGCCCACCACGACTCCGTTTGGACCCTACTACTGGGTGGACGAGGACGCGTTACGAGATGACGATCGGCCGGTGAGATAAGAGGAAAGAGAAAGCTGGAAGGACGGAAACGTTCGAACCTTCCAACCGTCTACCCTACCGGTGCTGGCTCCGCCGACGGCGCCCGCTGTCCAGGCACCCGTACGAACTCGAGCTCCTCGCCATCGCTCGAGCGATGGACGCGTACGAGATCGCCTGCTCCGTAGTTGCCTTCGAGGATCTCAAGTGCCAGTGGGTTCTGGATGCGTCGCTGAATGACCCGCTTGAGCGGTCGGGCACCATAGACCGGATCGAAGCCCTCGGCCACCAGCAACTCCTTAGCTTCCGGTGTGACCTCGAGCCCAATCTCGCGCTCGGACAAAAGCTTCTCGACGTGCCGCAGTTGGAGATCGATGATCTTTGAGAGATCCTCGCGGCTCAGCTGCCGGAACATGATGACATCGTCCACCCGGTTGAGAAACTCGGGCTTGAATGTCTGCCGCACCATCTCGAGCACACGCTTCTGCGCCTCATCCCAATCGCGCTCGCCGAGCTCGAGAATCCACTGGCTGCCGATGTTGGACGTCATGATGATGACGGTGTTCTTGAAGTCCACCGTGCGGCCCTGGTTGTCGGTAAGGCGGCCATCATCGAGAATCTGGAGCAGCACGTTGAAGACATCAGGATGCGCCTTCTCGACTTCGTCAAACAGGATCACCGCATAGGGCCGACGCCTGATCGCTTCGGTGAGCTGGCCACCCTCTTCGTAACCGACGTAGCCTGGCGGCGCACCGATCATCCTCGCCACCGCATGCTTTTCCATGTACTCGGACATGTCGAGCCGAACCATCGCCCGCTCGTCGTCGAACAAGAACTCGGCGAGCGCGCGTGCAGTCTCGGTCTTTCCGACACCAGTGGGACCGAGAAAGATGAAGCTACCGATGGGGCGGTTAGGATCTTGGAGTCCCGCCCGCGAGCGACGGACGGCGTTGGACACCGCGGCGACCGCCTCTTCCTGACCGACCACGCGGATGCCGAGCTCCTGCTCCAGCTTTGTGAGCCGCTCGCGCTCAGACTCGAGCATCTTGCTCACGGGAATACCGGTCCACTTGGCCACGATCAGCGCCACGTCCTCAGCCTCGACCTCTTCCTTGAGGTACTTGGCGGTGGCCTGAATCTCCTTCAGCCTGTCGTTGAACTCTTTGATCTCGCGCTCGAGCTCGGGCACACGACCGTAGCGAATCTCCGCAGCCTTCTGCAGGTCGCCCGCACGCGTCACTTGGTCTGCTTCGATGCGCGCCTCTTCGAGCTCCGCCTTTTTCTCTCGCAACTTGGAGATCGCGTCCTTTTCCGCCTGCCACTGTGCCTTCATCCCCTGTGACTGCTCCTGCAGATCGGCGATCTCCTTGCGGACCGCCTGGAGCCGCTCCTTGGACGCGCGGTCCTTTTCCTTGGAGAGCGCCTGCTCCTCGATACGAAGCTGGATGATGCGTCGCTCGACCTCGTCGATTTCTTGCGGCAGACTGTCGATTTCGATGCGCAGCCGGCTCGCGGCCTCGTCGATGAGGTCGATGGCCTTATCCGGCAAATGCCGGTCGCCTACGTAACGATTGGACAGCGTGGCAGCCGCGACGAGGGCCTGGTCCGTGATGCGGACGCCGTGGTGTACCTCGTAGCGCTCCTTGAGACCCCGCAAGATCGCAATGGTGTCCGTGACAGACGGCTCGCCCACGTACACCGGCTGGAAGCGGCGCTCGAGTGCCTTGTCCTTCTCGATGTGCTTGCGGTACTCGTCCAGCGTGGTGGCGCCGACGAGACGCAGCTCGCCCCGCGCAAGCGCGGGCTTCAGCATGTTGGACGCGTCCACGGCACCCTCGGCAGCGCCCGCTCCAACCACCGTGTGAAGCTCGTCGACGAACACGACGAAGCGTCGCTCTTCCGACGTGACCTCTTTCAGTACGGCTTTGAGTCGTTCCTCGAACTCGCCGCGATACTTGGCACCGGCCAGGAGCTGGCCGATGTCGAGCACGATGACCCGTTTGCCGCGCAACGACTCAGGCACGTCGCCGTCCACGATGCGCTGGGCGAGACCCTCCACGATGGCGGTCTTGCCCACCCCGGGCTCACCGATGAGCACCGGGTTGTTCTTGGTCCGGCGCGAAAGTACCTGAATGACCCGCCGAATCTCCTCGTCCCGCCCAATGACCGGGTCGAGCTTGCCCTGCCGGGCCAACTCGGTCAGGTCTCGCGTGAACCGTTCGAGCGCTTGGTACTTCCCCTCGGGAGACTGGTCGGTCACCCGGTGGCTTCCGCGCACCGCCTGGAGTGCCTCGAGCAGCTCGTCTTTGTCGATGTTGCGCGCACTGAGCAGCTCTCGGGCGGTTGTTCCTTTGGTATCGACCAGGCCGATGAGTATGTGCTCGGTTGAGACGTAGGCGTCCCCGAGCTCCTTGGCGAGCTTGTCCGCGCGATCGAGAGCCTGACCCAGCTCGCGGGCCATCGTTGGACTCCCACCCCCGGACTGTGTGGGAAGCCGGTCGATCTCTCGCTCGACCTCATGCCGCAGCTCAGTCACGCTGAGGCCGGCTTTCTGGAGAATCGGGACAACAATGCCCTCGTCCTGGTCGAGAAGGGCCTGGAAGAGGTGGGCGTCGTTTATCACGGGGTTCCCGATGGTCGACGTACTCGCCATCGCCTGCTGCAACGCTTCGCCCGCCTTAACGGTCAAACGTTCCGGTCGGATCATTTTGCTCTACAAATGTGAGAGTCCCATGTTGCATCACCGCAACATGTAAGTTGCTGCTGTACTACCACATTGGGAGTCGCAATTGGTGTGCCCGGTAATTCACTGCAATAACGGCACTTACGAAGGTATGACAAGCCAAAACGACAGATGCGCCTGACACACAGGCGCATCTGGGGTGACACAGCGGTTGGCGGGGTGCTCTGGTTTCCGCTACTTCACGATGGTCATCTTCTTGGTGAAGGCTCTCCCGTCGACCACGAGTTGGTACACGTAGACCCCTGACGCCGCTTCGCGGTCGGACCCGAGGATCTTCCCGTCCCAGAAGGCGGAAAACTCCCCGGTCCCGTTCCACTCGAGCGGGACGTTCTCCAACAACTGGCCGGAACCCTGAAGGATCGGGATCGCAACCAACTGCGCGAGCACGTTGTAGATCCGAAGACTTACGACCGGCGGCTGACCGTCATCCCAGAGGGTACGGTCCAGCGCGAACGGGATCGTCGTCTCAGGATTAAAGGGGTTCGGGTAATTCCTGCCGAGCTGCACTCCGGAAGTGCCACTGTTGTCCTGTGCTGAGATGGCAGTCGGTGCAGCTATCAGGAGCCCGAGCGACAGCAGCCCCCAGGCTGCGTGCCTCATGGCAAGCTCCTATCTAACAAAAAAGTGCCGTTAGTCCGTGCTCCTTGCCGGAATGAGTGCGTATGTTCGCAACTTGCTTCAAGCTACGCCCCCACGCCGAACATTGTCAAGCGTTTTTGGGGGGCTCTGACCCGCCCGAATGCCACTTCGTCGGGCATCACCCTCACGCACCGTCAGGCCGCAAGCATCGAGCCATTCGAGGACCGGGATGAGGAACTTCCGGCTCAGCCCGGTCTTTTCCCGCAGCTGAGCCGGGGTGGCCCGTCCCAGCCGCTCGACCTCCCCCAACACGGTGTCCCGGAGTGATTCGAGAGCGCCCCGATCGTAATATCGGTCGCGTCCCACCCGCAGTGCTGTGCCTTGCCGCACATAAAACTCGACGAGCTCTTGCGCCTTGTCTGCCGGCGCGATCTCGCCGAGCTCAGCAGGTGTCCGGCCATGCCACCCCGCCTCCTCGAGCGCGCGTTGCACTTGCTTGCCCATCGCGCTTTCTGCGCTCGACAGCGTGGCGTGAAAATCTGCCAGCCGCGCCACTCCTCCCTCGAAGGCTATACGGTTCTGGGCAACCAAATGTTCCTGAGCGTAATCCGCGAAGGCCGGATGCTCGACCGCCGCGCGCAGCAGCTCGCGCGGCATGCCCGGTTCCAATGGATGTTCTTCATGATACTGCGCGAGCACCTGGAGGGTCTTGCGAGCCACGTCGTCGATGACCGCGGTCTCGACGAGCGTCTCACCGACCCGAGCCACGCCGTCGGTGAGGAGGCTCTTTATCGTGGTTTCGACCTCGGACGGATGGACGCCGAGGCGGACGACCAGCTCTTCGATCGGCAGGCCTCTGCTCCCATTGAGCGCGACGAGCGCACGTGTGCGACCGACGTGATCGGTCGCCGCGCGCTGCTCGAGCCCTCGGGGCCGCCGGGGCCGCGGGTGTGGCCAGGGATCGACGACCACGGCCCCACCGATGGTCGTGACCGGCGAGTACGACCGGAGGACCCCACGGTCACCCCAGCGCGCCACCACCGCTTCCTCGAGGCGCAGGCGTACCGGCCCGGTTGCGCCTGGTGGGATGTCATTGGCACCCGGAGTCACCCGCGCCATGACCTCAGCGGTACCGATATGAAACCGCACGCGGGATCGCTGCGTGATGGGACGCGGTGCGGTGCTCGACAGGGTGAGCAGGACGTCCACTGCCCGCGTCTCTCGCCAATGATGGTCGGCGACCACGACGCTGCCACGACGCACGGCCCCTCGGTCCACTCCTACCAACGCCAACGCGGTGCGCCGGCCGGGCACTGCCTCATCACGCTGTGTGCCATGCACTTCGACGCTGCGCACCCGCCCGCGGATCTCGCCTGGAAGCACGCGAACTTCATCACCCACCCGGACGGAGCCACTCCACGTGGTGCCGGTGACCACGGTGCCCGCACCGGCCACGCTGAAGATCCGATCGACGGGTAGTCGAAAGAGATCATCCCGCGATCGCTCCGTGGCGCGTGTGGCGGCGGCGGCGAGGGCCCTCCTGAGTCCATCCACACCCTCGCCGGTCACGGCCGATGCAACCACCGGCTCCTCCCAGACGATCTGGGACGTCGCGAGACGCTCGCCGAGATCGGCGAGCACGAGCTCGAGCCAGTCGTGCTCGACGAGATCCTTCTTGCTGACGACCGGTAGTCCGGCGCGCACGCCCAGGAACTCGAGGATGGCGAGGTGTTCGATCGTCTGCGGCATCACGCCCTCGTCCGCCGCGACGACGAGGAGGGCGACATCGACGCCGGCAGCACCCGCTACCATGTTGCGGATGAAATCTTCGTGACCGGGCACGTCGACGACGCTGGCAGTGAGACCTTCCGCCAACTCAAGCGGTGCGAACCCGAGGTCGATTGTGATGCCGCGCCGTTTCTCCTCTTCCCACCGATCGGTATCGATCCCGGTCAGCGCCTTTACCAGCGCTGTCTTCCCGTGGTCAACGTGCCCGGCGGTCCCCACCACGACGTGACGGCTCACGACACGCGCTCCCAGAAGCTCAACGCCTTGAGATCCTGTGCTTCGGCGAGATGATTCTGTACGAACCGGACAAAGAGGCGGCGGTGCGCCGCGGCGTGACGGGGTGGCAGGGGCTCGATCTGATCATCCCCTGCTACCACCATTCGCACCAGCGCCTCCCGATCGGATGACGAGAGACGCGAAGCGTTCCGTCCTTGCGAACAGAGCGCGCACACAAACCCACCGTCAACAATTGAAAAGGCGATCTTCCCCTCAGGCAACCGGTGTCCGCCACGCACGCAGGTGTCGAGAACCGGTGCAAAGCCGAGCGCACCGACAGTCGCCCACAGTGTAACCAACGCGGTTGCGGCCAGCCGATCGCGCGGCGTGAACGCCAGCGTCTCGAGCCTTCCCACGACCAACTCGTAGATCTCGGGATGCGCCTCCGCCGGTGCAAAGCGCATCACCAGCTCTGCGAGCGCCGCCCCAGCGGCAAACCGCGCCACATCCCGCGTGAGCTCCTGCCGCGTGGTGATCAGGTCAAAATCCGCCAGCGTGTGGAGATCCCGACCCGCTTTCATGTAGAGCTGCGCCGTGCCTTCGCAGAGCGGCTGGAGCGCAGCACCAAACCGGCTCTTCGGGTTGAGGGCCCCTTTGGCGATGGCGCTCTGCACCCCATGATCCGGCGTGAGCAAGCGGACGATCTTGGACGTCTCGCTGTACGGGAAGCCGTGAAGAACGAGCGCGGGGGTGGTGACCAGGGGCATACGTCAAAGTTAATCGGCAAGAGACGCAGGAGATTGTTGATTGCTGCTTGGTGATTGCTGGTTGCTGATTGGTGGAAAACCGATCAGCAATCCCTAGTCTCCCCTCAGCGCCTCGACTAAGCGTGCCTTCAGGGCTTCGCGGCGTTTCTGATACTCTGGGTCGTTCTGCCGCTCCTGGTACTGCGCGTCGAGGGTGGCAATTTGGGCGGCGAGGACGTCGGCAGGGAGTGGACCGTGGATCGCGGGGACGGGTTGTGCGCGGCGCCAGTACATCACCAGGGCACCGATCAAGAAAATGGCGGCGAGCGGCACGATGATCCACCAGAACTCAGCCGCGGAGCGCCCTTCCGCGGCGAAGCGGACCACGATGCGGCTTTGCTCGCCAATGTTGTTTGCCGAGTACCGCCGAAACGTGAGCTCATCCAACTCCTCCACGCCCTGCATCATAAGGGGGCCTTCCACGGCGGCCGCCGTGTCCTCGAGCATCACGTTGAACCGTTCGATGGGCTGATCGATCGGTATGCGCACCTCGCGCTCGGATCGAGGGATGAGGTAGCTCACGAGCAACTGACGTTCGCCGGGTGGGATTGGTGCGGTTACCACAACCGCGTTGTCTCTGCGGACAACTGCTTCCGCGCTCATGTCGCTTTCGCCAACCTGGAACTCCGCGGCAGTGTGTGGGATCGCTCCCTGCCACACGGCACCCGTCGTGTCGGACACAACGCGGGTCTTGGATCCTCCGTTCACGAGCACGAGCAGCTCGATCACGCGGCGCGCGTTCTGTTCGCCGACTGACCGAACCACGACGTGTCTTTCCCGCAGGATTATGGGTGGGTCCGTAGTGGAGGTGTCGTACACGAGGAGGGGCTCGGCTTCCGCCGTGGGAGCCCCGAAGGTGTGTAGGGGCTCGGTGAAATAGGCGATGCCGTCGTGCTCGACGCTCACCACGTAATTTGCGATCGTATCCAGCACGGCAGCGCGGAGCAGATACTTGCCGGCCGCATCGGTCAATGCGGAATCGACCGGGCCCGCCTCGCCGATGGAGACGCGGTGCAGGGTCGCGAAGCGCCCGGCGACCGGCACGGAATCGCCATCCGTGACATGCACCACCCTCCCTGTCACACGAAAGCCCTGGGTCTCGGCCGTGTGTGGCAAACCCAGGGCGATCGTCAGGATCAGGGCAATCTTACGGAGTGAACTTCCCGAAATCTTCCGGATCCAGGTTCTCGAGGTAGTTCTTGAGCTTCTCGGCGTCGTCGATGCTGATTTCCGGCTGCGAGGGTTCGACCGTATCCACCGATGTCATATCGAGGAGATCGTCGTGCGTGAAGATCGGCGCTTTGAGGCGCAGCGCGACCGCAATGCTGTCCGACGGCCGCGCATCGATCTGCACCACGTGGTCTTCACGGTGAATATGCAACTCGGCGTAATACGTGTTTTCCTTGACCTGCGTGATCAACACCCGTCGCAGGTCGGCGCCGAGCCCCACGATCACCTGCTTGAGTAAATCGTGGGTGAGTGGCCGTGAGAACTTGACCCCGGCGAGCTCCATGGCGATCGCACTCGCCTCCGCCGGACCGATCCAGATTGGCAACACCCGCTCACCCTCCTTCTCCTGCAGGATGACTACCGGCGTGTTGGTATTTCGGTCGAGGCCAAGGTGGGCCACGCGAACTTCGATCATAGAACCTCAGGTTCCCGCATCCCAAGACGCCAAGTACTTACGCTGCTCGTCGGTGAGCTGGTCGATCTTCACACCCATGGCTTCCAGCTTGAGCTTTGCCACGTGGTGGTCGATCTCGGCGGGAATGCGGTGAACCGCCTTCGACAGCTTACCCTGATGTTGCACCAAGTATTCGGACGCCAGTGCCTGGTTCGCGAACGACATGTCCATTACGCTCGCAGGGTGTCCTTCGGCAGCGGCGAGATTGATCAACCGTCCCTCGCCGAGCACGAAAAGGCGTTTCCCATCCAGAATCCACTCATCCACGAACTCGCGCACCTTCCGTGGCCCTTTGGCGACCTTGGCCAACCCGTCGAGGTCGATCTCGACGTTGAAGTGTCCCGAGTTGGCGACGATGGCACCGTCCTTCATGCGCTTCATGTGATCGACCGCGATGACGTGCGTGTCACCGGTGAGGGTGACGAACACGTCGCCTTCGCGGGCGGCGTCGGTCATTGGCATGACGCGGAAGCCATCCATCCGCGCCTCGAGCGCCCGTAGTGGATCCACCTCGGTCACGATGACGTCGGCACCGGCACCGCGAGCGCGGGTCGCCACACCGCGTCCGCACCAGCCGTAGCCACCGACCACGACCGTCGATCCCGACAACAGGATGTTGGTTGCGCGCAGGATCCCGTCGATGGTCGATTGTCCCGTTCCGTATCGGTTGTCGAACAGGTGCTTGGTCAGTGAGTCGGTGACGGCGATCACCGGAAACTGCAGTACACCGTCCGCGGCCATTGCTTTGAGCCTAATGACGCCAGTCGTCGTCTCTTCCGTCGAGCCGATCAGCTTGGCAACGATGTTCTTTCGCTTCTCGGCGCTGAGCCCCTCGACCCATTTGCGCACCGGCGGCGCCAAGTCATCGAGCCGATCGAGAGCAATCATGTGCAACGATCCAACCAGGTCAGCGCCGTCGTCCATGGTGATGTCGGCTTCGTGCGCCAGCGCCTGCCGGATGTGTTCATAATACGCGTCCCGCCCTACACCCCTGATCGCGAAGACCTTGATCCCGTGATCGTGCACGAGATGGGCGGCCACGTCATCTTGGGTGGACAGCGGGTTCGAGGCGCAAAGGGCGAGATCGGCACCACCCGCCTTCAGCGTGATGGCGAGGTTGGCCGTCTCGGTGGTGACGTGCAGGCACGCCGATAGTTTCTTCCCGGCAAGGGGCTTTTCGCTCGTGAACCGTTGCTTGATCTCCTCCAGAACCGGCATGAAACGGCCGGCCCACTCAGTGCGTCGCTTTCCCTCGTCGGCGAGTTTCAGATCAGCAACGTCGTTCGGCACCTGCGTCTGCGGCTTGTCAGTCCGTACAGAAGTCATCTATCTCGTGTTGGTTAAAAGGTAAGGGGCGATTTGGCGCGATCCTCAGGCGGCGTGTTTCACCGCCTCCATGAGATCGGCGGCCGCCCGGGGATCCTCCCAAGTGAACAAACGCACTTTTCTCCCTTCCACGTCCGCATCTCGCGGCGTGCGGCCAAAATGCCCGTAGGCTGCCGTGGCACGGTAGATCGGCTTGCGGAGATCGAGGGCTTCGATGATGCCCTTGGGGGTGAGGTCGAACACTTCCCGCACCGCGCGCTCGAGCGCGGCATCCGGCACCGAGCTGGTGCCAAACGAATCGACCATGATCGAGACGGGATCGGCGACGCCGATGGCGTAGGCCAGCTGCACCTCGCATCGCTTGGCAAGACCTGCGGCCACGATGGTCTTGGCGACCCAACGCGCGGCGTACGTGGCGGAGCGATCGACCTTCGAGGGGTCCTTGCCGCTGAACGCGCCACCGCCGTGCCGGGCGGCACCACCATACGTGTCCACGATGATCTTACGGCCGGTCAACCCGCAGTCTCCTTGGGGACCACCGGTTACGAATCGGCCAGTGGGGTTGATGTAGAACTGCACGCCTTTGCTCTCGAGTCCCGACTCTGTGATCACCGGATCGATGACGTGAGCGCGCACGGCTTCCTTGAGATCGGCCATTGAGACGTCTGGTGCGTGCTGGGTGGACACGACTACCGTCTTGAGCGCGACGGGGCGGCCATCCACGTACTCGACGGTCACCTGGCTCTTGCCGTCCGGGCGAAGCCACTTCAACTCGCCGCGCTTGCGGACGTCCGCCAGTTGGTACGTGAGCCGATGCGCCAGCAGGATGGGCATGGGCATGAGCTGCGGCGTTTCGTCGGTCGCATAGCCGAACATCATTCCCTGATCGCCGGCACCGCCGGTATCGACACCCATCGCGATATCAGGCGACTGCGGATCGATGGAGGTGAGGATGGCGCAGGTCTTTGAGTCAAAGCCGTACGAACCGTCAACATAGCCGATGTCCTCCACGGTACGGCGGACGACATCCGGAACGTTGATATGGACGTTTGACGTGATCTCACCCGCGACGACCACCACGCCGGTGGTGACGAGCGTCTCGCACGCCACCCGCGCGGTTGCGTCTTTCGCGAGGATAGTATCGAGAACGGTATCGGAGATCTGATCGGCCATCTTGTCCGGGTGGCCTTCCGTCACCGACTCAGACGAGAAGATATAGCGGTGAGAACCCATGGTTTTTTTCATCCTAGATTTGCGCCCTCAAAGTAGCTGCTCCACGATCGCCGGGCAACCGACGAACATCCAGTAATTCTGGGTCAACCTGTTTTGCGACAGCATCTTCCAACATCTCTCTCACATCCTTTGCCGAGGTGACGTGCAACGCTTCCTCGGCAACCTCTTTGGCTGGTCCGACGTCGACTTGTCGGACGAACCATCGCACCAGGGGCAGCGCATTCGGTGCTACGCTGAACACCCGATACCCCAACCCCAAGAGGAGAAACGCCGCCAGCGGGTCTGATGCCATCTCACCGCACACACTGGGCTCGCGTCCGGCGTTGCGCGCTGCATCCACGATGCGCTTGAGCATACGCACCACGGCGGGGTGAAGCGGTGTGAACCGCGCCGCTAGGCGCGCGTTACCGCGATCCACCGCCAGCGTATACTGGGTGAGATCGTTGGTGCCCACGCTGATGAAGTCGCTGCGTCGGGCAAGCTGATCTGCTAGCAGCGCTGCAGCCGGTGTCTCGATCATGACGCCCACTGGCAACGTGTCCGATGCGTTGACGCCGTCACGGCGCAGCGCGTCGGTCGCCTCCGCCACCAGCCTTTGGGTGCGCGTGACCTCGTCCAGCTCCGTGACGAGCGGCAACATCAATCGAACATCCCCGTAGACACGTGCCCGTAGGATCGCTCGGATCTGCGTCTCAAAGATCTCGGGGTGGTCGAGACAGACCCGGATCGCGCGCCACCCGAGGAACGGGTTTGCCTCACGAGCTGGCCGGAAGGGCGCCGGGAACTTGTCCCCCCCGAGGTCATAGCTGCGTACGACCACGGGCCAGCCCGTGAATCGCTGCGCCACCCGTTGGAAGAACCGTGCCTGCTCATCCTCCGTCGGGAGCTCCGTTCGTCCAAGCATGAGGAACTCGGTTCGGAGGAGCCCCACCCCCTCTGCCCCGTGATGCAGCGCGTTCTCCAGATCCTCCGGGAGATCGAGGTTGCCCCGCAGGCTGACCTCCGTGCCGTCCAGCGTCACTGCCGGCTGGCCCACCGCGGCCTCGAGCTCGAGGACCAGTGACCGGCGGCGGCGATCCCACTCTTCGGCGTCGGCGATCTCCTCGTCAGTAGGATCGAGGAGCACCGTACCCCTGGCGCCATCCAGGATCACCTGCGCACCCGTCTTGATTCGGTCCAGCCCGCCCACCAAGCCCATGACACAGGGGATTCCCAGGCTGCGTGCGAGGATGGCCGCGTGCGCCACCCTGGTGCCCTCTTCGCTCGCGAATCCCGCGACGTGCTCGCGCTCGAACTGCACGGTCAAACCCGGGGTCAACTGCCGGGTAAAAACCACCACCGGCCGGCCGTCGGGACTGTGCAACACCTCATCGACCGGATGACCCACCAGGTTCTTGACGACGCGGAGCGAGATGCCGGCGAGATCCGCCGTGCGCTGCCTGAGCAGAGCGTTGGTAGACTGTCCCCAGCGGATGCGCATTTCGAGCGCTCGGAATTCGAAGGCGCGCTCCGCGGTGAGAAGATTGTCGCGAATCAGCAGCTCGATGGCACCAAGGAAGTCCTCGTCCTCCAGCATGAGGATCTGCGCGTCGAAGATCTTGGCTTCCTCTGGGCCCGCGCGCTCTTCGGTGCGCACACGCAGGTCTTCCATCAAACTTTTGACTTCGGCGATTGCTTCATAAAGACGTGCAACTTCGGCTTCGACGTTCTCGGGTGCGACCTTACCCGTGTCGACCTCCGGAAGCTCCCAGTCCACGATCTGCGCCGGGCCAATGGCGATACCGGGCGAGACGCCGATTCCCTGCAGCAGGCGGTCGTCGCTCACTCGGTCTCGCTCATCTCAAACTGACGCTTCACGAGATCGGCCAACGCCCGTGCGGCGTCCTCGGCGTCGTCACCCTCGGCACGGATCACCAGCTCGCTTCCGCACTCTGCCGCGAGGGTCATGACGCCCATGATGCTCTTGCCGTTCACCATCATTCCGTCCTTGGTGACCGAGATCTCCGACGTGTACTTGCCGGCCAGCTTAACAAAGGCAGCGGCAGGACGTGCGTGCAGCCCGAGCCGGTTCACGACGGTAGCACGAAGCTCGGCTATGGCCATAGGAACCCCGCGAAGAACGCCATGGCCACGACTCCAAGCCCGAAGCGCAGCCCCCCAAACGCGGGGGCAACCCAACGGGCGATGATCACGCCCACCGCCGCGACGAGGGTAACCCCGATCCTGGCGTTAAGCGCCAGATCCTGGACCAGCCACGCTGCTACGAGGGGCAATGCCACCCCAATGGCGAGGGCAGAGGCTGGGGCGGCGATGCGGAGCCCGCGTCGGAGCAGGGGGGCTCCCAGCGCCTTGGCGATCCCCGTCCCGTGCTTCCACCCGGCTCCCAGCCCCCAGGCCCGAAGAGTGAAGTGGGCCGCGTTGTATGCTATCAGGAAGGTAACGGCTCCGACCGCCGGTGTGGTGATCGCCGATACGGCCAAGCCGATCCCCGCAGACGTCGGGAGCAAACCGGCCCAGATGAGCTTGTCTCCTAGGGAGCCCAGCGGCCCTACCAGGGCACCGCGGAGCCGACGGACGTGCTCACTCGGGACGCTGTCGTGCTCAGCACGCGCCACCGCCCCGATGGCAATACCAACCATGTATGGGTGGGCGTTGAAGAACTGACTGCCCCTCCCCACCGCCTCCCGATAGCGGCCCCCGTTTTCGCCTCCCGGGAGATCCCGGAGGAGCGGCTCGAGCGCATGTCCCACCCCCACGCCGAGCATCCGATCGTGATTCCAGGATGCCTGGATGAGCAACGTGCGCAGCCAGCTGCGCATCATCCCGCGCTTCATGCGAAGACCACCCACGCGGTCCCCACGGCGAGCCCGACCACCAGCCAACGGAGATCCAAGCCGCGTCCGGCGAGCTGCATCCCGCCGGACAAGGCAGTTCCAACCGCGGCACCGATGGCGGCGACGGTCATCAACACCGCCCCGCCGAGTGAGGGAACGACCACCGTTGCAAGCTCGGCCAGTAGCAGCCCAATCGCGGTGATTACGAGCGCACGGGTGGCGTCGCGACCGAGCCCGCGATAGTGCACTGCCGCGACGACGCTCGGATCACCAGCATCGATCGCCGTGGCGTGCCGACGGACATCCGCCGCGTTACGGCGTCGCACGAACTGCATCGCTCCGCCCCCGATGTAGGCGACGAGCAGACCTACCAGCGTCGCGATCCCAGTGCCCAGGATAGTGGGAGCGTTTGCGACGGTCGCAGCGCCGGCGATGGCACCCAAACCGTAGTCCGGGTATCGGGATGCACCGACCGGTAAGACGCCCAGGGCAAACAGCTCGAGCACGGCGCCGACCACCCCACCGCCCAACGGATCGCCGAGAATGATCCCCGCGACCGTTCCGGCTACCAGCGGGCGCGCGATCATCAGCTGGATGACGCTGACCAAATCTAGACCGACCAGGGTTCCCCACCCGATCAGCGCGATCGCCGCCATGCTCACAGAATCTCCTCGAGAGGCACGGCGCGGGCGGATGGCACGTCCTGCGCTGAGATCTTCACACCTCCCGTCCGAAGCGCTTTGAGCTGCGATGCTTCCTCGTCAGACATGTAGACGTATGGCAACCGTTTGACCCGACCGGTGCCGTCGTGGAGACCACCGAGGTTGATGCTGGTGATGCTCGGGACGGCTTCGCAGAGCCGCACGGCCGCGTTCACGTTCGCTACGAGAATGATCGTCTTACGCGATGAGTTCGCCCACTGGTCCATGCGGTCGGGCGCGCCCGCGACCGAAACGAACTCGACCTCGAGGTCTGGCGGGGTTCCCAGGGTATACAGCTCGCGCTGCCACTCGCTCTGGGCCACGTCATCGTCGACAACCACGATGCGCTTGGCACCGATAGACTTGACCCATGCGACGACCACTTGTCCGTGAATGAGGCGATCATCGACCCGCACGAGCGTTACTGGCATTGGATCGCCTTAATGGATTCGGTTCCACTCGCGGCAGCGCGCTCGGCGGCTTCACCGGCGGACAGGTTCCGATTGTACACGAAATCGAGCAGCATCGGGAGATTCACCCCGGCCACCAGCGCTACGTTCGCTCGGTTCCTGAGCTGACCAAGCGCTGCGTGCAGGCAGCTCCCGCCCGCCATATCCACGAAGACAACTGCCGGCCCGTCTCCAACGGCTTCCAACACACTCTTACCAAGCGCTTCCCTGCTCGTACCCGTATTACTGACGGCAACCAGGGCATCGGCCTCACCGGTGATCACGGTGACCGCCTCGGTGAGCGCTGCCGCGAGCGAGGCGTGTGTGACTACCACACCTTTCAAGGTGTCACTCATAGTCTTCGGAGAGGTATTCGCGGAGCTCGGCTTGTTCGGCCATCTGTCGAATGAGACGCTGATTGAACTGGTGCGCTGAGTCTACGCCGCTGTAGCGGAGCAGATGATTCATCGCAATCACCTCGCAGATGACCGTTATGTTCTTCCCCGGGTTGAGCGGGATCACGGCCATGGGGAGCTCGACGCCGAGGATGTTCGTGGTCTTGGTGGTGAGACCCGTCCGTTCGATGTCCCGCTCGCTGTCCCACTCCGCCAGCTCGACGACGACCTCGATGCGTTTCTGCTGTCGTACCGCACGGACGCCGAAGAGGGCCATGGCATCCACGAGGCCCACCCCCCGGATCTCCATGTAGCGGTGGGTCATCTCGTGTGACCGACCGATGAGAACGTCTGCCCCGCGCTTGCTGATATGAACCACATCGTCCGCCACGAGACGGTGACCCCGCTCGACCAGGTCGAGCACGCACTCGCTCTTTCCAATCCCCGATTTCCCTACGAACAGGAGCCCGACACCGTAGACGTCCGCCATCGAGGCGTGCATGGTGCATGTCGGGGCGAACACTTCCAGCAAGTAGGGCGTAATACGGCGATAGAAGTCCGCCGTCCCAAGCTTGGATCGAAGAACAGGAACGCCGCGATCTTTTGCCAGACGTAGCAACTCGCGTGGGACGGCCTGACCTTTCGTCACGAACACGCACGGAAGCTCCGAATCGAGAAACGTGGCCAGCGATTCTCGCCGCTCACTCGCCGAGAGGGACTTCAGGTACGCCAGCTCCGTTTGCCCAAGCGCGTACATGCGCTGCGTCATGAAGCGGTCCGTGAACCCGGCGAGCACGAGACCCGGGCTCGCGACTTCCGGCACGCCGATGTTGCGGTCGAGCCCCATCTCT
Source organism: Gemmatimonadales bacterium (assembly GCA_041577295.1). GTDB lineage: Bacteria > Gemmatimonadota > Gemmatimonadetes > Gemmatimonadales > GWC2-71-9 > JBDHDH01. The sequence continues at coordinate 28,064 of JBFGJG010000005.1, forward strand.
CCCGTGAGTACCTCCAGCTGGAGCGACTGACCCTTCCGCTCGATGAGGTCTCGAACGGTGAGCTGAGGCTTGCGCACTGTGCTACTCAGAGCTGGTGCTGCTGCGTGTTGCGGGACGGCGTCGCCGCGGCGCGTTCTTGCCAAGTTGACTTCGGAGTTTTTGGACCGCCCCATCGAGGGCGGATTGAAAGTCATCGGCCTCGTCGGCCGCTATCTTGACGCGTCCCCGTGCCAGGGACAGATGCAACTCGACGACCTTACGCCCGTGATCGGCGTCGAAGATGACCTGGGCGTGCTGAGGTCGATTGGCGAACTTCGAGACTTTCGTCAGCAGGTCTTCCGCGCGTTCTTTCAACTCGTCGGGAATCTCGCAGTGGCGTGCTGTAACGGTCGTCCGCATAGTGCGTTTCTTCCCTTTCGTCACGTGTGCACACAGTTGATGGTCTCGAGGAGGTGGAGTTCGGTCAGCTCCGCGGCCCGGTCCCAGGACAGTGTTTCCGCAAACTTCCGAGCGGCCTGCCCGAACCGCTCAACCTCCTCCGGATCGCTGGCGAACCGTAGCAGGGTGGAAGCGAGGGTGTGGGGGTCGGCGTGAGGCACCAGTACTCCAGTTTGCCCGTTTACCACGGATTCGCGCAAGCCGGGGCTGTCCGAGGCGATGGCTGGGGTCCCGCAGGCAGCCGCCTCGACGTTGCTGAGACCCCAACCCTCTTTGGGTGAAGGAAATACGTGCGCCCACGCGGTCCGGAAGAGGGTTCGCTTGCGCTCCTCATCCACGTAGCCGAGGAACGTGACCGCCGCCCCGAGTCCCAGTTTAGCTGCCAGGCGCTCGAGACGGGGCCGGTCGTCCCCCCCGCCCGCGATTTCGAGCCGGATGTGGCCACCTCGCTCGAGCGCCAGCGCGGTAGCCTTCAGCAGGGTGTCGAGACCTTTGTAGCGTTTGATCCTACCAACGTATCGGAAGGTCGGTACCTCGCTCCGCCGCACCGCTGGATCCGGAGAAAACCAGCGAGCATCGACCCCCGGATAGATCACGCGAATCGCGTCCGCGTGCACCCCGCGCCGGATCAGGTCCTGACGGGTGCTCTCGCTGATCGCGTGAAAAGCGGCCCGGCGGTAGCGCCCCGGGATGAAACGTTCCGAGAGCCACACCACCGACGCCACGGGCCACGGGGCCTCCCGGAACGCGGTCGTACCAAAGAGGTGCGGAATGATGACGTAGAACGGCAGCGAGGTGAGGGTTGGGAGATAGAGCGGAAGTTTGTTGATGTCTTCGATGACGATGTCGTAGGCCTCCCGCTCGAGCGTCGCGCGCACCGCCCCTCGCCCCTGGAGCGCAAACGTGTGGCGCCCGCCGTACCGGCACACCTCGATCCCGGCGCGTGTCTCTCGTGGCGGGGCTCCCCGCCATCCCGAAGTCACGAGCGTCACTCGGTGGCCACGCGCCACGATCCGCTGAAAGATCTCGAAGAAGTGCACCTCGGCACCACCCGCCATGGGATTCGCGAGGTCGAGCCAGTTGACCGCGAGGATGTTCACAAGCGTCCGGCACGGCGCGCGAGGCGATCGAGGACCCCGTTGACGAACGGCGGCGCCTTAACACCAGCGAAGCGGTGTGCGAGGCGCAGCGCTTCGTCGATCACGACACGCGGTGGCGCGTGCTCGGTGAGCAGCTCGTGAAGCCCGATGCGCAAGATGTTTCGCTCGATGAGGCCGACGCGCTCAGGTCGCCAGTGCTCGATCACCTCGCCGACTTCGCGGTCGAGCTCGTCGAGCCGGTCAATCACCGCGGCCGCAAGCGAGCTGCCGGCGGTGAGTGCTTCATCCCGAGGAACGCCCATCATCACGAGCCGATCGGTGAGCTCGCGAATGGGTTCGTGCTGGAACTCGCGCATGTAGAGGAGTTGGAGCGCGCGGGCTCGGGCCCGGCTCTCGCGTCTAATCACGGGCGTCGAATTGCTCCAGGGCACGTAGCGTCTCCACTGCCGCCTGGGCGGCTTCCGCCCCTTTGTTGCCCGCGTCACCTCCCGAACGGGCCAGCGCCTGCGCCAGCGTGTCGCATGTAAGTAGGCCGAACCCAATGGGGATCCCCGACTGGGTCGCGATGTCGGTCAGTCCGTTGGTGGCGGCCCCCGCCACGAAGTCAAAGTGCGGTGTCTCGCCACGGATGACCGCACCGAGTGCGACGGCCAGCGTGTAGCGGCCCGTGTCGAACCCGCGGCGAACGGCGACGGGTAGCTCGAAGGCCCCAGGGACCCAGATCACGTCGATGTGGTCGGGAGAGTATCCGGCTTCCGCCAAGGCGGCGGTGGCGCCGTCGAGGAGCTTGCGCGTGACACCCTCGTTGAACCGGCTGACGACGACGAGGGCGCGGTTGGCGCGAACGCCAGCGGCGCGCTTGTGGGGCATCAGTGCGCGATGAGGTGTCCGAGTTTGTCGCGTTTCGCAGCCAGGTAGGCGCGACGCTCGTCCGACGGATCGGGGTGGACGATGGGAAGGCGCTCCACGATCTGTAGACCGTACCCATCGAGTCCCACGAGCTTCCGCGGATTGTTGGTGAGCACGCGGATGGCGCTGAGCCCGACGTCGACCAGGATCTGCGCCCCAATTCCGTAATTGCGTAGATCGGGGGCGAAGCCGAGCCGCTCGTTGGCCTCGACCGTGTCGTGCCCGGTGTCTTGGAGCTCGTAGGCCTTGAGCTTGTTCAGGAGTCCGATTCCCCTGCCCTCCTGATCCAGGTACACGATGACCCCGGCACCCTCCTTTGCGATCATCTGCATGGCGCTTTGGAGCTGCCAGCCGCAGTCACACCGAGCCGACCCAAAGACGTCGCCGGTGAGACACTTGGAATGCATTCGCACGAGCACGTTCTCTCGGCCAGCCACCTCTCCAAACACGAGCGCGACGTGCTCGGCGTCGTCGACGTCGTTGCGGTATCCGATCACACGGAAATCACCGAAGCCGGTTGGGAGGCGCGCTTCCGCCACGCGGTGCACGAGGCGCTCATTCTGCAACCGGTAGGAGACGAGCTGGGCAACGGTAATGAAGGCGATGTCGTGTTCCTGCGCGAACGACTCGAGCTGTTCGCGCCGCATCATGCTGCCATCGTCGGCAAGCACCTCACAGATCACGCCGGCCGGATACAGACCGGCGAGCCGCGCGAGGTCCACGCTCGCCTCGGTCTGCCCCACCCGTTGCAGCACACCCCCGCGGCGCGCACGGAGTGGGAAGACGTGGCCCGGACGGCGGAGATCCGATGGTTCGGTAGCCGGATCGATCGCAACGAGAATGGTCTTGGCCCGGTCCCAGGCCGAAATCCCCGTGGTCACGCCAAACCGCGCCGCGGCGTCGATGCTCACCGTGAATGCGGTCTCGTGCGCTTCGGAGTTTTCCTCGGACATCTGGGGCAACCCCAACGCCCGACAGCGTTCCGGTGTAAGGGTCAGGCAGATCAATCCCCGACCGTGCTTGGTCATGAAGTTGATCGTCTCGGGCGTGATGTGTTGTGCTGCTGTGACCAGGTCGCCCTCGTTCTCACGATCCTCGTCGTCTGCGATGAGCACGAGCTTCCCGGCCCGTACGTCCTCGATCGCTCGCTCTATCGGTGCAAATGGCATCGTCGTTCGCTCACTGCTTGATCGGCGTGAAAGCAGACTCGCTGGCCACGCGTGCCTGCAACACTTGCCGTACATACTTACCGATCACATCGGCTTCCACGTGGACCCGTGCGTTGGGTGTCAGGCTACCAAGGGTAGTGTGTTCGCACGTGTATGGGATCAGAGAAATCTGGACCACGCCGTGCTCCGGCACGTCATTCACGGTCAAGCTCACACCGTCGACGGTGATCGAACCGTGTGCTACCGTCACCTCGGCCACATCCGGCGGGACCCTCAGATCCACCAGCGTGGTATCGCCATGGGATCTGACATGCCGCACTTCGGCAACGCCATCCACGTGCCCTTGGACGAGATGGCCCCCAAACCGGTCGCCGGCCCTCATGGCGCGTTCAAGATTGACTTCCGTCCCGGTGCTGATGTCGCCAAACAGGGTGCGCCCGCGCGTGGTCGCCACCGCGTGGACCTGAAACCAGCCTGGGCCCGTTTCCACCACGGTGAGACACGCGCCGTTGACCGCGACGCTCTCGCCCAGCTCGAGATCGTCGTACGGTGCCGCGATCGTGATGGTGAGCCGATCACCATCGCGATCGAGTGCGGTCACCTTGCCGCGCGCGGTCACAATCCCGGTAAACATAGCTTTCGATCCACTACTAGTAATGTATCGTGACCCAGGATCCGCCGCTCCGTGACGGTCCACTGGACGGCCTCGTCGAGCGCCGTAGCGGTCCGGGTGCCGAACGCCGGGACGCCGTCACCCAACCACAGGGGAGCCTGGATCCAATAGAGACGATCCACCAGCTCCGCGCTGAGTAATGCGCGCGCGATGCCACCACCTCCCTCTACCAGCATAGATCGTACCTCGCGCTTGCGCAGCTCTCGGAGCGCCTCTACGAGAGTGTCAACGCCGATTACCACAGCCTCCGTTCCCGCCAGCGTTTCGGCTGCGCGATCTCGTGTCTCCGGATCCGTAAAGACCACGGTGGGGACTTCGGCCGCGGTGCGCAGCACGTGGCGGGCGGGATCCAGGGACCCATTCCTCGCGAAGACGACCCGCGTGGCCGGAACGCGGGGACGCACTGCTCCGCGGGCGGTCAGCAGCGGATTGTCGATCTCGACCGTGCGGCGACCCACGCCGATCGCGTCGAAGCCGGCCCGCAGCCAGTGGACATAGTCACGTCCTTCGGAACCAGAGATCCACTGCGAACGGCCCACCGAGTCGGCCACGAAACCGTCGAGCGAGGCGGCGAGCTTGAGCGCGACGAACGGCCGTTCGTGACGCACCTGACTCCACAGGAAGGAGGCATTGAGCGCAGCGGCCTCGCGCTCCATCATGCCGATCTCCACCTCTACCCCGGCTTCCCGCAGCTTTTCCGCTCCCCCGCCGGCTTCGCGATGCGGATCACGAACGGCCATCACGACGTGTGCGACGCCCGCCGCAATGAGCGCCTCAACGCAGGGTGGCGTCTTGCCATGATGTGCGCACGGTTCGAGGTTCACGACGCAGGTACTGCCGCGCGCGCGGTCGCCCGCTGCGGCGAGCGCTGCGGCCTCCGCGTGCGGGCCACCAAACTCGAGGTGGGCCGCCTCAGCAATGAGCTCGCCGTCTCGCAGGAGTACCGCCCCCACGAGCGGATTGGGGGCGACGCGGCCCCATCCCCCGAGGGCCAACTCCAGGGCGCGCTTCATCGCTCCGCGTTCGGTCATGACGAAATGCTGGTTGTGCGGTGAGATGTCAGGCGGTGGGGAGTAGCTCCACGCCCCGTCCGTCCACCACCTCACCGACGATGAAAGTCTCCACTTGGGCGCGGGCGGCCAGTTGGCGGGTTTGGTCAGCATCCCGCGGCGAGACGGCCGCGATCATGCCGAGTCCCATGTTGAAGACCCGGTACATCTCGCCGCGCTCGACGTTACCGGCATCCTGAAGTATGCGGAAGAGGGGCGGGCATGGCCAGGAATCGGGGCGCACGACGGCCCCGCAGCCCGGGGGGAGCGAGCGCACGAGGTTGCCCGGTATCCCCCCGCCCGTGATGTGCGCGAGCGCGTGAATCCCATGTAGCGCGGGCGCGATGGCAGCGTAGTAGCTGCGATGGACCTGGAGGAGCGCGTCACCCACGTTGGCATCCAGACCGGGGACCGGGCTGTCCACATCGAGTCCCATCTCGTCGAACAGGATGCGGCGGGCGAGCGTGTAGCCGTTGGTGTGGAGACCGTTCGACGCATATCCAATCAGCACATCGCCGGTCTGTACGCGATCGCCGTGGAGCGCGTCTCGCTCCGCGACCACGCCGACGATGGTGCCTGCCAGATCGTACTGACCGGGGTGGTAGAGTTCCGGCAGTTGCGCCGTCTCCCCGCCCGAGAGGTTCATGTCGTGTGCGCGGCACCCCCGGGCAACCCCTTCGACGAGCGCCGCAACCACGCCCGTCTCAACGGCAGCGCCCGCGATGTAATCGAGGAAGGCAATTGGACGGGCACCGTGAACGAGAATGTCGTTCACACAATGATTGACGAGATCTTCGCCGACGGTGTCGTGGCGGTTGGCCCGTTGCGCGACCAGCACCTTCGTCCCGACGCCATCGGTGCTCATCACGAGGATGGGATCGGACACATCGTCCGGGACGCGCACCATCCCACCAAATCCACCCACGAGGCCACGGCTGAGGTCGTTATGCGTGGAGGCCACCAGCCGGGCGATCCGTTCCTTTGCCTGGGCGGCGGCGTCGAGATCGACGCCGGCAGCGCGGTAACGCTCTGCCGAAGTCATGGACCTCCGGTCACTACACCTGCTCCATTTCCGCCGCCACGTCGAAGCGGACCAGATCGGCAAAGGCCCGCACACGGCCAGTGACCTCCGCGGGCCCGATCTCGTCGAAGCGTTCGGTGGAGAAGCGCTCTACGGCAAACGACCCCATCGCTGAGCCGTAGACCATGGCGCGCCGGACGTTATCACCGGAGATATCGTCCGAGCGGGCGAGGTGCCCCATGAAACCGCCAGCGAACGCATCGCCCGCGCCGGTGGGGTCGAACACATCCTCGAGTGGGAAGGCCGGCATGTAGAAGATGCGGTCCCGCTCCACCAAGACCGCGCCGTAGACGCCCTGCTTGATGACGGCCATCTTGGGCCCGCGTTCGAGGATCCACCGGGCTGCCCGGTAGATGTTCCAGTCCCCTGACAGCTCACGGGCTTCACCATCGTTCACCATCAGCACATCGATGTGGCGTAGCAGCTCGATCAGCACGTCCCGCTTGCTATGAATCCAATAATTCATGGTGTCGCACGCTACGAGCTGTGGATTGTGGATCTGGTCCAGGACGCTCAGCTGCAGCGTGGGGTCGATGTTGCCGAGGAACACGTAGCTCGCATCGCGAAATTCTTTCGGAATGCGCGGCTCGAACTCCGCGAAGACACCCAGCCGCGTGTCGAGCGTCTCGCGACTCTGGAGATCGTAGGAGTACTTCCCTTTCCAGCGAAAGCTTTCGCCCTCTTCGCGCTTCACCCCACGGAGATCGACACCGCGTTCGGCGAGGCGGTCGAGCTGATCTTGCGGGAAATCCTGGCCCACCACACCCACCATTTGGACGGGATGAAGGAGGCTCGCGGCACAGCCGAAGAACACCGCAGACCCGCCGAGGGCGTCTGCGTTGGAGCCAAAGGGGGTTTGGACCGAGTCCAGCGCGATGCTACCGACGACCAAAAGTGACACGTTCACATTCGCTCCGGTGCAGTGATTCCCAAGAGATGCAAAGCATTGGCAAGCACAATCTGTACCCCCCGTGCCAGCGCGAGCCGAGCACGCTCGAGGCCCTTGCCCACGCCCAGAACACGATGGCGATGGTACCAGCCGTTGACCAGTCGGGCGAGATCTTCCAGGTAGGCGATCACCCGGTGGGGTTCCAGCGCCTCTGCCGCCTTGGCCACGACGGTCGGATAGACGCCCAACAGCTTGATCAGCTCGAGCTCCTCCGGCTCGGTAAGCAGCGCGAGATCGTTTTCGTCCGCCTCGATCGTGGCCGGGTCGATCTCCGCGGTGCGGAAGATTCCAGCCATTCGGGTATGCGCGTACTGCACATAGTACACAGGATTCTCCTCGGATTGCGTGGTTGCTAGATCGATATCGAAGACAAACTGTGCATCTCCACGCCGCATGAGAAAGAAGTATCGCGCCGCGTCGACACCGGTCTCCTGATACAATTCGCGCAGTGACACGAAGTCTCCGGCGCGCTTGGAGAACCTCACCTCCTCGCCGTGCCGCGTCACCCGCACGAGTTGCACGAGCACAACGTGGAAGAACTCCTTCGGCATGCCGAGTGCGACGAGCGCGGCACTCATTCGGGCAATGTACCCGTGGTGGTCCGCGCCCCACACATCGATGGCGAGGTCGAATCCGCGGCGTCGCTTGGTCCGGTGGTACGCGATATCGGGAAGGAAATAGGTGTAGGTCCCGTCGCTCTTTCGCAGCACGCGGTCCTTGGTGTCACCGTAGGTCGACGTCTTGAGCCACAGGGCGTCGTCGCGTTCGTACGTCAGCTTTCGCGCCGCGAGCTCTGCGAGTGTTTCCTCGAGCAGCCCCTGTTCGTACAACGCCGTCTCCCGATAGTGCACGTCGAATTCGACACCAAAGTCCGCGAGATCACGATCCTGCTCCTCGCGTTGTTGTGCCACTGCGAATGCTCTGCAGCGCTCGAGAGCATCCGCCAGCGGGAGATCGGCGATCGCCGGCCCGTCGCGCGTGATGAGCTGCTGCGCGACCTCGATCAGATACTCCCCGTGGTAACCGCCGTCCGGAATTGGCGCGTCTCGTCCCACCTGTTGCTGCACCCGGGTCCACAGGGACTGTGCCAACCGGTCGATCTGCACGCCGGCGTCGTTGATGTAGAACTCACGCTCCACGGTGTGACCGGTTGCCTCGAGCAGTGACGCAATCGCATCACCGAGCGCGGCACCGCGACCGTGACCGACGTGGAGCGGTCCGGTGGGATTTGCCGAGACAAACTCGACGTTGACGCGTCGCCCGGCACCAGTTTGCGAACGCCCGAACGCGTCACCCGCGTCGAGGATGCGGCGCAGCACGTCGGTGACCGCGGTTTCGGTGAGCCGAAAGTTGATGAAGCCGGGTCCAGCGATCTCGATGGAAGCGATGAGGCCGTCCGGCGTGTCGAGCGCAGCGACGATCTCCTGAGCCAACTGGCGCGGGTTTCGTTTGAGGGGCTTTGCGAGCTGCAGCGCCACGTTCGTGGCGAGATCACCGTGCGACGGATCACGCGGGCGTTCCAACGACCATTCCGCATTGGGAACTCCCAAGCTGGCGACGACTCGCTGGATCGCCGCGCGGAGCCAATCGGCTCCAGCGGTCAGTGGTCGGCTCCGGGGGACTTGGGCGGTTTCTCGGAGGACTTTTTGTCCTTTTTCTTTTTTTCCTTCTTTTCCAACTTCTCCGATTCTCCCTTGCCCTCACCCTTTTCGTTCCCTTTGCGCTTGTAGTCGGTGATATAGAAGCCGGATCCCTTGAACACGAAGCCGGCACCACCGGTAATCACGCGTTCGCCGCGTGTGCCGCACTCGGGACACTTGGCGGCAGTCCGATCGGAGATCTTCTGAAACTTGTCGTAATCATGCCCGCAGCTCGGGCAGCGATATGCGTAAGTCGGCATGGGGTAACGTTTCGCTAATTCCAACCAAACAGCGAACTTAGTCGCTTCGCGACGAGAGGGTCAAGCGGGGCGGTCGAACGTTCCCCACGCACGCCGCAGCACGTCGGCAATCTCACCGACGGTGGCGCGGGCCTTCACCGCGTCGAGAATGACGGGCATTAAATCGCCCTCGCCGCCGGCCACCTGCCCCAGATGCGCAACGGCCTGGCGGACCGGCTCGGAGGCGCGCTGTCTGCGGGCGTCCCGCACACGGCAGATCTGCTGTTCGGCGAGGGAGGTGTAATCGGGTGCCGGAATGGGCGCGGGTGTCCCGTCATCGGTGTACCGGTTGACCCCAACAACCACCGTGTCTTTCGACTCGATGGCGCGCTGATGCTCGAAGGCTGCCTTGGCGATGGCGTCCTGGAAGTAGCCTCGCTCGATTGCCCGCGCGGCGCCGCCCAATGTCTCGACCTGCCCGAGCAACACCTTGGCACCCTGTTCGATCCTGGTCGTCAGGTGCTCGACATAGTGGGAGCCGCCCAAGGGATCGGCGGTGTTGGTCACGCCCGACTCGCTCGCCAGAATCTGTTGGGTGCGCAGCGCGAGCTTGGCCGCGTCGGCAGACGGCAGGGCCAGCGCTTCGTCGTAGCTGTTGGTGTGTAGCGACTGCGTTCCTCCGAGGACGGCAGCCAGTGCCTGGATCGCAACCCGAACCACGTTGTTGAGCGGCTGCTGCGCAGTGAGCGTGGACCCGCCAGTTTGGGTATGGAACCGCAGCCGGCAGCTCGCGTCGCTGGCATCGTACCGGCCGCGCATGAGCGTCGCCCACAGGCGGCGGGCAGCACGGAACTTCGCGACCTCTTCGAGCAGATCGTTGTGCGCCGCGAAGAAGAACGAAACTCGCGTGCCCAGATCGTTCATATCCAAGCCCACGCGCTGCGCTCGGTCGAGGTACTCGAGGGCATTGGCGAACGTGAACGCCACTTCCTGCACCGCAGTGGCACCAGCCTCCCGCATGTGGTACCCGCTAACCGAGATGGGGTTGAAGTTCATTCCCTCGCGTGCGACGAAACGGAACGTATCGGTCACGAGGCGGAGAGATGGCTCCACGGGATAGATGTACGTACCACGCGCGATGTACTCCTTGAGCACGTCGTTTTGGATCGTGCCGCGGAGCTTGGTCCGTGGAATGCCACGCTCTTCTGCGACGACCACGTACATGGCAAGCAGGATCGCTGCCGTGGCGTTGATGGTCATGGACGTTGAAACCTGATCCAACGGAATGCCGTCGAAGACGCGCGCGAGGTCGTCAACCGTGTCGATCGCCACCCCGGCCCTGCCCACCTCGCCTTCGGCGATGTCGGCGTCCGAGTCGTATCCCATCTGCGTTGGCAAATCAAACGCGACCGATAGCCCGGTCTGGCCGGCGGTGAGCAGCTGGCGGAACCGTTGATTGGTCTGCTCGGCGGTGCCAAAGCCGGCGTACTGCCGCATGGTCCACAAGCGACCTCGGTACATCGTGGGGTAGATGCCACGCGTGAACGGAAACTCGCCCGGCGGTTCCCGCTGGGTGTTGACGCCGGACTGATAAATGGGGTCGATGAGGAACCCCGAAGGGGAGCGGACGTCCTTACTCACGCCACTCCGGCCCCGACACTTCCCAAGGTGCGCTCGACAAACGCCACGTCGTCTTTGCTCCCGATCACGAGGGGCGTGCGCTGGTGAAGCTCGGTGGGCTCGATATCGAGGATGGGCGTTTGTCCATCGGAGGCCGATCCGCCGGCCTGTTCCGCAATGTACGCCAACGGCGCTGCCTCATACAGCAAGCGCAGCTTGCCTTTCGGCGCCTTGCTATCTGCGGGGTACATGAACACTCCACCGCCGAGGAGGTTGCGGTGGAAGTCGGCAACGAGCGATCCGATGTAGCGCGCGTTTTTCGTATACGGCGTCGGGCCGGCGCCTTTGAACGACTGCACCACACGTCGGTAACCCTCGTTCCACCGGTTCCAGTAGCTCTCGTTGATGCTGTAGTATGCGCCAACAGGGGGAGTTTTGATGTCGGCGTTGTAGACTCGAAACTCGCCAATGGTCGGATCGAGGGTGAATCCGTGTACCCCTCGACCAGACGAGTACACCAAAACCGTGCTCGAACCGTAGATGACGTAGCCCGCCGCGACCTGGGTGCGTCCGGGTTGCAAGCAGTCCTTCAACGTTCCCGGCCCACTTTTGGTCACTCGGCGATGGATCGAGAAGATCGTGCCGATCGAGACGTTGACGTCGATGTTGGAGGAACCATCGAGTGGATCGTAGATCAACGCATACTTCCCTGGGCGCCGCTCTTCGGGAACGGGCACCGGATCGGGGTCTTCCTCAGACGCCATAACGCACACTCGACCGGTGTGCGCGAAGGCGCTTTTCATGGTTTCGTTGGCGATGACGTCGAGCTTTTGTTGCTGTTCGCCCTGGACGTTCATCTTGCCTGCCGCGCCCAGAATGTCCACCAGACCGGCTCGGCGCACATACCCGGAGATGACCTTCGCGGCGAGGGCTATGTCGTAGAGCAGATTGGTAAGCTCACCGGTTGCGGCAGGATACAGCCGCTCCTGCTCCATGATGAATCGCTCGATGGTAACCAGGGACGAAGCAGACACCGCAGTCTCTCCACGGGCGTGAGGACGGAACGCTGTTCTACCTGAAGATAGCGCCCGTCGGAGCGGATCGTCACCGTACCGCCCTCATCCGTGCGGTAGATCGGTATGCCCCGGCCGCGCAAACGTGCGACTACCTCTGGCGACGGATGACCAAAGCGGTTACGACCAACACTGATCACCGCGATCCGGGGACGAACGAAATCGAGCCACTCGGCACCGGTCCCTCCCCGCGAGCCGTGATGGCCCACCTTGAGCACCTCGATATGGTCGTCGCCACGCGCCCAGGTCTTTACCAAGAGCGACTCGGCCGGCGCCCCGACGTCACCCGTCAGGACGGCGTCGAAGCAGCCGTACGACAGTCGCACAACGATCGAGTTTTCGTTGGCTTTCACCCGACGGTCGAGCCACCAGTCGGTTGGATGCAGCACCTCAAAGTGCACGGAGTCGATGACGAGACGGTCCCCCGCGCGCGCTGCGCGCCAGCGGATGCCAGCGCGATCGACCGCGGCCAAATACTCGAGATAGAGATCCGTCCCGAGCGGTTGACCCGGCTCGAGGACTAGACCAGGGTCGAACGCCTGCACGACGGCGGGGATTCCGCCCAAATGGTCCGCATCGCCATGGGAGACGATGGCCGCAGCTATGTGGCGCGCACCGCGGCGCCTGAGAAACGGAAGCACCACCCGCTCGCCCGCGTCGTAACCCGGCGTCCGCGGCCCACCATCTACCACTACCCACTGTCCCTTGGGCGTGCGTACTGCGATTGCATCGCCCTGACCGACATCCAGCACAAAGATCGTGAGATCGGTGGTAGCGCCCCTCGACCCGGTCACCCAAGCAAGCGTTGCCCAGCTCGTGACGGCACAGGCCGCGGCAACGCGACGGATCGCGATTGGCCACCGGGGGCGCGATCTGGCGAGCCAGATGAGAAGCACCAACGCAGCTGCCCACGGAGCCGCGTACCTGAGACCGGGCGTTCCGTTCAGGTGCCCGGCTGGAACCGTCGCGGCGAGGGTCGCGGCGTACTCGATCCCGGCGAGGGTAAGCCCCGCACCACCGGCCAGAAGCGAGCCCAACACGAGGCTCGCAAAGACGCCGGGAACCGCCAACCCTGCCAAGGGAACGGCGACGAGATTCGTGAGGACCCCGACTGGTGCCACCGTGCCGAACGCGAAGGCAGTGATGGGCGCGGTGAATAGCGTGGCACCGACCGACGCAGTAAAGAGCCTTACTGGCGCGAGCCGGCGGGCGACCCTCCCGACAATTTGCGTGGCGTGGTGGGTTCCCCAGACCGCCGCGACCGAGAGCCAAGCGCCCACGGCTATGGCCGCGCCGGGATCGATCAAGAGCACCCCAAACACAGCTACCGAGATGACCACGGGGAACGGGGGATTTCGTCCGCGTGCACGGGCCATCCCATAGAGAGTCACGAACCACGCAGCACGATTCGCCGACGGGGGAAACCCCAGCAGGGCGACGTACACCCACGTCACCGCGGCGCTCCCAATCCACGCCACGCGTCTCAACCCCACGAGCCGGAAGAGCAGCTGCAGCCACCCCGCAATCAGTCCTACGTGGAGCCCCGAGATGGCCAAGAGGTGAGCAACGCCACCGTCGATGAAGCGCCGGCGAATGTCGGGCTCGATGTCGTGGCGGCGTCCGAGAACGAGGGCCTCGACCAAACCCGCGCGCCGTCCATAGAGCGAGCGTATGCGTTGTGCCACGACGTCGCGGACGACAAAGCGTAGTGGGCGGGGGCGTTCCAGCACCCGCAGGTGGCGCACGCGGAGTACCCCACGGGTGTGGTACCGGCCAACCACGACCGCGGTGGCCCCGGCCGGAAGGGTGACGTCCGGTACCCGTAGCCAAACGCGACCATCGCATCGCACCGTGGAGAGGACGGTGGCATCCGTGGCGCCACGGGGGCCGGGCCGATCGTGGATCATCACCGTCGCGGTGCGCGGTCCGGCTTCCCAGCGTGCGTGACACGTTCGCCGCGTCTCCGCGGCGTGCTGTACGCCGATCGAGGCGCCCAGCGCGACTGCGCAGGCGCACGCGACGCTTCCGCGGCGGATGCGCCGAAAGACAACCGCAATCAGGGGAAAGAGAGCGAGGAGGGAAAGGGGATTACCCGCTGCTGCCAACTGCCCTGCCCAAACGCCCGTCGCGCACGCCACCGATAACCGCACGATCGGTGGCGTCACGGCTCACTGCGCTAAGGCTTCTGGTGGAACTCCGGTCTGGGACCTGCTTGCACGCGGCGAATGCCGTCCATCAGCGCGATCGCGACATCCGCGCGCTGCTGATCGCTCTCCATGGCGACGCTGGTGATGATCTCTCCGGACCGTTGCGCGACATAATGCGGCTTGAGCCGGTTGAGCGCAAAGACGAGCACGTCGTCGCGGCAGACGGAGCATGCGCAAAAGTTCGGAACGCTCTGCACGATCCGGTCGTATTCCCTGGCGACAAAACTCTCCAATACGTTGATCACCCCACGACGGCCAACTCCCGGGGCGCTTGGGCAAGCACCCCCGTGAACGTTGAGCCGGTGGTCCCGGTGAGACGCACCGTGCGGTACGTCCCGATCCATGACCGCGGTCCTTCAACGAGGACCACTTTGTTGGTGCGCGTCCGACCTTGCAAGAGAACACCCCGTTTGGCCACACCCTCCACCAGCACCTCGAAGACCTGCCCCACCAGCGCCACGTTGCGACGCCTGGCCACCGCCCGCACCGTATCAATGAGACGTTCCAACCGTGAGCCCGCCACATCAGCCGGCACTGGGTTGGGTAAGCGCAACGCACCGGTCGCATCCCGCGGCGAATACTTGAACGTGAATGCGTCGTCGAACCCCACCTCCCGCACCAGGCTCTCCGTCTGCTCGTAGTCCGAGTCTGTCTCTCCCGGGAATCCCACGATGATGTCCGTGGTGAGGGCGATCTGCGGGATGGCAGCACGGAGCTCGTCCACGACCCGGAGGTACTGCTCCCGATCGTAGCGCCGGCCCATGCGCTTGAGGACGTCGGACGAACCACTTTGCACCGGCAAATGCACGTGCTCGCACACGGCAGGCACGGTGGCCATCGCCTCGATGACACGTCGTGTGAAGTCCGTTGGATACGGACTGGTAAACCTGATGCGACGGATTCCATCTACCCGTCCCACGGCACGAAGAAGATCGGCAAAGTCGTGCTGGCCGTCCTGATAGCTGTTGACCGTCTGCCCGAGCAGCGTGACCTCGGTGACGCCATCTTCCGCGAGCGCGCGAATCTCACGGATGACATCGGCTAGCATACGACTCCGCTCACGTCCACGTGTCATCGGAACGACGCAGAAGGTGCACCGATAATCGCATCCTCGTTGCACCGTGACAAAGGCGCCGACACGCTCGTGCCGGCGCGGGGGGATGTCTTCGTAGTGCTCCCACGACTTGAAGTCCACCGCAGCGGAGCGCGCGCCAGCCAGGGCACCGTCGATCAGCTGGGGGAGCCCGCGATAGCCATCGGGACCGATCACCAGGTCCACCTGGGGTACTTGTGCGAGAAGGGTCTCTCCGAGGCGTTGCGCCATGCACCCGACCACACCGATCACAACACCAGGACGTTTGTGTCGCTTGAGCTCACCCATTCGCCCAATCACCCGCTGCTCAGCGTTGTCGCGCACCGCACAGGTGTTCAGCAGCAGCACATCGGCACTTCCCGGGTCCTCCGTCGGAACGAACCCATCCCTCTCGAGCAGACCGAGCATGAGCTCCGTGTCCGCCACGTTCATCTGACAGCCGTAGGTCTCGATGTAAATCCGTTTCACGACGTATTCACGAGGTCCGTAATGGGGTCCGCCATGAGCGCGTGGTTCTCGAGGCGCAGGCGTGCCGGGCAGCGGCCCAGAACCCTGCCGCCGGTGTGAAGATAGACGGGCAGGTAGTCCTCCGTCAGCCCCTCGAAGCGGCCCCGGGAGCGTTTGAGGATGATCACGTCGGCGGATTCGCCTGCGCGACTCGCCCGATACGCTGCGCCCTTCGCGTCGGCCAGGTCTCGCAACGCGGCCGCCCGGTCTGCAGTGATGCGCGGATCCACCGGCTGGCCGATCTTGCGCGCGGACGCTCCCGGCCGTTCCGAATATGGGAAGACGTGCAGGTAGGTGAACGGCAGCCGCTCGACGAGATCCAGCGTTGCTTGGAAGTCGCGGTGTTCCTCCTCGGGGAACCCCACGATGATATCGGCTCCGAGCGCAAACCGCGGGATGCGAGATGCAAGGGACTCGACGCGGGCACGGTACGTCCGTTGCGTGTACCAATGCCGTCCCATGCGCTTGAGCAACCGATCGCTTCCCGATTGGAGTGGAGCATGCAGATGTGGGGCGAGCTGACGGGGCGCACTGACTAGCAGCTCGGCGAGCTGGTCATCGACCTCGGTCGCCTCGACCGAGGAGAGCCGGAACCGCACCGCCGGTACGTCGCGCACGAGACGTTCCACGAGCCCACCCAGCGACGAGCCGTCCGACCGATCTCGCCCATAGGTCCCGATGTGCACGCCGGTGAGCACAATCTCGGCGTGTGCTTCCGAGAGCGCCACGGCCTCACGCACGATCTCGTCGGGTGCGCGGGAACGGTTGGCACCGCGCGCGAGCGTGGTGGCGCAGAAGGTACAGTGCTCGTCACAACCGTCTTGGATCTTGAGCCAGGCCCTCGCCCCACGCTCGAAGCGTTCAAGCACGGCACCAGCCGCGCTCGTCGAGAGATCGAGCGCGTCGAGCACAGACGCGGCATCGGAACCGTTCACCACGCCGGTGACGCCGGGGAGGTCGGCAATGGTGCCGTCGTCGAGCGCTGCCGCGCATCCCATGACCACGGTGCGACAGTCGCGATTTTTCCGCGCGATCCGGCGAACGAGCGCCCGCATCTTCGCCTCGCTGACGTGAGTAACCGTGCACGAGTTCACGACGGCGCAGTCCGCGAGCCCAGGGTCATCCACCGCCACAGCACCGGCGGCCTCGAGTGCCTGCCGCACGACTTCCGTGTCGTACTGATTTGCCTTACAACCAAAGGTGTGAAGGTAGACCCGCATCAGGGAACCAGCGAAAGTCCGAGGGATAGCTGCCAGACGCGTTCGCGCGCGCCGGCGCCGTCGCGGAAGATGCGTTCGAGGGAGGCCTCGATGAGCGCCCGATTCCCCGCGAAGGGATAGGCGGTTCCCGCCGCGGCGATCCACTCGGTGGGTTGATCGTCGTTGGGACTGAACGGCAGCTGCGCGTACCGCACCCCGAGCCGCAAGGGGAGTCGCGAGGCACCGACATCGGGACCACCGATCTCGACACCAGAACCGACCTGCCATGTGTCGAAGGATCTCGCGTCGGGGCTCTTTGTACGGGACCAGTTGCGCCAGGTCACCGTCGTGCTCCACCGGAGCGCCCGTTGCGGGGCCAATGCGAACCCGCCGGTGACCGATACGGGAAGCTGGACTCGCCCCACCACCACCGAATCAATGCTGCGGGAGAGACGCGTGTCCGTGCGGAGCGCAACCGAGAAACTCGCGCGCCTCGACAGCGCGAGATTTGCTCCGACCGACACCCCCGCCCCGGCGAACGACGCCTGGCTCGAGTCGCGCAGTGGTACAAAGGCACTATCGGAGAACTCGCGGATCGTCTTCAAGCGAGTCGACCCAGTGAGGATGTGCACCCCCGCGCCCACTTGCAGTCGACTGGTCACTCGCCAACCCAGGGCGGCCCGGACGTCACTGACACCGCCGTCGGCTCTCAAACGGTCCTGGACCTCGACCGGATCTCCCCGAATGACGATGGTGTCCGTGCTCGTGACGTCGAACGTGCGATCGAGGTAGGGTCCAAACGACACCGCAAACGTCACCGGGCTCCTCCCCACGCCACCGGCGACCATCGCGTAGAGAAACCGTGTCTGCTGCAAGCCGTCGGCTTCCACCCCGCGCGATGCGAACGATCGCACCGAAGTCGTGGCGCTCGCGTTGACCGACAGGCGGCCAAACAGGGCAACCGTCGCGGGATTCACCGCCGAGCCGGCGTCGAACGCCGCAAGCCCCCGACCGAGGGCGCGGGTGCGGATTCCCACCGACTGATCGGGTACTCCGATACCTACCACGCCGAACACGGAGGTCTGCGCCTCGACGGATGAAGTCCCCATTACCACTGCCGCGATCAGCGAGACGATTGCGCGCGTGGTCATGGCTGGAGCGTCGGGACGTAGGTGATCTGCAACGCCGGCCTCATGTCCGGCACTCGGCTCGAGGAGAAGCGGAACTCCCCAAAGGACGACGCCTCGGGGGTCACACGGATCACAAAGGAGCGAGGTGATTGCTCGTTGTTTTTCCAGGAGGCAACGATGTGTGTGATGTCGATCTCAACCGTATCCGACGCTCCCGTGGGCAGACGCGCGTTGCCGCGGTTTGGCACCAGCGTTGGTATGATGGGAGACTTGGGTCCGAAGTCGGCCGACAGGGCTTCCGTCTGGACGTTGAGCGTGTCTTGCGGAGCTCCCGTCACAGGGCGCGTTGGCACCAGGATCAGCGTTGCCCGCACCACGTTTGATGAGTCGATGATTGCGCTCGGCAGCGCGACGCGAATGATCGATCGTGCGGACGGTGCACCTCCCACGGTCAACTCGTCGGGTGCCAGGTCGGGCAGCGGCGCAAAGACGTAGGTGGTAAAGTTTGCCTGGCGCGCCTCGTCGCGAAACACGATTTCCGCTCCCGCGGAGTCTACCTGAACAAAACGCGTCAGAAGCGGGGGCTGTCCGCCGCCCAACGACCCAAGATTCATGAACGTGGGCGTAGGCGAGCGGAGTTCGACACCGATGGCCGTTACGCGTCCATCGGCATCGAAGGACGGAAAGGCATCACCGGGTAACAACACGAGCATTGGATCGCCACTCTCGACCGTGTCGTCGACAGCGATCGTGGTGATGAGCGTGCTGTCGTCGAGGAACGGCCGGACGTCTGCCAGGGCTACCGTCGAGTCGAGCGATGCCGGAAGGCGAAACAGCGCCAACTCCATCCCCTCGACCGGCGTGCGACGGTTGATGGTCAGCTGTAGACGAAATGAGTCGATCGCGACGACCTCTTCTCCGATGGTGTCACCCGAGACGAGAACGATGCGCTCGGAAAAGGCCGGAAACCGGATCACCGCCCAACTCGTGGCGCCGGTGTCCTCCCGTGCGAGCTTGAGCCTGGTACCACGAAACGCTTTGACGTATCCGCGAAACGCACTGTCCCGTACAATCCCGGTGCGGATCAGCGTGTCGATCACCGTGATGCGAGTGGACGGACAGAACTCCGGGCAGGCACCGGGTGCGGTGAGGTCCTCCTGACACGCGCCCCAGAGGAGCACGGCCAGGCTAAGCCAAGCGAGTCGTCTTTCCATGCACCTCGAAGGAGTCCAGGATGGCCATGATCACCGCATCGACTGGACGGTCTTTGGTCAGTGTGGTTTGGCGTGCGGAGGATCCGGATGCGTAGAGCACCACTTCACGCGCGCCGGCACCGACGGCGTCCACGGCGACGACGTACCCGCCGTCCGGCGTGAGATCTTCATTCAGATTCTCCACCACCAAGAACTTGACGCCGTCGAGCGACGGATCCTTTCGCGTCGCCACCACCGTACCGACGACTCTACCCATCTTCATTTCACGAGATCCTTTCGGCCAAAGCTGACGGGCAACAGCTCGTCCAGGTGCCAGCGGCGCGAACCGCTCAGTCCCACCGCATCGACAATCAGATGCCCGCCGAATTCGGCGAGGACCTGACGACACGCCCCACACGGCGCGACTGGCGTGCTGGCATCGGTGACCACCGCGAGACGTTTGAACCGCCGCGCGCCAGCCGTGGTGGCCGTGCCTACCGCAACACGCTCCGCGCAGTTCGTGAGACCGTAGGAAGCGTTCTCGACATTGGCACCCACGAAGATCTGCCCATCCTCCGCCTCCAACGCCGCCCCGACGCGAAATCCGCTGTAGGGCGCATACGCGTTCGCCATCGCCTCGCGAGCGGCAGCGATCAGTCGGTCATCCACGGCGCAACATCTCCCAAGAACGAGGACCCCGTATCGAGGGTCACACCAAAGTAGTCGGCAACCGTGGCACCGACGTCGGCGAACGTCCTGCGCACACCCAGATCCACCGCCCGGACACCCGGCCCAATAACCAGCACTGGAACCGCCTCCCGCGAATGATCCGTGGACGGCGTCGTGGGATCATTCCCGTGATCCGCCGTGAAGATCATCACGTCCCCGTCTCGCAGCAACGCGACGAGGTTGGGGAGCTCTTCGTCCAGCTCCCGAAGCCCCTGATAGAACCCCGCGACGTCGTTTCGGTGCCCCCATGTTTGGTCGAACTCGATCACGTTCGCGAAGAGAAACCCTTCGTCCATGGTTGCGAGGGCCTCTCGGATCATCGTGTACGCCTCGCCATTCGTGGGAGTGTGCCGGCTCGCGATGTTTCGGCCGGCAAAGAGGTCGTCCACCTTGCCGATGCCGCTACGTGGCACGCCTGCTTCCGCCAAACGATCGAGGAGCGTCGCTCGGGGGGGCGCCAGCGAAAAATCGCGACGGTGCGCCGTCCGTCGGAAGCTCTTCGGCGTGCCAATGAAGGGACGGGCGATGACCCGAGCCACGGCGTCGGCACCCACGAGAATCTCGTCTCGCGCAGCCTGACAGGCGTCGTAGAGTTCGCGGAGTGGCACGACCTCTTCGTGCGCTGCGACCTGGAAGACGCTGTCGGCCGAGGTGTAGACGATCCAGTCGCCCCGCTCGAGATGATCTGATCCGAACTCCTCAATGATCGTCGTGCCCGAAGCTGCTTTGTTCCCCAGCACGCCACGACCCGTGCGCTCCGCGAAAGCCGCGATCAGCCGATGCGGGAATCCAAGCGGATACGTTGGGAACGGCTCATCGAGCACCAATCCGCAGAGCTCCCAATGGCCCGTGGTGCTGTCTTTCCCCAGCGAGACCGGGTAGGCGATCCCGTGAGCCGCCTTGGCGTTCTTGCACGACATGCCTGCCAGGGGGCGGCAGCATCCGAGGCCCAGCGCCTCCAGGCGTGGCAGCTCGAAGCCCCCAACCGCGCTGGCGACGTTGCCTAGCGTGTTGCTTCCACCATCGCCGAAGGTCTCCGTATCCGGGGCGGTGCCGATACCCAGTCCGTCGAGGACAATCACGGCGCAGCGGCCGCGCGTGCGACGGCTCACGGCCCGAGGTACTCCCTCCGCATCCGTCCTCCGAGACCGGTGAGAATCTCGTACGAAATGGTTTTTGCCCACCCGGCGAACTCATCTACCGTGATCTCGTCCCCTCCATCTCTGCCAATCACCGTGGCGACTTCCCCGACCCCGACCGAGGTCCGTTCGCTCGCCAGGTCGATCATGACCAGGTCCATCGTTACGCGGCCTACGATGGGACGGCGCACGCCACTCAGCAGTACATGCGCCCGTCCCTGGATCGCGCGGGGGATGCCGTCGGCGTACCCGATGCCGAGCGTGGCGATGGTCGTCCGGCGACTCGCTGCCCAGTCCCCTCCATAGCTGACGGTCTCCCCGCGGTGGAGCGTTCGGAGGCTCACCACTGGCGCGCGGACCGTCCCCACCGGTCGTGGCTCGGGCAGTCTAGTCCCTGCCCGTCCGCCGTAGAGAAAGATACCGGGCCGCACGAGGTCGAGTGTCTCACCCAGGCTGAAGGCGGCCGCGCTGTTGGCGGCGTGCAGCAGGAGTTTGCGCTGCGGCAGGACCGTCAGCGCTTGACGGAACCGGGCCCACTGCTGCTCGACCGTTTGGCTATCCGTGTCGGCTGCGAAGAAGTGGGTGAACGCGCCCTCCAGGTGCGGGACGTCGAAGTGCCCAAGGGTCGTCTGGGCGTCCCAGCGCACACCACACCGCCCCATCCCCGTATCGATCTCAAGGTGGAACGGCGCATTCCAGCGGGCGGCCAGATTTGGCTCGTCGATGACGGCGCGCAGGTCGTGGCGGGCGTACGCGTCCCACAGAGCGTCGATCGCCGGGGTAAAAACGAGAATGGGCCGGCGGATGCCGGCCGCTCGTAAGGCCGCGCCTTCCTCGACCGTCGCGACGCCGAATCCCCACGGGTCGAGGGTCTCGAGTGCCCTGGCCGCCGGCACCGCGCCGAGCCCGTATCCGTCGGCCTTCACCATGGGCAGCAACGCTGCACCGCCAGCAGCCTCTTGAACGGTGCGGGCGTTGGCCACCAGGTTGGCGAGGTCGACCTCGAGCCACGCCCGATTCGTCTTTCGCTGCGTTGACACGGTCACCGACGGACGGGTATTGTACCGGCGGCACTACGCAAATGCAAGAACCATCGACGCTTGGACGCATTGTGGAGTTGGTGCGCGACCTGCGGAATCGCTGTCCGTGGGACGCCGCCCAGACCCCGGAAACGCTTCGTCCCTATCTCGTGGAGGAGGCGCTGGAGCTCGATCACGCGATTGGGTCTGGTGACAGCGACGCGATTCGGGTGGAGCTGGGGGACGTGTTGCTGCATCTCGCGTTTCAAATCGTCCTAGGTGAGGAATCGGGGCAGTTTGGTGCGGAGGATGTGACCCGCACGGTCGAACAGAAGATGCATCGTCGACACCCTCATCTGTTCGGCAAGTCGGCCGCGGCATCCGGGACGGGGCCCACTATCGAAGAGGTGGCGCAGCGGTGGGAACAGCACAAGGCAGCCGAGCGAGATCCCCACGCGAGCGTGTTAGACGGACTCCCTCCAACGTTGCCGGCAATCATCATGGCGTATCGACTCCAAGAACGCGCGGCCGGCATCGGTTTCGACTGGCCGGATGCAACAGGGCCCCTGGCGAAGGTCCGGGAGGAGACCGACGAGTTGACGACTGAGATGGCTGGCGACCCCTCTGCGCAGCGTGTCGCCGACGAAGTTGGTGATCTGCTGTTCGCCGTGGTCAACCTCGCGCGCAAGCTAGGGTGTGACCCGAGAGCGGCGCTGGAAAAGGCGAATCAGCGTTTTGAGGCACGCTTTCGCCAAGTGGAGGCGTTGGCCGCGGAGCGCGGAATCGACGTCAACCGCGCGAGCCTCGCGGTGCTGGATCGACTCTGGGAAGAGGTGAAGAAGAGTACGGAGTAGGTCCCTGCTCGATGCTCATTGGGGGGGTCGCGAGGTGGAAGGGTGTGTGGGCGGTAGGTGGGATTAGGGGTACAGTTTGTACAGCATTCGCGGGAAGGCGATCATCTCGCGGATGTGGGGTGCGCCGCAGATCCAGGCGACCGTCCGTTCCACACCGAGTCCAAAGCCCGAGTGGACGAAGGTGCCGTAGCGCCTGAGGTCGAGGTACCAAGCGTAGGCTTCCTCGGGTAGCTGGTAGTCGCGGATTCTCCTCAACAGCTTGTCGTAGTCGTCCTCGCGCTGACTGCCGCCGATGATCTCACCGTACCCTTCCGGCGCTAGGCAGTCGTTGTTGAGCACCGTCGTGGGATCGTCAGGGTTTTCCTTCATATAGAAGGCCTTGACGTCACGCGGGTAGTTGTACACGAACACTGGACGGTCGAACGCCGCAGCCAACAACGTCTCATCCTCTCCGCCGAGATCCTTCCCCCATTCAATGACCGAACCCGACGAACGCAGCTTTTCAATCGCGTCGGCATAGGAGATACGGGGAAAAGGTGGCGCGACGCGCTCGAGTGGTGTCGTGTCGCGTTCGAGCGTCTTGAGCTCTTCGGCACGACGCTCGAGGCAGCGACCTACGACATACGACACGAACTCCTCTTGCAGCTTCATGTTGTCATCCGAGTCGAACCAGGCGACCTCGGGCTCGACCATCCAGAACTCGGTCAAGTGTCTTCGCGTCTTGGATTTTTCCGCGCGGAAGGTGGGACCAAAGCAATACACTCGACCGAGTGCGGCCGCCGCGGCTTCCAAGTAGAGCTGACCAGTCTGTGCGAGGTACGCCTTACCGAGATCGAAGTACTCCGTCTCGAAGAGTGTGCCGGCCGATTCACCGATTGCTCCCGTGAGCAGCGGTGTATCGACGAGCGTGAAGTCGCGATCATAGAAAAAATCGCGGATCGCCTGGATGACCTCATGGCGTACCCGCATGATCGCGACCTGTCGCTTGGAGCGGAGCCACAGGTGGCGGTGCTCAAAGAGAAACGCGGTCCCGTGCTCTTTGGGTGAGATGGGAAAATCGGCGCAGGGCCCGAGAATCTCGATAGTCGACACGGTGAGCTCCACCCCACCGGGCGATCGGTCGTCCGCACGTACGACGCCGCGTACGGCTACCGAGCATTCTTGCGTCAGCTGCTTGAAGGTCTCCCACACATCGGGAGCAACTTCCTTCTTTATTACTACGCCCTGGAGATATCCGCTTCCGTCGCGCAATCCGGCGAACGCGATCTTGCCACTGGAGCGGGTAGTCATCACCCAACCGCGGACAGTGACCTCCTCGCCGACGTGCTGTGCGAGGTCTGCGATACGTGTGGCGTCGTACATGAGGCGGGTATCGTAGTGAGGCCCCTATTGGGTGTCAAACTAGAGGGGATAGGGGGGATAGAAGGGATCGAGGGGATGGTGTTAGGTTGCGAATCCTCACATCACGGAGTGTCGGGGTTATGCCGAGTGAACTCGCTGCAAAACATTGTGTGCCGTGTCGGGGAGGAGTGCCGCCGTTGCGGGGTGGGGAGATCGATTCGTTGCTCAAGCAGTTGGGTGGGGATTGGCGTGCGGTTGATGGCCACCACCTGGAGAAAGAGTACCAATTCAAAGACTTCAAGGGCGCGCTCGATTTTACCAATCGGGTAGGGGCGATTGCCGAGGAACAGGGGCATCACCCGGACATCTATCTGTCGTGGGGGAAGGTTGGCCTCAAGATCTGGACGCATAAGATCGACGGCCTCACCGAGAGCGACTTCGTATTGGCGGCGAAGGCGGATGGCGCTCTTTAGCCGACCCTGAACAGTTCCATCCCCCGTTCGTAACGCCGCTCGATCCGCGCGCGCAGCGGGGCGTGCCCCGATGCGGTCAAGTGAGGATCCTTCTCGACGATGGCAAGCGCAGCAGTGCGGGCGGCGTCGACGAGGCGGCCATCGGTGGCAAGGTTGGCGTACCGCAAGTTGTATCCACCCGATTGCCGCGCGCCGGCCAACTCGCCGATCCCGCGCTCCTGCAGGTCGAGCTCGGCGATCTTGAAACCGTCTGAGGTGGCCGCGAAGCGCCGCAGCCGTTCGACCGCCTGCGGACCGCCGCCCGGGAGTAGAATGCAATGACTTTCGGCGGCCCCGCGTCCGACTCGTCCGCGCAGCTGATGCAGTTGCGCCAGGCCAAACCGCTCGGGGTGCTCGATCAGCATGACCGTAGCGTTGGGGATGTCGATGCCCACCTCGATGACGGTGGTTGCGACGAGGACGGCGAGCTTGCCGTCGCGGAACTGACGCATCGTCGCCTCTCGCTCGTCCGACTTCATCCTTCCATGAATCAACCCCACAGAGTGCGGCGCCAAGCGTTTTCGTAGCACCTCCGCCATCGTCGTGGCGGCTTTGAGATCGACCTTCTCCGATTCCTCGATCACCGGATAGACGACGTAGACCTGCTGCCCTGCCGCGCACCGCTCGGAGAGGAAGCGATACACGGCGGGGCGGTCCTTGTCGAAGCGCACGCCCGTCCGAACGGGCGGCCGGTTTTCCGGCTTCTCCTTGAGGACCGAGATGTCCAGATCCCCGTACAGCGTCAGCGCCAAGGTCCGCGGAATGGGTGTGGCCGAAAGCAACAAGACTTCCGGTGCCTCACCCTTCTCGATGAGCGCGGCCCGTTGCTCCACACCAAAACGGTGCTGCTCGTCGATGACGACGAGGCCGAGTCGCGCAAAATCGGTCTGTTCCTGAATGAGTGTATGCGTGCCTACCACCACCTTGGAGTGTCCCGTGGCAATGCGCTCGCGAATGGATGCCTTTTCACCGGCGGACAACCGGCCGACCAGCATTTCGGGTACGATGCCCAGTGGGGCCAGCAGCTCCGCGATGGCGCGGCCGTGTTGCTCCGCCAGTAACTCGGTGGGTGCCATGAAAACCGCCTGGGCCTCATTCTCGACCGCCAGCAGCATGGCAAACAGCGCGACGATGGTCTTGCCCGTTCCCACATCGCCCATCAGGAGACGGTGCATACGCTGAGACGACGTCATATCCGCCGTGATCTCGCGAAGCGCTTGTTTCTGATCGGCAGTCAGCTCGAACGGAAGCGCGTGCTTGAGTGCTGTGGTGAGCTCCCGCTTGACGGCAAACTGCATCCCCTTGTGGGCTTTCTTGGCAAGATGCCTCGCACGCGCCACGACCAGTTGCAAATCGAACAACTCGTCAAACGCGAGCCGCTGCCGCCCCGATTCCCAGGAGTTGGCTGCCGACGCGGTGGGCGGTTGATGCACCAGTCGCAGCGCGTCGCGTAGCGGGAGCAGGTTTGCGGAGCGGCGCACGGGTTCCGCCAGATGGTCCTCGGTGGTCTCGAGCATCGCGTCGAGGTGGTCGGCGATGACTCTGCGAATGACGCGGTGACTCAGACCCTCGGTCGCCGGATACACGGGAATGACCATGCCGCTCTCGTTGCCGCTGGCCGTACCCGGCCCCGCGTTCCCGTCCTCTCCGGCTCCCGCCGCATCCTCGAGCACGATCTGCTCACGTGGCACCACCTGGCGCCCGTGATAGTGCTTGACCGGTCCGGACACGAGCAAAAGCTGTCCGGGCTTGATCATCCGATCGAGAAACGCCTGTCCCGGCCAGGCGCATTCAATCACGCCCGAAGAATCGCGAAGGACCGCGCGAAAGATCCGTAGGCGTTTGCGTGTGGGCATGACCGCCTTCGAGACGACGCGCCCCACAAACGTCGCTTCCTGGCCGACGACAGCTTTGGCGATGGGAGTTACCGAGGTGGCGTCGAGATAGCGATGGGGAGTGTGGTACAGCAGATCTTCCACGGTGCGCACCCCGAGACGTTCGAACGCCTCGGCGCGTCTCGGTCCGACCCCTTTGAGAAACTGAACCGGCGTCTCGCGTTTGAGCGCCATCAATCGGCGAGTAGGCGGTCCACGAAGCGACCCGCATCGAACACTTCGAGATCGTCGAGCCCTTCGCCCACGCCGATGAACTTGATGGGGATGTCGAGCTCTCGGCGGAGCAGGAGGACCGCGCCACCCTTCGCGGTGCCGTCGAGCTTGGTGATGACCAACCCAGTGACCGGCACAGCCTCCGAAAAGGCACGCCCCTGTGCCAAAGCATTCTGACCGACCGTACCGTCTAGCACCAACAGTGTCTCATGCGGTGCCGCCTCGCGTTTGCGGGCCACCACTCGAGCAACCTTTTTGAGCTCCTCCATGAGATCGCCGTGCGTGTGGAGACGACCGGCCGTGTCGATGAGCACCACATCGACGTTGCGAGCAGTCGCCGCTTCGACCGCATCGTACGCCACGGCGGCGGGATCGCCGCCACGCGTTCCAGTCACGCAGTCGACCCCGAGCCGGTTGGCCCACTCCTGCAGCTGCTCACTCGCCCCGGCGCGGAAGGTGTCCGCGGCGGTGAGCAGGACGGACTTACCTTGTCGTTTGAGTCGGTGCGCCAGCTTTGCGATCTGCGTCGTCTTCCCCACGCCATTCACCCCGAGCACCAAAATCACGGTGGGACCCGCGGCATCACCAAAGGCGAGGCCGGTGCCGTCGACACTCGGGAAGTAATCGATGATCTCCCGCTTCAGCCACACCTTTACGGCATCGGCCGTGCGCAAGGTTCCCCGACGCAGTTGATCCTCGACACGCTCTGTCAGCTCGAACGCGATGGGTCCGAAGTCGGCTTCGATCATAACGCGTTCGAAGCGATCGATCGTGTCCTGATCCAGGCCCTTGACCAGCACGGTGACGTCTGTAAGAGCCACCTGTTTGATGCGCTGCCACAAGCTCTTGCTCACGGGAGCCCCCGGCGCTGCCGCCACGCCCATTCGCCAACTAGCGCGAGGACGCCGATCACAAAGAGCCACCAACGTTCTCTGGCGTGCTCCTCGAGGAGTGTAAAGGCCACACCACCCGTCTCGGGCACGTTCATGACGGTACGAGGCGAGTACTCAGCGGAGTACGACTCGACAACGGACACCCCCCGCACGTTACCCGCATCGGGAATCACCCAGCGATACACACCGGGCTCGAGATCGACCCGGGCGGTGCCGTTCGCATCAAAGCGTAGGGACTGGGTAACGCTCGTATCGCCCACGAAGGTGACGGCAAGAGAATCGGGAATCGAATCACGTGTCCAGCGAAAGACCACTGGCATGCCGCGCTGCACTACCGGGCTCGCGGTCACGGCAAGGTTGGAGGAACCCGTGCGCTCTGCCAGCAGCCAGTCGGTGCCCGCCGCCAGAATCGCGCGATACGCCTCGCGCGCAGCCCCACCACGAAACCGCCATCGCCAGAGTCCTTCGCCCACGGTTGTGAGTACGCGCATACCCGCCGAGTCCCGGCCGACCAGCACTGGGCGTTCCGCACCACGTCGTCCCTGCCGCGCCGCGAGCGCGGACCAATCCACCGCCGTGAGAGTCACCGGTACCACGCCGGTGAGCGGTGCGAGGGAGTCCCATTCGAGACCGGCAAGCCGACCGGCCAGCGGCGAGCCCGGAAGCTCTGGGGAGAGGTACCAGTCGCCCGCAACCACCGCACGAGGTGTCTCGCCGCCCGGCCAGAACCAGACGGGGCCCCGGCGATCGGGACCCGCCCGCTCACGCGGGCCGCGCAACACGAGCAGCGCGGCCGTCCGCACTGCGGTGCGCACTTGCTGGTCGGAAACGCGTGTGAGCGTTCGCATGTCGAGCCACGACCCGCTGACCGTCCGCGCATAACCGCGCACGGTCGTTCGCGCCACGTCGGACAGCTCCTCCACGAGGAATCGTCCCTCCCAGTCCGCCGGATCGACCACGACCACGATGGCCGGCTGTTCCGACACCTCGAGCACCACCAGACGTTCGTCGTTTCGTGGCTCCGCGTCGCCGCTTGCCGTGAGACGCGCCTGGATCACGTGCGTTCCGGCCGCGAAGAGGCCAGGTCGCAGCGCCACCCGTCGCCGCGCGGTGCCCGGTGACGGCGGTAACGCCACCTGCGTGCTCGCGAGCCGCCGGTCGCCCACAGCCACGTGGACCTCCGCGGAATCGCTCGCGAGCGCTCCCCACGTTCCCACTGTGAGGTAGAAGACGAGCGAATCTTCGCGCTGAACGCGGCCCGGCACATCGACCCGTAACACGGCAGCATCTGGCACGGTATCGCGGGGCAACAGTACGAAACGCGTGCCGGGTGTCAGCGCGGGTGGGATAGCGCCTGCATCTTCTATCTCGCCGTCGGTCACCACGACCGTCGGCCCGCCGCGCGCGCGGGCGGCCGTCAACGCATCACGCAGTTGGGTGGTACCACCAATCGGTGGGGACGCGTCGAACGGTCGCACATCGTTCCCAAACCGGAGTATCGTGCCTCCGCTGCGGGTGAGCGTATGGGCGCTGTCGAGCGCAGCGCTCCACCGATCTGCACCGGCTTGCATACTCAGCGACGCATCCAGCAGCACGGTTGGAGGCCCGCCGGTCACTCGGGCTGTGCGCGATGGATTGAAGAACAGTGCGAGCAACGCGCCGAGGCCAACGACTCGCAGCGTTGCGAGCCCCACGCCGCGCGGTCCCTGGCGCTCGAGTCGCAAGTACACGAACACGGCGATCGCCGCCACGCCGGCGGTTGCCAGAACTACCGCAAGCACGCGTTCGCCTCTCGCAGCGTGAAGCGGCGGTCGTAAAGGGCACGACCAACAATGACCCCTGCAAGGCCACGCTCGGCTGCCTCGGTCAGCTCGTGAAGCCCCGCAACACCGCCTGCGACGATCACGGCGACACCCTCACGCGCCAGCCGTTCCGCTCCCACCAGATCGGCGCCGGTGGCCAAGCCGTCGCGGTCGAGGTCGCGGTACACGACTGTGGTCACACCCGCGCTGAGCGCGCGTCGCGCCAGCACATTTGGTGGAGTGATACCTCCGGCAACACGTTCACGTTCTCGAACGCAGATCGATCCTTGGCGCACATCGATGTTGACCGCGGCGCGCTCGATCCCGATGAGGGAAAGCAGGTGCTCGAACTCTTCCGAGAGTGCTGCGCCGGTCCCGATCACGATCCTGGTGGCACCGGCTTCGACGGCGTCAGCAGCCCACCGCGCGGAGCTGACGTTACCACCCACCTGGACCTTGGCATTTGGAAGCGCACAGATTGCACGAATCCAGTCATTGTTGGCCTTGCCGGTGCCAAGCGCGCGATCCATGTCGACGACGTGGAGCCAGGCGGCTCCCCCCTCGAGGAACGCCTCGGCCTGCTGCACGGGGTCCGGCAAGGTATTCCACTGACCGCGCGGCGTCCGCTCGGCAAGACGCAGGACGCGACCGTCCTGAATGTCAATCGCGGGATAGACTGTCACAAACGGAATGTAGCCGACGTGCCGCTGCTAATCGCCTTCCGCCTGGACCGTGGGTGCGGTGTAGTCGAGGAGTTGATCGTAATAGGCGCGGGTGGAGTCGAACTCGGCACGCCGACTACTGCTAACGGGTGTCCCATCACCGTAGCGTACCGCGGTTCGGGGATCCATGTGCCGCCCGTTCTTGATGAACTCGTAGTGAACGTGCGGCCCGGTTGCGAGGCCGGTCGAACCAACGAACCCCACCGGGTCTCCCTGTCGCACCGTTGAACCGATGCCGACTCCACGAGCCAGCGAGCTGAGGTGCGCGTAACGTGTCTGGACGTCTTTAGGGTGCCGGATCTCGACCATCAACCCATAGCTACCCCAGCGCCCCGCGCGAGTGATGACCCCGTCACCCGTGGCACGCACCTCGGCCCCATGCGGCGCGCCAAAATCGATGCCCAGGTGTGGGCGATACCGTTTGAGCACGGGATGGTACCGGCGGCGGGAGAAGCGCGACGTGATGCGATAGGGGACGGGTGACAGCTTGAAGTCTCGCAGGAGCGACTTGCCTTCGGCGTCGTAGTAGCCGTTGCGACCATCCGTCTCGGGAAACACGTACGCCGTGTTGATACGACCGCGTGTAGCGATACGCGCTGCCGTTACTCGCCCAAACCGGATGTCACCCATCGGAGATGTGAGGCGCTCAAAGAGCAGCTCGACGTGGTCTCCCGGGTAAATGTCGCGCGTAAAGTCAATCACCCATCCGTAAACCCCGTCCGCCAGATCCCACGCTAACAACGCCCGCTGGGCCGCGGGGAGGACCGAGTCCGGAATCATGGTGTCGAGCGTTTCGAACAGCGAGGAGCGAATGGGACTGCGAACCAGCTCGAGATTGACCGTCCACTGGATCGTCTCGGAGGATCCGAGCCAAACGTCGCCAGAGTCGCGGCGCAGGGTCAGCACCCGCTCGTCGCCCACTCGCATCACGACGCGATCGGGCTTTGGTTCGGTGACGACATAGCGGAATTCGAAGACCTGCCCCGCTCGTACTCTGCGTGGGTCCACGCCGTCCGCCGCGGCGAGGAGCGAGAACAGCTCAGAACCGGAGATGTTGTGGCGGGCGAAGAGCTCGCTGAGCGTCTCGTTGCGTTGTAGCGTGTCGGCCCGCTCTTCATGAGCGGTCGAGATGACAATCGGGTTCGCCGAGGGCAGCTCGGATTCCGGCCAGAAGCCCACCGCGAGACCCGTGGCCACCACCACGACCCCGCTCCCGAGCGTGAACGCGTTGGGCAGACGGACTGGCATCAGTCCATCTGGCGGCGGATGAAGGTCGGGATCTCCATGTCGGAGATCTCCTCGACGTCAGGGGAAGGAGGGGTTTGCTTGGGAGCGGTCACACCCCGCTGCGGCGTGGCAGTCGCCGGGCGCGGCGCGCGCTGCGGGAACGGCAACACACCAGGGGTGCCCGGCCGCCCGGCGTAGGGACTCTCCTGCTGAGTCAACGCCTTATCGAAGCCCGTAGCAATCACGGTCACCCGAACCTCACCCTGCATGGCAGATTCATGCACGGCACCGAAGATGATCTCGGCCTGATCGCCGGCCGCATCGTGGATGATCTCGCTGATCTGATTGACCTCACCCAGCGTAAGATCTTCCCCGCCGGTAATGTTGACCAGGACACCCGTGGATCCATTGATGCTGACATCGTCCAGCAACGGGCTGGCGATCGCTTGCTGAGCCGCTTCGAGGGCGCGGTCCTCTCCGCGCGACGCGCCGGTGCCCATGAGTGCGGAGCCGCCGTTTTGCATGACCGTACGTACGTCGGCGAAATCGACGTTCACCAAACCCGTGACGCTGATGAGCGTGGAGATGCCTTGTGTGGCGTGGAGCAACACTTCGTCCGCCTTCTTGAGGGCCTCCTGGAACGGCACGTTCTTGCCCACCACCGCGAGCAGCCGCTCGTTGGGCACCACAATCATCGTGTCGACGTGCTTGCGCATCTCTGCGATGCCGATCTCGGCCTGCCGCATTCGCTTGCGCCCCTCGAACAGAAACGGCTTGGTAATGATGCCTACGGTGAGCGCCCCGACATCGCGTGCGAGTTGTGCGATGATTGGCGACGCCCCGGTTCCCGTGCCACCACCCATGCCGCACGTCACGAACACCAGGTCGGCTCCCTCCAGGGTGTGGAGCACCTCGTCGCGGTTCTCTTCGATGGCCTGCCGTCCAATCTCGGGACGGGCGCCGGCGCCCAGTCCCCGCGTGAGCTTCTTGCCGATCTGGATCTTCACATCGGCGTCGTTGTGCAGCAGGGCTTGCGCATCGGTGTTGACGGAGATGAACTCGACCCCGGTCAGGTGTTCGGCGATCATGCGGTTCACCGCATTCCCGCCACCGCCACCAACCCCTACCACCTTCATCCGGGCGTTTTGCGCAACCGTCTCTTCCAGTTCGAAGACCATGAGTTCCTCTTGTCCTCTTTAGAAGAAGTCTTGCAGCCAGCGTTTCACTGGTGCGAAGAGTCTACCCACCGACGTATCCGCCAGACTATCGGTACCGCGAAGACGTCGTCGCGACGCGTACAGCGTCAAACCGACGGGCACCGCGTAGCGTGGTGCCTGCACACTGTCCACTAATCCGGTGATCTGCGTCTGAGGAGTCCCCTTGCGCACCGGCATGGCGAATATCTCGCGGCTCAGCTCGACAATGCCGGCCATATGCGCCCCGCCACCGCTGAGCACCACACCGGCCGGGAGGCGACCTCCAAACCCGGCGGTATCAATCTGCTCCGCAACCAGCTGGAGGACCTCGTCCAGCCGCTGGTGAATGATGTGCGCCAACAGCTCGCGTTTAGCCTCGCGGTCCCCTTGCCCCGGTGTTCCGGGGAGCTCGATGATCTCGTCTGAATCGACGAGCGGTGAGTACGCCACGCCCCACCGCTCCTTGAGCCGCTCGGCGTCTGTCTGCGTCACACCCAGCCCCTGCACGATGTCATTAGTAACGAGCCAGCCGGCGAACGGCAGCGACGATAGATGCCGGAGCTTCGCTTCGTGAAAGATGGCGGTTGTCGTAAGCCCACCTCCCAACTCCACCAGCGCGCACCCCAGCTCCTTCTCTTCGTCCGTTACGGTGGCGAGCGACGCCGCGAGCGGCTCCAGCACCAACTCCGCCACACGGTACCCGGCCCGCTCGACCGACTTCCGCAGGTTCTGTGCGGCCTTCTTTTGCACGGCCACGAGACACATTTCGACTTCGAGTCGCACACCGACGAATCCCACCGGGTCGCTGATCCCACCCTGCGCATCGACCTTGTACTCCTGCGGGATGTGATGGAGCAACTCATAGCCGTCGCCGAGGGTGACTGCCT
Source organism: Gemmatimonadales bacterium (assembly GCA_041577295.1). GTDB lineage: Bacteria > Gemmatimonadota > Gemmatimonadetes > Gemmatimonadales > GWC2-71-9 > JBDHDH01. Next base: position 61,762 of record JBFGJG010000005.1, read on the forward strand.
TCGCGACGTCCGACACCCGTTCCGCATCGTCCCGTGTGATCTCTTCGCCCGTCACCGAGGCGAGGCCTGTCGAAACTTGGGTCCGCACGTGCTCCCCGGCCACGCCGCAATAGACGGCGGGCACCTCCACCCCCGCCATGCGCTCAGCATCACGCATGGCACGCACGATGGAGCGGGTCGTCTCCTCGATATCTCGCACCTTGCCGCGCCGCAGCCCCGATGTCTTGGCCAGTCCGATGCCGAGGATATTGGCACCGGGAAGGCCGTCGATTTCGACCGCCTCGGCGATCACCGCGCACGTCTTGGTGGTGCCGAGATTCAGACCGGCGACCAGGTTCTCCCGCTTCACACGCCTCCCGTTCGCGCAAACACGCGTCCTGCAAACCGAGCGTCGAGGCGGCGTGCCGCTCGACCGGTCTCGGCGAGATGCTCGCGCACGGCTCCGACCGCCCGGATTTGCTCACCGGACGGCTCCCTGCCCACGATCAGCTCTTCACCCCCCAGATCGAGCAACACGTCACTCTTTCCGTAGCGCCGCGCGCTCTGCACTTCGCGAAACAGCGCCGAATCGGTGGCCCGTACGCGCCACAGCGCGCGAACCAGCACCGTGTCCGGTCGAGGAACGACCGGCAGATCCAGACCGGTGGCGGCGGGCTCGTATGGCAGCGGATGCCCCGTAGCATCGAGCGGCACCATGCCGTCGGGACCGGGTGCCATTGCCACGGCTTCGTGCTGCGTGAAGATGAGCCGCAGTGTCCCGGGAAGGCGACGTTCGACGCGCACATCTGCAACGCCCGGAAGCTCGCGCGCTCGGCGCTCCAGGGGCTTGTTACTCTCGAACAGATTACGACGGGGCGGAATCTCGAGCCGCACCAACACGCTTTCCGCCGGCAGATACCGCAGGCCGGTGAGCTCGACCTGACGTACGTGGAAAAAGCCAACGTGCCTGAGGGCAAGTGGCATCAGCCCCACTGCCACCCCTGCGAGGACGGCTCCGACCGCCACCGTGCCGACCGCTCGCCTCACGCCGCCGTCTCCGCCAGCCGGTGGAGGAGCTCGGGACCCACATCGGTGATGTCCCCAGCACCCAAGGTGAGCACGACGTCTCCCTCTCGCACGAGTTCGCTAATCCGTTTCACGAGCTCCTTTCTGTCTGGAGTCCATTCCACCACCGCACCCGCCAGGCGGGCAGCGTCGGCAACGACCGCGCCGGTGACGCCTGGAATCGGGGCCTCCCGCGCGGGGTAGATGGCCGTAACCAGGGCGACATCTGCCGCCGCCAGCGCAGTCCCGAGCGCCTCACCATGCAACTGGGTCCGCGAGAACAGGTGAGGCTGGAAGACCGCCACCACACGGGCCCCCGGAAACCGTTGTCGGGCAGCCGCGAGCGTGGCCGACACCTCTGTAGGATGGTGAGCGTAGTCGTCCACCACCGTGATCCCTGCACATCGGCCCAGAATCTCGAACCGCCGCCCCACGCCTAGGAAGCCCTCTAGTGACCGGCCGGCGAGGGCGGCGTCATAACCCATCACAACGGCAACGCCCACGGCCATCGCCGCATTTCGCACGTTGTGCATCCCCGGAATCGCCACGGTCAGAGCCACTTCCCGGCCTTCCGCCATCACCAGGCGCGCGGACGAACCAGCGGACGCGGCGCTCGTCTCCGTGATGCGCACGTCCGCGTCAGCATGCACGCCAACCCGCGTGACCGGCCGATCGATCGCGGCTGCGACCCGGCGCGCACCGGGGTCGTCCCATCCGACCAAAATCTGGTCGGCGTGTGCGGCGAACTCGGCAAAGGCTGCTTCGAGAGCGGACAGCGACCCGTAGCATTCCAGGTGATCCGCCTCGACGTTGTTGATTACGGCAATCGTGGGCCGGAGTGCGAGGAAGGCCTTGTCGTACTCGTCGGCCTCCACCACAAACACGTCATCACCCCCGATCCGCACGTTGCCTTCCCACGCCGCCACGCGCCCCCCCACGATCCCGGTCGGGTTGGCACCACAGCCCATCAAGGCCTCGGTGGTCATGGCGGTGGTAGTCGTCTTGCCATGGGTCCCGCTGATGGCAACCACCGTCCCGCGCTCGACCACCTGCCATAAGGCATCCGCGCGCCGCACGACGGCGACTCCCGCCTCTCGCGCGGCGACCAGCTCTGGATGATCAGTGGGGACCGCGGCTGTGTGTACGACAGCCCGTGCACCAGCGACGTGGCTGGGGTCGTGCCCGTTGTTCACGCGCACGCCCGCGCGGACCAGGTCGCTGGCCCCCCGTGGATTTAGATCGCATCCAGTGACCGTCACCCCGCGCTGACTGGCAATGAGCGCCAGGGCACTCATCCCCGCACCGCCAATTCCCATGAAGTGGATGGGTCGGGGATCTGCTGGGGTGAACAGCTGCATCGGTTGGGCAGCTAATATAAGGCGCCCACGAAAGTTCCGAAAGATTCTTAACTTAGCTCACCATCGACCGTAGCTCGTGGGCGATCTCGAGCGCGGCATTCGGCCGCCCCCGTGCGCGCGCCGCGAGCGCCATCGCCTGCCGTTTCTCCGGTGCTCCCAAGAGACCGAGCACGTGCTCCCTGAGCACATCGGCGGTCAGCGTGGACTCCGGAACGTGGATCGCCGCTCCAGACTGGGCCAGCGCCTCGGCGTTCCGCTGTTGGTGGCCAGCGGCCGATGTCGGCAGGGGGATGAGAATCGATGGCAATCCCCACGCGCAGAGCTCCGCGGTGCTCATCGCACCCGCCCTAGCGATTACTAGATCCGCCGCAGCGTAGGCCTGGTGAATTGGGTCCCAGAACGGCTTCACCTGACGGGACGGAGGAGCATTTAGAGGAGCATACTTTGACCACGAGATCTTGCCCGTGCTCCAGAGAAGTGCTACGTGATTCCACAGCCCCCGCTCGAGGCACTCGGCGACCACCTCGTTGACGCGTAGGGCGCCCTGGCTCCCTCCCATGACGAGTACCACCGGCACGTCGACAGGTATCCGGAGCACCGCCCGGGCCTCTGCGCGGTTTGGGGGAGTGCTTGGTGGAGGGACAATGGGGTTGCCGTGGTGAAAGACCCTGGTATGCCGGCCCAGAGCGAGGTGTTGCTGAGCTTCGGGAAACCCCAGATGGACTTGCGTGGCGAACCGGGTGAGCAGCCTGGTGGTGAGTCCGGGAAAGGCGTTCTGCTCCTGGAGCGCGAGAGGGATGCCCATCTTGTGAGCGCGGTACAAGATCGGCCCCGCGGCGTAGCCGCCTGTTCCCACTGCGAACGCCGGCCGCTCGGTCCGTAATACCTGACCGCACTGCCGCCAGATTCTCAAGGCAAGGAGGGGCCACCGGAGGTTCTTCCACCATTGGCGTCGATACAACGGCTCGACGGGCATGAGGTGGTATCGAAAGGGGCGCTCGGGCAGGATCGTCGCGTCCACGCCGCGGGTGGCCCCGACCAGCACGGGTTCGACGTCAGGGTCGATCTTTCGCAGGGCCTCTGCGAGCGCGAGGGCGGGCATGAGATGACCACCGGTCCCGCCCCCTGCGATCAGCACCCGCATGTCGGGTCAGGTCCGATCTCGTTGCTTTCCGATGTTGATCAGCATCCCGGTCGCGATGAGCGAGACGAGCAGGTGCGTGCCCCCGTACGACAGGAACGGCAGGGGGAGTCCGGTGGTGGGCATGAGCTGGAGCGTCACCGTTATGTGTAACAGGGCGGTGAGGCCGATCAGGGCCGTGAGGCCGGATGCGAGCAGGGTCCCAAAGCGATCCGCGGCGGTGCGGGCGATATGAAAGCCGAGCACCACGAACGACGTGTAAAGCGTGAGCAGGACCAGCACCCCGGCAAAGCCAAATTCTTCACCAATCGTGCTGAAGATGAAATCCGACGAGGCGTGCGGCAGGTAACCGAGCTTCTGCATGCCCTCACCAAACCCGACCCCGAAGGCACCCCCCGATCCGATACCGATAACCGACTGCTCGATCTGCCAGCCCACCTCTGCTGTTGCTCCCTCACCAAAGCCGAGCATGACGAGAATCGAGTCGACGAACTGCTTGATTCGGGTGACGCGGTATGGCTCCGCCAGGATCGCAATCCCGAGGGCTGGAAGACCGAGGAACGCCAGCAACAGGAAATGTCCGATGCGGGCCCCGGCGACGAACGCAACGATGGCACCTAACAGGAGCAGACGCGCCGCAGTGGAGAGATCCGGTTCGATCACGATCAGCAGCGACAGGGTGAGCAAGACGACCAGGATGGGCACGACACCGCGACGGAAGTTCCGGATGAGCTTCTGCTTTTTCGTCGCGATCGTCGCAGTCCAGATCACGGCCGCGAGGGTTGCCAGCTCGGAGGGCTGCATGCTAAACGGGCCGAGTCGGATCCAGCGGCGAGCCCCGTTGATCTCTGGCGCAACGGCATGCGTGAAGGGGAGGACGACGATGATCAACAGCAGCAGCGAAACACCGATCCACGACCACGCAACCCAGTACGAGCCCCACAGGTGGTAATCGGTGCGAGCAAAGGTCACCAGGAGAATCGCGCCGATCAGCGCAGCGATCAGCTGCTTGACCGCGAAGTACCATCCGGGCTGACCGAGTCCGACCGCATGGATACTCGATGCGGCGTACACCAGGGCGATGCCGAGAACCACCAGGCTTACGGCGATGAGGCCGAGGAGACGCGGCTGCCATTGGTCGGCTGCGGTCACGCGTGGCATAACTCGCTCACTAGAGCGCGGAATCGCTCTCCCCGCTCCTCGAAGTTTTGAAACTGATCGTAGCTCGCGCAGGCCGGAGCCAGCAGCACCACGTCGCCAGGACGCGCGAGCCGTGTCGCCTGCTGGACGGCGTCGTCGAAGCCTGCGACCGGATAGACCGGCAATTGACCCAGCGCGGCGGCCAACTGGTCACGGGCCTCGCCGTATGCTACTACCGCCCTGCACCGTCGCGGTAGCGCTGCGGCGAGCGCGCCGAACGACTCTCCTTTTTGACGGCCACCGACGATGAGCACGAAGGGCGACACGATCGCAGCAACCGCGCGCGTGGCCGCTGCGACGTTGGTGGCCTTGGAATCATTGACAAACTGCACACCACCCACCTCGCCCACCGGCTCTAACCGGTGTGGCGGTGCGCGAAACGACCGCAGACCCACGATCAGCTGATCGAAGGTGATCTGGGCGATGCCCGCCGCCAGCACCGCTGCGAGGGCGTTGGCCACGTTGTGATCGCCTAGCAACGCGAAATCGGTCCGGGGTAGGAGTGCTTTGGTGCCCACCATGAGCACGCCGCGTTCCCGGTCAAGCCAGGCATCGACTCTCTGGGTCAAGCTGAACAGGAGGCGATGGCCCGCGGCCCCCGCGGCGAGCGCCAGGACATCGCGTTCATCTCCGTTCAACACCCAGGTGCTCGCGCCGGTGGCGTTGCGAAAGAGGAGCTGCTTGTCCGCGTAGTACGCAGCCTGATTTGGGTATCGATCCAGGTGATCCGGCGCCAGGTTCGTGAGGACCCCGACGGTGGGGCTGAGGGTGGGCGAATCGTGCAGCTGAAACGAGGATGCTTCCACCACGATCCACGCCGGCGGATCCTCGTCGGTGGCCAGCTCGATCAACGGCCGGCCGATATTGCCCGCGGCGGCCGTCCCGATACCTGCCGACTGGAGCAGATGCGCAATCAGCGCGGTCGTCGTGGTCTTGCCGTTGGTGCCAGTGACCACGATCAGGCGTGAGTGGTCGAGCGCCCGTGCGGCGAGGTCCAATTCCGCCACGATCGGGCGTCCGGCTTCTCGCGCCGCGACTATCGGTGGCGCATCGGGCGGCACACCGGGGGAGACCACCACCACGGAGGCTCGCCGGATCCGATCGAGATCGTGACGACCCAGCTCGATGCTGAGCCGTTCGTGCTGCAGGGCCGCCGTGCTGGCGCGCAGGGCAGGACGATCCGCCGCATCCGACGCGTAGACCGTTATCCCCTGCCCTACCAACCACCCAGCGGCCGCCGTGCCGCTCTTCCCAAGCCCGATCACCGCCACCTCTCCCCTTCGCCACGCCTGGGGGATCATCGAATCTTGAGCGTCGAGAGCGCGAGCAGCGCGCAGAGAATCCCCAGGATGTAGAACCGCGTCACGACCTTGGATTCAGGCCAGCCGATCTGTTCGAAATGGTGATGGAGCGGCGCCATGCGGAACACACGATGTTGGTCCGCGTAGTCGCGACCCCGCCTCCATTTGTGCCAGCGAAACACACCGGTTTGGATGATCACCGACAGGGTCTCAGCCACGAAGACACCACCGATGAGAAGCAGGAGGAACTCGGACTTGAGCAGGATGGCGACCGTTCCGAACGCCCCGCCAATCGCCAGGCTCCCGGTATCGCCCATGAAGACCTGCGCGGGATGCGCGTTGAACCACAGGAACCCCAGGGCGGCGCCCATGAGGCTCGAGCAAAAGATGGCCATCTCACCGGCGCCACGGAGATAGTAGACCTGGAGATACTCCGAAGCGTCGATACGGCCGAACAAGTACGCAAAGATCGCGAACGCCCCGGCGGCGATCACGGTCAGCCCCGTGGCGAGCCCATCGAGACCGTCCGTCAGATTCACGGCATTGGAGGTCCCGGTGATAATGAACGTCACGAAAGCAACGTAGAGAACCCCGGGAAGGTACAGCAGCACGTACTTGAAGAATGGCAGCTGCGTCGCGTTCGCTGCTACGGTGTCGGCCAACGGGAAGGTCAGCAGATAGGACCCCAACACGACCCCGAGCGTCACCTGTCCAATCAGTTTGTACCGCGCTACGAGGCCTCGCGACTTCTCCTGGATGTACTTGAGGTAATCATCGACGAAGCCGATCGTGCCCATCCACAGCGTAGCCAATACAGCAACCAGCACGTACCGGTTGTCCAGACGCGCCCACAGGAGTGCGGGCAAGACCGTGCCGATCAGGATGATCACGCCACCCATGGTCGGTGTACCACGCTTCGAGTGGTGTGACGCGGGCCCTTCAGCGCGGACGACTTGTCCGATGTTGCGCCGTCTGAGCACACGGATCAGGGTGGGCCCGATCACGAACGTCAACAGGATCGCGGTCACCGTAGCCGCCGCTGCCCGAAAGGTCAGGTAGTTGAACAGATTGAAGACGATGTGCTTCGACGCGAGCGGGGCTAGGAGGTGGTAGAGCACGAGTGCTGATCGTCCGGTAGCAGGTGAGGAAGCGCACGTTCCATATGCACGCCCCGGGATCCCTTGAGCAAGATCAACTCGTTCCCCGCGAGGCGAGCCGCCACGAGCTTGCCAACCGCGCCGGGGTCCTCTCCCAGCACGAGCCGGTCACCCAAGCTAGCGGCGTGACGCTCGAGCGCCGGTACGAACGCCCCGACTGCCGCCACCAACGCAGGTTGCATTGCAACGACCTTGTCCGCCATCTCGCGGTGCAAGCGATCGCTCTCCTTGCCGAGTTCTAACATTGTACCGAGTATGACGACGAGCGGGCGATTCTCACACATCGCCGCCACGGTGGCGAGCGATGCCGAGAGCGATCCGGGATTTGCATTGTAGGCATCATGAACCACTGTGAGTCCGCGCCGCTCGATGACCTCGCACCGGCCCGGTGGCAGGGCGACGGTCTCAAGGGCGTCGCGCGCGGCTTCGAGGTCTACTGCGAGCTCGATGGCCACCGCCAGGGCCACCATCGCGTTGTCCGCCTGATGCACACCAACGAGCGGTAGCGTCACCTCAATCCCTCGAACGACCAACTCGGCATGCCCGTTCGCCTTCACCGACCAGCGATCGGGGCGCACATCGGCAGGTGCCTCGAGACCAGCCACGATCACTCGCCCGGCGACGGCTTGAGCGCGCCCTGCCAACTCCGGTGGTTTCGTCCCGACCACCGCGGTGGGCACCTGGTCGAGCAGCGACACCTTTTCGGCCAGCGTGCTCTCTAGCGATCCAAACCCTTCGAGATGCCCCGCAGAGACATTGGTGACCACGCCAACCGTGGGCTCAATGATCTTCCGCAGGCGGCGCAACTCGCCCGGCAGGTTGGCACCAGCCTCGACCACGAGGGCCTCGCAGTCAGCGGGTGCCGCCAAAATCGTGAGTGGCACACCGACCAAGTTGTTCTGATTCTCCCGCGTCGTTTGCACGCGCCAACGGGTGCCGAGCACGCAGCCCAGCATTTCTTTCGTAGACGTCTTACCATTTGTCCCGGTCACGGCCACCACGGGACCGGTCACCTCTCCCCGGCGTGCACGGGCAAGCACCCCGAGGGCGACGAGTGTGTCGTCCACCTCAAAGAACGTCAAGCCATCGACGGTGCGCGTTCCTTTCCGCACGACGGCTCCGGTGGCGCCGCGTCGCCGGGCCTCCTCGAGAAAGTCATGGCCGTCGAAGTGCTCGCCCACCAATGCCACGAAGAGCGCCTCAGCGCGGAGCGATCGAGTGTCGGTGCTGATCGAGGAAAACACCTGACGCTTGCCAATCGAGGTCTTCAGGATCTCGGCTACGCGTGGCGAGGACCACTCCATCACGCAGCCGCCAGATCTCGCAGCGCCTGCTGGACGATCGCAGGCTCGTCGAACGGGAGCTTTTCGGTGCCCACGACCTGATACGTCTCGTGCCCTTTGCCCGCGAGCACGAGGCAGTCACCCGGTTTGAGCAGGCCGATCGCGTGAATGATCGCCTCGCGCCGGTCGGTGATTCGGGCGTACGTGGCTCCCTGCATTCCGGCTTCGATGTCATCGATGATTCGATCGGGGTCTTCCGTACGTGGATTGTCGGACGTCACGATGGCGATGTCCGCACCGCGCGCCGCGATCGATCCCATGAGCGGTCGCTTTCGGCGGTCGCGGTCGCCGCCGGCTCCGAATAGGACCAGTAGCCGCCCCTTCGTGATGGGACGCAGGGACTCGAGGACCCGCTCGAGCGCATCGGGTGTGTGAGCGTAGTCGCGTACGATCTGAAACTCCGCGTCGACCAACTGCTCCATGCGCCCCGCGACTTGTGGGGCTTCGCATAGGCGCTCGGCGATACGCGCCACGTCTATCCCCAGTGCCCACGCCGCCCCAGACGCCGCCAACGCGTTGCTCACATTGAATGCGCCGATGAGCGGAAGCCTCACGGGTGCGGCGAAGTCCGCGACTCGGAGCGTGAAGCTGGCGCCGCCATTCTCCAGTCGCACCGCTGTTGCGTGAACGTCCGCCTCGGCCTTCCAGCCATATGTGATACGCTGTACCCTGGACTGCCGCGGAAGCACATCCTTCCAGGCAGGATCGTCGGCGTTCACGACCTCCGTCCCGCCGTCCCGGAGGAGCGTCGCAAGCCGTGCCTTTGCGGCGCCGTAGGCCTCGAGCGTTTGGTGGTAGTCGAGGTGGTCATGAGTGAGATTGGTAAACACGCCCGCAGCGAGCGTCACTGTCTCCAGGCGCCGCTGATCGAGCGCGTGCGACGATGCCTCCATCACGACCCGCCGAACACCGCGTACACGCAGGGCGGCGAGCGCACTCTGCAGCTGGACGGCGCCGGGTGTGGTGAGGGTTTGATAGCCAGAGAGCAGGCAACCGCTGCCATCTCTCGCCCCGAGCGTGCCCAGCGACCCCGCGGCGCCTTCGGCATTCAGCAGGTGCCAAATGAGCGCCACCGTCGTCGACTTACCGTTGGTGCCGGTGACGCCGACAATGTCCAGCATGTCCGCTGGACGTCCGTACCACTCTCGTGCAGCGATGGCTGCCGCCGTGCGGCCGTCGCGCACCACGATCTGGGGGAGCGTGAGGTGGCGGGGGGTCTGTACGAGGGCGCACGCGGCACCGCGGCGCTGCGCATCTTCCAAAAAACGATGACCGTCCATCGCCGTCCCGACGATGGCACAGAACAGCGCGCCTTGGGTCACCTGTCGTGAGTCGTCGGCGACACCCGAGATCTCCGCTGGCAGGGAGTCCGGGACCGAGACGGTTTGGTGGGCGTGCTGGAGAGCATCGACGATCGCCTGCAACGAGTTCATGGCGATGGACGGTCCTCCACCCCGACCAGCGTGATCAGCGTTCCGGTGCGCACCCGGGCCCCCGCGCCCGGGCGCGTGGCGGTCACCCTCCCCCATCCCTCGAGCGTGGTGCGCAGGCCTTCGCCGTGCAGCCGCCTCACCGCGTCGCGCACCGGCAGCCCCCGCACATCTGGGACGCGACGGCGTTCGGGCTCATGGATCTCGAACTCAACCGGCCACGGTGTCACATACGGTACCGTGCCGGCACCAATTGCCGGATCTGGCTCCCCATCGGCGTGACTCATGGCGAGGACACCGCGGTCGATTGTGCCCGACTCCGTTGCCAACACGCGTTCAAGCACTGCGCGCGTCACAGGCGCCGCTGTCAGCCGCGCGTAGGCTCCGCGCGGATCGTCGAGCTTGACCACCATGACGATCTGCGGCGCGTCGGCGGGAAAGATCGACGCAAAGGTCGCGGTGTAGGACCCGGGGATGTACCCCGCCGGTCCGGCGCGCCGCGCCGTGCCCGTCTTCCCCGCAACTTCGGACGATACGAGCGCCACGGGATCGCCCGTCCCACCACGATAGACGACGCCCCGCAGCATCTCGCGCAACTGCGCGGCAACGTCTCGCGACACCGCGCGCCGCACCGGTTCTGGCCGGTGTTGATAAGTGGTCTTGCCCGCGGGCGTCCGGATGGAACTGACGAGCGTGGGACGCAGCAGCACGCCCTCGTTGGCGATCGCGGCATAAGCCGCCGCCAACTGGAGCGGCGTGACGGCGACTTCATATCCGATCGCGAGGCTCGCCGGCGTCGTACCGCTCCACGCCGACGGCGGCCGCAGTATGCCGGCTGCCTCTGAAGGAAACTCGACACCTGTGGGGCTGCCGAGACCGAAATCGCGCAACATTTCGTACTGCCGCTCGGGCGCCAGCTCCCGCGTCGCTTTCACGATACCGATGTTGCTCGACCGCTCGACCACTTGTTGGAGGGTGAGCCAACCCTCGGCATGCTCATCGCGGATCACGCGTTTCCCGAGCTGGTACGTGCCCTGCTCGGCCCAGATCGAGTCGTCCGGCGTCGCCAGCTCGTGCTGCAGCAGGGCGGCCGCCGCGAAGATCTTCGCCGTCGACCCCGGCTCGAACACACTCGTCAACGCCGTCGCGGTTCCGCGCAGGCCAGGCCCACGCGACGCCAGCGCCAAGATCTCCCCCGTGCTTGGGCGAATGATGACGACGTCACCGCCCGCAGCGTCGAAACGTTCGATCGCTTCATCGAGGGCCTGTTGGGAGATCTCCTGCAAATCGGCATCGATGGTGAGGTAGAGGTCGTGCCCAGGAACGGGAAAGGCGTCTAGCCGCGACGGTGAGTCGTACTCCACGCCAAAGCGGTCACGTAGCCGCACCGTATAGCCGGGCTTTCCCGTGAGCACCGAATCGAACACGGACTCCAGTCCACTTGCACGTCGCCCGTCGGCCGCCGGTCGCCCGATGATCGAGCGCGCGAGATCCGGGTTGGGATAGAAGCGAACAGATTCCGCGAGGCGATGCACACCCTTGATCCGCCGGATCGGTTCGAGTTCGGCCGCCGTGAACGGACCGGGGATATGGGCCCACCGGCCGCGTCGAAATCGCCGCTCGATGTCTCGCGGGCGGAGCCCCAGCGCCTTCGCGATCTCAGGAAGATCTGTCTCCGGCTTGCGCAGTTGATCCCGGGCAATGCCCACGTCGTAGACCTCGTGGGTGATCGCGAGCGCCACTCCGTGTCGGTCGTAAATGGCGCCGCGCGGCGCCTCGAGGATCCGCCCTCTGGTCCGTTGCGCCTCGGCGCTCGCACGGTGCTCATCGCCCTCGAGGAGCTGGACCTGCGCGGCCCGCCCGATGATGGCCAAGAGGCCAATGAAAAATGCGCCGGCCACGAAGCTCAACCGGGTCGTTGGCTTGGCCACGTTTACGGATCTCCCGACTTGGGTACAGCGATGCGCACCATCTCACTGTCTCCAGGTAGGTGCAGCCCTAGCGACTCGGCACGCGGAACGAGCACCGGCCGACTCTCGCCCCGTCGTATGCGCTGTTGCAGCTCGGCGGTGCGGCTCTCCAGCACGGCGCGTTGTTCGCGCAGGGCATTGAGTTCGCGCGCCGTCACGTGTGCTGACGTCTGCCGAGTGACCACCCAGGCCAGCACTCCCAGAGCGAACCCCAACCATAATAGGGTCCAGAACCGGCCCTTACGCGCCATCGGCCGTGCGAAAGATGCGGAGCTTCGCGCTGCGAGCGCGGGGATTGCGCTCGACCTCGTCGGCCGAGGGAGTGATTGGCGACCGCGGCTCGCGACGGCCAAGCGGTGCCCCGCGGCACGTGCAGATCGGTTGGCCCGGGGGACACACGCACGGGCGTTCCCATTCACGGAACGCGTGTTTCACGATTCGGTCTTCCCCACTGTGATACGTAATCACAGCAAGGCGACCCCCGGGAATCAAGGCCTCCCGCAAACGTGGCAGGGCTCGTTCGAGCTCTCCGAGCTCGTCGTTGACGGCGATTCGCACCGCCTGGAACAGCCGGGCGAAGTGACTCGGACCCGTCCGCGGTCCGAACGCGCTGCGGATGGCATTTACCAAGTCGTCACTTGTGCGGAACGGCGCGGTGCTTCGTCGCTCGACGATCTTGTTTGCGAGGCGCCGCGCCCGCGGCTCGTCGGCGTAGGTGCGAAAGATCTCGCCCAGGGCTGCCGCCGAGCGTGTGTTCAGGAGATCGGCGGCGGTGGGACCCGACGGGGTCATGCGCATGTCCAGCAGGACGTTCGGACGGAACGAGAACCCACGCGGATCGGTGTCGAGCTGGTCGCTCGAGATTCCGAGATCGAGGAGCACGAAGTCGGGTTTGAATCGCGCGATGTCGGCGGTAACGGCGGGGTCTCCAAAGCGCCCCAACCGCCAGGTGATGCCCTCGTCCCCGAGACGCTCGCGGGCACGAGCCAACGCATCGGGATCGCGGTCCACGGCAAACACGTGGGCACCGGCAGCCCTGAGCCGTTCAGCGTGGCCGCCGCCTCCCACGGTACCGTCCACGATCCGCTGAGCGCCGGCGGCATGGCGGGCTATCGTGTCGGCGAGGACCGGGATGTGGGCGGTGGGCATCGCCGAGGCCTCCGATGCGGAACGGCCCCGCGTGCGGAGCAGGCGGGGCCGGAGCGAACGTTCGACTCGTGAAATCAAGCGGGGCTGACGGGACTTGAACCCGCGGCCTCCGGTGTGACAGACCGGCACTCTAACCAACTGAGCTACAGCCCCAAATAGAAAACGTGCAGCAGCGCAATGTAGATGCGCTGCTGCACGAATTCAAGCTCGACTCAGCGGCAGAACGCGGCTCGGAGCTGCCCGACGCGCTGTTCGAAGGCGCGGTACTGCTGGAGGAACTGCTGTGCCGACTGGGGTGACACCGAGGCACCGATTTCGAGTGCCCGCTTCCCCCGCGCGACCATCTCTGCCTCTTGCTGCACCAACTGGCACGATTTCGATTCGGTGACTCGCTGATCGAACTCGAAGACCTGGAACATCAACCCGAACCCAAGGAAGAAGTTCGCCTGCTCCGTGAGACGGCGCTGCACGTCGTTTTGGAGCGCCTTCTCAAGCCAGTCGATGGCGATTGGGAGGTGCATACGGTACTGCACCATCTTGGTCGTGGGCTGGTAGTAGAGGACCGCCGCGTTCATGAGCACGGCGGTATCTCGACTCATGGCGGTCACGCGATCGAGGAAACGACCCGCTTTGAGCAATTGCGCCGTATCCAGCGGAACCAACGTGTCGATCGTGATGCCCTCGATGATGGCGCGTGCTGCCGCGAGGCGCGTGGGGACGTCGCTGGGCTCGAGTTCGAGGATGCGTTCGTACACACGCACGACCGAGTCCGTCATGCCGGCCTCGTTGAACGCGTTGGCACGCGCGCGCCACAACGTGACCGAACCGGGAGTGTGCTGCACGGCCTCGCCACTCCACCGCAGTAAGGCATCCGTATCGTTGATCTGTTGAGCCGCGCCAATCACCTTCAGGTAGAAGATCGAATCGCCCACGAGCTCCGGATTGGTGTCGTACTGATCGCTGAGCGCATCGAGCGCGCAGACCCACAACTCCCCGTCCACACACGCGCGCACCTTGAGGTCGAGAAACTCCGCGTCGCCTGGGTTCTCGAGCAGCCATTCGTCGATGAGGCTGCGGGCTCTGGTGTACTCGCCAACCGTCATGTAGCCGGCCGCGATACCCAAGCGAAGCTGCCGGTCGCCCGGACGCGCGAGCAGTTGGCTCGCAAAGGCGTCCAGCGCCTTGAGCGAGTCGCCCTGCACTTGGTACAGGCGGCCGAGGCGTTCCCAGGCCCGCGTCAACAACGAGTCGCCCGTGGCGGCTCGTTGATACATCGCGATCTGGCTATCGGCTGGCGCATTCGTCGCTTCCATCACGACCGCAGCGCACAGCGCCGCCGACGGGTGGTTGGGATACATTCGGAAAGCCCGCTCCGCGCGATCTCTCGCGCCGCGGAAATCACCACGATCGCGCCGCTCGGTGCACTCCCGCGCTTCTTCGGCGGCATCGACGCGCGGGTCGAGCGAGTCGGCGGTGAGCTCCGCGAGCCGCTTGGGATCCGCCGCTGCCGGCGCCGGGACGGTGACCCATCCGGAGAGCCCGGAACGTCCAATATCAACCATCCGAAGACGGAGCACAGGGGCGTCGTTGCGGCGTAGCTCACCCTCCAGGTACGCATCCGCACGAAGCGCGCGAGCCAGACGCTCTGCATCGGCCGCACCGAGGATGGCGTTGGACTGGTATCCTGATTCCGCCAACATCTCGGCGATCTGCTCTGTCGAAATGATCGTGAGCTTGTTCCGGAACTTCCCCTCCATGCGGCGCCGTGCCTCGTGCGCATATTGCACGGCGAACGCCGAGTCACCGGGCGTCACTGGCTGGGGAATAAGGAACAACACGCGCTCCGTTTGCCGCCGCTGCTGGCCAAACTGCGCTTGGGCAGGTTGGGGAATGACAGCGGTCATGACAACCGCCGCACCGACGGTCATCAGCAGCCGAGTTTTACAACGATTCAACGACACCACGACGCCTCCGAGTTGAGCTCTCGATGCCCGGACCGGGGATTCTGCTTCACACATGGGCGAAGAGGGATTCGAACCCCCGACTTCCTGCTTGTAAGGCAGGCGCTCTGGACCCCTGAGCTATTCGCCCCAACCGCTTCTATACCGCGAGACCGAGCGGGAAGAGCACGCAATATCCGAGCACCAGCAAAATCGGCGCGAGCGTAGTCTCCCCTCTCGCAAGCAACAAATACCCGACCGCGAGAGACACAACCGCGCCGCCTAACAACAACACATTGATGCTCCGAAACCGGAGCCGAGCAGCCGAAGCCGCTCTCTTACTAGACATAGACACTCAGGCTAACTGCAGGTTCCACAAGCGTCAAGAAGGTCAATCCCATGAGCCATCGGGAATCACCCAGCCTTCGTCCAACGCTGCCCGACGTTCCTTGTCGCGGTGTCTTCGCCAAATCCACAGCGCTACCAACATGAAGCCGGCCACGGCCCAAAACGCCGAGAAGGTCGTGATCATGAAGAGCCATCCGTAGCGTTCGCGGAGCTCGCGCCGCCATCGCTCTTCAAACTGGCCGAACGTCACCTGATGCGTGGTGCGTAGCGCGCGGTCAAAATCCAATTCGGTCGCGAGTGTCCTGATGAACGGCTCGAGCCCGCGGTCCCCCCCGAAGCGCTCGAGGGAGAGGACGGCCGTCGCCGCGAGCGCGTAGGCGGTCTCCGCGCGGCTCGCCGTTTGGTCGCGCAGATAGGTATTGAGCTCGCGCAGCGTGGGCACGTTCCCACGTACCAACGCCCAGTTGACCCGAAGCGCGTCGAGGCGATCCCATTCACCGGCGGCGCGCACGGCGTAGCCTTCGTCAAACCATCGGGGAACGTGGGGAACTTTGGCGTGCAAGGCGAGATGGGCCAGCTCGTGACGGAGGGTGCGTCGAACATCCCCGACCAGTCGCAACACGATCATGTTGCGCGACGGGATGGCTGCACCGACCCCCCACTCTGGCACTCGGCCGGCCAGGAGGGAGTCGAACCGGCGTGCATCGGACACCACGATGAGACGGATGCGGTGATCCGAAAGTGTCCCAATCCCAGGCCAGGGCCCGGCATCGTTGGCCAACTCGGCCAACGCGGCCGCGGCCTGCGCATCACCACTCCAGTACACTGCGGTCACATTGCCGACATCGATCCAGGTTGGTCCCTGAATGAGCGACAGCACCGTTATCATGAGGCTCGTCAGCGTGGTGGCGCCTGCCCCTCTCCCACCTGGTCGAGCATCTCACGGCAACGTCGGCCCCAAGGGCTGTACTTGTTGGCCTTGTAGCCCTTGGTCCACGTCTCTTTGGCGGCGTCCTGATCACCACCGAACCAGTGAGCACGGCCTAACTCGTAATACGCCTCAATCAAATTCGGACCCAGGGCGATGGTCTTTTCGAAGAAGTTTCGCGCGTCCTCATACATCTCACGTTCGAGATACACCAATCCGAGATAGTAGTGCGCGTACAGCGTTGCTTTCTTATCGTTGTCCAGCCGGATGGCCTTCGAGAGGTGCTCAATTGCCTCACCGAAGATCCGCTTCTTGAGACATATGTACCCGACGTTGATCCGCGCGAGCGAGTTCGCGGGCTCCGTCATCAGCACCTTTTGAAACGTCCCGAGTGCCTCATCGTAATCTTCGCTCAGCATCTGCGCCCACCCCAAGAGGGATTGCGCCTGCGTGTCGCCGGGCGCCAACTCCAGCGCCTTGGAGAGCCCCTGGATCGCGCCGGGATAGTCGCCCAGCGAAATCAAGTGCCAGCCCTTTTCGATGAACGTCGACGCGCCGAGATTGTCCACCCGCATCGCCGGCGCCGCACCGGTGAACTGCGGCGCGCGGTCGGTCGCGTCCTGGGCTTGGGCGATCTGCTTGTATTGGTCGACCAGCTTCCGAATGTCTTCCTTTAATTCGGTAAGATCCGTGATCCCCTGGTCAACGGTCTTGAACAGTTTGATGATCTGCCGCTTCACAACCTCGCGGCGCTCGGCGGAGCCCCGGACTGTCTCCATCCGCGCGGTGATGTCCTCATATTCGCGGCGCAGTGCCTGCACGAGCGCTTCAGTCATGTGCCGCCTCCACCGTCAGCGTCTCCAGCGCGAGCCGCTCGTCGGACGCGAGCAGCTTATGAGTTGCAAGTATCACGAGCGTTCGCTCCCCGACGGGCAGGATCCCCGTGATGTAGTCTGCCGCGAGCCCCCGCACCATCTGGGGAGGTGGCGTGATTCGATGAGCGGCCACCTTGAGCACTTCAACCACGGCATCCACGACCACGCCAATCCGACCATCGCGTGACTCAACCATGATGATTCTCGTCTCGTCACGCACCGGCGCGTCGACCCCGACGCGTTTGCGGAGGTCGATCACCGGCACCACGGCATCGGCGTACTGCAACATCCCTTCGAGGAACGCCGGAGCCTTGGGCAGGGGCGCGGGCGGTTCATATCGCAAGATACGCTCGACGTCGAACACGTTGAACGCGAAATCGCGCCCGCCGAGCTGAAACCGCACGAGCTGGACTTCGTCGCCGGCGCTCATGCGTACTGCCGCGCCGTCGACGCATGCAACCGCTCGGCAAGCGCACTCACGTCCAGGATGGGCACTAACCGGTGGCCGGGGGCCACACCGGATGCCCAGGGTATTCGCCACCCTTCGGGAACTGGGAGGGGGTCTTCAGGAATCACGGAGTCCACGTCATCCACTTCGAACACCACCGACGCATCGCCACACGTGACAATCACGCCCGTCGAGCGCACCGGCTGCGGTGGCGTCGTCATGGTCAGCAGCGCCACCAGGTGCACCACGGGGAGCGTGCGCCCGCTCGCAACCGTCACGCCGCGGACCGCTGCGACCACGCCGGGCGCCGGCTGCACAGAGACCAGCTCCATCACCTGCTCCACGTCGCCGACGCGAAAGCCGTAACGCGACCCCTCCGCTTGCACCTGCAGGTAACCCTTCATGCCGTTCGCCACGAGCGCAGTTCGCCATCGATCCGCCGGGCGATCTCGGGAAGCGGCACCGCCTCCGTCGCCGCACCGCTGACCAGCGCGGCGTGGGGCATGCCGTAGATCACGGCAGTGTGGCGATCCTGCGCGAGCGTGCGACCTCCCGCACGACGGATGGCCTGTAACCCTTCCGTGCCGTCGCGACCCATGCCTGTCAACACCACACCCACGGTGCGCGCACCAAAACACGCCGCCGCCGAGCGAAAGAGCGGATCGGCTGCTGGCCGGACGCCCCATACCGGTGGTTCGCGGTCAAGGCGAATCCACGGTCCGTCATCGTGCATCACAACTCGCATATGATAATCGCCCGGGGCGACATACGCCGTGTCGGCCAACACGGGCACACCATCGTCGGCTTCGACCACATGAAAGTGGCTCGCGGCATCCAGACGTTGCGCGAGACTCCTGGTGAACTTGGGCGGCATGTGCTGGACGATGAGCAGGGCCGCGTCCCGACCCGTGGGGAGGCCCGGTACGATCTCCGCGAGTGCGCGGGGCCCGCCCGTGCTGGCGGCGATGACCACAGCGCATGCGGCGCGGCCGGGGATCGTGGAAGGCCGTGGTCGCGGGGGATGCCGAGGAACCCGCGCGAGCACCGGAACCCGTCCGATGTCGGCGGTGACCGCCGCGTCCAGCGCCGCTATCAACGCCTCACCCAAGGAACGCAGCGCATCCGCGTCGCGGACCGTTGGCTTCGCCACGACCTCGACCGCGCCGAGCTCGAGCGCGCGTATGGCTGCTTCGGTCCCGGGGCCCGCATGGGCGCTGACCACGACCACGGGACGTGGCACCTCGCTCATGATGTACCCAATCGCTGTCAGCCCGTCGATTTCCGGCATCTCGATGTCCATCGTCACGAGGTCGGGGCCGAGGCGATGCGTCTTCTCCAGCGCATCGTGTCCGTGTCTTGCCGTCCCCACCACGCGGTAGCGTCCCGATTGTGTGATCAGGTCGGACAACACGCGCCGCATGAATGCGCTGTCGTCCGCCACGAGCACGGTGGCGGGCCGCTCAGAGGTCGGTGGGTTCATGGCCCACCGAGCGCAGCGTGACCCGCCCGTCAGCCACGTCGAACCACACCGATCGTCCCGACTGCCCTCCCACCGCCTCGGCGACGACGGGGATCCCGGCCGTGCGCAGCCCCATACGACAGGCGACGATGTTGCGTTCGCCGATGTGGATGGTCCCGGTGGGGAGGAGGTCGCCGAACATGCTCGCGCCACCGACCAGCCGTGCGGTGACGCGGGACAGGTCGGCACCACACGTTTGCATCTCGCGCACGGTGTGCGGAATAGCCGTATCCGCGGTTCGCGCGGGGTGGTCGCGGTCGCGTGACAGGGACTTCGATGGCAGCATAACGTGTGCGAGCGCGCCGACCCGGGCGTCGGGATCGTACATCACGACCGCAACGCAGCTGCCCAGTCCGAGAGCGGCCAGCGTCCCCTCGCCGCAGGCCACTGCCAGCTCTCCCATCCGCACGAGTGTGTGCTGGATAGGAAACGTCACGGGCGCCGGTAGATGCGCTCGCGGGGATTCTCCAGAATGAGCCGCTCGCGGGCGCTACCAAACAGGATTTCCACTTTACCGAGTATCAGCACGCCACCTGGCCGCAACGCGTCGATGAAGCGCCCGAAGATATGGTCCTGACTGGCCCGGTCGAAATAAATGACGACGTTGCGACAGAGGATCAGATCGTAGGGAGGTTGGGGGGGCGGATCGCGGAGTATGTCGTGCTGTCGGAACTCCACCAGCGAACGAACCGCGGGCACGACCTGGAAATGGTCGCTAGCCACGAAGTACCGTTGTACGAGCGCGGTCGGCGCCTCGTCTAGGGTGGCAGCGGAGAAGATGCCCTCACGAGCGCGGGCGAGGCTGACGCGATCGAGATCGGTGGCATCGATGCGCGCCGGCGACTTGTGCGCGCGATCCGTCCCGGCTCGCTCGAGCACGAGCATCGCCAAGGTGTAAGGTTCTTCGCCGGACGCGCAGCCAGCGGACCAGCACCGGAGGACCTCACCGTTGGCTAACAAGCGAGGAAGAACATCCCGATCGATCGCCTCCCAGGTCTCCCGATTACGAAAGAACTTGCTCACGTTGATAGTGAGCGCGTCGAGAAGGCGTTCGTACTCGTCGCGGTCACTATCGAGCACGGCGGCGTATTGCACATAGTCCGCAACACCACAGGCTCGCATGCGCACCGCGATGCGGCGCCGTAGCACGCTCTCCTTGTACGCCTCGCAGGAGAACCCACGCTCTTGGGCGATCTTGGCGGCGAGAGCTGCCAGCGCGGGGTCTCGTTCAGCCGCTTTCACCGCAGTGCACGCATGGTCTCGAGGTTGGCCCGCGCGAGTTCGTGGTCCGGGTTGAGCGCCAGCACGGTTTGCCAGTGCTGCGCGGCCGCGTTTTGATCGTGTTGTTTGTAGGCGATGTTGCCCAGACGGAAGTACACGTCGTCACCCAGCCGCGGGTCTTGCCGCACGGCCCGCTGGTACGCGGTCGCTGCGTCGGCGAATCGACCGGCGCGGTAGAGCAGATCGCCGAGGTTCTTCGACAGTTGGGGCAGCGAGGGGTCCTCGCCGAGTGCGCCCTCGAGGATCTGCTCGGCCTCATCGCGTTCGCCCCGGACCTCGAGGAGGACCGCGAGGTTGTTTTGCAACACCACCTGCGTGGGATATAGCGCGATCGCATCGCGCAGCAGTTCTTCCGCCTCGTCGTAGCGCTCGACGCCGGCTGCGGCGAGGGAGCGAGCCCAGTACCACAGCTCGCTGAGTTGCCGATCGCGGGCGACTTCACGCGCGCGATCGAGGCGGCCCGCAGCCACCTCGCAATCACCGCGTCTCAATGCCACGATGCCCCATCCTGTGAGGATGCGCGTGTCGTGCCGGGCCTTGGACCCAGCTTCCGCGTACACGCTCTCTGCTTCGTCGAGGCGGTCAGCGTTCTCATAGCTGAGTGCCAAATTGTAGAGAATGGCGGGTTTCCCACCCTCGTGTTGGGCCGCGCGCTTGAGCAACTCGGCCGCTTCCGCCCAGCGAGCTTGCTTCAAGGCGATGAGACCGAGGTGGAACCACGCCGACCCGTCCTCCGGGCGCAGCTCTGCAACCCGGCGGAATTCCCGCGCGGACTCATCGAACATGCCCGCCTTGTAGAACGCAATGCCCAGGTTGCGGTGCTCACCTAGGCGGGCGTTACTCATCGCTTCAGTTGGTCGCGGCTGGCTGCGTCCGAGCGGGTGCAGGAACCCGGCGGTGAGCAGTCCGTAGAGCGCCTTGCCCACCTCGAACTCGCCAAGGCCTGCATCCTCCACGATGTGTGTCACGTCCCGTACGCCGTCGATCAACGACAGGATGCGCTCTTGCTCCGGCGTGAGCGTGACGTCCGATCCCTGGAGCCGATCCCGCTCCAATCGGAAGATTACGTCAAACGACGGGATCTTCTTCTCGATGAGGCTCCACTCATCGACGCGACGCGCCCCCTCCAGTAGGAGCGACTCAGGATTGATGGAGATGGAGAAATCGTAGCGGTCGGGACGGACTTCGCTTTCGAACTGGAAGTTTCCTGCAGTCCAAGTGAAGAGGTAGTAGACTGCCTCCTCAATCTGCACGCGAACGAAGTGCTCCAGGTCATCGCGTGAGAGGGCACTTTGCTGTACCAACAGCTGTCCGAGTCGCTTGTCACGCGTGCGGGACTGTTCCTCGATGGCGGCTTCCAGCTGCTGTTGGGTGATCTTGCCGTTTTTGACCAGGATATCCCCGATTCGGTCCCGTCGATTCACGATCGCGGCATCGACGATGCGCCCCCGGTCGAAAAAGATATGCCCAAGGTTCTGCCGATCGCTGATGGTGAGACACCCGGTCTTCTGACCCAGCGACAGGAGCTGGAGGACGTCGGGCAGCGACGCTTCCTTTAGGCTTCCACGAATCGCCACTAGTAGAGCTCCTCGATCAATCGCTCACCCGGATCGGGCCAGGCCCACACCATTTTTTCACGACTCTTCACCCCACCGAGGGGAGAGATGACGACGCCCGACGTGCGCATGCCGGCGCCTACCCGATGTCGAACCGGTTGCGCGCCTTCCACCAGCTCCCGTGCCAGGCTCACCGACGGCACAACACCGCGGCTCTCCGCGGTATCGAGCACCCGCTGCACCATCCCCACTACCGCCCGGATCCCGTCTGCCGACCGGGCGGCGAGGTAGTCGGCGAGATCTGGACTGACCTCACCCTGCCGTTCCATCAGCTTGCGCGTCACAATGGCGCGCCGCAGTTCGCGGTCCGGCGCCGCGATGAGAACGACGGCCGCCCTCGAGAGCAACTCTCCCAAGTCACCGCGCAATCCGGTGATCTCACTCGGTGGCGCGTTGGCGGTCAGCACGACCTGCCGACCCGTGGCTTGAAACTGGGAGATCAGGTGGGCGACCTCCTGTTGCGCTCGGGCGTTGTCGATCAACGACTGCACGTCGTCGAGAAGAAAGGCACTGACCGGTTGGTAGCGTGACAGCCACAGGCCCAGAGCGTCTCCTTCGAGGGCCTCTTCGAGCTCATCGTGGAACTGTTGCGCGGAAAAGCAGGCAACCAAGGACTTGGAGGAAGACGCAAGGGCGTTCCCGACGGCGTGCAGCAAGTGGGTCTTGCCCACACCGCTCGCCCCGACCAGGAGGAGGAGCGGGTGGCGACGACCCGGCTCTTGCACGACGGCCAGCGAGGTCTCGAGGGCACTCCGGTTGGCGTCTCCCTCGACATACGTGTCCAACCGCCATGCGGCGGACGGCGCCGGTGGTGGTACCTGATGCTTGGAGGCCTCCTGGAGCATCGCTTCCGCATCGGCCACCCGATCCGGGTCGGTAAAGACGGGATCGTCCACCCGGCGTGGATCGATCGCTTCCATCGATGTCGCAAGCGCACGCAGCCGCTTCACATCACGCTCGAACTCCTTGAGCGCCTGGTCGACAGCAACCGGTACGTCCTGTTGCAACAGGTGCTCGAGGCGTGTCGTCCGATACCCTTCTCTTCGCCACCGCTCGATGCCCTCGGTCAGTTGGCCGCGCCACACGTCGACCTGATGGCCGATCTCTTCCGTCACGTCAGAGAGGAATGCGGCGAACTCGTCCAGCTGACTCCGCGCGGCGGTGCCTGGGATCTCGAGCGGCGTAGTCCCGGTCCGCGACTCGCCCGCCATCAGCGCCTTCACGACCTCCGGCGTCAACGGTTGCTGGCTCATGGCCTGCAGCGCGACCACTCGATTGAGGAGTCCAAGAAGCTCGCGAACGCTCCGCAGCTCCACGAGCGCGAGCGTGTCCAACACCGCCGGCGATAGCTCGGCGCCTCGCTCATCGACTCGCTGCCGCAGGATCCCCAGCCGAGTTTCGTACCCCGGCATCCCAACATCCACCACCAACCCCCCATCGAGCAGAGCCTGCAAACGCTCGTCGACATCGGACATCTCCGCGGGAACGCGGTCGCCCGTCAGCACGACCTGCCGCCCTGTGGCACGCAGGTGGTCGCCAATTCGCAGCAACTCGGCCTGCAATTCGTCGCGCCGTGCGACGTACTGCACGTCGTCGAGAAGCAGCAGATCGACGTTCCCGAAGCGGTTACGAAATGCCTCGGCTTGACCGGCAGCCCCAGCGGCCTGATGCGCCTCCTGAAAGTCCTCCAGCGTCAGATACTCGACCGAGAGCGTTGGGGAGAGTCGACGGGCGAGCTGTCCGATGGCCATGATCAAGTGCGTCTTGCCGAGCCCCTGCGGTCCGTATATGAACAACGGGTTGTAGGCCGTCCCCGGCGATTCCGCGACGGCGCGAGCCGCCGTCACCGCCACCTGATTGGCCGGGCCAATGACGAACGTCTCGAACGTGAACCGGGGGTTGAGCGTCGCCGTCACGCGGGGGCCTCCTGACTCAGCTTCCGGAGGACGAGCTCGGAGATGCCCTTCAACGTCTCGAAGATGCCTTTCCCGTTTAACGCCTCGGCGGCGTAGCTGGGGATGCTGCGGAAGTTCAGCGCATCGTCGAGCTCGAATGGCTCGAGCACGAGGTCGCGGGGCAGGTCTTGCTTGTTGTACTGTATTACCTGCGGAAGCTCCCGCACATCGATCCCCTGCTCCAACAGATTCAGTTGCAAATTCTGCAGGCTCGCGATGTTCTCATCGAGCTGCCTGGCTTGGCTATCCGCCACGAACACCACCCCATCCGCGCCCTGAAGGACCAACTTGCGGGTGGCGTTGTAGTACACCTGTCCGGGTACCGTGTACAGCTGAAACCTGGTTGTGAAACCGGAGATGGACCCGAGCTCGAGCGGGAGAAAATCGAAGAACAGCGTACGGTCCGTCTGGGTGGCCAGGGACACCATCCTTCCACGCCGTCCCTCCGGCACCCGGCCGTAGATGTATTGCAGGTTGGTCGTCTTTCCGGACCGGCCCGGACCGTAGTAGACGATCTTACAAGTGATCTCGCGCGTGGTGAAGTTCACGAGAGACATGGGATCACCGTCCGAAGAGCGCTGCGAGGCTCTCATTGAGTTCGCGCTCGAAGTCCGCCGCGAGCACGAGCTTCTTCGATTCGGGCGGCGGGCACGCCGCCGCTAAGTCACGGACGAGTTCTTCGAAGAACAGCTGTACCAGCCCGACGGACGACTCGGCGTCGTGGACGACGAGCACGAGCAACCGCTGGCTGGGCAGGTCGCAGCTCCCCAAAAACACTCCGTGGTTCCTGCCCTGATGGCTGAGGGCGGGAAACGGACTGCCGCTCAACATCTTCGCCATCTCACTCGACGACGACACGATCGCCGCGCCAAGTGACGCCGCCGCCATCACGTCGACGGCACGAGTGAAACCGTGCTGGGCCAATACCTGACCCGAGGGAGTCATGAGCAGTGTGAGTCGCGCCGCCGTCTCGTTGACAAACCGCTCCATGGGTTCGACGGTCCATGGCTCTACCGCGCGCGTGAGCTTCATACGACCGCCTCCGCAACACGGCGCATTTCGAGCCGCAGGAGCCCGACGTTGACATCGCGATCACCTACCGCCACCACCAAGACGCCGTCTGGAGCCGGAACGGCCACCAGCGTCCCCGCCTCGGCCTGCAGATGGAGAAAGCTGGGGATCCCGCTGCCCGCAGCCTCACAGGCCTTGCGCAGCCGTTTCGCGAGGCTGGCGGCAAGCGCCGCAACCGCGTTCCCCCGCACACCCTCCATCAGCGATTCGGCGACAACGAGACCGTCATCGCCCGCCACGAGCATCGCCCCACGCACTCCCCGAATCCGAGTGATGCGTTCGAGCGCATCAGTAAAGGAAAGCGTCACGGTCGCTGCTCTCCCAACCAGTGCCGGGCGGACCGACACGCGCGGTCGGCCAAGACCGTCAGCCGTCCTTGTGGCATCTCGCGGTCACGAACCAGCAGGAGGACCGTTTCGGACGTCGGACGGGCAAGCAACAAATTTCCGGTCCCTCCTTCCACGAGCACACTGCGCCACGCACCGAGCCCCAAGAGACGAGCCGTGCGTTCGGCCTCATGTGCTGCCCCGGCGAGGTACGCAGCCACCTCTTCCCCCACCTCGCGACCTTCAGCACCAGTGAGTTCCCCGCGGAGCAGCAACCCCCGCCGGTCCACTAGCAGCACGCCGCGCCCCCCACCCCCTTCGAGCCCAGCCCACGGCGTGCGGTCCTGTCCCGCCGGTGCGGGGGGTTCGGCTGGCACCGCTTCGATGCCCTCGACGATCGCTTCGAGCGGGACCTCGGCGGTGGGCTCTACAACCATTTCGCGGGGAGCCGGTTGTGGTGGCGGCGTTGGGGGCGGCGGCGGCGGCGGAGCATTCGCTGCCGCAGCGTCATCAGATGGGGCAACGGCCTCCCGCACACGTTGGAGCGCTTGTACCACCGACGCGTCCGACGGGTTCGCCGAGAGGGCCAGTTCCAGATGCTCCACCGCACCATCGACATCACCCCAGCGATGGCACAGGAACCCGAGTCCCTTGTGGGCGGCGAAGTGTCGCGGCTCGAGTTCGAGCGCAACCGTCCATTCGTGGAACGCTCGTTCGAAATCGCCCAGATCGATGAGCACGCGAGCATACAGATCGTGCGCGCTGGCGAGGTCGGGGTGGCGTACCACACCGGACGCGGCGATCCGCGCGGCTGCTTCGATCTGCCCACGCGTACGTAGCGCCTCCCCGAGCTTGAGAAACACCAGGCTCGCAGGATCTCGCGCCAGTTCGGCGGTCATCGCCTTGATATCGTCAGCCATGTGCCGATCGTACCAGTGCATCCAGGGTCTCGGCCGCGCGGATCGCGTCCTGCACCCGCTCGACTTGCGATGCGTTGATCTCCGGGTCGTGCTCCCCGATCTTGAGCCAGCGTGTCCACCACTCGACTGCCTCACCGAAGCGTCCCTGCAACGCGAGCGCGTCGCCAAGCAGCCGGTGCGCGGAGACGAGGAGCGGATCCAGTCTGAGCGCGCGGCGCAAACACCCCTCGGCGTCTTGCGGGCGGTGAGAGGCCAGCTCGATGTGGCCGAGCAAGGAGTACACAGCGGGCTCGTGGGGCTCGAGCGAGCGGGCGTGCTCGGCCCAGCTCCGGGCCTCCTCGAGCTCCCCTCGGGCGGCGGCCGCGGTGGCTCGATCGAGCACGGCGCCCACCCCCTCCGTAGCCTGCAGAGATTCGCCACTGGAACGTTTTCGTTCTGTGATGGTTAGCACGCCAGCCGCCTCCATACCGAAGATCGCCTTGGCCACCTCGAACTCTGAGCGACCGAGCATCGTCGCGATCCCTCGCACGTCCCGGTCGCCGTCCACGGCCGCCAGGACCTCCCACTCAGTCGGGAGCAGGTCCAATGATCCCTCGGCTCCAGCGACCGGTGCCAGCACGGGAACGACGCTAAGGTGTGGAATTTTCCCCTCGATCTGCGACCACTCATCGATGCGCCGCGCGCCCTCCATCAGCACGGACTCGGTGGGAATCCGCACCGGCGCATCGGCGCGGACTTCGGTTTCGGACCCCTCTGCGAACGAAAAGTAGCCCTCCCGCCAACTCAACAGCTCGAACACGACCTCCTCGACCTGGAAGCGCACCTGCCGTTCCAGGTCCCGTTGGGAGATCGCGCCGATCGCCACCAAGAGCTCCCCTAGCCGCCTCTCGTCACCGCGCAACTGCATGTCGCGCGCGCGTTGCAGATCTGCTTCCCCAATTTTCCCGGAGCGCACCAGCAGATTTCCGAGCGGGTGTGGGTTGCTCTCGATCTCGGCATACACGATGACGCCCTGGTCGAACACCACCGTGCCTTTGTTGCGGCGGAGCTCGGAGACGACGGTGAGCGTTCCCGTCTTGCGACTCAGATCCAGGAGCTGGAACACATCGTGGATGCCCAGCTCTTTGAGCGGACCCTCAATGGCCATCGGCTAGGCGGCCTCGGTCGCGAAGATGTGCTGGAGATCCTGCGCGGTCCGCACGTGCTTACGCGCTTCGTGGGCATAGCGGCTGGAGGGATGCTCGGCGATGACCCGATGCCACTGCAGGACAGCGTCTCCGTACCGCCGGAGCCGCGCCAGGGCCACCCCCTCGAAGAACCGGGCGGCCGCATGCCCGTCGTCGAATGCCAGGACACGGCGGAACGCGTTGAGCGCATCCACGGGGCGATCATCGTCGAGGAGCGCGTGCCCGAGAGCCAGCAGGGTGTCGACGTCGGAGGGATCACTGGCGAGGGTGTCGACCAAGAGGTTGACCGCCGCCCGGGCTCTCTCCGTGCGACGGTACAGACCGGCCAGCGCCAGCGCGGCGTCGATATAGGTCGGCAATGCGTCGAGCGCTCGGCGGTAACACGTCTCGGCATCGTCGTGATTGCCGCGTGCCTCGTGCACCCGCCCCAGATCGACCCGCACCTGTACAATGCGCGGGTCGAGTGCTAACGCCGCCCGGTACGAGCTCTCGGCCAATTCGAGGTCGCCCATCCGCATACCGACGTCTCCCTCGAGCTTGAGGATGTCGGCGCGTTGCGGCGCGCGTCGACGCGCGTCACGCAGTGACTCGAGTGCGGCCGCTGGGTTGCCGGCCGACAGCTGTGACTCGGCGAACGCCACCAGCACCTCGACGTCGTCCGGCCGGTCGCGGGCGAGCGCCCCCGCGTCACCCACGGCTTCGCGTCCACGCCCGAGTGACAGCAGAGAGCGTACGATCCCGAGACGCACTTCAGCGCGATCGGGCGCAAGCTGTTGGGCGGCCCGGTATCGCTCGAGCGCTTCCCCGTGTAAACCTCGATGATGGAAGATCTCGCCCGCGAGCACATGAGCATCTACTTGGTCCGCCCCGCGTCCCAGCGCGCGGTTCACCTCCGCGGCGGCGAGGTCAAGGAGGCCCTTGTGCAGATAGTCCCGTGCGAGACCGAGGGGATCGGAGGGGCTCACCTCCGACGGTGGCGGCTCCCGTTGGAGCTCGGAGAACAGGTCGTCCAGCATCGCCCGGTCGAACTCAAACGGCTGTCCCGCAAGCTCGGCTGCAATCTCGCCCGAGATCTCCGGTACCACGGCAATAGTCGACGACTCGTATTGCAAATCGATCGCAAGCTGAAATTTTTGCGGGACGTAATAGGGGTCGAGGGTTTGGGCACGACTCACGGCCCGCAGTGCCCCCTCATAGTCACCCAACTGTGACAACGCAAAGCTGAGGTTGTAGTGAGCCTCGGCGTTATCGGGGTCGGTCTCCACCGCCCGAGCGAACGCGTTCCGCGCATCATCGATGCGTCCGAGTTCGGTGAGGACCCATCCGATGCCGTTCCACGCCGGAGCCGAGTCGCGATCGACAGCCAGCGCTTGGCGAAACGCCTGGACGGCGTGCTGGTGGCGCGCCAGACGAAGGAGCAGCAGGCCAAGGTTGAGTTGGGCGGTGAGAAACCTCGGGTGCGTGCGGAGTGCGTCGCGGAGCGCGCCGACGGCTGCCTCGTGTTCCCCGGTTTGCGCCAGGGTAATGGCGAGGTTGTTCCTCGCCAACGGGTAGTCCCCGGACGCGGCGTTGGCTCGCTCGTACGAATCGCGCGCCTCGGAAAACCTCCCCATCTGGTGGAGCACAACACCTCGTTCGTTCCACACCTTGGGATCTTCCAAGCGCTGCTCAGCCAGCGTCTCGTACAATTCAAGCGCGCCGGGGAAGTCACGCTTCAAGAGGTGCACTTCGGCCATTGCTTGCAGCACCAACGAGCGGTCCGCGCCACCATCGAGCGCGAGTCGATACTCCCGCAGGGCCTCGGGGTAGTACCCCTGCTGCCGAAAGGCGAGGCCGAGGTTGAAGTGGGCGAGACCCGCGGCACCCTCGACGGGTTGCGTATGCTCGGCCGAAACCCGCGAGACCCGTTTCCGCTCCGCCTTGAAGCGTTCCAGCGACAGGTTCGTCTGCGCTCGCGCGAACGTGGGGTTGAGCTGAATGGCCCGTTTGGTGGCGGCGCGTGCTTCGTCGTGGTGCCCGAGATCGCCCAGGACAAAGGCGAGTTGGTAGTAGGCTTCGGCGTTGTCGGGTGCCAGCTCCGTCGCGCGTTCCAGGGCCGCTCGCGCATCGGCGTTGAGCCCTCGGTTGTACAGCACTTCACCGAGGTAGAGGTGGATGACGCTGCTCGACGGATCCAGTTCCTGTGCCCGCTCGAGCGCCGTCGTCGCGCCTTCGAGCTTGCCCCTGCTCTTTTCGATCAGCGCAATCTGGATGAGCGCGGTGATGTCGTTGGGCTCACGCGCCAAGATGGCCTCGTACTGCTCCAAGGCCTCTTCCGCTTCCCCCAAAGCCGCGTACGCGCGCGCGAGCTCGCGCCGCGCGGTGCGATCGTCGGCGTCGACCTGTAGGCGTTCCCGGAGCTCTGCCACACGCCTGTCGTAGTAGCCGGTCTCCGTGTAGGCGAGCTCCAGGTTCCGTTGGGCCACCTGCATCTTGGCGTCCAACTCAAGCGCCTTGGAGAACTGTTCGATGGCTTCCGGAACGAGTCCCCGTTCGAAGTAGAGCACGCCGAGGTTGTTGTGTGCGCCCGCATCGGAGGGATCGATGCGCCGAGCCAACGACCGGAGTGTGCTCCGGTCCTTGGCCGAAAGCTCTGGAGGAGCAATGACGTCAGGCGACACGGATCGCGTCAAAGATGGCCCGTAACGCCGCCAGGTCTGGCAGCAACAGGAAATGCCCCTTGAGCGATTTGTCCGCCTCTTGAAAGTGAAAATCGCTCTCGACACAAAACACGACGTCGCGATCGGAACCAAACCCCACGATCGCCGTCGACACCACGGCGGCCGCCTGGTCGATCACGAGGGACGGCACCGAGGGCAGCAGCATCATGCCCATGAAGTCCGAGAGGGCATTCATGTAGGCACCCCCGAGAATGTTGCCCGCCTCTTTGATCGCCGACTGCTCGAGCTCTCCGAACTCCGTGGTGGTGCCTGGCGTGCGGCGCAAGAGGAGGTCGCACAGGAGCCGAGCGTTGGCGTCCGGCAGCACGAGCAGGGTGCGTCCGGTGAGATCTCCGAGCATCCGCATCAGCACCGCCGCCACGACGTCCTCCGGATCGTCCAGCATCTCGGGCACTTCTTCGA
Source organism: Gemmatimonadales bacterium (assembly GCA_041577295.1). Classification (GTDB taxonomy): domain Bacteria; phylum Gemmatimonadota; class Gemmatimonadetes; order Gemmatimonadales; family GWC2-71-9; genus JBDHDH01. The sequence continues at coordinate 92,391 of JBFGJG010000005.1, forward strand.
TGCGACGCACCTCGATCTCCGGGACGCTGATCATGATTCGACGCTCGGTGAGCTGTGACAGCGCAGTGGCAGCGTGACCCGCACCGATCGTCGCCACCTCACGCACCGCGTCCAATTGGAGGGCCTTCAGCTCGGTAAGTTCATCCATTCGTCGAATCTCCTCGTAAGACCCTTCCCCTGTCGTCGTTGCCATCGAGTCAGACCAATCCGCCCGCATCCAGAATGAGCGCCGGCGTACCGTCGGCCAAGATAGTCGCGCCACTGAAGATGGGCATGGTACCACGCGGCGCATCGAACGTCTTCACGACGATCTCCTGCTGGCCCGTCATGCGGTCGACCACGAGCCCGGTGCGCCGCTCGCCAATCTCGATAATGATGACCGGGCGCTGAGGTGGCGGGGACGCGTCGGTTCCGACCAGCCGGCGCAGGTCAACCAACGGGATTACGCGGTCGCGGAACCACAACGCATCGCGGCCGTCCATCTGGGTGATGGCGGCGGGATCCAGCTCGAGCGCTTCGGCCACGTGCGTGATGGGGAGCGCGAAGCGTTCATCTCCCACCTGCGCGACGAGGGCGTGCAGGATGGCGAGGCTCGTGGGCAAGCGGAGCGTGAACGTTGTACCTTCTGCCGGCTTGCTGCGGATCTCGAGCGTGCCTCCCAGCGCCCGGAGACGGCTGGCAACCACATCGATGCCCACACCGCGGCCGGAAACGTCGGAGACGCGCTCCGCGGTGCTGAACCCCGAACGGGCCAACACGCGCACCAGCAGGTCGTCGGGAAGACTGTCCTGATCCGGCGCGACGGTGCCGACTCGCTTCGCGTCGGCCAGCACCCGCTCGCGATCAATGCCGCGGCCGTCGTCGCTCACCCTGATGGCAATGGTGGCGCGCTCGCGCATCGCACTGAGCACGAGGGTTCCTTCAGCCGCTTTGCCGGCCGCCGACCGTTCTTCCGCTGACTCAATCCCATGATCGACGGCATTGCGTATCAGATGGACGAGGGGATCGCCAATCTCGTCCAGGATCGCGCGGTCCAACTCGATGTCCTTTCCTTCGATGCGCAGCGCCACACGTTTGCCAAGCTGTCGCGCGAGATCGCGCACCAACCGCGGAAAGCGATCGAACACCTGCCACACCGGTGTCATCCGGGCTTCGAGTATCTCGGTCTGCAGCTCCGTTGCCAAACGGGAGATTTTGAGGGAGACGTCCTCCAGATCCGGGTCGGCACGTGCCGCTGTCAACTCCGCCAAGCGACCTCGCGCCGTCACGAGCTCTCCGATACGGCTCATCAGGCCATCGAGACGCCGCAGATCAACACGCATGTGGCGCGTGCGACCGATCGCTTGGGCACCGCGCTCCTTTTCTTCCTCACCAAAGTCGACGCGATCAACATCACCTACTTGGCGAATGGCGTGGAGAAGGATCTCCTCCGTGGCATCGGTGTCGATGCGACAGGCGAACCGGCCGTCGAAGTCGTCTCGCTCGAAGGCAATGGCGGCCGGCTGGACCGAATGCACGCTCCCGAGTCGCGCCAGCTCGCGGAGGATCAGCGTCGCCCGAGCACCTTTGAGCGGCGCCTCTGCGCGCAACACGACGCGAATCGGCCGGCCTGCCTCCGCAACCATGCCGAGCATCGGGCCGGACGGTCGAGCACCCGGCAACCGGGCAACCGTGCGTTCCATGACGCCTGCCGCGCGATCGATGGCCTGTACGACCGGCAGGGTGTCGACGTCGCGATCTCGTCCACCCACCGCCGCCTCCGACATCTGCTCCAACACATCCGCCGCTCGAAACAGAAGCTCGAGACTCTCCTCCGTGGGCGTCTGTTGGCTGCGGCGCAGCAGGTCCAAGAGATTCTCGGTGCTGTGTGCCAGCTCCGCGACCTTGTCGTAGCCCATCGACGCCGCCATCCCTTTGATCGTATGCACTGCGCGAAAGATCTCGACGACGGGCTCGGTCGCGTCCGGGTCCCGCTCCCAGTCGAGCAGTAGTCGGTTAAAGGTGGCGAGGTGGTCGCGAGTCTCCGCGAGGAAGAGCTCGGCGTACTGCGGAAGGTCCATGCCTATCCGAGAACCCGTTGCACGGCCTCAAGCACTCTAGACGGCTGGAAGGGTTTCACAACAAAGTCTTTGGCGCCCGCTTGGATGGCTTCCACCACGAGGGCCTGCTGTCCCATGGCACTGCACATCAACACGCGGGCGTTGGGATCGAACTTCATGATCTCCCGCACTGCATCGATCCCGCCCATATCCGGCATCACGATGTCCATCGTGACGAGGTCCGGCGTGAGTTGCTTGTACTTTTCGACCGCCTCGAGTCCAGTTTCGGCCTCGCCAATCACATCGTAGCCTGCTTGGCTGAGGATATCACTGATCATGGTTCGCATAAAAATGGCATCGTCACAGACGAGCACTGAATGGCTCACACACCCTCCCTAGGATGGAAACATGGGACCGAGGAGCGCTTCGAAATCGAGAAGCACAAACGAGAGGTCCGCTCGCCGTCCGATGGCGCGGACCACGGCCGGGTCGACTCCCGGTAACCGGTCGCGGTCAGCCAGGTCGGCGGCGGGAACCGCGATGAGGTCGATTACCTCGTCCACGACGAACCCCACCGTGCGGGGACCGACGTCGAGCAGCACAATCGGCCCTGCCGTGTCACTCGACCCGCGGCCGAGGGCCCGGCGTCCATCCACCAACGTGACCAGGTTGCCCCGCACGTTGATAAGCCCCTTCACCGGCGCGGGAGCCCCTGGGACCCGGGTCGCTGGCAGTGCCGATACGATCTCTCGGACGGTTGCGGCCTCGGCCGCACAGGCTTGATCGGCCACCCGAAAAATGAGCAGCCGGACGCCGGAAAAATCGGCCATCTTATTTGAAGAAGCCAAGATAGTCTAGGGCGTTTGGCCGAGCAAGCAGTTCTCGGTTCTGTGTCGCGACAGCCAGGCTCTCTCGAAGATCTTCCGGCCACTCGGAGCGGTATTCGACTGTCTCCTGGGTCTCGGGATGGCGGAATCGCAGCAGTGCGGCGTGAAGCGCTTGAGGGGGGGTGGCGGACTCGAGGGCGCGGGCGGCCGGTTGCAACCAGCCCGTCACGCGGCGGGCACCACCACCGCCGTACACGGGATCGCCAATCACGGGGTGTCCGATGTGTGCCAGGTGAACGCGGATCTGGTGGGTTCGACCGGTCGCCAGACGCACACGAACCAGATCACAGATCTCGAAGCGCGCGCACGGCTCGACCACCGTCTGTGCGGCGCGGCCAGTGGCGAGAACGGCCATGCGCTTGCGGTCCTTTGGGTGCCGTCCCACGGGGGCATCGATCTCGCGCCGCTCGGGGAGATGTCCCCAGATCAAGGCGGCGTAGATGCGTTCGACGTGCCGCCCTGCGATGGCGCGGGTCAATCGGCGATGCGCCCTGTCGGACTTGGCCACAACGATCAATCCCGAGGTGTCCTTGTCCAGCCGATGGACCAGGCCGGGACGACCGCTCTCCGGTTGGGCGAGCGGTGTGTTTCGCGCCACGAGCGCGTTGAGTAGCGTATCGTCCCAGTGCCCTGGGGCGGGATGCACGACCAACCCGGCGGGCTTGTCGAGCACCAGCAGCGACTCATCTTCGTGGACGATGCGCAGCTCACGGTGGTACGGGGCCAGCTCGCGCAGGCCTTCCGTGCGCGCAGGGAGGGTGACGGTGATTTGGTCGCCGCGGACCAGCGTCCGAGACGCGCGTACGCGCTCGTCGTTGACGAGGACGGCACCGTCCGCGATGAGCCGAGCGGCCTGGGTTCGTGAGAGCGCAAGTTGGTCGGCGAGGAACCGGTCGAGGCGCTCCGTCTCAGGAACCGCGACCGCGAACGTGACTGCGGTGATGGGGGTTCAGGCCTCCGCGGTGTCCGGCCGGTCGGCGCGCCGGGAGGATTCGGGATCCTCGGGCGGTGCCGTCTCCGGTTGTTTCCCCTCGTGCCAGAACGCGACCGCGAGGGCAAGGGCACCACACGTGACCGCAATGTCGGCGACGTTGAAGGTCGGCCAGTGAAACGGACCGATCCAGACATCGATGAAATCGACGACACCTTTATTGCTGCTGACCCGATCCACCAGGTTGCCAACCGCACCGCCGCAGACCAGCCCTAAACCCGTGAGCCGGAACCATTGGGACGGTGCGGTCCGCTGGGCCATCGCACCCAACACGATCAGTGCGATGATGGCGAGCGTGGTGAAGACCCAGCGGGAGTGCTCCCCGACGTGGATGCCGAACGCGGCACCCGGATTGTACACCAGACGAAACAGCAGCCAGTCGCCCACGATGTGGACGGGAATGCGGGATAATGTGTTCTGGGCAATTTGCTTGGTGATGAAGTCAACGACCACCACCGCTACGCCTATCCCCCAAAACAGCGTGCGATAGTCACGCCCGCTTGGCATCTTCCTCTTTCGCCTTGCATTTGATGCACAGCCGGGCATGGGGCAGCGCATCGAGCCGTTCGAAGCCAATCTCTTCGCCGCACTCGTGACACTGTCCGAACTTCTCCGAATCGAAGTAGAGCCGGCGTAGCGCTTCGTTCACATGCCAGAGATAGCGACCTTCCTTCGAGGCGAAGAGGAATTGCTTTTCGCGCTCCATCGCGTCGGTCCCCTGATCGGCCATGTGAAACGAGTATGAGGAGAGATCGCCGTCGGAACTCTGCAGGGTACCACTGAATTGCTCGCCGTAGTACCCGAGCTCCTTTTGGACACGGCCGCGCTCCTCGAGGAGTCGTTTTTCGAGATGCGCCAGTTGTTTCTTGTTCATATTCATTTCCCGCCGCGCACGCGGCTTTCAGACGTGGCTTCCGAGACATCGCACCGCCGTAGTGAGAGCACGACCTCCCGCCCATCAATATCCACCGTCTCGCACACGTCGGCATGGGGGAGATCGACCCCCACCTCCATCCTCCGTGCGAGGGTTTCGCCGGCAATAAACTGGCGAAAGGCTCCGGCAGCTGCCAAGACGTCCCCGGGGCCGGAGATGCTCAGTTCGATCCGTGTATTGTAATCGTAGTCCGCCTCTTTGCGCAGCCGCTGAATCCGATTGACCACCTCACGGGCCACACCCTCGTCGCGTAGCTCATCGGTGAGCGTGGGATCGAGCGCGACGACCAGCGGCCCCTCGCTCTCCACGAGCCAGTCGCTCATCACCTCGCGCTCCACCACGACATCCTCGGGTCGGTACTCGAAGGTGCGCCCGTCCACTTGGACGGTCTGGGCCGATCCGGACTCGAGGGCCCGGAGCTGATCCGGGCGCAGCCGCGCGCTGGCCTTCGCCGCGAGCGGCGTATCCTTCTCGTACACCTTCCCCAGCGTGCGGAAGTTTGGCTTGGCGCGAAGCCGCACCAGCTCCTCATCGGAGGCCACCACGCTGATCTCGCGCACGTTCACTTCCCCCGCGAGCAGCTGCAGGAGGTCCTCGGTCACTCCCTCGCGTACACCCGCCGGAACGGCGATGTGCATGCGTGCGAGAGGTTGCCGGACGCGAAGGCCTCCGCGCTCCCTGGCGGCACGGGCGAGCGAGGCAAGCCGCCTGACCGCATCCATGGCGGCTTCCAACGCCGGATCCTGTCGCGCGCCTGATTGGGGGAACGACGCGAGATGCGCGGAGCTCGCCGTCAACCGCCGGTGGATGGCGTCACTCAGGAATGGGGCCGCCGGCGCCAACAGTCGGCACACAGTCACCAGCGCGTCATGCAGCGTGGTGAGGGCGGCAGCATCTGCGGTGGCATCTGGCGCCCAAAACCGCGCACGATTCACGCGCACGTACCAGTTGGACAACTCTTGGTCGCAAAACTGAATGATCGCGCGGACCCCTGTGGTGACGTCGTAACCGGACCACGCGTCCCGCACGGTGCTGGTCAGCGTGTCCAGGCGGCTGTACAGCCAGCGATCGACCGGCTCGAGGTCGGTCGCGCGCGGCCGCTTGGCGGGAGGCGTCCAATCTTCCGCGTAGAGCGCGAAAAACCCGTACGTGTTTCGGAGCCGCGTGAGAAAATCAAGGGCGACATCTGTGATCTGGGCCGGGTCGAAGCGCTTCTCCAGCCAGACTTGGCTCGACGCGAGGAGATAGATGCGGACCGTATCCGCGCCGAACTCCTCGACGACCTTCACGGGATCGACCACGTTGCCCAACCGCTTGGACATCTTGCGACCATCGGCGTCGAGTACGAGCCCGTTGACGATCACGTGGCGATACGCGGGACTCGACCGGACGCCCGCCGCGATCGCAAGCAGCGAGTAGAACCATCCGCGGGTCTGATCGAGCCCCTCGCAGATGAAGTCGGCGGGAAAGTGTTGCTCGAACTCGGCGTGGTTCTCGAAGGGATAGTGCCACTGCGCAAACGGCATGGCACCCGAGTCGAACCACGCGTCGATCACCTCCGGTACGCGGCGCATGGTGCCTTCACACCCAGCGGCCGCACACCCGAACGTGTACTCGTCGATGTACGGCTTGTGGGGATCGAAATCCTCGGGGAGCGGACGCCCCCAGTGCCGTGCCAGCTCTTCGTAGGACCCGATGACCAGGACGTGATCCGCGTCGCGATCGCATACCCAGGCGGGGAGTGGTGTGCCCCAGTATCGGTCGCGGGACAACGCCCAGTCGACATTGTTCTCCAACCACTCACCAAACCGCCCGGAGCCCACCTCGGGTGGTGTCCAATCCACTTCCCGGTTCACCGCGATCATCCGGTCTTTGAAGCCGGTGGTCCGGACGAACCACGACTCCCGCGCATAGTAGATCAGCGGAGAATCGCAGCGCCAGCAAAACGGGTAGGTGTGCTCGTAGCCGGCCGCCTCGTACCGACCAAACACCTTGCCCTCCTCCTCGAGCCGCTGCGCGATGATGGGATTGGCCTCGAACACTGTCTTGCCGTTGATTGCCGCAAACCGCGTCCCCTGGAAGCGGCCGGTGGCGTCTACGGGGTTCACGAAGGCAAGCCCCTCGCGTTGCACGGTCGCGTAGTCGTCAGCGCCAAACGCCGGAGCCATGTGTACGAGACCGGTTCCCTCCTCGTTGGTAACAAAGTCACCGGTCACGATTCGAAAGGCGTGGTCTGGATCGACCTCCACCGCGTCAAGTAGCTGGTGGTACCGGAGCCCCACGAGCTCGCGTCCGGAGTATTCACCCACCTGCGGGAACGCCCCAAGCGGCCGACCGTGTGTCGCACCAGGGATGGCCTTGGCTCGCGCGATCGTCTGCTCCGCAATCACACGACGGCCGTCCACATCGAGCTCGACGTAGCGGAAAGCCGGGTGGACAGCGACCGCCACGTTGGAGGGAAGCGTCCACGGCGTCGTCGTCCACACGAGCAGGTAGCGCTCGGATTCATCGACCAAGCGGAAGAGCGCGTAGATCGAGGGGCTTCGGTGCGTCTCGTAGCCTTGCGCGAGCTCGTGACTCGAGAGCGCGGTTCCGCACCGCCAGCAGTACGGCAGCACTTTGTGCCCGCGGTCGAGCAGGTCCTTTTCCGCGAGCTGTTGCAACAACCACCACACGCTTTCGATGTACTCGTTCGTGTAGGTGATATACGGGCGGTCGTAGTCGAGCCAGTACCCAATGCGTTCGGAGAGGGCCTCCCAGTCTCCCTTGTAGCGGAATACGCTCTCCTTGCACCGCCGGTTGAACTCCGCGACGCCGAGCCGCTCGATGTCCGCCTTGCCCGAGATCTGGAGCTCTTTCTCGACCTCGATCTCAACTGGGAGACCGTGGGTATCCCAGCCGGCAATGCGCGTGACCGATCGCCCGAGCATCGTTTGATAACGATTGATCAGATCCTTGATGGTACGAGCAAAGACGTGGTGAATCCCGGGACGACCGTTGGCCGTGGGCGGACCCTCGTAGAAGACGAACGGCTCGCCCCGGCGCGTCGCCTCGAGCGTGCGATGGAACAGGTCCTCGGCTTGCCACTGCGCAAGCAGCCCCTGCTCGAGCACGGCGAGCGGATCCCGGGGAAGCGGCTGATACGCCATCACGACATCCGTTCGAGCACCGTGGTCACGAGCCGCGTGAGGTCTGGCTCCGCTTCCTGGGCCACGGCGATGATTTTGTCGATGTCTGCGGGCTCGAGCGCGTCGGGCAGACACATGTCCGTGATGATGGAGATTCCCAACACTCGCATCCCGCCGTGGATGGCGACGATCACCTCCGGCACGGTCGACATGCCCACCACATCGGCGCCGATCACACGAAGGAACCGGTACTCGGCTGCCGTTTCCAGATTGGGACCGGTGACAGCAACGTACACTCCCTCCCGCAAGGTGATCGCGAGATCACGGGCAGCGTCACGGGCGAGCTGGCGCAGTGCCGGATCGTACGGCGCGGACATGTCGGGGAATCGCGGCCCCAACGCGTCGTCATTGGGCCCCACGAGCGGGTTATCTCCCAACAGATTGATGTGATCTGCAAGGAGCACCAGATCACCAGCGGACCAGAGCGGGTGCATTCCACCGCACGCATTCGACACCACGAGCGTCTTCGCGCCCAACGCCCGCATCACGCGGACGGGGAACGTGATCTGCTGCATCGAGTAGCCCTCATAACGGTGAAACCGGCCCTGCATGGCCACAACGCGTTGGCCACCCAACCGTCCCAGCAACAACCGACCGGCGTGGGTTTCCACGGTAGACAGCGGGAACCCCGGCACTCGCTCGTACCCAATGGCCTGCTCCACATCCATCTCATCCGCCAGGCCGCCGAGTCCGGTTCCGAGTATCACGGCGACCTCGGGCGCGAGACGGGTCTCGGCGCGGATCGCCTTCACGGCGTCCATGATGGGTTGCGACAACACCGAGGCAGTCACTACTCCTCCGGAAGGTCCGGTGGGTCGCCGTCATTGGCGTGCTGCCCCAACGCGTCGACCTGAGCGAGGTAACGCTGGAGCAGAGCGCGAAAGGCGGTGAGGTAGCCACTGAACTCGTTGTGGGCTTGATCGATGTCCCGCCGCAAAGCGACCTCTCGGGCCCGCGCGGCGGCCACGATCTGCTCCGCCTTCACTCGCGCCTCTTTCATGACGAGCTCCATTTGCCGCTGGGCCGCCTCCTCGGCATCCTGGCGAACCGTCTGAGCGAGGAGCACACCATCGTTGATGGCGCGCTCGCGTTCTCGGTATGCCTTGAGCTGCTCGCGCATGCTGGACACCCGCTCTTCGAGCTGCATCCGTTCGCGGAGCAAGCGCTCGAGCTCATCCGCTACACGGCTCTTGAAGTCCTCTACGTCAGCGCGATTGTACCCGCCGAGCTCACGGTGAAACTCCTGACCTCGGACATCGACCGGCGTCAGCCGGAAAGCGTCGTCGTTCATCGCGGCCGTGCTCCAAACAATACGGTCCCTAAACGCACGATGGTGGCTCCTTCGGCCACCGCCGAGGGGTAGTCATCCGACATGCCCATAGACAGTTCGCGCAGGTCCCAACCTCCATCCGCCACCAGCTGGTCACGAAGCGTGCGCAGCCTGCCGAAGACGCGACGCTGCACCCGCTCCTCGTCGGTGAACGGGGCCATGGTCATGAGCCCGTTGAGCCGCAGGTGTCGAAGGCTCGCGACGTGCGCCACGATCTCCGGTGCCGCGACGGGATCGCACCCGTCCTTCTGTTCCTCCCCGGCAATGTTCACCTGCACCAGCACGGGGAGCGGGGCTGCAGTGCCGTGACGCTCCAGGGCCCGTTCGAGCGCATCGGCCACGCGCACCGAATCGATCGAGTGCACCATGGCAAACCGCCCCGGCACCGATTTCGCCTTGTTCGTCTGCAGGTGCCCAATCATGTGCCACCGCACCGGCAGCTCCGGGAGCTGGGCTTGCTTCTCGAGCGCTTCCTGTACCCGATTCTCGCCCAGATCCAGGAGACCGGCTGCGCAGGCAGCGTGCACCGCACCCACCGGATGCCCTTTCGTCACCCCCACGATACGCACGTTGCCGTGCTGGTCCTCGCGGGCCTGTATGGCTGCGATCTCGTCGCGCACCCGGGCCAGGTTGCCGGGGAGCGCGTCAAAATCCATAGCCTGACAAGCTAGCTGACTGATGAAGGGGATAGAAGGGATTCGAAGGGATAGAGGGAGCTCCCATCCCCTGTATGCTTACTGGGCGGTATCAAGGGGAAGGGCTATCGGCGTATCTCCCCCGGGCTGTACCGCTTCGAGCATGCCTGCGAGCGACGGGATGGGGGCGAGCTGAAACGCGCGCCGGAGGTTTTCCAGGGCACGGGCATCATCGCCCAATGCGGTATATCCCTGCCCGAGAGAATAAAACGGATAGCTCAGGTTGGTCGCGATGTTTTGACTCGTGGGATCGAGATCGAGTGTGTCCGCCTCGAGCAGGCCGGCGTATCGGTACACATGCCACGCAAGCGAGTCGGTACGCGGGATATCCACCGGCGGCCCGAGCAAGCCAGGGCCGAGACGGCTGGAGTCGGGCGGGTTTGCCACGTTGATCCGGAACACGAGTGCCTCGTGGGTGAGATAGGGACCGAGCTCAACCCAGTTGCCGCTTCCTGCCGTCAAGGCGAAGTACATCGGTCGTCGTTGCCAGTTCTCCCGCAGCAGCCTGAGGATGAGGACGTCCTTGACATAGAGTGGCGTGTTCTGCCGATACGTCTGCGAAATGCGGCCCACTCGGAAGTTCAACGCCTGGGGAAGCAAGAGCGGCTGCAGACCTGAGATCTCTTCATCCGTCCACGAATGAAGCGGCGGGGGTGGCTCCTCCGGTGCAAGCGGCGCAAACCACGGCGCTTGCTCGAGAACGAACGGCCGCACCGGGTTATCACGAAGCTGGCGGATATACCAGTCGGTGTTGCCGAGCGACAAGTTTACTACCGAGACATCCTGCCGGATTTCCTCGACTTCCTGCAGGTACCACAGCGGGAAGGTATCGTTGTCGCCGTTGGTGAAGACGATGCCGTACGGTTCGATGGATTGGAGGAGATCGTACGCGAAGTCGCGCGCCAACTCGGCCGCGGGACCGTGACGGCGGCTCGCAGCGTTGAAGTTGAGCGCAAACGGCACGATCGCCAGCGCGAGAATACCGGCTGGAAGCAGCGAACCGCCGTTGGGCGTGCCACCACCGGTCACTCGTCGTACCACGCGGTACAGGCCGGCGAGCCCCGCACCGGCAAACAGCCCCCATATCTGGAACGAGACGGTAAAGAAATAGTCCCGCTCCCGGACCTCGTGACTGTCGAGATCGGGAAATAGGTCCCACCCCAGTGAGAACCCCGGCTTGAAGTTCATGTATCCCATGAGCCCAGGGCCGGTCGTGACGAAGAGAATAACCAGCAACCAGAACACCGAGCGATCTCGTTCTTTGATCACCGTGGCGCCGTAAATGCCAAGCGACGTGAACGCGAGCGTGAAGAGCAAGCGCTGGGGTGCGAACACGGGCTGCGTTGGCGCGAGGCCGTTTGCCCACTGCCAGTCGAAGTACTGCAAATAGTTTTGGATCTGAAGCAGGATGATCGCGAGAGACCGGCCCGGGTTACCCGGCCCCGACGGGAGGGTCGGATCGTCCAACGGCGAACGCGGCGGGTACTGCTCGCGCCTGATGACCGCGAGGAGATTTTCCCACGTCGATGGATCGGCCTCGTTGATGAACGGGCCGACATTTGCTCGTAGGTAGAGGAAGAGGTACGTCGATGCACCCACGGCCGCGATGCCCACCACCGCCAGTGCAAATCGATAACCACCCGCATACGCGGCAAACACCGCCGCAGCGACAAAGGCAAGCCCACCGACTACGAGCAGCGTCGTGCTTCCCAACCCGGTCCCGATGAGCAGCGCCCACACACCCCCTAGGACACCCAACTGCGCCCATTCGACCATGCGGCCCTCGTCATCCGGTAACGGATCCGTTCGGAGGACGTGTGCCATGAAACCGATCAGCGCCGGTCCCACCAACAGTGTGAGCAAATGGTTACCCAAGGACACCGCTCCCAGGTAGACCATAACGAGCAGCAGGTGCGCCGCACGGTCGGTACCGCGATGCTTGCGCCACAGCCAGGCCAGCCAGCAGATCCCAGCGATTGAGAGTGCGGCGACCATGTAGACTTCCGTCTCATTGGAGTTCTGCCACACGGTGAACGCGAACGCCGATGTGATGGCGGCTGCTGCGGCACCACCCAGGCTGAACAACCGATCCACTGCCGGCTGGCCGTTCACCAGCGATCCGCGCAGCGACATCGCCAAGAGCAGGAAGAACAACCCCGCGGACGCGGCGCTGAACGTGGCCGTCATCAAGTTGGTGCGATAGGCGAATTCCCCGATCGGAACGAGCTGAGCCCACACATTCGCCAGGACGACGAAGAGCGGCGTGCCGGGCGGATGCGGAATGCCGAGTATCTTGGCGGTGGCAATGAACTCCCCCGCATCCCAGAACGTCACCGTAGGAGCCAATGTCCAGACGTATCCGCCGAGCACGACGAGGAACACGCCGACGGCAGCCAGGTATGGTGGTCGCACGCCCGGCTCGGCGGCGACCGCGTTTGTCGTCTTGAGCGGCCGCTCCGCGCGAAACTCGGCCAGGTCCTTGGTGCTACGCTCCACGCTCGTGTCTTTCCTTCGAAGACCCTGTCTGCATCGCTCTGGTTGTTTCGGGAAGTAACTTAGGCGGCCGAAGCGTCGCTCGTAGTCTTCGCCATCTCGAGCGGAGACCGATCACGACCCACGAGAATCTCACGCACGTCCTCGGCAGCCACCCCTCGCCGAAGAAGCCCGCGAATCGCTACCGAGATCTTTGACGTCTCTTCAGATACCACGATGACCACGGCGTCCGTCTCCTCTGACAGCCCGAGCGCGGCCCGGTGCCGCGTCCCCAGCGACTTGTCGCTCACGGGAAACTGCGTCAAAGGTAACACCACCCCGGCAGCTACGATGACGTCACCCCGTACGATGACCGCTCCGTCATGGAGCGGCGAGTACGGCGTGAAGATCGTGGTAAGCAGCTCCGCAGATACCGCCGCACGCATTTCCGTTCCGGTCTCCAGATAGTCGTTGAGCGCCGTCTCGCCCTCAATCGCGATGATCGCACCGGTCCCGTTGCGGGAGAGACGGGTTACAGCCTCGACGACCTCATCGACCACAGCGTGCTCGTTGGAGTTATCGAGCAGCCGAATCGCACGCGACCGTCCCAGGCGCGCCAGGGCGTGACGGAGCTCCGGTTGGAACACCACCAGCGCCGCGAACGCCCCGTACGTCGCGACGAAGCCAAGCAGGGTCGTGATGACGTGAAAGCGTAGCACGAGCGCGCCGAAGTACAACACGACTAGAACGAGGAGACCGACCAGGATCTGCAGAGCCCGCGTGCCGGCAAGAAAGAGCAAGAGCCGGTAGATCACAAACGCGACGATCAGAATCTCGATGACGTCATACCAGTCGGGAACCAAAAACTGTAGTTGCTCGAGAGACATCACTCGCTCCGGATGGCTCGCGCCACATCGAGGGCCTCGCGGACACCCTTCACCGCGTGGACGCGAAACAGTGTTGCTCCCTGCAGATACGCCGCGACACACGCGGCGGCGGTTGCGCGATCACGATCGGCTGGCTCATCTCCCGTCAGGGCACCGAGAAACCGCTTGCGCGATGGGCCCACCATCACCGCACACCCGAGCGTCGCGAAGGCCGACAACCCACGCAGGACGGCGTAGTTCTGTTCGGGAGTCTTGGCAAACCCCAGCCCCGGGTCGACGACGATGTGGTCGCGCGCCACCCCGTGCGCTTCCGCCGTGCGCACGCACCCAGCGAGCTCACTGCGCGTCTCGGAGACGACGTCGCGATAGACCGCTCGCTCGTAGGTCGCCATCTCCTCCGTGGTTCCACGCGAATGCATGAGGATGAGCCCCGCACCGCGGGCTCCGCACGCATCAGCGATCGCGGGATCGAGTCTAAGCCCGGACACGTCGTTGATCGCCCACGCGCCTAGATCGAGTGAACGTCTTGCGATCTCACCCTTGACCGTGTCGACAGTCATGGGAGTCGTGGGCAGCTCACGGGAGAGCCGTGTCAGCACGGGTTCGAGTCGGCGCCATTCCTCTTCCAAGGGGACGGGCGCCGGCTGACCGGGGCGAGTCGACTCCGCCCCAACGTCCAGCAGATCGGCGCCCTCTTCGACCAACGCGGCTGCGTGCCGCAGCGCGGCTTCCGGAGCGAAGTAGCGCCCGCCGTCGCTGAAGCTGTCAGGGGTGACGTTGAGAATGCCGGCTACGACCGGTCGGTCGAGTGGAATGGTCCCGCGCGCGGTGACCCAGTGGCTGGTAGGTGCGACAACGCTCCCCACCGCTTGGCCCAATTCATCCGCCAAGGGCTGGGGGAGCGTGCCAAATCCGGGCCGGCTCAAGCCGGCTAGGCGTGCGGCGGAACCCGCAAGCAACACCCATCCCTCGCCGGTCAGAGCGTCCACTTGTTGTCGCTGCGCGGCCTCGAGCAAGGCATGGCTGATATCGGACGGAACGTCGTCGAACAGGATCGCGAGCGGTACGAGTCCGCTCGCCGCAGCTTCGGCGTGTGTCGTGTCCATTCCCCGTCGCACCAGCGCATCCCGAACCGCGGGACCGCGCAAGGCGATGGGGGTGAGCGTCACGCCCCGGCCGGCTCCGCCGGCGGGGTGCCCAATACAGGACCCGCCTCGGGCGCTTTCTCCGCCGCAGGCCGTTTCTTCACCGTCTCCGGCGACATCGCGGGACTCGGCGCGCGAACCGGAAGCTCCTCACCCCGTGCGATGAGCTCCACTTCCTCACGATCGAGGGTCTCGCGCTCGAGCAGGGCCGCCGCCATACCGTGCAGCGTCTCCATGTCTCCCTGGAGGATCGACCGCGCACGTTCATAGGCGTCTTGCAGGATTCGCGTCACCTCGGTATCGACGAGCTCGGCGGTCTTCTCCGAGACCTCACGATGTTGCGAGATCTCGCGCCCCAGGAAGATCTGCTGTTCTCGATCACCCACCGCCACGGGGCCCACGAGATCACTCATCCCAAACTGGGTGACCATCCGCCTCGCCATCTCGGTTGCTTGCTCGATGTCCTGCGCGGCCCCCGTAGTCACCTTCTCGGGCCCGAAGATCAGCTCCTCGGCAACCCGTCCGCCGTACGCCATGGCGAGGCGACCGAGGATGTACTCCTTCGTGTAGTTGTGGCGATCCTCTTCGGGCAGCGAGAACGTGATGCCGAGCGCGCGTCCCCGTGGAACGATGGAGACCTTGTGCACCGGGTCCAGCCCCGGCACCCGCAAGCTCACGAGTGCATGCCCCGCCTCGTGGTAAGCCGTGAGCTTCCGTTCCTCCTCCGAGAGCACGAGACTCTTCCGCTCGATGCCGAGCATCACCTTGTCCTTCGCGTCCTCGAAGTCGTTCATCTCGACGTGCTGTTTGCTCCGTCGCGCGGCCAAGAGCGCGGCCTCGTTGACGATGTTGGCGAGGTCTGCACCGGCCAACCCAGGGGTCGCCCGCGCGATCACGTCCAACCGGACGTTGTCCGCCAGCGGGATCTTGCGGGCGTGCACCTTGAGGATCATCTCGCGGCCGCGCACATCGGGCATGTCCACGACGATCTGTCGGTCGAAACGGCCTGGACGCAACAATGCCGGGTCGAGCACGTCGGGGCGGTTGGTGGCGGCGATGAGGATAACGCCCTCGTTGGACTCGAAGCCGTCCATTTCCACGAGTAGCTGATTGAGCGTCTGTTCACGCTCGTCGTGGCCTCCACCCAGTCCGGCACCGCGGTGGCGGCCGACGGCGTCGATCTCATCGATGAAGATGATGCACGGGGCGTGCGCCTTCCCTTGCTCAAACAGGTCGCGCACCCGTGAGGCACCAACGCCAACGAACATCTCGACGAAGTCTGAGCCGGACATCGAGAAGAATGGGCGCCCCGCTTCACCGGCAACCGCTCGCGCCAACAAGGTCTTTCCTGTTCCCGGCGGGCCCACGAGGAGCACCCCCTTCGGCAGACGCCCGCCGAGCCGCTGAAACTTTTGCGGATCCTTGAGGAACTCGATGATCTCCTGGAGCTCGACTTTCGCCTCGTCCGCACCCGCAACGTCCTGGAACGTGACCTTGGGCGTGTCACCCGTCAGCAGCTTGGCACGCGACTTTCCGAATGAGAATGCGCGGTTACCACCCTGCTGGACTTGCCGGAAGAAGAAGATCCACAGCCCAATCAGGATGACCCATGGCAGGAGTTGAATGAACACGGTGCCGAAAGAGGTCTTGGGCTCCTTGCCCGTAATCGCCACCTGCTTTTCTTCGAGCCGCTGCACGAACAGTTCTGAATCCTGAATCGGCAGCACCACGGAGAAGCGTTCGGTCTCGCGTCCGCCAGGTGTCGGCACGGGCTGCCGAAACTCCCCGCGAACGAACTTGCCGCTGGTGATCTCTACCTTGGCAATGTTGCTGTTTTCGAGCTGCTCTTTGAACGTGGTGTAGGACACCTCTTGGAAGCCGTCCTTGTTCGCGTCGAAGACCTGATAGAACGCGATCAGAATCAGGACGATGAGCAGCCAGAAGACGACGTTCCGGCTCAGCGTGGCCCAGCCAAACTTCCTGGGTGGTGGGGGCGATCGATCGGGCATCCTAGTCCCTCAAGCTCCCTACGAACGGCAGGTGGCGGTAGTCCTCTGCGTAGTCGAGCCCGTATCCCACCAAGAAATCCGGCGGGGCGTGAAAGCCGACGAACTTGGGCTCGAGATCCAGCCTATCCGCCCTCCGCTTATGCAACAGCGTGCAGATCTCGAGGCTCTGCGGATCCCGTGTGGCAAGAAGCCGCACGAGCCGGTTCAGCGTTGCCCCGGAATCGATAATATCTTCCACCAACAATACGTGCTTGCCCTCCAACACCGTCTGCGGATCGTATAACAGTCGCACATGGCCACTGGAAGTTTGCCCCTTACCGTAAGAAGCGGCGACAATGAACTCCAGTTGGTGCGGCCTGGGGATCTTGCGCACGAGATCCGCCATGAACATGAAGCTCCCCTTCAACAAACCGAGCAGCAGCAGCTCGCCGTCCTTGTAGAACTGGCCAATCTCCCGTCCGAGGTCATCCACCCTCGCGGCGATCGTGTCCGGGTCGTAGACAACGTCGACATCTGCAATCCCCTGCACGCGCTCAATCGTTTCGGACGGCATGGGCCTCCACTTTCAACGCTTCCGCCCCCTCCGCGGGGAGCGCAACATTCGAACGACAAACACCAGGGATCCACAACACCGACCCGCCACGCACGAACACCGGATAGTCGCCCCGCTCCTGCGAGGGGACTCTCGCCTCCATCAATAGCCGACGGACCTTCCGCCGTCCGACACCACCCAATGGTACGAGCCGGTCACCCGGTTCCGGCCCGCGAACGACCCCTGGTCCAACGGTCATCCACGTTGCGAACGACGTGCGTGTGGTCTCGGCCGCCGTTGCAGCGTGCCACGAGATCCGCCAGCCCGCCCACTCGACCTGGCCGGAGGTCTCGCCACCCCATGCCGCCGGCGCTGTGCTCTCGCTACGCCGATCGGCTCGTTTGAACCGGACCCGATCGAAGGCGACCTCCACTTCCCACCGTTTTCCCAGTTGCAAACGCCGTCCGCTCGGGGCGGTCGTGACGAACTGCCGCACCCGTGCAGCCCGCCTCGGTCCAAGGACGCAGCCCGCTTCACGTGCCAATGCTCGCAAAAGGGCCTCTGATAACAATTTATCATACCGACCCAGGGAGGAGCGAGCAACCGTTACCGCCCCCCGTTCCAACCGCAAATCCAGTTCCGGCAGCTCGCGTAGCAGCAGCTCCCACGCGTCACGTTCGCGAGCGGCGTGCTCCGCTAACCCCAGGACTCGGTCATCGACGAGCGAACCGAACCGTGCACGCAGTAGCGGCATGATTTGGGTGCGGAGCCACGAACGATCGTGCCGATACGATTCGTTGGCGGGATCTTCATGCACGGTTTCGAGCTCACGGTGCTCGCCAGAGCGATTGGCGATCCATTCACGAAGTTGGGCTTTGGTAAACGGCAGGAGCGGCCGCACCAACCCGCGCGGCCCTTGCGCCGGAATCCCAGCGAGCCCGGCGGTCCCACTCCCGCGTAGTACGCGAAACAGGACGGTCTCGACCTGGTCGTCGGCGTGGTGAGCTGTGAGCAGATAGCGCGCACCGGCGTCGCGCTGCATCTGCCGGAGCGCGCGGTACCGCGCGCGGCGCGCTAGCGTTTCTGACGCATCGGGCCCGAGGCGAAGCGTGACGTGGTGGCACGACAGCCCATAACTCGCGGCCAACTGTGCGACGCCACTCGCCACTTCGTGGCTTTCCGATGTGATCCCGTGATCGACGTGCCCGACGACCAGCTCGAGCGCGAACTCGGGCGCGAGCGTGGTCATGAGGTCCACCATCGCGACCGAGTCGGGCCCGCCGCTGACCGCCAGAAGCGCACGGCCCCCCTGCGGAAATAACTGGTGCGCTGCGGCGTGCACCCGGAGCTGGGACAAGAGATCCTGCGTCATTCCTTATTCTAATCGGGGGCGTCGGTTCTCGTGGTGCGAGTGCTCGGCGGACGGTCTCCCCGAACAGCGGCCCGTCGCTTGGCGGTGGCGAGATAGGCAGGCTTGAGATCCAACAAGTGCGCCAGTTTCCGCATGAGGTAATCCTCGTGCTTCGCTAACTGTCCGTCCGAATAGACCAACCGCCACAACACCTCTGCGAGGACCATTCGCTGACCTTCATCGTAGTGTTCGGTGATGAGCGATGTGAACTGAAAGAGATCGACGGCTTGTTGGCGCTCCTGGTCGGCAAGCGCCATGAGCTCGCGAGCGGTGTCCGGCGGCAGGTCGAAGTGACGCATGAGCGCTTCGTGAATGTGGTCCTGTTCCGCACGGCTGAACTCCCGATCGGCGTGGGCCAGCTCGAGCATCAGGGCACATGCCGCGATAGCGATCCGATCGACGGGCGGCTCTTCTTTCACCTCCAGGGGCTCGCTTGGAGCCGGCTCCAGCTGTACGTTCCGCGCGAAAAACGCCTTGATGGCTTCGAGCATCACGAGACTCCCGTGACGGTGCCAGAGATGCGGACGCGGATCAGCCCGCGTTCCACTGAACCAACTCCTCCAGGGACTTCCGGTAGAGATCCGGCACGGTTGCGTCGGGTGCCGGGTATCCGATGGGAAAGAGGATGTATGGCTTTTCGTTTGACGGACGATTGAGCAGACGAGACAAAAAGCCCATGGGGCTCGGCGTGTGCGTCAGTGTCGCCAGCCCCATATCGTGCAGCGCGGCGATGAACAACCCGCAGGCGATGCCGACGCTCTCGTTGACGTAGTAGTTGGTGACCTTGCGCCCTTGGTCGTCGTACCCGAAGGACTCCTTGAACACCACCACCAGATAGGGCGCGACTTCCAAGAACTCCTTGTGCCAATCGGTGCCGAGACGTGCCAGTGCGTCGAGCCATTCAGGTGGAAAGCGATGCTCGTAGTTCTCGCGCTCCTCTTCCTCCGCCGCCATGCGGATGGCCCGCTTGAGCGCTGGATCGTCCACGATGACGAATCGCCATGGCTGGCGGTGGGCGCCGGAGGGAGCCGTAGCCGCTGCTCGAATCGCATATTCGACGCACGCCCGGGGTGGTGGTTCCGATGTGAAGCTGCGAATCGAGCGACGACGGCGCATGAGCTCATAGAACGCACCAGCACGTGCGACCATTTCAGCGGGTTCCAATCGCTCCCACGTCACGGGAACGAATCCGGGCTGGGAGGAGGTCACGGTCCACTCCGAAAGGTGCTCAGACAAAGGTAGTGCGTTTGGCGGGCGGCGGTCGTCACGCCGCGACGTGTCGGACGGTTCTTCGGCGGAACTAGAATTCCGGCCGCAGAACCCAGAGACCGGTGTTCATGTCCGCAACGTACAGCAGGCCGTCGCGGAGCTGTGGGGCCCAGGCGCACGTCGTCCGCGCGGCATCACCCGGACACGGATCGCCCTCGCCCGCGAATTGGAGCCCAACGACTTCACGCCCCTGCCGGTCGAGCTCACCAAGCAGGTCGCCGCTCACATCGAGCGCCCGAATCCCGTTTGCGTACCACGCGAGGTAGAGCACCGCACGATCTTCATCGAGCCAGAAGTTGTGGGGCGTTGTGCCCGCCACCCGGAACGTCGCCACCTCACGGGGGTTGCGGAGATCGCGCACGTCCACCACGTGCATCACACCGGGCGTGAAGAAATCCTCCTCACCGACGAAGACGTATCCGCCGGCCGGCCAGTACCATGCGTTGTGTGTCTCCCCTCCCGCCGTGCGCACGCGGCTCACCTCGACGGGATTGGTGATCGATCCTCCAGCAATGCCGTTGCCGACGTCGAGGATGACCAGGCCGGCATCCCAATGCGAAAGGAACGCCAGGCCGTCGCGCACGTACACGTCATGCAGGAAGCTCGAACCGGCATAGAAGCGGGCCACGACCTCGGGCGTCTGCGGTATGCTAATATCGAGCACGCGCAAACCCGAGCTCGAGACGGCGTTGTCCACCACGAGGAGGGCGTAATCTCCCTCGAGCCACGCGTTGTGAATGCCCGGCTCGAGGCTGTTCGTGAACCGCGAGATAACGGTTGGATGCGCAGGATCGGTAAGATCCAACAGGGTCACGCCGTTTTGCTGGTCGTTCGACACTTCATGCGTAATGATGGCAAGCGCACCATCGCTGCGGATCTTTACGTCGTTGAGGACCCGCGCATCCACGAACACTGAATCGATGCGCACTGGCGCCGCGGGGTCGCTGATATCCCACACATACAGCGTATTTCCAAACCCGCCCGAGCGACTACCCCAGGTACCCGTATAGACAACGTCCACCTGCGGGTGTACCCACAGGTCTGACGTAAAGCGGCCGTGCTGCTCGCCCTGGCCAACGATGGTGAAGCTTCCGCTGAGGTTTCTTGGCGTGACCGTGATCAGAGCGGAGTCGGCGCGATCTCCGGCTGCCACAACTACCGTCGCAACACCCGGAGCGTAGCCCACAAACTGCCCCCGTGCATTGACAAAGCCCGCGTCGACTGGATCGACGCTCCAACGAGTACACGCTTCATTCACCACTGAGCCACGCGCATCGCGCACGGTAACGCTGAGGGCAGTGACGTCGCCCTGTCGGCTCTGACTCGGAGCTCCTTCGAAGCCCACCGAACTGACCTCGAGCGCTTCGGGATCGGTTGCATCGAATCCGATATCGACCGAGGTGACGACGGTTCCGGAAAGGCTCGCACTCACCGACGCTTCGTAGCGCCCTCCAGCCGCACACCCTGGAAGGACCACGGACAGCGTGACGGCCCGTGCCGACCCGGGATTGAGCGTGGGAATCTCGCTGGGTGCGATGGTCAGGCGCGCCTCAGGATCGACGCCTCCGCCCGCGATGCGCACCGCACTCCCGACCAGCCCGATGGGCCCCACCGGTGTGGACCCCACATTGCGCAGCTCAACGGTGGTCTCGCGAGCGAGCCCCAGCTCGAGCGACAGCTCCGCAAAAGCCAGTGCGTCCTCCGGCTCGGGGGAAGTGGCGTCCGAGCACGACTGCAACGCGATCACCGCCACAACGATGAGCGCGACTAACGATTCACGAAGAAACGGCTTCCCGAGGACGCCGCGTATCAAGCTGTTCACCGCTGAGACTCCCCAATCGATGACGCAAAGTAGGCGATTCCGAGGGTGTATGCACCTGCTTCCCGACGCCACGCGACCGCGGACTCGGCGAGGTCCACCCGAACAACGCCGCCAGGGGTGCGCACATCGCCCTCGTACGCGACAAACGCGGTGCCGCCGTCCGGAGTGACCGCGACGCCGTGCGGGTGGGCCACACCCAGCGCGATGCGCGTCGTCTCCACCATATCAGCGACGCGGACAACCGAGAGCGTTCCGTCGCCTCGTTGCGGGACAACGAGTGATCGGCCATCGGACGTGATCGCGATCTGGGCGGGCGCCGCACCCCCCGAAGCCGTCCCCACAATCTGTCCCTGGAGTGTAAATGCCCGCACCAATCCTGCAGTGTGCAGCGTCACGAACAGCGTGTTCCCGGCCGGGGCCCACACCACGTTGAGGGGCCGAAACCGCGGTTCTCCGGCCGGGCCCGGGGATGCGTCCACCGGAAAGCGACTCGTCACTTCGAGCGTGGCGACGTCGAGGATGACGATTTCGTCGCTCATGGAACAAGTGATGGCAACGCGGGTTCCACCCGGCTCGACTGCAGCGTCATGGGGACCGGGGCAGAGCCGCAGATGTGTCTCAATGGTCAGATCGTATAAGCTCACTACGGCCACGTTGCTCGGCTCGCCGCCGCCGCTCCGGAAAAAATCCGGAACGAACGCTCGGCGACCGTCCGGGGTGATTCCGATCCTCCCGGCCCCACCCATGCCGAGTCGAACTCGTCCCACCAACCGGTCGCTCGGGACGTGGAACTTCCACAGTGTTGGCTCTCCGTGTGCGACCGTGGCGTACCAAAAATCCGCGGTGGGTGATACGGCGATCCCGTGAGGCTCGTCGAGCTCGCCTGGTCGCGGGTCGAGTGGAATACGGCTGACCACGTCGCCGGTCCTCGGATCCAATCGCACGACCTCATCCGTCACCCCAGAGGTAGCGTACACACGCGCGTCGCCCACCGGTGTCACACGACACCCCATCGCTGTCCACGCGAGCGCTGCGACACACAGCAGCGGGCCTCGAAAGCGACACGCGTGTGCAACAGCAAGGCCCGCGCCATCACGCACGGGATTTCGTGTGACCATCGGCATGCTGATTGGCTCGTGCTTGATTAACGTTCACTTTCGGTACGACGACGGATCGAATGGTGTGACGGCTCGTAGCAATGTCAATGCTTGACTCGCCTTCGGGCACTACCCAACTTCCGCGAACCCGGAGGCCTGAGCGACTGATGGAGAACCTGCACTGATGCAGTGTGCGCAATGTGCCACCCCGGTACCGGACACGGCTCGGTATTGTCACCATTGTGGCTCACTGGTCTCGGATGCCGAGGGACAAGCGGCAGCGACCTCCGCGCTCGACGACTCTGCGGTCCGGCACATGGAGCGCCTGCTGCGAGACGACACGCAGGGCGAGTTCGAGATCCTCCACCAGATCGGTCGCGGCGGCATGGCCGCCGTCTATCTCGCCCGCGAGGTTCACCTCGATCGGCATGTCGCCATCAAAGTGCTGCCCCCCGAACTCACGTTTGGTCATGGTGTCGAACGCTTCAAACGTGAGGCACGAACAGCGGCGGCGCTCGACCATCCCAACATCATTCCGATTTATCGCATCGCGTCCGGTGGGAAGCTCTTCTGGTATGCCATGCGCTATCTCGAGGGCCGCTCGCTCGACGTTCACATCAAGGCCAAAAAGCGGCTCGAGCTCGACGAGACGATTCGCTTGCTACGGCACGTCGCGGGCGCGCTTGACTACGCGCACCACCGCGAGGTCGTGCACCGTGACGTGAAGCCGGCCAACGTGATGATGGACAATCACGGGCGGGTCATCGTCACCGACTTCGGCATCGCCAAACCACTCACCGAATCGACGCTAACGGCCTCCGGGTCGCTCGTCGGCACTCCGTACTACATGTCTCCGGAACAGGGAATGGGGAAGCCGGTGAGTGGGGCCTCGGATCAGTACTCCGTGGCCGTGATGGCCTTTCACATGCTCACGGGGCGCGTGCCATTCGAGGGCGACTCCGCCATCGAAGTCTTGCACAAGCACTGCACCGTTCCCGCCCCGGCGATGGACTCGTTGCGTCCCGGCCTTCCGACCCACGTCTACTTCGCCGTCAAGAAGGCGCTCGCAAAGAAAGCGGAACAGCGGTTCGAATCGGTCATGACGTTCGTCGAGGCACTCGAGCGACCGAGTCCTGAGATGGCGGTCGCCGCCGCGACCGCCGACACGCCGACACAGGTCATCCCGCAGGCACGGCCCACGGAGCCTATGGCGCCGACCGCGGAACCCTCCCCACCCACGCCGGTGACCGAGGGACCGCCGGCAGCGCCCATGCCAACGCCCCCAACACAGGACCCGGTCGCGACGACACCGATCCCGCAGGCGGCGAGTTCGGGGGCCGACGCCGTCACAGTACGCACGACACCGGTGGCGCACCCCAGCCCACCCGTCCAAGCACCCGAGTCTAGGCGCAAAGGGAAGGTGATTGTGGCGACGCTGGGGGTGCTCCTCGTGGTCGCCGGCGGTTTGTTCGCCGCTCGATCGTTCTTTGGATCGGGAGGGTCGGGGTTCGACACCGACCCGGCGCAACAGGCGGAACTCACCCCCGCACCGGGGAAAGACGTCCCAGCCGATGCCTCGACGCCAGAGGCCACGACGCCGCCTTCGCCCGTACTCGCGACCGCGGACACGACGACGCGTGACACGGCGGCAGGCGAGCGCGCAAGCCCTTCCGATACGCCCGTCACCGAACCGCCGGCGGTGGCCGAACGCACCGAACCACAGCGTACCGCACCACCGCAGACGCCGTCGGCCACCCAACCGAGAGCAGCACCGGCGCCACCTCCGGTCGCGAGCATCGCCGTGCGCGCCAACGCGACGTCGATGACGGAAGGGGAGTCACAGACGCTTTCGGCGCTGGTGCGTGATGCGCGCGGACGCACCCTGTCGGACCGCGCGGTGCGGTGGGCGAGCTCGAATGCGGCGATCGTCTCGGTGACGAGCGCGGGTGCGGCGCGAGCGCGGGCTCCAGGTAGAGCGTATGTCGTCGCGGTCTCTGAAGAACGCCGCGATAGCGTGTTGCTCACGGTGAATGCGCGGTTGGTTCGCGTGGCGATCACGCAGCGGGACACGACGTTGCAAACCGGCGCGACCGTGCAGCTAGGCGCGCAGGCCCTGGGCACGCGGGGGCCGTTACCGGAGCGGGACTTTGCCTGGACCTCCAGCAATCCTGGTGTGGTCAACGTCGACAACAACGGCCGCGCGACGGCCCGGGCACCGGGGAGCGCGAGGATCATCGCGCGCAAGGCCGAGTTGGCGGACACGCTCACAGTGACCGTCGCGGCACCACCTCCACCGGAGAAAGCACCGGACAAGCCGGCGCCGGTGGCGCCTGCCATCCCCGCCGAAGAGCAGATCAGTGGCTTGGTGACGGTTTATGTGCAGCGGCTTAGGGCCCGCGACATGCAGACGATCGACGGCTTGTATCCGGTGGTGGATCAGGTGGATCGTCGGAAGCATCGCGAGCTCATGACATTCCTCGCCGATCGCGATCGCGCGGCCGAACCCGATGGACCACGCAACATTCAAGCGCGGGTCTCGGACGATACCGCCATGGCGCGGTTTGGCGTGACGTTCCGGTATCGAAACAACTTTGGTGCGACGAACACGCGGGACGTCACGTTCATCGCCGAGTTTACGCGCGCGGGCGCGGAATGGCGGCTCGTCTCCTGCCGCCTCGATCCCCGGAGCGGCTTGTGATGCCTGCGGGTTTGGCCAGCTAGCTTCCCAGGCCGATCGCGAGTCCTACCCGAAAGACGATGTTGCCACCGGCCCTCGAGCCGCTGGTGGGACCGATATCGACCGGCACGCCGTCGACCTCGACCGTGAACTCACCAAAGGTGCCGTAACCTACGGTTGCTCCGACATCGAGGTTGACCCGTCGGCTAACGGCGAAGAGTAACCCGCCTCCCGCGTTCCCGAGCACTCCGGTGGCGGCGACCGTGAT
Source organism: Gemmatimonadales bacterium (assembly GCA_041577295.1). Taxonomy (GTDB): domain Bacteria; phylum Gemmatimonadota; class Gemmatimonadetes; order Gemmatimonadales; family GWC2-71-9; genus JBDHDH01. The sequence goes on from JBFGJG010000005.1 coordinate 118,044, forward strand.
CTCGACCTCGCCAAGGGTGGGATCTTGCGCGGTGACGCTCCCTTGCTCGCGCAACACCGAGAGCCGTGCGGAGAGATACGGAGCGACCACATCGCTCTGCACGGGCACGACGACGCGAGGTTCCACGAACCCACCAAAGAGCTTGAAGGTGAAGTCTGCGTTCACGGTGGGGTCGTTCGCGAAGATATCCGACCCGTGAACGGTGTATTGAAACCCGCCACCGATCGAGAACGCGCTGGGCGTAAACCGGATCTGGGCCTCCACACCCCCACCGGGATCAATGCCCTCGAACTCGTTCCCGAAGAGCACGGCTGCCAACCCGGAAAACTGCAGCGACACCATCTGGGCCGACTGCGCCCTCGCCTCCGCCGAAAGCAGCAGCGTGGCGGCACAACCCATCGCGAGGCCGATTCTCGTCGCACGCATGAGGGTCCTCCCCCTGTGAGGGTCTACGGCAGGTGAACGGTGCGGCAAGGAGTCGCGCTAGGATATCGACCGGTGTGGGCGCCCGCAAGCATTGAGCGAGGCGCGAGAAGGGAGGTCAAACGACCGATTAAGCTGTGACACGGCTCACCGCAACGCCCAGGGAACCGCGCCCACCTTAACGACACCGTCGCCGGTATCACCGTGCGACGCGCGCCCGTAGGACCAAAATCAGATCACCATGATGCGACGCCCCATCGCCGCTGAGGCGGTGGGCGCGCCGCGAGTCGATTGAATGATCCAGCGAGCGTGCCATCTCACCTTCGTACTCAGCAGCGTCGCCGCCATCGGGGCGTGTCAGCTGGGCGAGACTGAAATGGGACTGGAAGACGGATCGAGCGTGCCCCTGACTACGCTCGGCACCGGCACGTACCGCGGCTTTTCCGGTGGGCTCTATCCAGGGGGAAACGCTGTTCCTCAGGACCACGCCGACGCCGGGCTGGCACTGGTGTCCGCGATCGAGCCACTCGACGCGGGCGGCAACCCGGATCCCGACGGCAAGTACATACTGCTCTCGATTGGAATGTCCAACACGACGCAGGAATTCTGTAATCCGTCAGGCGGCACGGGCTGCAACGCGTGGACCTTTGGCGGCCAAGCGGCCGCGAGCAGCGCCACCGACGCCGCGCACCTCGTCATCGTTGACGGCGCCCGAGGTGGTCAGCCGGCCTCTGCATGGGAATCTCCCAGCAGTCCCAACTACGACTTCATCCGGGACGAGAGGCTCGCCGCGCGGAACGTCACCGAGGCACAGGTCCAAATCGTGTGGCTCAAGCAAGCCAACGCCAATCCCACCGTGGCGCTCCCCGACCCCAATGCAGACGCCTACGAGCTCGAGCGCCGGCTTGCGAACATCGTGCGTGCGCTCGCGGACCGATATGCCAACCTCAAAATGGTGTTCCTCTCCAGCCGTATCTACGCCGGCTACGCGACCACCGACCTCAATCCGGAGCCATTCGCATACGAATCCGGGTTCGCCGTGAAGTGGCTGATCGAGGCCCAGATCACGCAGATGGCCCCCGGCGGGACGGCAGATGAGATCGCTGGCGATCTGGACTACAGCGCAGGCCTGGCACCGTGGCTCGCGTGGGGTCCGTATCTCTGGGCGGAAGGCGCCACACCCAATCCCGACGGCTTGGCGTGGCTGCCGGAGGACTTCGAGCCCGATGGCACGCACCCATCGCGCAGTGGCGAGGAGAAGGTCGGCGCACAACTCCTGAGCTTCTTTCAGTCGTCCCCTCACGCCTCAGGCTGGTTCCTGGCGAGTGTGGCACCACCACCACCGCCGCCACCACCACCGCCGGACACGATGCCACCAACCCCACCAAACGACACGTTGGTCGGCGTCCCGCTGATCGACATGACCGGCACGTATCAGGGTTTCGAAGGGGGCCTGTATCCTGGGGGAGTGAACACCATACCCCAGGATCACTTTGATGCCGGCTGGAACTTCACGAGCCAGATCGAACCCCTCAACACCAGCGGCGACCCCGACCCCGATGGCCGCATCGTCCTCTTGACCCAGGGGATGTCCAACACTGGTGCTCACTCGGCCCGGTTCATCAGCAGCGCGACAGCCGATACGTCGGTCAACAGCTCGACGCTCACCATCGTGAACGGCAGCATCAGCGGGGCGTCCACCGGCTTCTGGGACGATCCGACCGAATCGGCCACCTATGGGGCCGTGGCGACCGAGTTGAGCGACCGCGGATTGAGCGAGGCGCAGGTGCAGGTCATCTGGGCGCTGCACGGCAATCCGTCCCCGGACGTCTCTCTTCCGGACAACAGCGCCGATGCGTTCGTGTTGTTGCGTCAGTTCGGGGACGTCCTGCGGAGCATCAAGACCCGATACCCCAACATCAAGCTGGTCTTCTTCTCGAGCCGGATCTACAGCTGTGCACGGAGCGGCCTGAACCCGGAGCCCTACGCGTACGAGTCCGGGTTCTCCGTGAAGTGGTTGGTAGAAGCCCAGATCGAACAAATGGCGACCGGTACCGCGAACGCCACGACCGGTGACCTCGACTACAACACGGGTGCGGCCCCTTGGGTCTCGTGGGGCCCGTACCTCTGGGCCGATGATGGTAATGAGCGCTCTGACGGCCTGGTGTGGCTCGATAGCGACCTCGCCTCCGACTGCACACACCCCTCGGGGAGCGGGGCGCAAAAAGTGGCTGACATGCTGGTGGAGTTCTTCAAGACCTCGCCACTAACCAGCGGCTGGTTTCTGGCCGCCAACTAGGGGAACATGTTTATGCGACGCACACTCTCTCTTCTCCTGGCACTCGCGGTGGCTGGTCCGCCGCTGTACGCCCAACGACCAGGCACGGTCGAGTTCGGCGCCATGGGACGCGCGAGCTTCTTCGATCAGAGCCTGAACTTCGACAACTTCTTTGGCGCGGGCGGGCGCTTGGGCATCTTCATCGTGCGGAACATCGCCATCGAGGGAGACGCCTCGTTCGTGCAAACCGATTTGGCGCCAGCAGGCCGGGTCAACCACATCCCGATTCACGCCCGCGCCGTGTACAACATCCCGTTTCACCCGCGCTTCGGCCTGTTGGTGGGAGCCGGGTACGTCCGTAACGAGTACCGGCGCGCTGTGAACGCCTCCGACAACGGTATCGGGGGCCTGTTTGGCATGCGGTTGCGCCTCAGCGACGTGGTCTCCATGCGCGCCGAGGGAACCCTGGATTACATACCGTCTCCCGCGAATGCCAGCCCTGGGGTCCCGAACAACACGAACGCCGGGGCGCAGTTTGGATTCTCGTTCCAGTTCGGGCCACGTGACCTCCGCGACGCCGACGGGGACGGCGTGCACGATCGCGACGACCTGTGTCCGGGAACCCGGTTCGGTGAGTCGGTTGACGGGGCGGGCTGTCCGCTGGATTCCGACGGTGACGGCGTGGCCAACTCCCAAGACAGTTGTCCCAACACACCCGCTGGTGAGCCAGTGACGGCCCTCGGCTGTCCGCGTGATGCCGATGAAGACGGTGTGGCGGATTCCGCCGATCGGTGTCCGAACACGCCGGTGGGCACCGCGGTGGACGACGCCGGATGCGCGCTGGACACCGACCGCGACGGGGTGTCTGACTCGGCCGACACCTGTCCCAACACACCGGCCGGAGCGCTGGTCGACACCAACGGCTGCCCGAGAGACAACGACGCCGATGGTGTGGCCGATGGCCTGGACAAATGCCCGAACACTGAACGAGGTGCGCGGGTCGACGAAGCAGGGTGTCCGGTGCTGTTCGAGGAGGGCAAACGCACTGTGATCCTGGAGGGTGTCACCTTCGAGGTCAACAGCGCCGCCCTGACACCCGATGCCCAGAACGTCCTGCGACGCGTCGCCGAGTCGCTGGTGGCCAACCCCAGCGTCCACGTCGAGATCGCCGGGCATACCGACGGCACCGGGTCACGTGGGTACAACCATCAGCTGTCAGCCGCCCGGGCAGAGTCGGTGAGGGCTTTCCTCGCACTGCAAGGCGTTGCATTCGAGCGCATGCGTGCCCGTGGCTACGGCCCCGATATGCCGATCGCGTCGAACTCGACGTCCTCGGGTCGGGCCATGAATCGCCGCGTCGAGCTTCGACGGATGGAACCGTAGCTCGCCGGAAAGAAGCCGGCGCCGAGGTCTTCCGCCAATGAGCGGGGCCTCGGCGCCCGGTTCACGTTCTCTGCCTTTCGGACCTGGTCACGCGAGCAAACCCTTGCGCTCGCGACCGTTTGATACAAGTCTATCGTGGCCTTGGCTCATGCGCCTGAAGCCCCAGAGGCCCGTGTAGAATCTGTGGGAACGCCTCTGGAGGTGGTCGCCGCGGCCGCCCTCTAGGGACAGTGATTTGACTCTGAAGCCAAGCTCCACTAACCTAGACGGGCTCCGGACGGCCGCCATGGTACAAACCACTACACCCACGTCGATGGTCGATACCCTCCGCGAAGTACCGCTCTTCGCGCAGCTCCGCGAAGGCGACATTCAGCGCATCATGCAGGCGGCACGCTATCGGACCTATCCGAAGAACAGCGTGATCGTCTTCGAGGACGACCCCGGTGATGCGCTCTACGTCGTTGAGTCTGGACAGGTAAAGCTGGTCCTCATCGCCGAGGACGGTCGAGAAGTGATTCTGTCCATCCGCAAGAAGGGTGATTTCTTTGGCGAGATCTCCCTGATCGACGACGAGCCACGCTCGGCTCACGTCATCGCGATGGAGGATTCACGGCTCCTCGTCCTCCGTCGGGAGGACTTTCAACGGTGTCTCCAAGAGATGCCACAGGTCGCCATCGGCCTGTTACGCGCCCTGTGCAAGCGGTTGCGGCAAGCCGACAGCAAGATCGGATCGCTCGTGCTGCTGGATGCCACCGGGCGCGTGGCCCACCTCCTCCTCGAGATGGCAGACGAGACCGACGGCGAGACCATCATCCAACGCCTCACCCACCACATGATCGCGCAGATGATCGGTGCCAGCCGGGAAACCGTCTCGCGCACCATGCGAGACTTCGTGGCCAAGGGCTTCATCGAGGTCGCACGCAAGACGATAACCATTCGCGACCGGCGGGACCTGACCACCGGTCGCCCCGAATTGCCCACCGAAGACATGATTCGGGTCTCCCGACGCGTCATCGTGGTCAAAGAACGGAAGGCCCTGGAGGCACTCGCCGGCCGGGCCTGACGGGAACGCGGACGCAGACCCCGCCACGCTCTTTAGGTCATAGGAGGTTTCGCGGGATCTCCGCGCTCCAGCGCCGCTCACAGAAGATCTCCTCACCCTCGAACGCCCGTAGGACGGCTTCCACCTGGAACGCCTGCGCACTGCCGGTGAGGACCGTGCTGGTTTGGATCTTGATCGACCAGGCCCCTCGCCGTGCCACGACCTCGTGCGACACCTCCGCGCGCGCGGACAGCGGATCCCCGGGGTGGATCCGGTACCGCTCGATCACGCCGTGGCCAAACGCTAAGTCAATCGCCTTCACGTGGGACAGGGCCACACCACCCGTCGCGGTACGGTCGAGCACCGTGGTGATCGTTACAAACCCGTGAGCGTCCTCACCCACTGTGCGACGGATCCCGCCGTCTTCGAGGTCGGTGTGGTCGAGCGGTGGAGCGCTCTCGGGTGGCTCGAACGGTCGGAGGCGCTCGTCCCCGCTGTTCGTTGGCCGAACGGGGAGGGTCAGCTCACCGGCCGCGGTTTCGACCGATAGGCGGACCCGTGCGGGCGCTGGCCACACCATGGGCCAGTACGCGGTCGATAGCGCCAAGCGAATCCGGTGCCCGGGCGGAAACGCGTAGGCAATATCATTGAGCGCAAGCTCCACAACGCAGCGCGTCCCCGGTTCGAGCGGGCTAGGTCGCTCATGACTGTCCCGATGCGTAAGGTTGAGCACACCGAACGTCACTCTCGTCACGGCGCCATCGGGCGCGACGTCGTTGAGCCGCGCAACTAACATCGCAACTGGGCGATTGGCGCTGAGCGTCACGGTCAGCTTCGGCGCGCCAAGGATCTCCAGTCGGTCCTTCAGGGGCTCCGATTCGAACACGAGGGACCGAGCGTCGTCGGGACGTTGGTCGCCCGGTAGGTCACCCTCCACGCCAAAGCTGCACCACCGTCCACCGGCAGTTCCGGTCGTCTCCGGTGAGGAAAGCGAGAGGGTCGCCGGCGGCGGACGCTCGGCGGACAGGGTCCCTTCCCCCAGGTAAAACCGAACGGGCTCGATTTGCGGTGAGGGCCAGGCTCTTTCGGACACCCAACGCCCCGGACGGGTATCGTAGTACGTCCTCGGGGCCACACTCTCGTGCATCCACACGCGGTACATGGGCTCGTCCATGATCCCCGTGTCCGCGCCCTTCAGCCAGTGATCCCACCACCGCACGGCCTCCTGGAGAAAACCCACGGCCGGACCCGGCACACCCTCGTGCGGGTAGAGATGCGCCCAAGGGCCCACGAGACCCTTGCGCGGCACGGAGAGCCCGGCAAGAAGACGCGGCACCGCGTTGGTGTAGGCGTCGGCCCAACCACCCACGGCGAACACCGGACAGGCGATGCGGTCGTAGTCTTCGCACACCGAGCCGTGCTTCCAGTAGTCGTCCCGGTGCGGGTGTCTCAGCCATTGCTCTACGAAGAGTGGGCACTCTTCCAGGCGCTCGCGCCACATGTCGCGCCAGCGATCGCCCACCAGCTCGGGATCGGGCGGCTGCGCGTTGATCGTCAGGAGGGCCGATCCCCAGAGCAGGTTCTCATTTAGGAGACAGCCGCCCATGTAGTGGGCGTCATCGGTGTAGCGATCATCCGTGGAGCACACAGTGAGGATCGCCGCAAGCTCCGGTGGGCGTCTGGCAGCCACCTGGAGCGCGTTGAATCCGCCCCACGACTTGCCCATCATCCCGACGACACCGGTGCACCACGGCTGTGAGGCGATCCACCGAATGGCTGCGACGCCGTCGTCCAACTCCTGGTCCAGGTACTCATCCAGCAGCAGCCCGTCGGACTCTCCCGCGCCGCGGAGGTCGATCCGAACCGCGGCGTAGCCATGGCCTGCGAAATACCGGTGAATTGGCTCGTCGCGCCAGCGTGTCCGGTCGCGTTTGCGATACGGGATGTACTCCACGACCGCCGGGACGGGACGGCTGGTCGCGTTCTCCGGCAGCCAAATGCGCGCGGCCAGCCGGGCCCCATCCGGCATGGGAATCCAGCAGTTCTCGATCTCACGGACGGCGAACGGAAACGTCTCGAGGATGCGCACGACACCCGATCCTTGATACCGCGTCTATATTCCACTGTGTTTTGGGCCGCAATTTATCACGCTTCGTGCTCACGACTACCACCAGCTCATGACCAAGCATTCGATCCTCGTCGTTTTCCCAAATTCCTGGGACCGGAAACAGTTCCAGGCGTGTCGTGACGCTTGGTGCGACCACTATGAACTCATCTTTACCGAACCGACCGATGAAGATTGCGCATGGGATTTCGATGTGGTGCGCTTCATCGACGAGATGGTCACCACGTGGAAAGGACGCATCCACGGTGTCACCAGCTCGAGTGACTATCCAGGCGCGACCGTCGCGGGCGCCATCGCCACCAGACTCGGACTTCCGGGATCCCCACCGCATCGCGTCATCGGCACGTCGCACAAGTACTACTCGCGGCTCATTCAGCGCGACGCCGCACCGGACGCGACGCCGGAATTCGAGTTGGTGGACCCGCACGACCCAAATCCGCGTCTTCGAACCCTGACCTATCCCTGCTTCATCAAACCGGTGAAGGGCGCGTTCTCAGTCATGGCCGGGCGTCTCGAAACGGAGGCTGACCTGACGGCTTTCCTGCGCCGGCCAGCTGTCGCTGAGTTCATCGTCAATTACGTGCACATCTTCAACCAGCTCGTGACGAGCCTGACTGATTACGAGATCAACGGCAGCTATTTCCTGGCCGAAGAGCTTTTGCACGGCCGGCTCACTACAGTCGAAGGATTCGTCCATCACGGGGAAGTCAACGTGATCGGGATCGTGGACTCCATTACCCATCCGGACACGAAGAGCTTTATCCGGTTCGACTACCCGTCCGCCCTGCCGGCTCCCTTACAGCAACGGATGGTCGACCTTGCCCGTCTGGTGATTGGTGCACTGAAGCTCGACCACTCGTTCTTCAACATCGAGATGATCTACGATGAGGCGACCGACCGTCTGGGGATCATCGAGGTGAACCCGCGTATCTGCGGTCAGTTTGCCGATCTCTACCAAAAGGTGGATGGGACGTCGACGTACGAGCTCGCCTTGGCGCTCGCCGTGGGTCAACCACCCGCATTGCAGCGGGGCGCTGGCCAATACGCGGCGGCGTCGAGCTATCCGCTGCGCATCTTCCAGCCAATGCGGGTCATCAACGCACCCGATGATCGGCGGGTTGCGGAGATTCAGACGGCGTTTGCAGGTACGCTCGTATGGTTGGAATGCACAGCCGGGCAGGCGCTCGCGGACTTCGAGAGCCTCGAAGATGGCACGAGTTACCGCTACGGGATCGTCAACCTCGGAGGCGACAGCCCAGCAGACGTGCAGACCCGGTTCAATCGCATCGTCGACGAGCTCGGGTTTCGGATGGAGCCCGTGTAGCCGCCACTAGTGTCGGTCTTCGATCGAACCAATTCCAAGCTCTGAACGCAGGTGTGTTGCACGCTGTTGAACGGCCTTGCGCTCGGCCTTATCCATGCGCTCGACGTTCTTGAGCACCAGCTTCATCCGGTTGTTGGCTGTGAACCGCTTGTGGTTCCGGATCAGCAGGTCCCAATAGAACGTGGTGAAAGGGCAGGCATCGTCCCCCGTGCGCTTCCCCGGATTGAATCGGCAGCTCTCGCAGTAGTTGCTCATCCGCTGGATGTA
>JBFGJG010000006.1:0-119409 GCA_041577295.1 Gemmatimonadales bacterium
ATCGGCTTGACGGCCACTTTTCCCAGGGGGATGCTTGTGCTCGCATCCTTCTTGACAGAAGTCGTCTCGGAAGTGTAAGCGAGTGTTCAGGAGCTAAGCCATGTGGGTCTTCATATTTAGCCCTTGCACGCCAGCGATACCAAAAGCCCGCGATCCGCGTAGGTGGGCCCTGTTCGATCTTGCGCGGTGACCCTCGGGTCTAGCGGAGCACTCGGTCATCCCGGTCATGAGCAGAGTGACGATCAGCTCGTCGCACGAGCCAGACGAGAGTTGCCCTACAACACCCGTGCATTCGAGATCCTGGCGCGGCGGTACGAGCCAAAGGTTTTCGAGGCCTGTGTACGCTATCTCGGAAGCGACCAGGATGCCGAAGAAGTCTCGCAAGACGTGTTCATGCGAGTGTTCCACGGGCTGCGGCGCTTCGAGGGCCGATCCACCTTTCGAACCTGGCTCTATCGGATCGTGCGCAACGAGTGCGCGACCCGTTATCGCAAACGGAAGCTTCGGCGCGAGCGGATGGATGCCGTTCGGGTGCGGCTGTCTGCTGAAGAGCCGAGGTCGGTGCCTGCTCTCGAAATCGAGCTGGGGTGGACAGGACCGGTTGGTACTGCCCTCGAGCGCTTATCTGAGCAGGACCGGGAAGTGCTCATTCTCCGTCACGTAGGCGAGCTAGCTCTCCAGGAGATCGCGGATACTCTCGATGTTGGCCTAAGCGCCACGAAAATGCGGCTTTACAGGGCCGAGGAGCGCTTCCGGATCGAGTACGGCGACGCCCAAACTGCCTCCCTGTGACTTTCCGACGCGCTCTCGTCGTCTACTGAGTAGTTCCGCGTCGGGGAAGAGATGTCGACCACACCAATGGGCGACGATCGCGACTTCAATAAGGGCAGCGACGAAAGAGTGAACCGCATCTTGGCTCGCTCGCGCCGGGAGGCAGGCGTGCGCGATCTCGTGACGTTCGGCGCTGGCCGGGCATGGTTGGCCGTGGTCTCAGTGGGCGCCGCGATACTCAGCCTGTTGCTACGACCGAAGCAAACCCGCGCGGAGCGGGCGGGCTCATCACAGCCTGAGGAGGACGAAACATGAACTGGGCCGCAGAGTGGGCAGAAGCCGTTGCACAATCGGTAACACAACTCGGTGTGACGGTCGGTGCGTTCATTCCGCGGTTCTTCGGAATGATCCTCCTCCTGATACTTGGATTCATCATTTCGAAGGGCATAGCGCGATTGGCCACGACCATCCTGCGCCGCATGGGGTTCGATCGTGCCGCCGGCAGGATCGGGCTCAACGGCATTCTCGAAAGGGGAAGTATCAAATCGAGCCCCGCGCAGATCGTTGGGAAGCTCGCCTTTTGGTTCTTCATGTTGACCTTCGTAGTCTCCGCCGCAGATACCCTTGGCCTCGGAAACGTGTCGCGAACGATCGAATCCTTTGTCGCATACCTCCCCAATGTGATCGGTTCCGTCGCGATTGCCGTCGTAGGATTACTTCTCGCTGGCTTTGTTCGTGACGCTGTGCACCGAGGTGCGGAGAGCATCGGCGTGGACTATGCCGACGCCCTCGGCAAGCTCGTACACATCGCCCTGATCGTCGTGGTCGCCACCCTGGCCATCGGCCAATTGAAGCTCGACATCGTCTTAATAAGTCGCGTCATCGAGATTCTGTTGATTGCCAGCGGGGCGGGTCTGGCGCTCACCCTGGGGCTCGGAACGCGGGATCTCTCGAAGCACATCGTGGCGGGAGTGTATGCCCGCGATATCTATACGCCTGGCATGAAGCTGACCGTGGGGAGCGACACTGGCGCGGTCGAGGAGGTTGGTGCTATAACCACGCGTATTCGCACGTCGAATGGCGAGGCCATCTTCGTGCCGAACGGCAAATTCTTGGAAACCGTGGTTCGGGGCTCCGAGCCAAGCTAACACCCCAAAAGGGAGTCAGCCGTGCAGGACATGTTCACGCAGTTACTGGATCAGATGGGCAGTTACGTACCCAGCCTCCTAGGAGCCATCGCCATCGTGGTGGTCGGCTGGTTCATCGCGCTGGTGATCGCCGGACTGGTGCGCCGAGCGATCAACCGAGCGGTAGCGGCTCGGAAGGTTCCCGAAGCACTGGAGGGCGAGGGCGAGGCCGCTCCGAAGATCGGTCTATGGGGAGGCCGAATCGTCTTTTACGTGTTGATGGCCTTTGTACTCGCCGCGGCGTTTCAGACGTTACAGCTGCCCGCGTTGTCGGGGCCGATGGACAGCATGCTTCAGGAGTTCACGACGTTCCTTCCGAAGCTCGTGGGCGCGGCATTGCTAATGGGCTTGGCGTGGGGAATAGGCACGGTCTTGCGCTTGATCGTCTCGCGAGCTCTCGCCCGCACTTCCTTGGATGAAAAGGTCGCCGAGGGTGCCGGGCTCGAAACGCAAAAGCCGCTGAGCCGCACGTTGGGGGACGTCGTGTTTTGGCTTCCCCTGCTCCTGCTCCTTCCAGCCGCCCTCGACGTGCTCCAACTCGAGGGGCTCCTCTCTCCGCTGCAGGGGATGTTCGACGATCTCTTCGGGATGTTACCAAACATCCTCGGCGCCGCGCTGATCCTCTTGATCGGTTGGTTCATTGCGAGAATCGTGCGGCAGGTCGTAACCGCCCTGTTGGCTGCAGCCGGGATAGACCGGATCGGTGATCGCGCGGGAATGGGACCCGACGCTGGACCTCGCAGTCTCTCCGCCGTCGTCGGGCTCGTGGCCTACGCGCTGGTGCTCATTCCGGCGGCGATCGCCGCGTTTGACACCCTCCAGATCGATGCCATCAGCCGTCCCGCCACCACGATGCTGAATCAGTTGCTCGCAGCAGTACCGCTCATCTTCGGCGCCGCCGTGTTGCTGGGCATTGCGTTCCTGGTTGGGCGGGTGGTTGCGGGTCTCGTGAGCAATATTCTCAGTGGCGTCGGGTTCGACGAGTTACTGGCCAAGATGGGGTTACGAACCGGCACGGACGCCGAGGCGAACACGCCTTCCCAAGTCGCGAGCTACTTGGTGCTGGTGGCTATCATGTTGGTCGCTGCGATCGAAGCTGCCGGTCTCCTTGGCTTCGCTGCCCTCGCCGACCTCGTGACGGAGTTCTTTGCCTTCGGCAGCCGCGTCTTGCTCGCCCTGGTCATCTTTGGCGTCGGTCTGTACCTGGGCAATCTCGCGCATCGCACGATCCCGCGTGGCGAAGGCAGGTGGAGTGGTCTGTATGCGTCGGCCGCACGGGTCGCCATCGTTGTGCTCGCAACGGCGATGGCGCTCCAACAGACAGGCGTGGCCCAAGAGATCGTCACGCTCGCTTTCTCACTGATACTCGGTGCGATTGCCGTCGCTGCTGCCATTGCCTTCGGGATCGGAGCGAAAGACGCTGCGGCGCGAGAGGTGAACCGATGGTTCGAGCGGCCAAGCGAGAGATGATAGCGATCTGGACGACTAGACCTCGTGCCGCTACGGACACCGTGAGCTGACGAGATGGAAGAGACTCTGACTAGGTGGCTCAACGACCCGGTGGTCGGCAAGCTCGTGACCTCGACGGTCGCGATCTTGGCAGTCGTCGTCATCGTGCGGCTCCTGAAGCGGTGGATGGGCCGGTTCATTGACGATAACGAAACGCGATACCGAACGCGGAAGTTCATCTCCTTCCTCGGGTACGTTACGGTTTTCGTCGCGCTCGCTGCCATCTTCAGCAACCAGTTTCGAGCGCTCACGGTCGCGTTCGGGGTGGCGGGCGCTGGTATCGCGTTCGCACTCCAGGAAGTAATCGTGAGCGTCGCAGGCTGGGTCGCGATCGCGTTCGGGAATTTCTATCGAGTTGGTGACCGTATTCAGCTCGGTGGAAGCCGGGGGGATGTGATCGATATCGGTGTCCTTCGAACCACGCTCATGGAGTGCGGTCAGTGGGTAAACGGCGATCTTTACAACGGTAGGATCGTCCGCGTGGCAAACAGTTTTGTGTTCAAAGAACCGGTGGTCAACTACTCAGCGGACTTTCCGTTCCTGTGGGACGAATTTGCGATTGCGATCCGGCACGGGAGCAACCACGAACTCGTGCGGGAACTACTGATGCGGGTACTCAAAGACGTGGTGGGTGAGTACACTGAGTTTGCCAAGAGTTCATGGACGACCATGGTGCGGAAGTATCGCATTGAAGATGCCCGCGTGGAGCCGATGGTAACAATGGTCGCGGATGAGAACTGGATGACGTTCACGGCGCGCTACGTCGTCGATTACCGGCAGCGGCGCATAACCAAGGATCGGATTCATACGCGCCTTGTGGACGAGCTTGCCGCGGCGGGGTCGCAGATCGTTCTCGCCGCGAGCTCTCTCGAGCTCGTAGAGCACTCCACGCTTGGGGTGAGAGTACTAGAGGGCGCGAGGGCGCGCTGAACAGTTTCGGGTAGCCTCAGCTCCGCTTCACGCACATTGCAATTCGCTGATACCGCACGACGGAACTTCACGCATCGCGAGGGCCGTCAGCGCGGAGGTGTGAGTCGCGGGACATTTAGGAGTTGTCGGCAGGACGGGTGCAAAGCGTTGGGAGCGACACACCAAGAGGACGTGAACCGGGACGGAGAACGGATTGGCGTAGTGGTGCGCCGACTTCCGGCCGTTTTTTCTGGAAAGGACTGACATTTGAAAGACAGATCTCGTGGTTTGCACATTGGGGGTCGCTTGGTCTTGTTGGCCGTTCTCGCGAGCGCGGCAGTCAGCACGCCTGGCCATGCCCAACAAGAACCGTTGTATGATGAGCTCTCCCGGATGTTCAAACGCGACTATCTCAGCCTAGGGGTGTTGCTCCAGACGGTGGCCGATTTCCAGATCGACCGAACATTCCCGGGCAGCAACGGGTTCAATATCTCCAACTTTCGGCTCGCATTGTACGGCGAGCTCGACCAGCGGTTTGGCTATTTCCTGCAAACCAACTTCGCGTCATCGCCGGCGATCCTCGATGCCCGCATGTATTACCGGTTCAGCCCGCAGTTTGCGGTGGACGCTGGGCAGTTCAAGGCCCCCTTTAGCTACGAGTTCCTGACGTCTGCGGCTAGCATCGACTTCGTGAATCGTTCCCAGGTCGTGACCGCGCTTGCGCCAGGCCGACAGATCGGTATCCAACTGCGAACGGCCAATGCCGCGCAGACCGTCGGATTCAATCTCGGAGCCTTCAACGGCAATGGTACACGGCCAAACGGGAACGATAGTGACAACTTGCTGTACGCGGCGAGGCTCTACGGACACCGCGCGGCCGAACGATCCGACGGCACACAGACCGTGCTGGACGTCGGCGTCAACGCCGCGTTTAGCAATGACGAGCTTTCGACCTTTGGAAGCGGCTTCGTCACCGGCTTCGCAGGCGATAGGGCAATCTTAGGCGCTGATGCCCGAGTCAGACATGGGCGGTATCTTCTGTCCGGGGAGATTATCTACGCGGCGCTCGATCCGAACGTTGGTGCGGAGCGGGATCCGTGGGGCCTGCACGCAACCGTCGGCTACATGTTCACAGACAAGATCCAGGGACTCGTGAGATGGGATGGCTTCGAGCCCGACAACGGCGCTGGTCGTAGTGACTGGATCATCTTGGGCTTCAACGTTTGGCCAACCGTCGTAACGGAGTTTCAGGTCAATTACATAGTCGATACCGACAACGCGGCCCCGGATCACCATCAACTGCTCATTAACTTTCAGTTCGGCTTTTGATCCATCGCATGTCGGACAGATTCATCAGAACAGGTGGCACCATGATCAGCACTCTTTGTACACACCGTCTCCGCTCACGACTGGCAATCATCGCGGTCTGCGTCACGCTTGTGGTGGGTTTTGCCTCTTCGACTGTCGCGCAGACCGACACGACTCGAGCGGACACCACGCAGGTCGCCGCGCCACAATCCGTCGGGGCAGCCGTTGTGTTTCGCGGTGACACCCTCTTTAGCGTGTTTGGAACACTCGGTCCGTTCACACCCACCGAACGAGCGGAAGCACTCGCGCGTCGGATCGACAGTCTCGCAAACGACCCCATGGCAAGGGCTGCCTCTGTTACGGTAGCTGACAGCGCAGGAGTGACGGACGTCCGCGTGGGCGATTTTGTCTTGATGACCATCACCGATCGGGACGCTGCCGAAGCAGGTCTCTCTCGCGCAGTACTCGGCGAGCAGTACGCCGCGCGGATCCAGGAAGCGATGCAGAGCCGAGAAGTGCTGGCGACGATCAAGAGCATTCTGTGGGGGTTGTTCCTCACAATCGTCGCGGCGGCCGGACTCGTGTTCCTGTTCCGATTCATGAACTTCCTCTTTCCGGCAGTCTATCGGAGGCTGGAGGCATGGCGGACGACTCGCATTCCGGCCATCAAGATCCAACGGCTGGAGCTGCTCTCCGCCGATCGGTTGACAGACACGCTCATGGGGATCGCAAAGGTCCTGCGCGTAGCGGCCGTCGTCGTCGTGCTCTACATCTTCGTGCCGCTGGTGCTGAGCTTCTTTCCGTGGACGAGGAACCTCTCGCGCCGGATTGTCGAGTACGTCCTCGATCCGCTGCAGCAATTTGGGACGGCGTTTGTCAACTACCTACCGGACCTCTTCACGATCGCGGTGATCGTGGTGGTCATTTACTACACCCTCAAGTTCATTCACCTGTTCTTCAACGGGATCGAGCGAGGGGCGATCACTTTTCCGGGATTTTACAAAGAATGGTCCCAGCCAACGTATAAGATCGTTCGGTTCCTGGTAATCATCTTCGGTATCATCGTCATCTATCCATACTTGCCGGGATCGGACACGGCCGCCTTCAAAGGTATTTCGGTGTTCGTCGGCGTCGTGATCTCCTTTGGATCCTCATCTGCCATCGCGAACATCGTGGCAGGGGTGGTGATGACGTACATGAGGCCATTTCAGCTCGGTGATCGAGTAAAGATCGCGGACACGGTCGGCGACATCATCGAAAAGACGTTGCTGGTGACTCGCGTTCGAACGGTCAAGAACGTGGATATCACGATTCCCAATTCCATGGTTTTGTCGAGCCACATCATCAATTACAGCTCAACGGCCAAGGAGGGGGGCGTCGTTCTGCACACCGGTGTTACCATCGGCTACGACGTGCCTTGGCGTCAGGTCCACGAATTGTTGCTCGCCGCAGCGGACGCCACCGAGGCAATCCTCGACAACCCGAAGCCGTTCGTCCTGCAAACGAGCCTGGACGATTTCTACGTGAGTTACGAGCTGAACGCGTACACCGAGAATCCGAACGTGATGGCGCGAACCTATTCGGAGCTGCACCAGAACATTCAGGACAGATTCAATGAGGCGGGTGTGGAGATTCTGTCACCGCACTACCGCGCGGCACGGGATGGAAACCAGGTCACGATACCAGCGGACTATCTACCCAAGGACTACCAAGCACCGTCCTTCAGGATTCAGCAGTTCGGCGTGCCCACGCCTACGAGCTGACCGAACGGGAACGGGTCGAGAGGCGACCATATGAATCGGCTGCGGTACATCGGGGCGGTCGTCGTGACCGCCCTAGTACTCATATTCGCGTTGCAGAACCTGGATGCGGTGCCGGTTGACTTTCTGATCTGGGAGGTGCGGGCAAGCGTCGCGTTGATCGCGCTGGTGCCACTGCTCATCGGCGTGGGGCTAGGCGGTGTCTCGGCCTATATGCGAGGTCGGGCGCGCAGACGGGCACTTACGAAGGAAGCGGCGGACGCCGCCGATCAGCCTCGCGTGCGCGACAAAGACATCGAACCACCGCTGCCGCCCGGGTGAGTCTCTGTGATCTTTCGGCTCCGCCGTGGACAAGTGCCTCCGCGGGCTGAGCTCGCTCGGCGCACTGGCATCGCAAACAACTCAACCGCTCACTAAGGCCCGCTCCGCCACCCGTCTATGTAGGCAAGGACCTGATTACTCCCACGGCAGTCACCTGTAGTTACCGCGTCCACACCGCGATCACGCCGCACGCAGATCCGCTTTGCAGGCTGAACTCCAGCGGAATTTCCGAGATGCGCGTATAGATCTCTATGCCCTCGATGTCTTGCGGGGTGAGAACCTCGTCGAGTGAATTGGCCCGAATGAGCGTGCCGTCGAGAAAATAGATTGGCGAGCGGCACGACATGCTTGGGTCGGCGAGCTCGATCTGGTTGAGTCCAAGAGGCCCCGGCGTGATTCGAAGACTACCGATACCCCGCAAAACATCCGTGGCAACGCGCGGAAGCCGTTTTTCGATATCCCACCGGGTAATGAAATGCCCCACGCCCCGGCTCCGCCTTTCGTAGAAATCCTTTAACCGCCCGTAGGCATAGAGGGTTCGCTCCCCTTCTACGACCACCGCCGGGAGTTCGACCGGTACCGGTTCCAACCGGATATCGAGCTCAACACCGGTCTGATTGTCAGGAAGATCCACGTTCACCACTGCGCGCTTATAGCCGATGCGCTTGACGTGAACCAGGTGCCGGCCGGAGGCGAGCTCAGTGACGCGGAAACTTCCAGTCACGTTCGTGGCGACGGTGACGGTGCCGTCGATAGTAATCACGGCCGCGGGAATCGGCTGCCCTGTGGAGGCGTCACGGACCACCCCGAGCACCGAGGTGTTCCTGGCGGACACCACCATGATGACCGCACCGAGATCGATCTCTGGCGGTGAAGCTTCGTGAACGACAAAGCGGAAGCTGCGTGTCCGGAATCCTGTTGCCGACACGGTGAGTACGTGCCGGCCTTCCCCAACACTGCTGACTCGAAAGTTTCCATCAGCCCCGGTGTAGGCCACCAGATCTTCATCCACCACTACCTGCGCACCTGCCAGTGGCCGGTGGTCCTCTCCATACACGGTGCCAAACAGCACCGGATCAGGCGCGGCCTGGGCGTGCAACGACGCCGAATAAAGCAACACCAGCGCGAGCGCCAAAAGACGCTTCAACTGATGCACGACGAGTCCCCTTCCGACTACATCGTCCATATGACGATCACCCCGCAAGACGCCGCACCCTGAATATTGAATGTGGGCGGGACCTCTGTCCCGCGAGTGTAGATCTCGATCCCAGCGATGTCTTGCGGATTCAACATTTCATCAATGTCGGCTCCTCGAATCAGAGCGCCGTCGACAAACACGCGGGGTGAACGACATCCGGTCGTGACACGTGCCAATCGAATCGTATTTCTGCCAAACGCACCGGGAATGACTTGCAATCCGGGGACACCGTATAAGAGCTCGGTGGGAACGCGTGCCGAACTCTTTTCGATCGCCGATCGCGTAATGAAATGCCCGAACCCCGATGACATACGGTCATAAAACTCCCGAAGCTTTCCGCTGCTGTAGATGGTGCGCTCACCCTCGACGACGACCTCGGCAAGCTGCGTGGGAAGCGCCTTCACCTTGACTATCAGATTGACACGAGCTTGGCCCGTTGGAATCTCGAAGTCCACAAACGTTGGTTCGTATCCAATGCGCCGCACCGCGAGCGTGTGAAACCCCGCCCGGACTGCGTCAACGCGGAACACGCCGTTTGCGTCACTGATGACTTCCACCTCGCCATCCAATCCCACCTGTGCGGCTGCCACGGGCTCCACCGTCATACTGTCCACCACCGTTCCGGTGACTGTGGTGAGGGACTCACGTAACCGATCGAGCATCAGAGCCCCGAGATCGATATCTGGCTGCGGCTGATTGGGGAGGGTGAAGCGGTAGCTCCGCGCCTCGAAGCCCGGCTTGGTGAACGTCAGGGTGTGCGGTCCAGGCGTGATGCCCTCGACGCGGAAAATGCCACTCGAATCGGTGAGCGCGACGAGGTCAACGGCGTCCAGCAATACCTGGACGTGGTACAAGGGTTCACCACGCGGGCCAAACACCACACCGGTGAGCGCGGTGCCAGCGGGTTGCTGCGCCGTGAGGCTGACCGGGGCGAACGCGCACAACAGCAACAAGGCCCGAGAGATCGATCGGACCTTTGAGCGTAGGCTCGCCCTCAACGATGGCTGGATCATGGCCTCATTTCCAACCCCGGATGGTACTCGCAGTTCCAACGGAAGATCAAGCAGGGGCTGCAAGCCTGCGCCCGCCCGTCCGTGGTCACCTTCTCCCTCTAAATGCACCCTCTGGGCACTCCTGTTCATCCTCTGGATAGGACCACGCAAGCTCGATCAGTTCAACGCGGACCGTCATCTTCCGAATCAAGGCGTGGTCTGAGCGAACCGTTCGTTCACCGAGGATCTCCCGAAATTCGGGCTCCTCGGCGAAGCGTCGATAGTCGCTAGCGTCGGGGGCGAGCCGCAAGCTGAGGCCATTCCAGCGGGTCCCACCTCCGTAGTCCCACCCAAACCCCCCGAACTCGAGCGGTCCGCCTCGTAGCTGCTCCAACTCCTCGAGTGTGGTCCCGATGCGAACTCCATCCGCGGTAGCCCAGTGACCACCGGCGTTCCGAACTCGCACGGTTGCGGGCGCGACCCGTTCATCCGTACTCCACGTCAGCTCGAGCTCGTCGACATCGCCAGGAAACACGAGGGTTCCTGGCACGCAAAACCCTTCGGCCAGGTAGATCCAGCCGTCTTGGACGTTGGCCTTTCCAAAAATGCCCTCAAGCTCCGACCGACTCGTCGTTTCTTGAATCGCTCCGAACCGCTCTCGGGGAACGATTGTCCGGTCAACGGACGGGGAATCACCAGCTCCCAGACTGGGCGCGTCTTGCCCGTCCGAAGCGCCATGCTCAGCTCCGCCAGCGCAGCCGAGGAGGGCCCCCGCGAGCAGCAGATCATGAACAGCGGGCCGTATGCGATAAAGCCGCCGCTCAGTTCGTTCGGCTAACATGCTCGTACACGATCCGCGAAAGATCGGCTATCAACGTGTCCGAGACTGTCGGCTCGTCGATCCCCCGCACCAGGACGACGAGAACGTATCGGCGGCCATCGGCGATCTCAACGATCGCCGCATCGTGATTGATGCGCGTAATCAGCCCCGTCTTGTGGGCGACCTTGGCTTCGGGAGGCAACCCGGCGGGAATGCCGTCGTTGAACCGCTGCCGCCACAAGATCTCCAACATGGCTTGGTTGGATTCATCGTTCGCCGCGTCTCCAAGTGCGATCGCTGCCATGATGACACCGAGGTCGCGAGCGGTAGTGGTGTTGCTCATTCCTGCCTCGAACGCCTTGATGTCCTCGACACCACGGAGCACCTCAATGGAGTCCGCTCCCAGCTCACGCATGGTATGCTGGACCCGCGGCGCGCCCACCTTCTGAATGAGGATATTTGTGGCCAAGTTGCTCGATACGGTGATCATCAGCTCCGTGAGCTCTCGTACTGACGCCATGTCGCCAAGCCGTTTATACAGGGAGCTGTCGCTGTCGCTCGCTATCGACAGTGCATATGGAGAGCCATCGACGATAGACCGAAACCTGTCGGTCACTTGCAAACTATCGTCCAAGCCGTACCAGCCAGCTGAAGCATCCCGAAAAACCTGGATCATCACAGGCACCTTCATGGTGCTAGCGGCGTGCATGCGCACATCACCATTCATTATTACAGAATCGCCCGTGTTCAGATCGTGAAAGTAGATACTCACGATTTCCGCGCTGCTGTCATCGATTCGCTCTTGGAGGGCCTCTCGTAGCGCATCGTCGAAATCGGTGCTGCAGCCTATCAGCAGCACCGTCCCGATGAGAGAGGACAGCGCGAAACGTCTGGTTGTGATTCCCCGGGGTTTCGACGGCATACGATGTGGCAATATACTCTTGTTGCATCTGCCATCCAGGCGACACTTTACACCAGCAACGGAGTAGAAATCCGTGTCTGAGCTCATCCGCTACGAGTACCACCGTCCCGGAAAGTCGACAAGCGTGTTTCACCAATGGCTGGTGCTCGACCGGCCCGACGTCAAAGTCCTCCTTTCGGAGGATTTTGCAGGTGCCGACCTGCGCGCTGGCGAGAGCGTGATCCATCAAAGCGGCGCCCCAATGATCTGGTACGTGTTTCCCGAGAAGTGGCACGATGTCGGACGATTTCATGATCGGGACGAAAATCACACCGGCTGGTACACGAACCTGATTACGCCGGTTGAGATCTCGACAGCGGGTTGGAGGGCGAGCGATCTGTTCCTCGACCTCTGGCAACCGGTGGAGGGTGATCCCGTGTGGCTCGACGCCGACGAGCTCGTGGAAGCCGTCGAGCAAAAGGTGATCGATGCTGCCACGAGGAAACGCATCCAGAACGAGCGGGTGATGATCGATCTGCAGATCCAGATGGGGGCCTGGCCACCAGCGGTGGCAAAAGACATCGATCTGCAACAGGCGCGGGCACTCAAGGAAACGGGCGCAGCCTCGACGTCCCAAGCGGCGCGGAAGAAACGATGAAGCGCCAACTGCCCTACGTTTTCGACACCGGCACGGGTAATCCACCGCTGGTCTTTCTGCACTCGTTGGCCGGGACCCGCTTCCACTGGCAACAGCAGGTCACGCATTTCGCACGTCACCACAGAGTTGCCGCCATCGATCTGTTAGGACATGGCGACAATCCGACACCGTGGACCGAAGGTCTTTCCTTTCAACGGGTCGCGAACGACGTCTTATCCACTGCCAACCACCTCGGCCTCGGCAAGTTCGTGCTCGTGGGTCACAGCTTTGGCGGAGGTGTCGCAATCACGTGTGCTGCAACGGTTCCCAACCAGCTGGTCGGGCTCATACTGGCCGATCCGATCGGCGATCAACGGCAGGCTCCGCAAGAAGAGACAACGGCGTTCAAGAAGGCGATTCAGTCGGAGCAGTACGAGGAGACCGTGCGCGGATTCTGGCAGGATATCCTCATTGAGGCACAGCCGGCGACACACGACCGAGTGATGGAAGACCTTCGCGGGACGCCCCGCGAAACCGTCGTGGGTGGCTTCGCCGCCATGCTCGCGTACGACCCCGTCACCCCGCTGCAAAGCTACCGCGGCCGTGTGCTCTCCATCACCACACCAGGCAACGACTTCCCGTATAGCCTGCACAACCTCATCCCGGAGCTTCCCAACGAAACGATCCACGGCGTAAGCCATTGGCTCCAAATGGACCGTCCGGAAGAGTTCAATCAGCTGATCGAGAAGTTTGTTGAAAGACGCACGGGCGGACGGTAGAAGGTAGGTTGGAAGGGCCGCCAGGTCGGAAGGGGACGCCGGGAGGCCTGGCGGACGGACGGGCGGCTAAGCCGGTCTTGGACAGGGCGCCACTGCTCGTCACTAATTGCTTTTTGGGCAGGGGTTACATAGCGTAGAAACTGACCTTGATCACGTATGCAGGCACCAAGAGCATGACACGAACCGCTTCGGGCGAAGCTACCTCGACGGCCGTCCTTGCAGATGACCCCCGTCTACCGGAGGTGCTCATCGCTGCGACACGGGCTTCCATTTATGAGAGCCTCATGCCGGGCTTGGCACACGAGCTGAGCAATGTGGGGCAGGCCATGGCCCTTGGAGAGCCATCGTCACGAGAGTTGTCGGACCGGGAATCGGCTGAAGTCGTCAAGGCGCTTCGGTGGGCGCGCGATCGGCTCACAGATGCGACGGAAGCCCTTCGTACGCTGGGACTACCTAAGACCGAGGACGAGCCAGCTGTCATCGAAGTTGTAATGCGCACGGTCCATGTTTGGCAACGTTACCAGAAGCGTCTACCAAACGTCGCCGTACGACTTGAACTCGCGGGGGTCATGCGCCCCGCCGAGATCTATCGACATGACCTACAGATGGTTCTGCTAACGTTGATCAAGAACGCCAAAGAGGCCATTGGGTGGCAGGACGACGCAAAGATCGTGGTTGCTGCCTCTCAGGCGGGCGACCGTGTCCTGATTCGCGTCGAGGACAACGGGCCTGGCATTGCACCTCCCGTGCGCGACAGAATCTTCCAGCCTTTTTTCACGACTCGGGGCGAGGATCATCTGGGAATCGGCTTGCCGGCCGCTCGTGCTCTGGTCGAGCGATTTGGTGGAACGCTCGATGCCGAATACAAGCCAGGGGATTCCGATGGTGCTCGCTTCGTCGTGGAGGTTCCTCTGCTACCCGCCTGAATTGAGTTCGCACGCGACCTACTCCATTCGTATAGAATCTCCGGAACCGTCTGCTCAGTAGCCGCGCTCCATCTCGTGTGACAGAGCATACATCGTCTGACTGAACACGCCATCTTGCAGCGCATGGCACCCTCTGTGTCGACGGCCGGCAACAAACTCGGCTTCGACTCCTTCGTGCGGGTAGGTCACAGTTTTTCAGGGGTGTCGCAATTACCTGTGCGGCGACGGCTTCCGGCCGTTTGGCCCGGCTCGTACTAGCCAATCCGATCGTCGACCAGTGCCAGGCCGAAAAAGCTCAACCAACTGCTCGAGAGATGCTTGAGGGCAGGACAACGGAACGACGGTGGAACGGTCGGCCACCCGAGCGGGTGCCCTCCTCTTTCGTTTCCGCGGCCGGTCAAGAGCCACACCAGCGCCTCAAGCGGGTGAAGCAGCCAAGACCGGGCTTTCGCGGAGGCGCTCGAGGGCACGGCGTCTGATCTGAGACACTCGACTCTCTGTGATCTTAAAGACTTCACCAATCTGACGGAGGTTGAGTCCCTCGTAATAATGGAGGGCGAGGACCTGACGATCACGTGTCGGGAGGTCCCGTAGCGCCTTGGCGAGTTGCGCGCGCCGCTCATCAGCGATCACCGATTTCAATGGATCCTCCTCACGACCCGAAATGGTCTCCTCGAGCGAATGGGAGTGCTGCGTATTTGGTGTCGGCTCACTCAGCGAAACGACCCGTTGCCGTGCAAGGTCCGCCCAGAAACGCCAGTAGTCGCTCATGGTCACCCCGAGCGCCAAGGCAATCTCGCTGTGATCTGGAGGCCGTCGGAGCCGAGTCTCCAACCGATCCGCGACTTGCGCAAATCGGCGAGCACGACTGCGTCCTGCCCGCGTCATCCAGTCGCGACTTCGTAATTCGTCGAGAATGGCCCCGTGGATCCGCCGCATTGCGTACGTGCTAAAGGCGACACCGCGCGCGAGATCAAAGCTCTCGAGGGCCTGTAATAACCCAAGGGTGCCGGAGCTCACGAGATCCTCGACCTCTAGCGTGTGCCGTGTGCTTTTGGCGACACGAATTGCACAACTGTGAACGAGCCGTAGGTGTCTCTCCAGTAGCTGGGATCTCGCATCGCCGTCCCCATTTTCTCGGTAGCGCCGCCACAGTTCTTCGTTTTGTGGTTTCATGGTACGTCTTTCTCTGGGGATGACCGGACCAACCGGCTTTCGAGACCGAAGATCCAAGGATGATCAGCGATGATCGGCCACAAGGCCTCAGCCGCGGATCCAACGGCATGCAGCTCAACGACCTGATTGTGAGTTCGACGTTCGAACCGCACTGGCGAATCGCTCGGAAGGCTTCCGAGATAATCGAGCTCTCGATGGCGGCCACCCTCGCACAGACGAGTCAGCTTCTCAAACGCCACCGTCCCTTCGGAGGGATCATGCGTTCGATTGGCAATCACGTGGATCGGTAACTGGGGTAGTTGGTGGCCAACGATCTTGATCAGTGCGTGGGAGTTCGTGATCGCCGAGTCATCCGACAGCAGCACAACCACGAGTCGGCTGGCACCCATGGCTGAGGCTCGCACGACGCTCTCGAGACCTGGACCGGCATCGACGATTACAGAATCGAAGCCGTCGTACAGGGTGCTGAGTTGGTAGTGGAGGCGGGCACGGTCCATCGCGCTGAGCGCGTAGATCGCTTCGTCACCGGAGTTCGCAGGCAGCAGCCATAAATTGTGCGCCACCTTCTGCACCAGTGACTCGGGTAGGGCCGCACCGGTCAGAACACCGTGTAAAGAGCCACACGGCGGCACGCCCAACAGCACATGCAGGTTGCCGAGGTTCTGTGATCCGTCCAGCAGCAGAACGCGGCGCCCTGTCTGCGCAACGTGGGCACCGCACATGACGGTGAGAACGGAAGCCCCCGCCCCACCCTTACCGCTGCCGAGCACGAGTACGACGGGCTCCCGTCTCGCATGTGCGGCGAGTACCGCGCGGTCTGGGCGCTCCAGATACGAGTAGCCACGCTCCACATGGGGCTCATGATCGCAGGTCGGTGTGTGCGATCGTGATGTGCTCTTGTCGCCTTGGGGTGCGTCCACATCCGTCTCCGGAGTCATCTGGCCGGGGGGGGAGAAGGCAATCGGCATACCGACGCATCACAGACCACCCGACCAGAGGGGGCTTTCAGATGCAATCCATTGTCCCGCTGAGAATTACGCGTGCTGTGGAGGGAAGTGCGTGAAGCGTGCTGGGGATCAGAACGGAAAGGCAGCTCTTCCGCGCCGGAAGAAACTGCCGTCAACTACCGGACGATGATTCCGGTCACTGCCTTTGGGCGGGGGTGGGTGAAGACGCTCGCCCCCGATTCAGCTTGTTGCGTAGAGTCCGTTCGGAGATTCCGAGGAGCTTGGCGGCACGAGCGCGGTGCCCGCCCGTTTCCTGAAGCGCGCGGTCTATGGCGAGGCGCTCGAGTTCCTGGAGGTTTGTGGGGAGGCGAGCAGCATCCGGAGTTTCCTCACTTGCTTGATGGGACACAGGAAGATGAAAGTCGTCGACCTGAAGCCGGCGGCCACCGGACAAGATCCACGCCCGCTCGACGGCGTGCGCCAGCTCACGCACGTTCCCCGGCCAGTCATAGCCGACGAGCCGATCAATGGCACTTTGATCGATGGACGATGGCTCTTTTCCCTCTTGCTCCGCGGCCCGTTTGAGGAAATAGTTCGCCAGGAGGGGAATGTCGGCCTTGCGCTCTCGCAGCGCGGGGGTGCGTATGGGCACGACACTCAGTCGGTAAAAAAGGTCTGAGCGGAATCGGCCAGCACTGACCTCGTCTTCGAGGTTCCGGTTGGTGGTCGCGATGATCCGCACATCGACTCTGAGCGTTTCCTGTCCGCCAACTCGCTCAAACTCCTGCTCCTGAACAACACGTAACAACTTGGCCTGCAAGTCGAGGTGCATCTCGGAGATTTCGTCGAGGAGCAGCGTACCGCCATCGGCGCGTTCAAACGCTCCCCGAGAGCGCGAGGTCGCTCCCGTGAAGGCCCCTTTTTCGTGACCGAACAACGCGCTTTCTACCAGGTTGCTTGGCATGGCTGCGCAATTGAGAATAATGAATGGTTTGTCCGAGCGAGGGCTTGCATCATGCAGCGCACGGGCGAAGAGCTCTTTGCCGGTCCCGGACTCTCCTTGGAGCAGCACCGTCGCCCGGGTCGGAGCGACGGTCGCCACCACGTCGAGCACGTGGCGAAGTGCCTCGCTTTCTCCCACGATAGCGCGTTGTTTTCGCAGCGAACGCAGCTCACGGCGGAAGGCTTCGTTCTCTCGCCGGAGTCGGACGACTTGCAGCGCCTGGTTCACCGCTATACGCAGGGACTCGGATCGGACGGGTTTGGTCAAGTAGTCGACCGCACCATGGCGCATCAGTGTGACTGCATTCTCGACGCTACCGTATCCGGTCAAGATGATGACAGGAATCTCGTGACTGCCCTCCCGAAGACGACGTAACAGGTCCAGCGCCGTTTCGTTAGGCATTGAGTAGTCGCTGATGATGAGATCCGGCGCCTTCAATTCAACCACTTTCAGCGCCTCGGTTACGCTGTTCGCGAGCACCGGCTCGTGACCGAGTTCCCGAAGTGCACGCTCGACGAGCACGGCAACCGACGGTTCGTCATCGACATATAAGATCGTAGCCATAGTCGGTTGTTCGATCGTACGCTCCTCAAGAATAGTCTCGTTTCCGAACGCTATGACATAGCCATTCTCATAGCAACCGGTTCCCGTACCCACGGTGGCTTGCTTGGGTCCTGTCCACACTCGGGTGGCCCGCCGAGTACCGTAGTTGGCAAGAGGGACCAACCCGTGCGTGGCTCCCCCGCCAAGCTCAAGTCCTGCCGCGTCTCCGCCGATAATCGCCGACAGTGGAACCCACTTCAGACCTGGTGGCGATGAGAGAATCATCTCGGTTCAGCATCAACCGTTCTTGGCAGCCAACTTCATGCCTCTAAAACCGTTACGGAGCGACCAGCGCCCTTCCTTGAAGGAAAACCAGCGATCGTGCTCCGATTCGGTGGTCAGTGTGGAGCCCCCAATTCACCATCCGGACGGTGAGTCAGCTGTGGCAAGGCATGAGACCAGCGATGGGGCGTTGACACCAGACACAGCGCCGATTTCGGATCGTGTGGTCGAGGTTCGCCGGCGATTGGCCACTGGCTTCTATGACGGCCCAGAAGTGCTCAATCGTATTGCAGAATTGCTCGGAGAGGAGCTGGCGCGGAGTGACGATGTCCGAGATTGAGGGTACGCAGTACGACGCTGCTCGGCCGAGTTTGAGCAGCGCACAGAACGATTGCACCGAGGACCAGCCGCTGGTGCCGGCGAAGGATCGCTCGGAGCGGCGATCGCGGCCGTCATTGCTCACGCGACGACCTTCGGACCAAGAGCTGGACGGAGATTCCGCCGACCGTATTGTAGCCCAGGTAAATGGGGCTCTCGCCCGCCGTCTCTTGTTCGAGAGTCCAATGGGCGAAGTTGCGCACCTCGCGCTGTTGACGGTGGTTGCTATCCTGGTGTGGGAGGTGGCCAGGCCGTTGGTGCTGGTCCCGTGGCTGTCGGCTGTCGCCGCGGCGACTGTCGCGCGTGCCGTCGTGCGACAGCATCTCGCCCAGAATCAACACCCCCCCGCGTATCGCACCAGAATGGTCCGCAGCAGTGTCTTGGCGGCCGGCCTGGCTTGGGGGGCAGGGGCGGCCGTCGTCGCCCCAGTCATGCCGTTCGAGTATTTCGCTCTCATCATGGTAGTGTTTGCAGGACTTGCCGCCGGTGGGACGGCGACGCTCGTGGCGGACCCGAAGAGTTTTTATGCGTACACCAGTGCGCTTCTCGTGCCGCTTTCATTAGGGATCGTTGCCGCGGGGATCACTCGCCCCCACCTCGCCGCTATTGCGCTGATCGCCCTCTTCGCCGCCACGCTGGTGGTGATCTATCGCCGTGGTCACCGCACACTGTGTGCGCAGCTCATGACATCGGCCCGCCTCGAGTTCAGCGAAGCTGAAGCGGCACGGGAGCGGCGATTTCTCGACGCTCTTCTCACCAGCGCTCCGAGCGCGATTGCTACGGTGCACCAGTCGGGACGCGTCCTCGGTATCAACCCGGCATTCGAAAAGCTCTTCGGGTATACGGCGGAGGAAGCTATTGGTCAGGATCTCCGTGAACTGATCGTGCCGTCGGACGAATCATCTCTGGCCCGGGAGCTGGACCGGCAGGATCACGATGGTGTGGTGGCGAGCAATGAACTCGTCAGGTGTCGACGCGATGGCCGTCAGATCCCGGTGCGAGGCTCTTCGGCTCGGGTGCATGCCATCGATGATGATGTCGTGCTCGTGCTGTACGACGATATCTCAGACATGAAAAGGGCTCAGCAGGCATTGCGGGACGCCGAAGAGCAGTATCGCAGCCTCGTGGAATCAGCATCCGATCTCGTGTGGAAGGTGGATCGTGAGGAAAACTGGACGTTCTTAAACGCTGCCTGCCAGCGCATTTACGGTGTCACGCCGGCCCAGCTTCTGGGGAGGCCGTTTGTTGAGCAGACCGATCCCTCGCATGCCGAACGAGACAAAGAGGCCCTGTCGCGACTCCTTGCAGGGGCGGAGCTGGTCGATCACGAGACTGTCCACCGAGCCGGCAATGGCGAATCGAAGCATCTGAGTTTTTCAGCTAGGCCGCTCACCAACGCTGCCGGTGACATTGTTGGGGCTCATGGCATTGCGCGTGACGTCTCCGAGCGCGCAGCTGCGCGCGAAGCGCTCGTGCGAGCACGCGATGAGGCCGAGCGCGCCGCGGAGGCAAAGAGTGCGTTCCTTGCCAACATGAGTCATGAGATCCGGACACCCATGAACGGTGTTCTCGGCATGCTCGAGTTGCTCATGGATACGCCATTGACTTCGGAGCAGGTTCGCTCCGCCGATCTCGCGCGAAGCTCAGCGGAAGCTTTGCTGAACATCATCAATGACATACTTGACTTTTCGAAGATCGAGGCCGGCAATCTGGAATTCGAAGAGATCCCGTTCGACTTAGTGAGTCTCATGGACTCTTCGGTGCGCCTCTTGGCACCACGCGCAGCCAGTCGCGGCGTTGAACTTCTCTATGATGTGGCGACCAACGTGCCACGACTCGTGCGCGGCGATCCTGGGCGCTTACGGCAGGTCGTCACAAACTTGGTGAGCAATTCCGTGAAGTTCACGCACGAAGGCGAAATCGTCGTTACCGCCTCGGCCGTGAGTTCTTCTGACGACGCAACAGTCATCGCATTCTCGGTTCGAGATACCGGCATCGGAATTCCGCCGGAGAAGCTGCAGTTCATCTTTGATGATTTCACTCAGGCAGATGTGTCCACCACGCGTCGCTACGGAGGCACTGGCCTGGGGCTCGCCATCGCACGGAGGATCGTTCGTATGATGGGGGGTGAGCTGTGCGTCACTAGTAAGGAAGATGAAGGCAGTGAGTTCACCTTTACAATCCCACTCAACGTCGAATCGGAGGCCGAGGGCGCCGCATCTCCACCAGCCCTCGGGCGGCTAGAGAATTTGCGTAGCATTGTGGTGGACGACAATCCGACCAACCGACGCATCGTTCGCGGGATGTTAGCCACCGCAGGAGTCACCGTCGACGAAGCGCCCGACGCTGATTCCGGCCTGGCCATGATGCGAGCGTCGGTCACGGAAGCGCCGTATCACTTCGCGATCATCGACGGATATATGCCGGACCGGGACGGGTTCGACCTCGCCCGGACAGTTCACGAACTGCCCGAACTCTCCGGCATGCGTGTCATGATGCTCACCTCGGCCGGCCAGCGCGGCGATGGTCAGCGATGCCGTGAGCTGGGGATTGCGGCGTATCTCACCAAGCCGGTTTCACGGGTCGACTTGTTGGAAGCCGCCGCCGCCATGATGGCGGGTCTTTCCACCGACCGCAGCGAGCTCATCACGCGGCATTCCATCGAGGAGACGCGGCGGCGCGTACGCGTGCTGCTCGCGGAGGACAACCCCGTCAATCAGGAAGTAGCTGCCGCCATGCTGCGAAAACGCGGCCACAGCGTGGACATCGTTGGTGACGGGAAAGCTGCGGTCAATGCCGTCAGCTCGAAAGAGTACGACTTGGTCTTGATGGACATTCAAATGCCGCACTTGGATGGTCTGTCGGCGAGTCGGGCCATTCGCGAGATCGAGCACCTGGCGCAGTTGCCGATCGTTGCCATGACTGCTCACGCCATGTCGGGTGAACGCGACCGATGCCTGGCGGCGGGCATGACCGGCTACCTGCCAAAGCCGTTCAAGCCCCACGAACTATTCGCTGCAGTCGAAGGTTGGGGTGTGATCATGGGAACCGAGCCATCGCGCGGGGGAGAGGATGACGCGTCCGGTGAACCGGTCGATCTCGAACAGTTCCGGCGGTCCATGCGAGAAGCCGGAGTCGAAGATGCGATTGGCGCACTCCTGGACACGTTTCTACAAGACGCGCCAGAGCGCATAGTGGCCTTGGGTCAGGCGGTGGCCACGTCTGACGCCGCTGCCGTCGAGGCGTGCGCTCACGCGTTCAAGTCCGCAGCGCGAACGATCATGGCCCAAAGGCTCGCCGATCTTCTGCAAGAACTCGAGGATGCGGGCGAATGCGCCGATTTGGCCAAAGCGGGCACGCTAATGCCCGACGTCGAACAAGCGTACACGGCGGTTGTACAGCAACTGGAAGCCGCCACGCCACGGGAGCCAGCATATGGATAAGGTCATGGTGTCCAGGCACTGGATGCAAAAAGTCATCCAAGGTGCCGGTCTCAACGGGTCACAGGAATTGGAACTGGAGTCGGGGCTCGACGTCGCGGAGGTGTGGCGTCTGGCGGAGAACGCGTGTGGGTTGACGGGCACCGAGCTCGCCAGGGTCGTCGCTGCACATTTTCGCCTGCAGGCGGCCGATTTCAGCACCGCCGAGGCCCGCGCGCTGAAGCTCGTACCACAAGATCTGGCCGAGCGCTTCAGCGTGTTTCCACTCCGAGAAGACGACCGCAATCTCATCGTCGCAACCAGCGATCCGATGGATTTAGACGCGGAGAAGGCATTGGGATTCGCGTCCGGCCGGACTCCACTGTTCGAAGTCGCGCCTCCTAGCGAACTGGACCGCGAGATCGACGCGGGGTACTCCCCAGACCGGGTGCTCGAAGCGCTCGTTAGCACAGTGGATCCGGATGTGGTGGATGCGGTACGCATTCTCGACGAGGCGGAACCTGAGGTCCTCGGTGCCGACGCCATCGAATCCGGTCCTGTAGTCAAACTCACCAATTTGATCTTGCGAGATGCGATCGCGCACCGCGCAAGCGATATCCACCTCGAAGCTGGTCGTGGAGTCGGGACCGTTCGGTTTCGGGTGGATGGTGTCCTGTTCAAGTACATGGGCATGCCGATGTCGGCCCTCAACCGCGTCGTGTCGCGTATCAAGATCCTCGGGCGGCTGGACATCGCGGACCGATTGCGACCGCAAGACGGACGGTCGCGTGTCCAAGTTGGGGGAGCCACTTACGATCTACGAATCTCCACCGTTCCCACGCGCGACGCCGAAAAAGCCGTCATCCGGATCTTGGATCCCCAGTCGTCCCTGGGTCTCGAGGATCTCGGGCTGAACGACTCGGACGTGAAGACAATTCGCAACCTCCTCGGCCATCGGGACGGCATCGTCATCGTGACCGGGCCAACAGGATCCGGCAAGACGACAACGCTGTACGCGGGATTGCGGGAGCTGGCTTCCGGACCGATCAACATCATGACGGTGGAGGATCCCGTCGAGTACGAACTCCCGGACGTTACACAGATCCAGGTCGAAGAACGTCGCAACGTCACGTTTGCCTCGGCCTTGCGGGCGATTCTGCGGCAGGACCCCGATGTGATCTTCGTGGGCGAGATTCGCGACCTCGAAACGGCCGAGGTGGCGGTGCAGGCAAGCATGACCGGGCATCTGGTCCTCGCAACGCTGCACACGAACGACGCACTCAGCGCGATTCAACGGCTCGTGGATCTGGGTCTCGATCGGTCCGCGATTGCCGCGAGCTTACGCGGGGTGATCGCGCAACGGCTGGTCCGGCGACTCTGTGAGCGGTGCGCCCGTCCAGTGAGCGGTACGTCCATTCCCAAGAACGAGTCTCAACTGGTTGAGGTATATGGCACAGCTCCCGTTGCTGAGGCAGTCGGCTGTCGGGCGTGTGGTCAGACGGGCTACCGCGGCCGGGTGGCGGTGGCGGAGGTCGCAGCGGTCGACGAGAACATCCGGCGACTCATCGCCTCTGATGCAGCCACGGCCGATTTGACGCGCGCTGCGGCGGCAGCGGGGATGCGGAGCATCCGGGATGCCGCCCTGGACCAAGTCTGCCAGGGAGCGACCACCCTCACCGAACTCGAGCGATCCCTCGGCAAGCTGCCCGACCGAGCGGCCCGCCGTTCCTCGCAGGCACACCGGATCCTTCTGGTCGATGACGATTCGGTCAACCGCACATTGGCGAAAGCGTTACTTATCAAGCGTGGCTTCGACGTCACCGAAGCAGAGGACGGTTCGGTAGCACTGGGACGATTGCAGGACGGTGAGGATTACGATCTCATGGTTCTCGACCTCGACATGCCAAAGGTGAGTGGTGGTGAGGTGCTCAAACACGTCCGGTCGACCTTGGCCACCGCCACCCTACCGGTGGTCGTGCTCACTGGAACCAATGACCCCGATGCCGAGGTCCGGCTCATGGAGCATGGCGCGGATGACTATATCCGCAAGCCGATCGATGCTCCCCGCTTTGTCGCCCGAATACGGGCGGCGTTGCGTCGGGCTGGTGCCACCGTGGCTCCGGACTGATTGACATGTCACGCGCTACTGAGCAAACGCGCCTGCGTGCATCGGCATCGGCGACGCCCTACCTCAAGGAGATTCTGGAAAACGAGGCGGCGATTGCCACGTCGCGCCCAGGGAAGCGACGCAAGTTCCAGGTCGTTCTTCTGTTTGCGTTGCTTACCCTTGCGCTCGGGCTGACTGCTTGGAATGTGCAAACGATGTCGAGCGGTCCTGATTTACGCGCTTTTCCCGACGAGGCGTTATCGGCGCAGTACACCGTGTATCTGATCGCGACGTCTCTCGAGGCCTATGTCGACTCGGCTGGCACCCTGCCGCTCACGCTCGAGGAGCTGAATATCGACGAAGAGGGGGTAGAGTACTTCCGACAGCGTGGCGGATACGAGCTAGTCGCAGAGACGGCAGATCGGCGAATCATATATCGATCGGGCGACGATCTGTCGGCGCTTGCACGCGTGGTCGATCAGCTCGAACGGGATCCGACGCCATGAATCGGCGGGGTATGACGTTCGTCGAGCTCATGATCGTCGTCACGATCATTGGCATCGTGGCAAATATCGCGCTGCCCAGACTGCACGACGTTCGACGCCGTGCAGAGGCAGCGAGCGTCATTCGCGACTTCATCGTGGTCCGCGGTGCGGCTTTCGATCACTTTGCCAATGCCGGCGAGTATCCACCAACCGGTGGATGGGGCCAAGTGCCACCCGAACTCGTTTCAACGCTCCCATTGGGCTTTACGTTTAGCGAGCCAAACGTCACTTATCGCTGGCGCCGCTGGGCATTGGGACCGAATGCACCGCAACTCAGCGGAGAGTCAGTCCTCTTGGGCCTGCAAATCAAGACTAGCGATGTGAAGCTCATGGCATCGATCAACGGTCTCTACCGCGGACCGTTGGCGTTTGGCAGCGCGACACAAGTGACTCTTGTGATCGACTGACAGCTCCCGACAATGAAGAGGCCACGCACGGAACCATGACCGCGACCGATCCGAAAGACATACCCATACTGCTCGTCGACGATGAGGCTCCCCTTCGCGAGGCCCTGGGAAGGTACCTCCGTAAGGTGGGGTTCCCCGTGACTACCGTCGATTCCGGCCCGGCCGCCTTGGAGCACCTTCAATCCAATGACACCTTGGTCATGCTACTGGATATCAGGATGCCAGGCATGACGGGGGTCGAGGTGGTTCCGCGAGCGCTCGAGGTACGGCCGAACCTCGCGATCCTGATGGTCACCGCTGTTGCGGATGCCGCAAGCGCGACCCGCTGTCTGCAAGGTGGGGCCTTGGACTATCTGACCAAGCCATTGGAGCTCACCGAACTGCTGAGCGCCATTCACCGTGCCTTACGTCGTCGCGAGACGGAGATGCAGAGTCGCGAGCTGACGGGTTGGCTAAAGCAAGAGCTGGATCGCCGCGGCGACGAGATCACGTGGGAGCGAGACAAGCAGGGCAAGATCACTTTGGCCACCCTGGAAACGATGGTCAATACGCTCGAGGCCAAGAACCGGTATCTCGTCGGCCACTCGGCTCGCGTCGCCGCGCTGGCGACGAACGTCGCGAACGAGCTGAAGCTTCCTGCGGACGAGGTCGAGCGCATCCGCGTCGCTGCGCGGCTGCACGATCTCGGCAAGGTCGGCATCCGAGAAGAAGTCGTGAACAAGGAAGGCCCATTGACAGACGAAGAATTCGCACATATCCGGCAACATCCGGCGATTGGTTCTCAAATCCTTGAACCGCTTCCGAACGTCGGGCCGATTGCGGGCTACGTTCGCAGTCACCATGAGCATTGGGACGGTAGCGGCTACCCAGATGGATTGATCGGAGAGGAAATCCCGCTGGGCGCGCGAATCGTGTGCGCCGCCGAGGTATACGACGCACTCACCAGCGCACGCCCGTATCGCGACACCTTCCCTTCGCATGTCGCTATCGAACGAATGGAAGAACTGAAAGGAACCGTGCTCGACCCCGCGGTGGTCTCAGCACTCGAGCGGGCAGTAATGCGATGGCCGCAAGAGGCCACACCACGACCGGTGCCCACCCCGTAACATGGCGGACGCGGCCTCCTCCTCGGTTTCCAGCAGCCTTTCCGATATGAATTCGGTCGGAATCGGGCTGAAGTATACACCGGGCCACGGAGTGCGAGCGACGCTGGCGCGCTTCTTCACCCTCGATCACCTGCCGCATGCACCCCCCTTCAAAGGCCGTTTCTGGGTGTACTGCGCTGCGGCATATCTCATGCCGATCATTGTCCAGGTCCTGCTGCCACAGGACCCTGGCTCAACTGACGAGCTAGTGTGGCTCGTCATGCTGGCACCTGCGTTTCTCCTCTCCTTGCACTACGGACTCAAGGGCTCGTTGATAAGTTTGCTGTCAGGAACAGCACTCCTGATAGCCGTGCAGTTGATCCTAGCCATCAACTTTGCGCCCGATGACTGGCACGTGACCGTTCCCATCTACGTAGCGTTTGGAACGCTCACCATCACGGTCGGATGGCTATCCGAAGAGTTGCACAGCAACTATTCGCGTGCACTAGAGAACGAGAAGATGGCTAGTATCGGAGCGTTCGCCGTAACCGTACAGCATGAGGTCAACAACGCGCTGTTTGCCATTGTCGCGGAGAGCCAATTCCTCCTTTCTGGCTCCGGCCTGATGGAGAGCGAACACGCATCGGTGACCAACATCTATGATTCCGCCAAGCGCATCACTCGCACGGTTGAGGAGATCACCAATCTCGCGACTGCACCAACGACTACGTACCTCGGTGACGTCAAGATGATCGATCTGAACAAGGCTGATCGCAAAAAAGCAAACAATGCGCTTTCATGGTCTGCAGTTGATGCTCGGAAGTCGCTCACCACGTGAACCAATCCTCGAAACGGGCGGGGTGAGTACGGTGACGCAGTCAACAGACGCACGGATTCTCGTTGCGGACGACGATGAAACACTATGCCAAGCGCTGATTCGATACCTTTCATCGCTCGGCTACGACGTAAGTACTGCGAATTCCGGGTCCTCGGTTTTGGAGCGTCTCCAAGCTACCAAGGTTTCACTGCTGATTCTGGACCTCGCCATGCCCGGGATGAGTGGCGTCGACGTCGTCCCAAAGGCGCTCGAGTTGGATCCCGAGCTCACTGTGATCATGCTGAGCGGAGTGAATGACGCACTCACCGCCGCCAAGTGCATGCAACTCGGTGCCACAGATTACCTCACGAAGCCAATTGAGCTCACCGAACTTGCAAGTGCTATCCGACGCAGCCTGCGTCAGCGGGACACGCTCCAGCAGGGCCGTGCCATAGAAAGCTGGCTACGAGAAGAGCTCGCTCGCCGTGGGCAGGAAATCGAACATGAGCGGCAGCAGCAGCAAAGTATCACCATCGCCACGCTGGAAGCGCTGATCAACGCGCTGGAGGCCAAGAGCGGCTATTTCCGCGGCCACTCCGCGAGAGTCAGCGCCCTGGCCGCGACGATTTCTCACGAGCTCGGGCTTTCAGACGAGGTTGTGGAAGACATCCGAAGGGCCGGCAAGCTGCATGACGTTGGCATGATCGGGATTCGAGAAGACATACTCAATAAGAGAGGACCGCTCTCGGACGAGGAACGGGAACATGTGAAGCAACACGTCCTCATCGCGTGGCGGATTCTCGAACCCCTGACGCACCTCGGGTCCGTGGTGAGCTTTGTCCGCTTTCATCACGAGCACTGGGATGGAAGCGGTTATCCAGCCGGGATCAAGGGTGAGCAGATCCCCATTGGTGCGCGGGTGATCTGTGCGGCTGAAGTGTACGATGCCCTGACTACCTCCCGACCGTACCACGAAAAAATGAGTCCTGAGGATGCCACCGCGTGCGTAAGCGAGATGGCCGGCTCGCTCCTGGATCCGAACGTGACCCGTTCGCTCGCCAACGCGGTCGCGCGTCGCAAGACCCTCGTCTTCATCGATGATGACCACCTGCCGCTTGTCGAGCAGAAGTTGGCGTCAAAAGAAGCGCGTTTGACGCCTGGCCATGCCACTCAGCTCACCATTGAGCGCCACCACGACATGAAGAAAAGACGGTAGAGCGCTATGAGGTGCCCTAGGAAAACGCTCTTCTCTTGCCTGGGCGTGTGAGGTCATCGGCATCGTTTTGATTCGCTGAGCGTTTTTCGGACACTCGGCTTCGCGTTCCCGCCCCGCAGTTTGGTCCGGTCACAATCGACACCGGACCATGCTCGCCAACACACTGCAGTCCATCCACAACGCGCGAGAAACTGGACAGCTCTTCGCGGCCCTCGGTTATGACCGTGACGACGCACCGTTTGGGGACGACGCCTGGATCGTAGCCCGTTGGCGCGGGTTTCGGGTCATTGCAGCGGACAGAAGCGCCGCGCCGACAGGTGTGAAAGCGCTCGCGCATGCCCTCGAGGCGGCTGGGTGGCGTGCGTTGGGGTGTGTTGTCGATCCCAACCGCGAGCTCGCCCTCGCGGCACCCCATCTCGGCCGAAGCGGCATCACGCGGGTACTCACGGTTTCGCTCGAGCGACCCACTCCCGAATCGCTCCACACCCTCGAGGACCTGCGGCCGGCACCTGAGTCGACGGGTCTGGCACACGCGTTTCGCGTGTGTGAACTGCTGACCGCGGAGGGCGTGGGTCGGCGCTTTTTCATCTCATTTCGGATGATATTGGAGCGGATGGCCGGTTCGCTGGACGACCGAGTTCCAGCCGGCGAGCGCCGTTTGTTGGCTCTCCTGTCTCTTACGCGGGTTCTCTTCCTTTACTTCGTGCAGGCGAAGGGTTGGTTGAGTGGGCGGAATAACTATCTTCGGCTGCTTCTGGACGAGGCGCTCGCCGACAATCGTGATTTTCACACAACTACCCTCCAACCGCTCTTTTTCCGAACCCTCAACGTGCCGGCTTCAGCGCGACGCTCGGACCCGGGTCCTGGCAAGCTCCCCTACCTCAATGGCGGTCTGTTCGAGCCGCACGCAGTGGAACGAGAGTACCGCATGCCGACTTTTGGAAATGCGTTATGGCGTGATGCGTTCGACAAGCTCTTCGAGCGGTTTCGCTTCTGTGTGCGGGAGGCGCACGAGGTAAACGCCATCGCACCGGATATGTTGGGCCGCGTCTTCGAGCGGCTCATGGACCGGGACGAACGCCATGCGAGCGGGACGTTCTACACTCCGACACATGTCGTACGACAGATCGTGGCGGCGAGCATCGAAACAGCCCTGGCTGGCGCGGCGGGGCTCACGCCTTTGGCTGCGCGTCGGGTGGTCCGCTGCAAGCCACTCGCGAAGTCGGAACGGGACGCGGCACGCTCGGCTGTGCGTGGATTGCGGATACTGGACCCGGCGGTTGGATCGGGGGCGTTCCTGCTGTCCGCCCTGACGACGCTGACCGAGATACGCGAGTTCTTAGAGAAAGAGAACTCTACTCCGGTGCACCGCGCACGTCTTCGTCGTGAAGTGCTTCGTGAGAACCTCTTTGGCGTGGATCTCAATCCCTTCGCGGTGCGGCTCGCCGAGCTACGACTGTGGTTGGCGGTGATCGCAGACGATCCCACCGTCGACATCGAAGCCGTCACTCCGTTGCCAAACCTCAACGGCGTTGTTCGCCAAGGGGATACGCTGCTCGACCCCATGGGCGCCGCTCGCGCTAGTCATGTTGCGTTACCCGGTGTGTTAGCCACGAGTGCTTCTCGGGCGGTGCGTACCACGCGCGAGAGACTATTCGACGCTACCGGGCCGCTGCGTGCTATCGCAATCTCCGACCTCCAGGTCGCCGAACGGAAACTCTCACGCACGCTCCTGAGTGGTGCCCTCGAAGCCACGCGCGTGGCGGTCAAGGATCTCGCGTCGCTTGCACGGAGTCGCGACCTGTTCGGCCGGCGCACAAAGCTGAGCACCTCGCAACGGACTCGACTCCGATTACTGCGACAGACATGTGCGGAACTGCAAGATGCTCTCATCGGACTCGAGCGTGGAGTCGTGCCTTTTTTCTCCTTCGATGTTCATACGCCTGACATCATGCGCGCTGGAGGGTTTTCCGCCATCATCGGAAATCCTCCTTGGGTGCGGGCCGAACGGCTCGCGCCGACGAGGCGACGGGTGCTGCGGGATCGGTTTTGTTGGTGGCGGGCCGGCCCAGGGCGAGGGTACCGTCATCTCCCGGATCTCGCAATCGCCTTTCTCGAGCGATCGCTCGAGCTGACCGCTACGGGCGGTGCGGTGGGCCTCCTCTTGCCCAGTAAAGTCCTCTCCGCCTCCTACGCCGAGACGGCACGGCAACACGTCGTGCGTGAAACCTCGGTCATGTATGCGCATCGAGTGCCAGATGTCCAGGCAGCAACGTTCGGGGCGACGACTTATCCCCTCGCGCTCGTGCTCAAGAAATCTCGGCCAACGGCCAACCACCGCGTCACGGTGGGGTTCGAGCACTCACACGCCGTGCGTCAAGCGTCCCTCGAGGGCAGCGGTCCGTGGATCTTGGTACCCGAACGAGCACGGGAGGCGTTACACGCGCTGCGCCGCGGAGGAGTGCCGTTGGGTGAGATCGCTCCACCACGACTGGGGGTGAAGACGGGAGCCAACGACATCATGGTGGGAACACGCATCTCGACAGACGGCGCCTTCGTGACCGTACAGTTTGGCACCGAAACCGCGACGATCGAGCGCAGCGTAGTCCGGCGAGCCATCCGCGGCCGGGATATTCGCAAATTCGCCGTTGTCACACCAAACGTGTTGCTCTGGGGGTACGCAGCGGACGGGACAGTGCTGCACAGCATGCCGGCACGAGCGAGCAGATACTTCCGGAGTCACGCGGCCGCGCTCGAACGCCGAAGCGACTACCGCAAAGGCCCGCTATGGACGCTGTTCCGCGTGCCCGGAGTCGTGGCCCCGCACCTCGTCGTTTGGTCCGACCTCGCAAAGTTCCCCCGCGCGGCCGTGCTTAGCGAAACCGATGCCGCTGACGCCGTTCCCCTCAACACTTGTTATGTAGCGGCCGCCCCGGACCGCGAGACCGCTCTCTTGATCACCGCGGTGCTCAACTCAACCTGGGCCAGAGCCTTGGCCCTGGTCCTGGCAGACGAGGCGCGAGGTCGATATCGCAGAATCAACGCGAGGGTCACGGCTCAGATCCCCATCCCGCTCGAGGCACCCACTGCGAGTGTCGTCGAGCTCAGTGCCACGGCACATGCCAGATTCACATCCCAACGAGACCTCGACGAGGTCGTGGCGAATGCCCTCGGCCTCGACGAGGAAACATGCGCCACACTGCGGCGCGTGGCCTCGAATCGCGGCGAGCCAGCTTCGCAGCGTTCGTGAGCCGCTCCGGTGGCTCGTTCACCCGGGGCCACGTGTCGACCACGACCGGGCGCTAGAGGTTCTGCGTGCGGCGGCACGGGGGCCTTATCTCCAAGACTGGAATCCACCATCCTGGCTCTTGCCGCATCAAGTGACTGCTGCTCGACGAATTGCGGCGAGCCTCGCAGTGTTTCGCGGCGCGTTGCTGGCGGATGCGGTGGGACTCGGCAAGACGTTCGTGGCACTGGCGGTGGCGGGACATTATGACCAAGTGACAGCGGTCGTGCCTTCGTCGATCGTGACACAGTGGCATCGGGCGTCGGCCTCGGTGAATGTCAGGATCGAGGTGGTCTCAACAGAGGCGCTGAGCCGTGGGACCACTGTGCCCCCCGCGGAGCTGCTCGTAGTCGACGAGGCGCACCGCTTTCGAAATCCGCACACTCGTCGCTACGACACACTCGCACGAGGAATCGGTGGGGCGGATGTTCTTTTGATTACCGCCACACCGATCGTCAATCACAGCGCCGATCTCGTCCATCTGCTTCGGCTCTTCCTGGCCGACAACACCCTCGCATTCCTCGGCGTCAATTCATTGGAGCAAGCTGCCGTCGAGAATCGTCACGCAGAGCTCGTCCATGCCATCGCACCATTGTTCGTCGCTCGATCCGTAGACTCCGTCCCGAGTCTGCGTCACCAGATCCCCCGAACAACTGATGGCGCGGTTCTCCGGCCCCCACCTGTTCCCACAATCATCCTCGAGCGTCTCGTTCAACTGATCGATCGCCTCGAGTTTGCGAGCGTGGCAGGCGAGGGCACCTCGACTCTCTTACGCCATCACCTACTGCACCGCCTCGCGTCCTCTGCACCGGCGCTCGTACAGACCGCTCGGAGGCATCTTCAGTACGTGGACCGCGCCATCGCTGCGTGCGCCCGCGGCGAACACTACTCCCGACCCGACCTGGCGCGGCTCGTTACCACGCACGACGAGCTCCAGTTGGACCTTACCGACCTGCTCTCGACGTCCAGCGATACTCCACTGCAGACGAGGAATCTCGAATGTGAGCGTCGCATCCTCGTCGCCATCATCGACGCTATTGCGAGCGTCGATCGACCATCGTCACCTAAAGCCGCGCGGCTTCGACAGCTTCTGGCGGGCCGTTCCAGCAAGACCGTCGTCTTCGTAACCGCACTTGCCACCGCCTTTGAGGTTGCCGCCGAGCTGGGCTGGCGCGAGCTCGCCGTTGTGGGAAACGGGACTGCATGGATTGCATCGGGTCACATTCCGGTGCAGGAAGCCCTCTCGCTTTTCGCTCCCGATGCGCGACGGGCACCACCGCCGTCACGCGCTCTCAAGACCCGCTATCTCATTGCGACCGACTTCGCCAGTGAGGGACTCAACCTGCAGGATGCAAACGGAGTCGTGCATTACGACTTGCCATGGACACCTCTGCGTCTCGCGCAACGGCATGGCCGGGTGGCGCGTCTCGGTTCTCGACATCACGAGGTCGCGGTCTGGTGGTTTGCACCACCCCGAGTGCTCGCGCGCGCCATGCGGATCGAGACTAGGCTCGCCACGAAGGTGACTACACAGCTCGGCCTGGGGGTTGCGTGCACCAGCCGGGTTGGACACGCGCACGTCACGAACCAGATGCTCTCTTGGAGTGATCGAGCCGCCGGGGAAGACAGCACCGCGGTTGGTGTGGTCGGGCACTCGGTGGTCAAGGGCCCACAGTTCGCGGGCTTTGCGGTTCGATGGCAAATCGGAAGCGCAACGGTCCCTGAGCTGATCGTGGTCGCTGGCGAGACCTACCGTCAGGTGAGCGACCCTGCGGTGATCAGAACAGCCTTCGACGCATTCGCCCGAGGGTCCAAGCTGCACCTCGAGCCACCATGCGAGGCGGAGCGAGCACTGACGACCATCCTCCGCGGGCGTCTCGCGTCCGCGCAGCGAGGCCCCGTCAACCCGGTCGCGCGCATGCTCGTGCGCAACGTGTTACGGAGGGCACGCGCCGCCGCAACGATGCGGTCGCGTGATGAACTCGAGCTCCTCGACTCAGTACTCGACCGCTTGGGCTACGGGGTACCTGTGGGAGCAGAGCGCGAGCTCGCGACCGCGTTGGAAAGTGGTAGCCTTGAGCGTCTGAAACGCTGGATGGCAAAGGTCCGCAATTCTAAACCGGCTGAGCCACAATTTCACCTGGCCGCAGCCGTGTTTTGTTGCGCAGGGGGGGAGAATGAGATTGATGGCGGCAACCGCTAAGTCGTGCGGCTTGGTGTGAGCTCCTTCTCGTCATAGTAATCCAGCTTGTGCAACGGCATGACCACGCTCGACAGGACGTTCAAGATGTGCCCGCCAATGCGCTTGTAGTAGCGCGTTCCGAGAACCGCGGCGGTCGTAAACCTCGCATCGTGCTGACTCTCCGCGAGTGTCTTGAGCAATGCCTCACACCGATGGGCAAGATCTTTCCCGTCGCGAATCAACGTGATTGCCCGTTCGCGGTCTGAGGTGGCGAAGATCTCCGCCGTGGCGGCAAAGGCGGCTTCGACTCTCTCGCGAATCGATCGCAGCTCCTGGATTATTGGATTATCCGGTGGTGGTGTGGGGCGCAACTCTACGATGTCGGCAAGGTTCTTCGCGTAATCGCCGAGGCGCTCGACGTCCTTGACCAGACTCATTAACACGAGACAGTAAGGCAGGTCGGCAGTGTTGCCTTTGATAGAGAGGTGCGCGATCACTTGCTTACGTATCGTGCGTTGCAGCTTGTTGACTTGCACGTCCTGCTTGTAGATCTGGGTTCGCTCCTCTGGAGTGAAGGCCTTCCCGAAGTAGATTTCGCCTGCACGCACGGTCAATTCGTACGTGAGACGCAACATTTCGGCAAAGTTCTCCGCCATAGCGCTGAGCGGATTGCCTTCTCGAAAGATACTGAGCAGCTCGCGAAGCATGATTCCGGCTCCTACTTGAGCACTCGATTGAGAATGGCGAACACGGCCGGGAGCCCGTAGAAGAGCGTCAAGACGTAAACGAGTGCCCAACGGCGGGAGCGCACAGCGATATTCGCTAGCCACAGAGCGGCCGCAAGGGGAATCTCGCGGATCCGCTGAACTGGGTAAATCAACAAGGTTCCACTGATATTGAACAGGAGGTGCACCAAGGCAATCGTAATCCCTGCTGCGGCGTTTTCACCGGTTGCAGCGAGTGCCGCAAGGAGGGCTGTCACTGTGGTGCCGATGTTGGCACCGATGGTGATGGGGAAGGCCTGATGCAGCGTGATAACACCTGCTCCCGCCAGGGGCACGAGCAGGGACGTCGTGATGGAACTCGACTGCACCATCACGGTCACGACGACACCGACGAGCATCCCGAGCAGTGCGGTGCGCTCGAGCGCTCGCGAGACAATGACTTCTACCCGGCCGAGCATGGCCGATCGCATGACCCGCACCAGCATCATTAGGCAGCTGAAGATCAACAGCGCACTGCACGCGATGAGAAAGATCGCGCGGAGCCGCTCGGACTCAACGAGAAAGCCAATTCCCCCCTTGATGGGCGCAAGACCAACCTTCAGGAGTCCTTTGATCGGACTGTCGTAGTCAACACCACCGAGCCCAGTCAGGAATCCAGTCAGCGTGGTCGCCGCAGTTCGGAGGTAGCCCGTGGCCATCTCGAGCGGAAGCAATACCAAGACCGAGAGGAAGTTGAAGAAGTCATGACACGTCGCAACAGAGAAGGCCCGCCGGAACTCGTCCTTCCGGGCCATGTGAGCCAGTGAGACGATCGTGTTGGTCACGGTCGTGCCGATGTTGGCCCCCATGATCATGGGCACGGCGTTGGCAACGGGAAGCGGGTTTTCCGGAGCAGCTACCAGAGCGACTACCAACGAGGTCGTGACCGATGAGCTTTGCACCAGGGTGGTGGCCAACACGCCGACCATGAGGCTGATAAAGGGGTTTTGTGTTGCCTCGAAAAACGACTCGAGAGCGGCCCGGCCGAGCGCCTTGAAACCATCGCCCAAGCCGTTCACTCCGATGAGAAAGAGATACAGCAGCAGGAGAACGGCCACCGTCTTGGCAAGAGGATGCGCCGCCAAAACAGCGAGGCGGTGGCTGGGACCGGG
Organism: Gemmatimonadales bacterium; assembly: GCA_041577295.1. Lineage (GTDB taxonomy): Bacteria > Gemmatimonadota > Gemmatimonadetes > Gemmatimonadales > GWC2-71-9 > JBDHDH01. Next base: position 35,288 of record JBFGJG010000006.1, read on the forward strand.
AATGGACGTCAAGAGTGCGGGTCGTTGCGAGACACCAGCTTCACGTGGCCTCTTATTCCTGGGAAGTTATGCCGCCGGCGCCAATTGTGTCCCGCAATCGCCGCATGGGCAAGTGCCGGCGAGTGGAGTTCTTGCGTACTACGCATTTCGGTTTATATTCGGGTCATGGTACCCGGTAATAACCCGAAACTCAGGCCCACCGTACTGTGTACTCGGGACGTTTCTGGTGCTCGGCGCTGGGGAGGAGCGGACCCCCAACCTCCCTCACCATGTCCCGAATGTGGTGGTGTCGTCCAGCCGGCGTCAGGGTGTTTCCACTGCGCTCACTGCGGCTGGAGCTTCTGTAGCTGACGGATGACGAGCGGTCAGCCCGAGTTTTTTGCACCTCCGCCGCAGCGACGACGGCGAACACTCACCATTCTCGACGCGCGAAGGAGAGGTGCGTCCTTTGTCGAGCACTCGGCGCGAACGGTCATTAACTCACCCGAGTCGACCGGGATGGGATTCTGGTCGATCAACCCGTACGTTGGGTGCGAGTACGGGTGCTCCTATTGTTATGCACGCTACGCGCACGATTACGTCACGAGCCGAGTGGGTGACGAAGGGCATGCGCGAGCGCTCAAAGAACCGTTTGAGCAACGTATCTTCGTGAAACGCACAGCCGATGTTGCGGCGGCGCTGGATCGCGATCTCGCAAAGGTCCGTGCACGGAGTAGACGTAGTCCTCAGAACGTCGTCATCGGAACCGCCACCGACCCTTACCAGCCAGCCGAGCGGACGTATCTCCTGACGCGTACCGTCCTTCAGCGACTGGGGCGGGAGCGCGGATTTCACATAGGTGTTATCACAAAGAGTCCACTGGTGCGGCGCGATCTCGATGTTTTGGTGCAGTTGCTCGAGAGGCACCGAGTAAGCGTGTATATCTCGCTCATCAGCGTGGACGTTTCGCTGATTCGCCGCTTCGAGGCACGAAGCCCGATGCCCCGTGTGAGACTGAAGGCCCTTCAGCGGCTTTCCGCGGCGGGCGTACGGGCCGGACTGATCGTCGCACCCGTTTTGCCCGGCATCACTGACACCGCTGAGCAGATCGCGGCACTCATGGCTGCGGCACAGAAAGCCGGAGCGCGCTTCGTCTATCCCAGCGTCTTGAGGATGTATCCGGAGACATGGGAACGGCTGCTGCCGCTAATCGAGGGGTTCTCGCCAACCCTTGCCCAGCGCTACCGGGTTGCGTATGCACGGCGACGAGATGCTCCACGAGAATACGGGATGGCGTTGCGGGAGCGATTCCGCCGGATCGCAAATAGGTTTGGTATCCCCGAGACCGATGGTGATGCCGAACAACCACGCTTCGAATCGGAGAGGCAGATCGACCAGCTCAGCCTGTTTTGATCCCTTCTATCCCCACTATCCCTTCTATTCAAAGATTGAGCTCCATTTCACCGTGCGCCCCGACCCCCTTGATCCCGAGCGGCGCGAGCACGTCGGCATACGTATGCGCCAAGGCCGGTGGAACCTCTACCTGCTCACCACTAGAGAGGCGTTTGAGCATGGACGCGTTTGCCGGCGCCTGGCCGCGAAAATGGTTGTTCGTGATGACGTAGGTTTCACGGGCGCGTTCGGCCACCTGGTGGATGAGATCCAACCATGCGCGTAACTCGTCCACAGTATAGAGGTAATCATAGCGCTCATGAGCCTCTGCATTGTCACGGAACCAGTTCTCGTAGTTGCGGCCATGCAATCGCACGTATCCTACCGCTGAGGTGACGCGTGCACCGGGTTTGATGGAGTGCCGGAAGATCGGTTGATCGACGTTCACCGCCCCGACGTTCTGCTCGGTGAGCCAACTGTAGAATTCGGGCACATTCCACGAGCTGTGACGGACCTCGACGGTGACGGGAAACTCGGCAAAGGCATTCAGTACATCTCCCAACCACTCTTCCGACTCCGGTGAGCGTTTGAAGGACCATGGGAACTGAGCCAGAATGCATCCGAGCCGGTTATGGTCGGCGAGCGGTGTCATGCTTGCTTTCACCAGGTCGACTTCCGCAGGTTGCCAGGCCGTGTCGCGTTCGTGGGTAAATCGCTTCCACAACTTGGCGGTGAATTTGAAGGCGTCGTTGTGGCTGACCCGGCGTGCCCAGCCCTCAGAGGCCTTGGACGTTGCTGGACGGTAAAAGGTGGAGTTGATCTCGATGGTGTCGTAGTACGTAGAGAGGAATGCCAAGGGATCGAAGCCGCGTGGTTTGGTGATGGGATACACCGGACCGTACCAGTCCTCGTAGCTCCAGCCCGCAACGCCGAAACGAATCATACGTGCACGTTAGCAGCTTTTTTTGTCCGCGATACGCAATCCGGCAATTAGACCAGATAGCCTATTGATTAACAATATGTTACACCATCTCGATCGGGTGGTTGCGGCATAGCACACTTCGGGATATATTCGGTAATTAATATACGGTTTTTCTTCGGTTTACGGAGCCATGGTCCCGCGCACGAACCTCAGCCTCAACCATGATATCGTGAGCGAGCTCGCTGCTTGCGTTTGGATTCCTCTCTTCGCACTCCGGGCTGAGGAGTTGCGACGACCTGAGCTCTCCAATCGGCCAGCTGCGTTGCTGGCACCAGATGATGCTCGCCGTCTGTGGCATGTGTCGCCGGTTGCGCGGCGTTATGGCGTCAAAGCCGGCATAACGGTGAGCCAGGCGATTGGACTATGCCCCTCGCTCACACTTTGCGAACCCGACCCCGTCTATTACGACGAGCAGTTTGCTCGTCTGTTACTGGCGTTGAGCAATGTGAGCCCGGTCGTGGAGCCTGTAGAGCTGGGCAAGGTGTACGTGGGCGTTGACGGATTCGATCGGCTCTATGGAAACGCAGAGCAACAACTCAAGGCAATACGTGACGCTATCGCGGGGAGACGCCTCGGTCCTCCGAATCGGCGGCGGTGGCAACGCAGATTCGTCAATACACGGACCCGTGGTAAGACGGGGCCTGGGTGGGCCTCCTGGGCTCGTTTGGGTTGGGCACGAGGGAAGTTCGCCGCCTGGGTAGCTGCAGCGAAAGCCAAATCAGGGGAATGGACCATCGTTTCGGATTCGACACGATCCACTTTTCTCGCAACGCAGTCGGTAGCTGCACTCCCCATCCAATCGGATACACACCATCGTCTTTGGCAATTGGGTATCAAGACGCTCGCAGATGTGGCGCGGCTACCGGAGACCGCTATGGTGGCCCAATTCGGCAGTGAGGGCCGTCGTGCATGGCGTTTGGCAGCGGGCATTGCAGACGACCCCGTCGTGGGACGGCCGCGTCCCGAACCCATTGTGGCCGCTCTCGACTACCTGACACCCGTGGCAGACCGGGGCATGTTGGCGCACGCACTTGGCATTCTCATCGATCGTGCTCTCAAGCATCCGCGGCGGGTTGGTTGGCGGGTTCACAAAGTCCAGACGCGCGCGATGCTCGAGGGTGGCGCGTCTTGGATGATCGAGGCCACGCTCAAAGATCCTTCCGCAGATCGAGAACACATTACCGCGCCGTTGCGCGTGCATTTGGAGCGATCGCCCCCCATTGGAGCGGTTGAGCATCTCTCCGTGGAGTTCGTCGAGTTCGCACCCGGAACGGCAGAGCTCCAGCTATTTGCTCGTGATGCACAAAGCAGTGCCAGAGCAAAACGGCAACATGCACTTCGGAACGCTGTAAGGGAAATCAGGACCCGACTGAAACGATCCGCGCTCTATCATGTCATCGAGGTACATCCATGGTCGCGACTTCCCGAGCGTCGTTACGCGTTGATCGACTTCGAGCCCTGAATGTCCCCGTCAAGGTGACTGTCAGAACGGACGAGCAGGGACTACCCACCGTCGTGGCGGAAGATGGTGCGGTTGGAGAAGATGATGGTAGAGCTATTGAGGAAATCCTGGAGATCTGGCGTGTGGATGACGAGTGGTGGCGGCAGCCTATTGCAAGACGCTATGTCGACGTGGTGTTGGTGGGCGGTGGGCATGTCATCCTGTTCGAGGACCTGATCACGCACGAATGGTTCATGCAGAGGCCCTAGTTGTACGTCGAGCTCCACTGTCATTCCGCGTTCTCTTTTCTCGACGGCGCCTCACTCCCAGAGCAACTCGTGTTTCAAGCTCAAGAGCTGGGCTACTCCGCTCTCGCGCTCACGGATCACAACGGGCTCTACGGATCGATGGTCTTTGCCCAGGCGGCAAAGCACATGGGGATACAGGCGATCACTGGTGCTGAAGTCACGTTGCTCGATGGTACACACCTCACGCTCCTCGTCGAGACCGCGCAAGGATACGCCAACCTGTGCCGGCTCCTCACTGAAACACACCTCGGGCGCGAGGATCGACGAGATCCACGGCTCGATTTTGCCTCGTTGGAGGCGCGTCATGAGGGCCTAATCATTCTCTCGGGATGTCGTGGAGGAATGCTACCTCGAGTCTTACAACAGGAGGGTCATCGAGCCGCGTGTCATCTCGCTGAGCGGTGTCGCGATGTTTTTGGTCCCGAGCGGTTCTTTATCGAGCTGCAACGGAACGCAGTGCACGGTGATCGAGCCTTGACCCGTGCGCTTGGCGAGATTGCAGATTCCATTGGGCTCGCAGTTGTGGCGTCGGGCGATGTTCATTATCACCGGCGTGAGCGCCATCGATTGCACGACGCTCTCGTTGCCATCCGGCATCGGACAACCTTGGATGCATCGCATGATGTGCGACATCCCAACAGTGAGTTCTTTCTCAAACGACCTGAGGAGCAAGTCGAGAACTTTTGCGATCGCCACGATGCGATCGCCAATACGTTGGTCATCGCCGAACGCTGTGCGGCGTTCGATCTGACCAAAGATCTTGGCTACACCTTTCCTGATTTCCGCAATGCAAATGGTCGCTCGCCGCCCCGTGCGCTGAGCGAGCTGTGCCAGGTAAAGCTGGACGAATACTACCATCCAGATCATCCCCAACGCACCGAAGCCGAGAGTCGGCTGGCCGAAGAGCTCCGGCTGATCGCGCGGCACGGCCTCTGTGGATTCTTTCTCGTTTATCACGACCTCTACGACCTCGCTCGGGAAGTCGCGGCCGATGTTCGCCGGGGAACACGACGCGCGCTCGCCAACATGCTGCCAGGACGTGGTCGTGGGTCGTCCGTATCGTCCATCGTCTGTTATCTGCTGGGGTTGTCGCATATCGACCCAATTGAAAACCGCTTGTTCCTGGGCCGCTTCTTGAATGAGACGTTGGCATCTGTACCAGATATCGATCTGGATTTTTCCCGCGAGATACGAGAAGAGCTCATTCGGCGTGTCTATCAACGATACGGAGACGAGCACGTGGGACTCGTCTGCACTTTTCCCACCTATCGTCTGCGCTCGGCTGTACGGGAGTTGGGGAAAGCGCTCGATCTCCCCGCTGGTGAAATCGAGCAGGTCGCTCGGTTAGCCAGTCACTACTCCACCAATGGATTGCGGGAAGAGCTGACACAGCTTCCGGGATTCGCCGAGCGGGTCAACGCACCACTCTGGCGCGATCTCTGTGATCTCGCCGAAGAAATTGCCGGCCTGCCACGCCACATCTCCCAACACGTCGGTGGCATGATCATCTCGAGCCGGCCCCTCGTCGAGATCGTTCCCTTGGAGCGCTCCGCCATGCCGGACCGCGTCCTTTGTCAGTGGGATAAGGATTCGTGTGACGACGCGCGGTTCATCAAGATCGATTTCCTTGCCCTGGGGATGCTTTCGCTGGTGGAAGAGTGCGTCGAGCAGATCGCGCGCAAGGAAGGTACCCCACCCAACCTGAGCCGTATCGACTTCGAGGACGAGGTTGTCTACGACCAGATCTGCGCGGGTGACACGGTCGGTCTCTTTCAGATCGAGAGTCGTGCCCAAATCCAGATGATCCGTCGCACCCGCCCACGTAATCTCGCAGATCTCGCCGTGGAGGTCGCCATCGTACGTCCCGGTCCCATCGTCGGTGGTGCCGTCAACCCCTATGTCAGACGACGGGAGGAACAGCGCCGGGCTGGCGAACGCGGCCAGTCGTATGACCCACCAGTCGATCATCCGCTCCTCAAGGAAGCGCTCGCAGAGACCCTCGGTGTAATCATCTATCAAGATCAAGTGCTCCAAGTCTGCCAAGCACTTGCCGGGTTCACTGCCGGACAGGCGGAGGCGCTCCGGCGAGCGATGAGCCGACGGCGGTCGCGTGAGCTGATGGAGAATTTCTGGGATGATTTCCGAAACGGCTCGAGAGCCCGCGGTGTCTCCGAGGCAACGGCACGTCGGGTGTTCGAGCAAGTAGTGGCCTTTTCGGAATTCGGCTTCCCTAAGTCACATGCTGCGGCGTTTGGGTTACTGGCGTACCAGTCCGCGTGGCTCCGGCACTATTACACGGTCGAGTACTACTGCGCACTCTTCAACAATCAGCCGATGGGATTCTACTCCCTCGATGCGCTGTGTCGCGATGCCGTTCGGCACGGCCTTGAGATCCTGCTGCCCGACATCAATACGAGTGATGTCTACTGCACCATTGAGGGACAGTCCGTGCGTATTGGTCTGGGTTTCATTCGGGACTGGGGACTCGACATCACCGAGGAAGTGGTGGTGGAACGAGAACGCCATGGTCCATTTCGAGGACTAGGCGACTTTATCCGTCGCGCGCCCCCGACGTTATCGCGAGACGCGATCGACAACATGGTGTGGGTGGGTGCGTGTGACAACTTTGGACTCACACGTCGTGAGCTTTTGTGGCAAGCAGGACTCTGGTTGCCGCCGAAAACCGAACACCCAAAACACGGCCGGGTACGGCGCCAGCTGGAACTGCCACTCAACCACCCGCACGAACAACTACCCTTTGGCAACGTTGCAGAGGATGAGCGGCTGTTGGCGGAGTATCAGGTGCTCGGATTCGCTGCCAGCGGACACCCGTTGTCACTGGTTCGTGATGCCATGCCACCACACGTCGTGCGCAGCGACCAGTTCGACGAGATCCCACACGAAGCATCGGTGGAGGTAGCAGGGATCGTCGTAGCCCGTCAACGACCGCAGACGGCGCGTGGCTTTACGTTCATTCTCCTGGAGGATGAGTTCGGTATGATGAACGCCATCGTCCGTCCCAAGATTTACGAGCGCGATCGTGTTGTCATTCGGGGCGAGCCGTTCCTCTGGGTCATTGGCAAGCTTGCACGGGATGATGGCACGGTGAACATCATCGCAGAGGAGGTTCGGGCGCTCAAGCTCCGGTCAATCGGCGAATCCGCCTCTATGAAAACAGCGTTCAACCGTTGGAAGGAAATGGAGAACAAGTCTCCGTATGCGTTTCTCAAGCGCCTCCGCGGCAACGCACCCGGCTCGAAAGATTGGGGCTAGCGATAGGTCTTCTTCCAGAACGCGATTCCGCCAGCCTGTTTCCCCACGTCAACGGAGGCAACCTTCCGCAGCTGCTCAAGATCGATCACATCAACCGCACCTGCCTCACCCCGAACTCCTTCGACACTGATGAACGCGTACCTTCCATCTGGCTCGATGCTCACGCCGTGCGTGACCCTCCGGCTGCTCGGAATCGCTGCCACGCGTTTACCGCTCAATAGATCGACGATGCTGACCTCCGCGCTTCCTTTTTGTGTCACGACCAGCCTGCGCCCATCAGGTGTAACCTCGGCGTTATACGGAGCGGTCGGAGATGTAAACCGTCGAACAACGACCCAGCGGTCGACATCGATCTCCAGCACGACGTCACCCCGGTTGCAGGGAACATAGAGGCGGCGTCCATCGGGGCTCGGTGTCACCCAGGTCGGTGTACAAGGGTGATCTGCGTTCCGCGTTGGAGGACCCTGCATCGTGCGATCCGACCTCGCGGTGAGGTCGAGGCGTCGTACGACAACGAGAGCGTAGGCATCCAGCTCGACGAGTTGGTCGTCGATCATGCATACCGAGTAATGCTTCGACTGATCAGGGCTGAAGCGAGATCCGTGCGGCATGACGCACGTTCGAACACGCGCAAGCTCCACCATCGTCGGGACGTCAACGACTGACACGGCACTGGGCACGCGGTCGCCGTGAAAGTTGGCGTTGACTACGAAGGCGAGCTGGGCCTGACTCACGGCAACCGTTGCGGGGAACATCCCGAGCTCCACCCGGCCGACGAGCGTATCGGCTCCCGTGCGAAACTTGAGCAGCGTCCCGAACACTGGAACACCGTGGCCCAGCGTCACAAACCAATGGTTCCCATCGTCCGGGATGGCGAGCCCGTGGGGACCTTCCGTCTCGAGTGGCCAGAAGCCCACCGGTATGACTTTCTCGACCTGTATCCCCGACACGGGAGTGAATGCGATGACCGAAACCTCGTCCGCCGATTCCGACGCGACGTATACCCAGTAAGTCGGAGTTTGCGCTTTCGCCTCCTCGCTCGAGAGTGAGAGCTCCGAAGCGGTGGCCAGGACGAGCGCGACCCGCATCCAGACCGCTGGGCTGCGTGCTGACATCAAGGGGTCAAGATCTCCGTTTCGCGGACCTTTACTGCCCACAGACCAGAGTAGTGTTCTGCAATGAAGAGATGACCTTTGAAGGGTTGGGGGCCCCAGCTCATTGGCGCGTTCGGAACGAAGCCGGTTGGATCGTACGCCTTGAACCTGGCAATCTCCCGACCTTGATACGTCAGATTCCCTTTGAGCTCTCCGGAGATGTCGACCACCCGCACACCACCGTTGTAAAACGCAGCATAGAGCGTGTCACCAGTGACCCAAATGTTGTGCGAGCCGGCTTCCGGGACTTCATACCTGGCTACTTCCTCGGGGTGTAAGGGATCGCTGAAATCAACAAAGTGGAGGTAGCCAGACATCGCATCGGGTGTCCCGCCCTGCTCTCCCTCACGACCCATTGGTCCATCGGCGTCGCGCCCTGCCTCATCGCCCATGATGACGTAAAACTTCCCCGATGAGCTGCGGAACGGGAGCGCCGCATGCGTCGCTCCGCCGACGTCCCGATACTGAGCGACCCTCACAGGATTGGATGGGCTGCCGCCGGCAATCCCGTTCCCAACGTCGACGAGCACCACACCATCGCTCCAGTTGGACGTGTAGGCGATCCCGTCTACCACCCATACATCGTGGATCGCGTGGCCAGGGGTATCCAACTCGAACATGCCAACCCGACGCGGGTTTCGCGGGTCGGCAATGTTGATGACGTCGAATCGGCGCCCGTTGTTGACTGCGTACACATGATTCTGATAGACAAAGACGTTGTGTACGCCGCCAGTGAGCCCGTCATCGAACGTAGAGAGAACCGTCACATCGCGGGGATTTGCGCAATCGAGGAGCACGATACCGTTGCGGCGGTTGGACGCGCCCTCCCTGGTTATCACACACACCCGCCCGTCTTCGGACACCTTCACGTCGTTCACGGTTCGCGCATCGACAACGACGCTATCGACCATCACAGGGTTGGAGGGATCCGAGACATCCCAGAAGTACGCTGCGCCGGCGGCATTCCACGTACCGGTGACTGCGTAATCTCGCCCATCGACACCCTCCCAGACCCAAAGATCTGACGTTCGAACGTCCCGCACTGCACCCTGGCCCACCACATCGATCTTGCTGCTCACATGGCGTGGTGTCACTAAGATGCTGTGATGAGCCACCTGGCCCGCCGACATCGCGATGACCGTGTGGAGGCCCGCCTTGTATGCGACGAACCGGCCCCGCTGATCGACCTCGGCCGCTGGGAACTGCGCCACTACCGAATCTTCCGGCATGGAAACGACGCTCAGGAGGATCGGCGCCTCCGGAACCTCACGGCCCTGATCGTCGAGCGCTCGTGCAGTAAAGTGGATGAGGTCGCCGGTCGTGGCGCTCGAAGCCGACGCCGTAAGCGCCACCTGCCGCACTGGACTCGGCACGACCCGATATATGTGTTGTGCGAGAACTCCATCCGCTTCGGCGCGGATCGTGGCCACACCGGAGCGGAGCCCAGTTACTACACCGAATTCATCTACCGTCGCCACTGCTGGGTCCGAGCTCGACCAGACGATCGTGATATCCCGCCGAACGGTGCCGGAAAGATCGGTGACGATCGCCTCGTGACGTTGGCTTCCCCCAACAAAGAACTGGTTCGAGGTCGGGGTGATCTGAACCCGCGCCACCGGCGGGAATGGGACGGTGATCGGGACTTCGCCCCGAGCCGCTCCGGAAGGTGTCCGCGCGAAGACGAACACCGTATGTTGTCCTCCGCGAAGCGCATGCACCTTTCCGTCTCGATCCACGGCCAAGTGACGTCCGCGGGAAAAGAAAAAAACCTGTGCCTCGGGAATCGCTTCGTCGGCTGTGTCGTACACGACTGCGGCAAGCGTAACCGTGTCCCCTACGTTCAGCACGAGTGCGGCGGGTTCGACCTCGATCCTGGCTGGGACCCCTTGCTGGCCGTGCAAAACCGGTGGAACTGCGAGCGGGGCGAGGACCACCACTCGTGCGACGAGACTCTTCATTGTCATTCCCTCAGCTGCGGAAGCGGGCGGCGGCAGATCCGGGCTTGACAAGCTAGCGCGGTGCAGTCACTCGTGGCCAGCCCATTCAGTAGGTGGCGGTCTGTTGGGAGTATCGGCTATTCTAATGGCGCAGTCTAGCCGATGCTCACGATCGTTCTTTTCTCAAGGTTTGGTCTCAATGTCACGTTTCTACCGATCGTCACGCTTGCAAGTCTTGTCGTACATGCTCATCGCCGTCGTGCTCCTGGTGCGACCGGGGGCCGCGCAGCAGACGACCAGCTCACAACTCACCTCACCCAAGCAGGCCTTGGGCTTTGGCATCGGTGACGATTACCACCTCGCAACGTACACCCAGCTCCAGGCGTATTGGAGGACGCTGGCCGGCGAATCGCCTCGAATGGACCTCGAGGAGATAGGCGTCACCGCGGAGGGACGCCCCCAGCTGATGGCGGTGATCACCTCGCCCGAGAATCATCAGCAGCTTGGCCGATATCAGGAGATTGCTCGGCGCCTCGCCTTGGCGGAGGACCTGACAGACGAGCAGGCACGAATGCTCGCCACCGAAGGGCGTGCCGTCGTGTGGATTGATGGCGGTCTTCACGCGACCGAGGTGCTCGGGGCGCATCAGCTCATGGAGCTCGTGTATCAGATGGTTTCACGTGACGATGCCGAGGTCCGCAGGATTCTCGATGACGTCATCATCCTGGCGGTGCATGCCAATCCGGACGGAATGGAACTGGTCACGAACTGGTATATGCGAGAGAGCGAGCTCGAGAAGCGGAGCACTCGTGGGATTCCAAAGCTCTATCAGAAGTACATCGGTCATGACAACAATCGCGACTTCTACATGGTCACCCAACCAGAAACCGAGAACATGGCGCGGATCATGTTTCGCGAATGGTTCCCTCAAATCATTTACAATCACCATCAGTCTGGGCCAGCTGGCACGGTGATGTTTGCGCCGCCGTTTCGTGATCCGTTCAACTACAACTTCGATCCACTGGTGTGGGCTGGTACGGATATGGTGGGCGCGGCGATGCATCACCGTTTCATCGCCGAGGGTAAGCCCGGCACAACCATGCGCAGCGGGGCCGGGTATTCGACCTGGTGGAATGGCGGACTTCGAGCGACAGCGTATTTCCACAATCAGATCGCACTGCTGACGGAAACCATCGGCAACCCAACACCCATGGATATCCCGTTCCTACCTGAGAAGCAGCTGCCGAGCGGCGACCTTCCCTACCCCATTGAGCCCGGCCGTTGGCATTTCCGACAGTCCATCGACTACTCGATGACAGCCAACCTCGCCGTCCTCGACTATGCATCTCGGTATCGCGAGACGTTGCTCTACAATATCTATCGGATGGGGAAGAACTCGATTGATCGTGGCAATCGGGATCACTGGACGGTTCAACCGACTCGCATCGAGCACGTGGAAAACGCCGCGGAGGAGGGCCGGCAGGAAGACCCTGATACTCCCGCCTTCCTGCGGCGCTGGCGGGGTATCCCGATGGAGCACTTTTCGCTGCTGCGTCGACCCGAGGACCGTGATCCACGAGGCTATATCATTCCGCAGTCTCAGCCGGACTTTGCTACAGCAACCAAGTTCGTCAATACGCTCATTAAAACCGGGGTCGCTATTCACCGGGCGACACGTGACTTCGAGATCGGTGGAAAGCGCTACGCGACAGGCTCGTTTGTTGTGAAGACCGCGCAGGCGTTTCGTCCGCACGTCATCGACATGTTCGAGCCACAGGATCATCCAAACGATTTCGAGTACGAGGGTGGTCCGCCCATCGCGCCATACGACAATGCCGGGTGGACGCTGGCCTACTTAATGGGTGTCGAGTTCGATCGCATCCTCGAAAGCTTCGATGGACCGTTCGAGCGAATCGATGGGTTCGCCCCGGTGCCCACTGCTAGCCTGACACAAGCGAATCAGGCAGTCGGTTTCCTGTTGAATCACGCGGTGAACGATGCCGTGGTCGCTACCAATCGGTTGCTCAAGGGGAATCACGAGGTGTACTGGCTCACGCAACCGTGGACTGCGAACGGCAAGACCTATCCCGAGGGTACGATCTACGTACCGGCGAGTGCCCCGGCAACGGCTATCCTTCGACAGACCGCTGCGGAACACGGAGTGGCGGCCGAGGGGGTATCGCGATCACCTACGGTGGAGGCATTGAGAATCCGGCCGATACGGATCGGTTTGTGGGATCGGTACGGCGGCTCGATGCCATCGGGGTGGACCCGGTGGTTATTCGAGCAGTTCGAGTTTCCGTTCGAGGTGGTCTATCCTCCAACGCTGGATGAGGGAAACCTCCGCGCGAACTTCGACGTGCTGGTCTTCCCAACCGGAGCAATCTCGCTGACTGACCGGGAGGACGTCTTCACCCGATTCTTCGGACTGGAAGACCCGGAGCGCATTCCGGCCGAGTTCCGCAACCGGCTCGGACGCGTGACCGCTGGGAAAACGGTTCCGCAGCTACGACGGTTCGTGGAAGACGGCGGGAGCATCATCGCGATCGGAAGCTCACTCAGCATTGCCCGTCACCTCGATCTTCCGCTGACCAATCACCTCGTTGAGGATGGGTTCGAGCCATTGGATCGGGACTCGTATTACATCCCCGGATCCGTCCTCCAGGTCCGTGTCGACAACAAGCATCCGCTAGCATATGGACTCCCCGAACGCGTCGATGTGTTCTTCGACAACAGCCCAGTGCTTCGGATGGGACCTGACGCGGCGATGAAGGGAGTACAGGCTGTGGCGTGGTTCGACAGCCCCAGCCCGTTGCGCAGCGGGTGGGCGTGGGGCCAACACTATCTCGACGGTGGCACTGCGATTGCCGAGGCCAGGTACGGCAATGGCAAGCTCGTCTTGTTTGGACCAGAAGTGCTTCAGCGAGGCCAGCCTCACGGAACGTTCAAATTCTTCTTCAACGCAGTGTATCTCGCCGCTGCGTCTCCGATGCAACGCGCGGCCGCAATGAGCGACTCGAACTAGCCGTCGGCTCCCCGACTCCCTGTTCCCCTCAGACTCCCACGGGGGGACAGGGAGCGAGGAAACCTCATCATGCGCCGGCCCCCGCAGGTCATAATCGCCATTCTCGCCCTCGTCGCCGCCGCCTTTCACCTCTATGCGGCGGGTGTCAGTCCGTTTACGGCGTTGGTCCAACGACCCACGCATCTAGCCCTGATGGCTGTCATGGGGTTCATGGGACTCGGCGCTCTTCGCTCGACCGCGGTGGATGCATCGCAGACAAGACGACTCATCGCGATCAAAAGGGTCCTGGCAACCATCCTGATCATCGCAACGCTGGTCAGTTGTGGCTATCTCGTTGCACAACATCAAGAGCTGGTGCGTCGAGCTGGCGCTGCAACCGCCACCGACCTCTTCGCTGGCACCTTAGCGCTAATAGTTGTGTTGGTGCTTGCGTGGCGTACGACGGGGTGGGGGCTAGTGCTGGTCGCGATGCTATCCCTCGTGTACGCCGTGACGGGCCCGTTTCTGCCCGGACTGCTCGCGCACCGCGGCTACGCTATTCGACGCCTCGTCGAGCATCTGTATCTCACGACAGAGGGGATCTGGGGAGTACCCCTCGGCGTCTCTGCCGACTTCGTTTACCTGTTCGTGTTGTTCGGAGCGGTGCTGGACGCGGCGGGCGGAGGACAGCTCCTGATCGGTATCGCAAGCAAGATCGCCGGGCGAACGCACGGGGGACCTGCAAAGACTGCGGCTGTGGCAAGCGCACTGATGGGTTCGCTATCGGGCAGCGCTGTTGCCAACGTTGTGACGACGGGAAGCCTGACGATCCCCGTCATGAAACGGGTCGGATTCCGTCCGCAGTACGCCGCAGCCATCGAGGCGGCGGCAAGTACGGGTGGCCAGTTGATGCCACCCATCATGGGTGCAGGCGCCTTCATTCTGGCAACGTGGACGAACATTCCTTATATCCGCGTCGCCACGGCAGCCGCCATCCCGGCAATACTCTACTACGCTGCGCTCTTCATGGCCATCCACTTCCGAGCCGCCCGTGTTGGGCTCGCACCCGTAGAAGATCGCTCCACCACAACGCTGTGGACCCGACTCCATCTGCTCGGGCCGCTCGTCGTGATCGTGATACTGCTGGCATTGGGACGCTCTCCGATGCGAGCGGCGTTTTGGGGGGTGGTAACGGCGGCGTTGGCCACGGTGTTGACGCGTGCGACGCGCCTCGATCTGGAGCGCGCGCAAGGGGTCGTGATCGCTGCCGCGAGCGGCACGGTACAGGTGGCTGCCGCCTGCGCCGCCGCTGGAATCGTGGTGGGTGTGGCCTCGCTCACCGGCATTGGGCTGCGCATGTCGCAGGTCATCCTTACGCTCTCCGGCGGGTATCTGCCGGCAGCACTCGTCCTGACTGCCGTAGGCGCAATCATCCTTGGAATGGGCCTGCCCACCACAGCGGCCTACATCGTGCTGGCAGCGTTGGGGGCACCTGCGCTCACGGAGTTAGGGGTCCCGACTTTGGCGGCCCATCTTTTCATCTTCTATTTCGGTTGCCTTTCGAACGTCACGCCCCCAGTGGCGCTAGCAGCGTACGCGGCCGCCGGCATCGCGGGCTCTGCACCGATGCGGACGGCCGCCACGGCAATGGGGCTCGCATCGGCAGGGTTCTTCGTTCCGTTCATGTTCGTATACGGACCGCCGCTGTTGCTGGAAGGGTCGATTGCGAGCATCCTCATTGCGACCGCCAGCGGGTTGATCGGGGTCACGATACTGGCGGCAGCTGTCATCGGTTTTGCACGTCACCCGCTGGCTTTGTGGGAGCGGTTGCTACTTGTGGGCGCGGCCGCTGTATTGATCTTTCCAGGTGTGCTTACCGATGCCATCGGACTCGTCGTGGCGACTGCCATCCTCGTTCGACGAGAGCTGGTCGCCCAAAGGACGTGATAATAGGAAATGCAATTTGCGAAGCTGTTACTGACAATCGTGCCGGGTCTGTTGCTCGCATGCCAAGCGGGCGACAGGACTGGACGCCGGTTTCTCAGCGTTGGGACGGCTGGAACCGGTGGTATCTACTACCCTCTCGGCGGCGCGATTGCGAGCCGACTGTCCGCGGCGGACAGCAACCGTCGTTACACGGCGGAGGTTACAGGCGGGTCCGTCGAGAACCTAAACCGGATTGCCCGCGGTGAGATGGACTTGGGCTTTTCGATCGGCACGTCGATTTATGAGGCCTATAACGGTGGGGACGATTTTCCGGCAGCGCAGACACGACTTCGTATCGTTGCCCCACTCTACCCCAACGTCACACACGTTCTCATCGCCGG
This sequence comes from Gemmatimonadales bacterium, assembly GCA_041577295.1. Classification (GTDB taxonomy): domain Bacteria; phylum Gemmatimonadota; class Gemmatimonadetes; order Gemmatimonadales; family GWC2-71-9; genus JBDHDH01. Next base: position 51,085 of record JBFGJG010000006.1, read on the forward strand.
CCGGACGCGCCTCCGGTCATTGGAGGATCTCCGTGGGCGCCGCGTCTCGGTCGGCGCACCCGGTAGTGGTACCGAACAGGTCGCTCGCCAGCTGTTGGAAGTTCACAACCTGGCGTACGCCGACGTCGAAGCTCGATACCTCTCGTTTCGGGAATCGTCGGATGCCCTGCGAGATGGCGCGATCGATGCCGCCATTCTCTCAGTCGGATACCCCGCCTCCGCCGTCCTCGAAGCCACGACCGGTGGAAACGTGCGCCTTCTGGGAATGGACACAGTGCGCATTCGCGCGCTTGCGGAGTTATACCCGTACTACCAAGCAGCCACGATTCCCGCCGGTGCCTATCCCGGAGTTGATCGGGACCTGCGCACCGTTTCGGTCATGAACTGGGTCGTCAGCAGGGTAGATCTTCCCGACGACGTCGTCGTGCTCGCACTCGAGATCCTGCGAGATCAGCGGCAAGCGCTCGCCCGGGTGCACGCGATCGCCGAGCAGATCGACCTCGCGACGCTGGACCGCGCGCCCATTCCGTTACATCCAGCGGCCGTGCGTTGGTGGGATGAGGAGAAAAGACGCCGGACTGAGGCCAACCAGTAGGTTAGGCGGGGATCGGGGTTCCTCGGATCAGAGCGATCCGCTCGATTGCCTCCCCGATCTTGTTGTTGGGCGTCGAGGCTCCAGCGGTAATACCGATCGTGCTCACCCCAGCGAGCCAGTCTTCGTTGCGCTTCTCGGACTCACGATCGATCGGCTTGAAGCTGATATGACCGGAGTCGGTATCGATGCAAGAAGCGTCCGCGATGTGGTAGGTCGTGACCTTTGCAGCGCAGATCTTAGCCAGATGATTGGTATTGCTCGAATTGTAGCCGCCGATCACGATCATGGCGTCCAACGGCTCCTCGATGAGCTCGAGCACCGCATCCTGTCGCTCCTGCGTCGCTGAACAAATCGTGTCGAACGTGCGGAAGTGTTCCTCCAAATGTTCGGCACCGAAGCGCGTGGCCAGCGCCTCTCCGATCTGCCGGCCGATGGCCAGTGACTCGTTGGCGAGCATGGTGGTTTGGTTTGCGACCCCGATCCGCGTCAGATCCTGACCAAAATCGAAGCGCTCTGAAACCTTGTGACCGAATGTCCGTTCTACGTCTTCGCGATTAGCACCGCTCGCCACGAAGCTGCATAGCAATTTGGCCTCCGCCATATCCCGAACGATGAGGTACTTACCGCCCGGATACTTTGCCACCTGGCTCACGGTTGCCTTGGTCTCCTCGTGGTAGTGCTTCCCGTGCACCACGGCGGTGAAGCCCTCCTTCGCGTACCGCTCCACTCGCTTCCAGACATTGAGGACCGACCCACACGTCGTGTCGACGAGGAGGCAACCATTATCACGCAGCAGGTCGAAGTCGCTCTTGCGGACGCCGAACGCTGGAAGCACCACGACATCGTCCGCGGTGACGCCCGCGAAGTCGAAGTTGCCATCCTCTCGTGGTCTCAGAATGACGATGCCCTGCGTTTCGAGCTTGGCATTGACGTGCGGATTGTGGATGATCTCTCCCACGAGGAATATGCGTCGGCCAGGAAATTTGGTACGTGTCTGGTACGCATACTCCACCGCTCGATCAACGCCGTAGCAGAAGCCAAACTCCTTGGCCAGCCGAAAGGTGAGATCTTCGAGATGTAGCGTGCCCTCTTGGGCACGAATTCGCTCGACGAGCTTACTGTGGTAGTCGGCGGTAAGCTCACCGGCCACCTCGCCTCCGAGGCCGAATCCCTTACGAAAGTAGGTCTGTTCCATTGCTCAACAATCTAATCGCACGACAGAGCGCGGGCATTTGGCGTTGCGGCTTGATGAGCACTCTGACTAGGGCCGGCTGGGCGTTCTCGAGGGGGTAGAGTCCCGCGGCACGGGCCGCCCCTCCAGAATCGCCTGACAGTCCTCGACGCTCCCAGAGCCGACAGGCACCCGGTGGAATACGCCCACGTACCGGAGGCTATCGAGCGAATCGACTTCCTTGAGGGTGACGGCGAACTGACCGGTGGTCTCTACGTCGAGCCTCTCGAGCGTGGCGGTGCCATTGGCGGCGCGAAACGCTCGGATGCCGCCATCCGGTGTCAATTGGACTCCGAGTTGCACTGAAGGCGGTCGACCGAAGCCGCTATCCACCGAGACAACACGGTAGCTGGCGGCCACTGCTGCTAACGAGTCGAGTTGATAAAGGAGGATCGTACCCACGTGCTCATCACCTGCCACGACCTGGAGAGCGGGTGGATTCTCGCATCGGGTGGCGCGGGCACGCCAAACACCACTGACGGTGTCGACGCCACCGGCACTGCGACCGCTCAAGCGTCCAGTGCGCGATGGCGGGGGCTCGGGCATCGGGGGGAGGGGCTTAGCCTGAGGCAGAGGAAGCTCGCTCTCCCTCGCCTCGGCTTCCTCCTGGGCGGTTACGTCCGGATCTGGTGGTTCCTCCGATCTGTTGCAGCCCAGCACCAACATCGCGATCACGAGAGCAGCCAGCCGGCTAGTCATCCACCGAACCCGTGTCGATGCCAAGCGCTCTGCGAGCGGTCGCCTGTGACAGCGTGAACGGCTCCAGTTGCTCACGGAGATCACCGGGCAAAGGCTTGGGACGCAGGGTGTCGCGTCCCGTGCATACCAGGACTTCGTTTGCGGTGGCAGCGAGCCGTTGTGCGCCGAGGTGGAGTACGTCAAAGTTGATGCGTATCGAGCTCGACCCAAACTGGGTGAAATACGCAGCCACACGTAACTGATCGTCTAACCGTGCCGGGTGGACAAAGTCACAGTCGAAATGCACCCGCGGAAGCCAGATATTGAACCGATCGAAGACTTCGCTATACGGAAGACCGGCTGCGCGGAACAGCTCTGTCTCTGCAATCTCAAAGAAACGGACGTACGCGCCATAAAAGATGATTCCCGCGAAATCGACATCGGACCAGCGGACGTACTCGTCGATGACAAAGGGTCGCCGTGACATCCGCGGGAAGCTAGGTGGAGCACACTGCGGGCGCCACTGGTCGTCCGCCCCTTCTCTCGAGGACACACGCTTATGGTAGATAGCTGGCAATCCGAGCCCTGGGAGCACCTCCACAGGCTGCTGGAAACCGATCCCGAGCAAGTGGTTTCGTTCCTCGACTCGCTCCCCCCCAGCGAGACCGCCCGAACCCTGTCTCGGTTACCGGAGCACGAGCAGGCCCGGCTGCTCGAGGTGATCGGCCCCACCCGGGCTGCGTCACTCCTCGAGCATCTGTCGGACGCCCAAGCGACGGAGATCATCGAAGAGCTTCCGTCCGAACACGCCGCCGCAATCGTCGAGGCACTGCCGAGTGCGGAGAAGGCCGATTTGTTGTCAGGCCTCGAGGTCGATGAGGCCGAGGCCATCCTGCAGCAACTCGAGCCTGACGTTGCGAGTGACACCCGTCGCTTGCTGCAGTACCTCCCGGATACCGCGGGCGGCATCATGCTCACCGAATACCTCAGCTTCCCCGATACCCTGACAGTCGCCCATGTCGTAGCGGACCTGCGGGCGCACGGAGACCAGTACTCGGATTACGCCATTCAATACACGTACATCGTCGATGAGGCGGGTCATCTGGCCGGCGTGCTACGAGTCCGTGACCTGCTGCTGTCGCGTGGCCACGAGCGTATCCGCAACCTGATGGTTCCTAATCCGTTGCACGCTCGGGTCGATACTCCGCTCGATGATCTCAAGCAGCTGTTTGACGAGCATGCATTCTTGGGCATGCCGGTGACCGACGAGTTCGACAAGCTCGTGGGAGTGGTTCGACGCGCAGCCGTTGAAGAGGCTCTCGGTGAGCGGGCCACTGCGACCTATCTCAAGTTGAGCGGTCTGTTTGGAGAGGAAGAGCTCCGAACCATGCCGATCCCGCAGCGCGCAGTACGACGTCTCTCGTGGTTGTCTCTCAACATCGGCCTCAACATCGTCGCCGCGAGCGTCATCGCCTTCTACCAGGACACCTTGGCGGCCGTGATCGCCCTCGCCGTCTTTCTGCCAATCATTTCCGATATGAGTGGCTGCTCGGGCAATCAGGCAGTAGCCGTAAGCATTCGTGAGTTGGCGCTCGGTCTCGTGAAACCGTACGAATTCATGCGGGTTCTGTTCAAGGAGGGTGGCGTGGGAATCATCAACGGAGCGGCGCTTGGGCTGTTGTTGGGAACGGTAGCGTTCCTCTGGCAGGGTAACCCATTTTTCGGATTGGTGGTGGGAGCGGCCCTGTTCCTGAATACCGTGGTCTCAGTCTTGATGGGCGGACTGGTTCCGCTATTTCTGAAAGGGTTGCGCCTCGATCCCGCGGTCGCCTCGGGACCGATTCTCACGACAGTGACGGACATGTGCGGCTTCTTCCTGGTCCTCAGCCTCGCGAGCGCGATGCTTCCTCGCCTGGCGGGTTGACGGGCAACCATGCATCGCTGGTCCTTGGTATTATCCGCATATGGCACTCGTTTTCGCACTTCTGCTCGTCGCCGTGGTCGCGGTCGTTTGGTACTTAATCGAGAAGCCGCAGCGCCGGGACTTTTGGAAGTTGGCTGCTCGACACCCAGACAACGCATACGACTGGTTCATCTCCCACGAGGGGTGGATCGTGGTGGACCCAGAGACGGGACGGGCTCAGCCACCGCGTGGCCCCGAGTACACGGGCCCCTTCGTCTTGTGGGTTCCCAAACTCGGCGGGCGACGTGTGTTGGTCTACGGGAAGCAGAGCGAGGTTGAGCAATCGCAGGAGGCATTCATTCGGGTTTTCGGACCTTACGGTGAATGACGACCGGGTGCCGCTCCTCATCGCGGAACGCGAACGAAGATATCGAAGCGCGGCCGCGTTGTCGGTCTCACACCGAAGGACAGATCGAACCGAACCCACCCGTTGAGAGCGGAGGCGCCGAGTCCCATCCCAGCCAGCGGGCCGGTTGGCGAAGCGGTCAGCCCAGTCCCGTGATGCGTGTCGGCCACATCGGCGAAAAGCACGGGAACCACCCACTCACCTCGCGTCAGTTCGATCTCCGTTTGTATTGCCCACAGGACGCGACCGCGGCGCACCCCGTACGCGTGTCCCCGCACCGTCGCTGGCCCTCCGGCACGAAACTGGAGTTGCGGAAGCGACTCCCCGACAACCGCACCGCCGCGAAGTCCCAATAATCCCTCTCTCCCGGCCACCGTGAAAGGAAGGGTGGCCGCCAACCAGACCCGACCTCCGGCGTCGGTGCCCAAAAGGCCGTCTGCACCGACCTGAAGGGCCGACCTGCCAACCTCGACGACGTGCGACGCGTGGGCCACCACGTAATCGCCCTCCGCAATTTCCGGGTTTGATTGAAACGAACCACTTCCGAGCAAGAGATCGTTGATCGCCGACCCCGAAACGACCCCCATACTCCGCTGCCGCTCGAAGCCGATCTGGATATAGACGTCCTCGAAAGCACCCGCTCTCGCGAGCCCAGCGACACGCGCACCGAGGCCGAGATAGTAGTCCGCGTCGTCATGACCCAGGAGCAGACCACGCAGTGTATTTCCAAACGTCGTACCTGAAGTCCAAGGGTCCGTGTCCATCACATCTCGATACCCAGAAAGCGACCAACGTGCTGCCGGGGCGTTACGCTCCAATCGGATCCTGCCGGTCGGACGCTCATCACCGAACCCAAAACGACCGGCGATGTTCACTGTTGTGAATCGCCACGCGTGGAGACCGTATTCGTACCCCAAGGACGGACCCTGCACTCGATTGAAACGAAAGACCTTCGTGGCGCGATATAGATCCATGAGCGGTGGGGGCCGGTGCCACGAGCGCTGGGGGAGACCTTCAGAGAGTGCCGCTAGCACGCCAAGGCGCTCGTTGAGGAATTCCCGCGGATCTTCTGGAACGGGCCTGTCTGTCGCACCGAAGTCGAACGCAAGAAGCGAATCGACCGGTGGCACCACGAGCTCCCAACGGCCCCCGCTCTGCTCTTCCGACTTGGTGTATCCCCGCGCGCCACACTGTTCGCCAGTGTGGTCATCCCATTCGTGTGAGAACGGTTCACAATTCCAGCCAGCACCAGAGCGAGCCAGCGAATAGTCGGTCGTCTCAAGCACCAGGGGCGTCGCCACGTTCACCTCGTAGTCCGCAAACGTCGTGACCGCCGTTGCCGGCATGACCGCGCCACCTAGTTTTTGATATCTGAATGTCGCAGCGACCAGTTGACGCCTGGGAAGCCAAAATCGGCCGTGATGCAGCGCGTACTCGAGATCGACCTCAACGGTGACGAGCTCAGGTACATCCGGATCGGCATCCCACAGGTTTGCACCGGTAAACGTGCCGATGAGGCGCACGACATCGAGACTGTCCGCGTCCAGCCAAATGTCACCAAAGATCAACATGGGTCCATACAGTTTTGGCTCGATGCGAACAGCAACCGCACGGACTACTCGCCCGGGCAGTCGCAGCGTAACGGAGTCGCGCCCTCGATATCGGTAGAACCGGTCGGCTTCCGGAGAGAGCGGGTGGATCGCCGGTTCGTCGGGTATGCCAATCACGCGGATTTCATCCCTCAACGCTTGGGGCGCAAACCACGGCTCCGAGGTGAACACCTCAGTCCAGAAACCGGCGGCCTGCTTGGAGCCCCTTATGCCTGGGATACGTGGACCACGGACTCGGGCGCCGCGAACCGCGACTTGTAGATCGTTGGGACGTCGCCAACGCACGTCTGCGATTGTTTCGTAGTCGATGAGCCGCAGCCCGTCGTCGAACCGTCCCCAGCCGATGCGTCCTTCGACTCGTGTACGCACCTTGGCCGTGTAGTCATGCAACGCCGAATCGTGTTGCAAATGCCGCCGTTGGGCGCGCCGAACGAGCAACTCCGTCGCACTATTGCCGAAGGTCGAGGTATCTAGGGGAGGGCTTCGCTGCGCGTGCGCGGTCGATACTCCAACGACCAGCTGCCAACTCAGACCGATCCCGATAAGGACTCTGCGCACTGAGCAGCCTTGGGCCAGGTGTCCGGCAGAACGGAGCCGGGTGGACTCGGTCGACGCTTGGTGCTCCACGCAAAGCAGTACGACCGGTCTGGCCGACCAGTTTCGACTGCCCGCGGGCCGTGTTAGCTGAGTACGGCGGTGAGGTGACTAGGCCTTGCTAGGAAGACCAAGCACGCTGGCGTTCCCGCGTCAGTCCGTACGCTTTGAGACGGCGCCAGAGGGTTGTTCGCGAGATGCCCAACCGCTTGGCGCTCTCGGTCAATTTCCAACCGGTTGACTCGAGCGTTTCCAGGATGGCCTGCCGCTCGCGCTCGGCCAACGTTCCGATGGACGGGTCCTGATCCGACAGGCAGGCAGCCTCTCCTAGCGTCGAATCTCCGACGCGAATCGGGGCAAGGCGCGCTCCCTGGCGAAGGAGGAATGCCCGCAAAGCGCCATCGTCATTTCGGACAGGAGCACCCAGTTGATCGATGAGCGATCGGCCAGACTGGTTTGCGTACACGAGGTTCCCACGTGAGTCAAAGACGACGACACCTTCGTTCACCGTATCCAGTACGGCACGGACCAGCGGTGTAAAAGCAGTAGGCAGCACCAAAGCAGCGTTTCCAGGTGGCGGTATATCCGAGGTTACGCCAGAGACGCCCAAAAGTTTCGTCCCGAGATCTGCTCCTGTGTGGGCCCCGTGCTGACCGTACAGCCGGCCAGATTCGCCGTGGGTGGCCGTGGCAGTACGCTCGCCCTATATTGGCCGACCGGACAATCAGGGGAGCGTATGGCTGGTAAGTCAGAAGCGTCGCGGGATGGAATCATATCGGCCGCTCTGGCCGTGGTCAGGGACAAGGGGGCTGTCGGCCTCACAATCGAGCAGGTGGCGCGTCACGCCGGGTGCGCGAAAGGGCTCGTTCACTACCACCTCAAGACCAAACAGGATTTGCTCGAGGCAGTCGCCAACCGGCTGCTCGACGAGCGGACCGCCGCCTGGTCGGGTGCGTTCCGTGCCCCCTCACCCAACGATGCGATCGCGGCGACGTGGGGGGTCCTGCGCCGAGAATCGGACAACGGTACCGTCCGTGCTTGGATCTCGCTCCTCGGATCGGGATCCTTGACTGACCAGACGGCCAAGTTAGTCGTGGGCCGATTCACCGGCTCGCTAGGAGAGGCGGCAATGGGTCTGCTCGAGCATCTCGGTCTTCGGCTGTCGATCGGACGAGCAGAGCTTGGGTGGCTCTTGGGTTCCGTAGTCGAAGGGATGGGCTTGGAGCTGCTGGCGGGCGGAGACCAGGCGGAAATGGAGGAGGCGTACGCTGCCGCCTGGCTTGGTGTCCTGTCACTGACGAGGGAGGCGCGGTGACGTCCCTAAAACCTTCGCCCGCGCCGACGGCGTCTTCCCTGACGAGGGAGGCGTGCCAGCCCCCTGGCTAACTCGTCGAGGCTCGCGGCTCGGATCACCTCGCGCTTCCCGCGCACCACGCTGAGCCGGAGGGGACGACCCACCTGGGGTAAGTCCCGTTTCCGGAGCCTGCGTGCCTGCCCCTCCCGGAGTTTGAGACGCGCGACCGCTTGCCCCCCTTCGATGTCGTACACCAGGGGGATGCGATCCCCGAGAACCATGGCCGAGCTAGGCAGCGCGTCCAGGCTCTCTCGTACCCCTGCCGGAATCAGCGCATCGACCTCGAGCTCCAGGGCTGTATCTAGGAACCCACTCCAGCTGTCTACGTCACGCAACTGATCACGCAGGAGATCGCGTGACACACCCGGTTGCGCGGTTTCCAAAGTTCCGCCCGACCGACGCCAGTACTCGTCAATCCGGGCGGCGGCGCGGAGAATCGCGTTCTGGGTCGGATGGGGAGTGAGCCCCGCGAGCAGAGCATCGACAAGGGCTTCTCTTGCCTGTTCCCTAAGCTCCACAGGGAAGTCACCGACCAGCGGTCGCCGTTCCTGATCCAGGACGAAGCCGAAGTACTCGGTGCGCTGCGTGACGACCAGCCCAGCACGGCGCCGCCCATTGCGAAATTCCACTGTTGGATCGCTCGGGGTTGCGTACCGTCGAATCAAGCGAAACGGAATGTTGGAGCCCTCGACAACGGCACGGGGAACCCCAAACTTGTCCGCGAAGTAGCGGAGGGTGCCTGCCACCGCCCCATGAGGGTTACACGTCGAAGAATCGGACACCCGTACCCGCTCGCCATCGGCCGTTTCGTTCTCAATCACCAAGTCAAAAGGCATGACTCGCGCGACGAGATCGGCAAACCGGTGCGCCGTGCCGCGGTTGGCCAACGGGAGCTCGGCGGGGAGCGAGATCTCGAGTGTTCGGTAGACGGAGGCCAACCCGAGGGCCACATCCTCGATGGCTTTCACCAATACCCCTCGCTCCTCGGCCCATGCATCCACGGACTCATCGAACAGATGACGGGGCAGCCCGTACACTTCCCCGCGATATCCAAACCTGTTTACGGCCTCTGCAAACAGATTGTAGGCGGTGAGATGATCGCTCCCGTGCACGATGAGCCCGCGCAGATCGGGATCATCACGGGTCATCCGATGCAACGACTCGATGTTGGCCGCAACGGCCACGTACGGCAGGAGATCATCTTCGGCATGGACCAGCAGCTCGCCCCATTGCCGTTCCACCGGCATCGCTTCGACGTCGCGTCCGTAAGGCGTCAAGCGGTTTCCCTCGAGGATTCCCCTTTTCGCCAGACGGTAAACGGTGGCCTCATACGCCCTTCGGTCGAGGGGCACCGGTAGCTCGAGTTGGCTGAGGTCGATACCGAGTGCACCCGCGGTCAACGCCACCCGCTCGGAGTCGCCCGCGAGCTGGAACTCCGGCGGACCGGGCCGCAACTCCGCGAACACGATGTCACGATCCGTCAGAATGTAGACCTCTCCCTCCGGTACACGCCCGTGTACCCGTCCCGCCATCTGCAGGATTTCGTTCGCGCCAAGATATTGGCGCGTCAGGACGTTCCGGCCACGATCGATGATGTTCCCGTAACGGGCATCGTAGATCACCACCGTGTCTAAGCCGCGGATGTTCAGAGCCGATTGACCAGCCTGGGTCATCGACAGGACAAAGGGCTTTGCTGCAGTGCCGTCGAGGAAGGGACGAATGACACGGATTGGCTCTCCGCCATGGTAGAACGCCGCATTGAGGTTCATCCACTGGTCCCCGAGCACTGCGGCGACCTGCTCCACCTCTGCACGCGTTGGGAGAAAGACCGCGACACCTCGGGCGTGTCGGACGACCCGACGCACGAACTTGTCATCGAGAAAGTCGAGCGGCTTGCGCATATGCGTGGAAACGCGTGCCGCGAGCGTTGGATCGAACGCTGTCGTTTCCAATACCTCGGCGGATTCCAAGTACTCGGCGTAGAACGCCGGATCCACCGTCGCGGACAGCCAGATGAAACGGCAGCTCAGGCGCTTACCGAGAGCAAGACAGAGCTCGAGCTCTGCCGAGGTCTGATGAATCTCGTCTACCACGATAGTGTCGTGCGGGTCGATGAGATCGTCCTGGAACCAACGGCGTGCGATTCCGGTGGTGACGATCACAACGTTCCAGCTTGGTGTCTCGGGTGTCGCCTCGCGCTCACGATTCACCACCCCAACGCGAAGGGGCACGCCGAGAATCTCCTCAGCGATCAATCGAATGCCGAGCGTCTTGCCCGTCCCTGTGGCGGCAACGATACCGAATCCGAGTCCGCGATGGGCGAGATCTCGCATCTCATCGCCGTGCTCGCGCTCGAGCACCGTCGAAAGGCGGAGTGACATGGCGAGCTCGATGGTCTCGCAGGCAGCGCGCGTGGGAGCAATTACGATGACGCGCCCGGTCGCCGGTTCAGCCCGACGAAAGGCATCCGGATCGGGCGGAAGGTAGTGGTCGCGGATATGGTGATGAGGGCTCATTGGCTCGGCAAGCGGCAGGTTCCTTCAGTCGCCCAAGCAGACGCCGAGGTTTCGCGCGGTTGCCACCATATCCGAGTCCAAGGGGATTTTCCGTGGTCCTTGGAGAGCCTCCTCGAGGGATACGAGCGTCACGTTCGGTGGCGCGTACGACACCATCTGGCCGAAGGCCCCGTCCGCCACCGCTTGGACTGCAGTAGCCCCAAAGCGCAACGCGAGCAGCCGGTCGAACGTGGTTGGGAAACCGCCCCGCTGAAGGTGCCCCAACGTAATTGTACGGGTCTCCTTTCCGGTGCGCTCGGTTATCAGATCGGCAACCCGCTGACCGATCCCACCCAACCGCTCCACTCCGCCTGGCACCGCTGCCGCGTGGATCGTCCTGGCACCTTCGCTCGGCACGGCCCCTTCGGCGACGACGACGATGCTGAAGTGGCGACCCGACGCCTCGCGTTCACGGATCTTCGCGCAGACCTTCTCCGCATCAAACGGAATCTCGGGGATCAGAATCACGTCCGCGGTTCCCGCAAGGCCGGATGCCAACGCAATCCACCCGGTATCGCGTCCCATCACCTCGACGACGAGCACCCGTTCGTGGCTCTGGGCGGACGGGTGAATCTTGTCGATGGCCTCTGTGGCTGTTTGCACGGCCGTATCGAAGCCGAACGTCTGCACTGTTCCATGGACGTCGTTATCGATCGTCTTGGGCACGCCGACCGTTGGAATCCCCTTCTTCCAGAGCTGGCAGGCGATCGAGAGCGTTCCGTCCCCGCCAACGGCGATCATCGCATCGAGCGAAAGTTCTTTGAAGGATGCGACCAATTCGTCGGACCGGTCTTTTTCTGCCCACGTACCGTCCAATTGCAACATCGGCCAGCGGAATGGATTGCCGCGGTTGGTGGTACCGAGGATCGTTCCTCCGAGATGGGTGATTCCGCGCACCGTATCGCGGTCCAGCGGAACCACGCGGGCGTCGCCGAGCAGTCCCCCGAATCCTCGGCGGATGCCAAGCACCTGCCAGCCCCGATTGAGCGAGCCAAGGACGGCGGATCGAATCACGGCATTGAGTCCCGGGGCATCCCCGCCGCCCGTCATGATGGCTATGCGCATGGATTGTCGGTGGGTGTCAGCGTTGGAGCCCCTGGATGATAGCGAGAACTTCTCCTCGCTCTGCGTGCCGCCCCAGCTTCTTCTTGGAGAACACGAGCCGGCCGTCGATGCTCACCTCGAATCGACCTCCTCCGCCCTGGACGAGCCGCACTTCCGCGTCGGGGTAGTGCGCTTGGATTTGCGCCGCCAAACTGGCGGCTCGCGGCTCGTAGTTTCAAACGACGCAGTATTCAATGGTTACGCGCACGGTCGCATCCCGGCCAAGACACCTGAAAGGTAACGCGCACACGTCCAGGGCACCGCCCTACGAACGCGCTTGCCGAATTGGGGGAACCGGCTCACGTTATCCGGCCCATTTATGAACCACGCCACCCGCAGTGCTGCTACCGCCCTTCGCGCCGTCGTCTACGGCGGTGGGGCGGCGTTCGTCTTATGGGCAGCCACATCCCTGTGGCGCGAACCGGAGCTTCGAGCGGGGCCAGCACTCCTCGAACTGGTCGGACTCGTCGTGGCTGCGACGGTCACCCGTCGGTTTGGACTGGCTCTTCCCGGTCGCGGCTTCGCCTCCTACATCCTCGCGGTCGTCCTGATCGGTTTCCTGCTCCGTGGCTGGATGTTTGCCGCCCTCGTGACGCTGGTCGGCGTGCCTCTCGGAGATCTCGTCTTCCGCCGGCGGGGCTGGGCCGGTCTCGAAACCGCCGTGCACATTGTGTTCGCCACCGGAGTTTCAGGGTGGCTGTACGCAGTGGCAGGCGGTCGGGTGGGCCCCGGGGTCATCAGCGCACCCAATCTATTGCCCCTGCTCCTCCTCATCGTGGCGTTGCCGCTCCTTGCCAACCTCACCTTCTATCTCCAGTCCACGCTGTTGGGGCAGGTTGAGTGGATCGATGCCAAGATGACGCTTCGGTGGGAGGTCGTCGTGACGGTGACCGGGTTGGCGTTCGCGGTGGGCTGGGTGACGCTGCTGCAATCGCGACCTGACGGCCTGCCAGCAGTCATAATCGCGGCACTCCTCATCGCCGGAATCGGGATGCTCTTCTGGGTAACCCGCACCGCCGTGCACGCAGACGAGTTACGACTCGTGCATGGCCTGGCCGGAGCCGTCGCCGCCGAGGTCAGCATCGAGCGCAGTTTCGCACGGATCCAGATGATCACACGCCACCTCGTCCCTTGGGAGAACATGGGGTTTGCGCGCTACGATGCCGAGCGAGACGAGTTGGAGCTGCTCGCAGATACCGCGACAGATCAACGGTTGCGGTTCGATGCGGGCTCCGGCCTCACCGGAGAGGCAGTCCGGGCAGGTCGGCCGATCGTCGCGAGCATCTTCTCTCAATCGCGCATCACCCTTCCCGAGGGAGAAGCGCCGGGATCTGAAGTGCTCGTTCCCCTCTACCACAACGCACAACTCGTTGGAATGTGGAGCGTGCGGCATTCGGACCCGACGATGTACCGCGACGCGGATGCCGAGTTACTGAACCTGCTCGCTCAACAGCTCGCACTGTCGATTGTGATGAGCTCTCTGCTAGCTCCCATCAGCGAATCGTCTGAGCAGACAGCGAGCTACATCCGCCATCTGACCTCAACGAGCGATGTGCTCCGATCGGCTGCGCAAGCCGTTGCCCAAACGGCAACCAACGCTGAGACCGAGGCCAAGCGCGCAGCGGTCCAGGTGGAGGAAGCCGTGCGGTCGCTGGAGCAACTGGCGGAGGGAATCGAGCTGACCACGGCAGCCGCGGGCCAGACGCGGGAGGCCAGTCAGGCCACGGCTGACGCTGCGAGTCACGTTCAGGAAGCAAACGCCCGTACCACAGAGCAGCTGCTCCATCTCACCCAGACCATTGCGGCGGGCTCGGCAGAGGTTGGCCGCTTACGCGATGCCGCCAACGAAGTCGAGCGTTTTGCGGAGACCATCGCCACAATCGCCAACCAGACGAATCTGCTCGCGCTCAATGCCACGATCGAAGCGGCGAGGACGGGAATTCAAGGGACGGGGTTCGCGGTGGTCGCCGAGGAGGTCCGGAAGCTCGCGGAGCAGAGCGCGGGCACCGCTCGAGGGATGGGACGGAAGGCCGACGACACTCGGCGGGTCATCGACCGGGCGGCCAGGGTGCTGGAGGACCTTGGGCAACAGCTGAGGGAGCTCCAGGGCGCCGCTACAAAGTGGGGCGCGGAGCTCTCGAGCGTCGTCGCGTCGGCCGATGCCGCCAGGGATGCGGGTGCAAGGATGACCGAGGTCCCGCGCCGGAATCGAGAAGTAGCTGACCGCGCGACCAAAATCCTGGCGGATGCCCAGGCTGCCGCCGCTCGATCGGCCAGTAACGCAATCGACGTCGCGCGCGCCGCATCCGGACAATTGCGATTGATCGACGATCTACATCGGGGCGCAGCGGAACTCCGTTCCGTCGCTGAACGCCTGCGAGAAACGGGCCGAGTGGTTGGGGCCAGGGACGCGTGAGCTATGTCACAAGTCATTCACCACGAGCGACATGGCCATGTTTCCGTGGTTCCCAGACATTCGTGGCATCCCTCGGTTCAGGCTGGTTTGCCATGCGTATCACATGCGCCCTCGGTGTCCTTACGGTCTTCGCAACCCTCCCGCTTCTGGGGCAGAACGGTCATGGTGGCCGGGTGGAGCTGGGCACGTACGGGACATTTACCCGTTATGACGCCCAGAGTCTGGATTTCGACTCGAAGCTTGGGGCCGGGGGTCGGTTGGGTCTCTTCCTCGCCCGGGGTCTTTCGATCGAGGCCAACGGTGATTTCACGCAAACCGCCGCGTCCGGAACCCAGGTCGACGTGGCCCGTGTGGGCGGAACCGTTTTTGGTCATCTGCCGCTCGCCAGCTGGAACAGTCTCTATTTCGGAGCAGGTTACGAGCGGCTGTTCTACAGAGGTGGCGTGATCGCGGACGATAACGGTGGGCACCTCGTGCTGGGCGACCGGATGCACCTCGGCAGACGAGTGGCGCTGCGGATGGAAGGCCGAGCTGCGTACTTCCCCAGCTCCTCGGCGGGTGTTGGAGATAACCGCGTGGTGAACTATGGGGGAGCCATCGGGCTCTCCATCTTTGCCTTTGGAGGATTTGAGCACTCGGCCCGGGACACCGATGGTGACCTCGTCCCGGACAAGCGTGACCAGTGTCCGGCCACACCGACCGGCGCGACCGTCGACGAGCTCGGGTGCCCGAAGGACTCAGATCGCGACGGAATCTTTGCCGGACTCGACTCGTGCCCTGACACTCCCGCAGGCGCGGTGGTCGACGCTCTCGGTTGTCCGCTGGACTCCGACGGCGACGCGGTGTTCGACGGTATCGACATCTGTCCCGGGACCCCCGCCGGCGCCGATGTGGACGAGAACGGCTGTACACAAGATGGCGATAGCGATGGGGTGCTCGACGGGCTCGATCGGTGTCCGGACACGCCCGCCGGAGCTACGGTCAACGCCGAGGGCTGCCCGACAGACTCTGATAGCGACGGAGTCTACGACGGCATCGACCGCTGTGCGGCAACACCCTCAGGTACGGAGGTAGACGACGTGGGCTGCCCAGTGCTGTTTCGAGAGGAGCGTGGCCGGGCACAGCCGCTCATCTTGCGTGGCGTCAACTTTGACGTCGGCAAGGCAACGCTGACCCCTGCGTCGTATGCAGCTCTTGACGAGGTCGCCAAGTCACTCTTGGCGCACCCGGATGTGCGCATTGAGGTATCCGGACACACAGACGCCACCGGGTCGCGCGGTCTCAACATGCGACTTTCTCTCGCCCGTGCGCAGGCGGTCATGGCGTACCTGGCACAGCGGGGCGTGGGGCATGCCCGGATGCAGGCCCAGGGCTACGGTCCGGATCGGCCCATCGCGACGAACAGTACCGCGACCGGCCGTGCCGCCAATCGTCGAGTGGAGCTTCACCGGCTCGACGGGAATCGCTAGCGATCATGCGAACGGCTCTCGAAATGCTCGGCGCGATCCTCATGGTTGCTTGCCTCGTGGCCCCGGCCACGGCGCAAGACCACGACAAGAAGCGGATTTTGGCCGTGCTGCACCACGATGATTCGCTACCGGACTATGTCGGTTCGTTTGCTACGGTGCGCCAAAAGAGCGGGGCCGCGCTCGGGAAAGTTCTGGTGCCGGCACAGGCTCCTGCCGCCGCACATCTTGCCGTGCTGCATCACGACGATGCCCGACCAAACTACATGAGTCGTTTGAATGCGGGAGCTGAAGAGCGACCTGAGCATCCTCCCGTGTCGGTGCCGCGCCCACCGGAGTTCGTGCGTGGCGTATATCTCAATGCGTGGGTCTTCGGCTCCTCTCGGCTCGACAACCTCATCGCGCTTGCGGACACGACCGAGATCAACGCGTTCGTTATCGACGTCAAGGACGCCAGCGGGTACGTCACATATCCTTCGTCCGTCCCGACGGCCATCGAGGTAGGTGCAAACGGCGAGCTGCGCGCACCAGACACACGTGAACGGCTCAATCGGCTACAGGCGCATGGGATTCATGCCATCGCACGCATCGTGGTTGCCCGTGATCCGATCCTGGCAAAGGGCAAGCCCCAATGGGCCATCCACGACGCCCGCGGCGGGCTGTGGCGTGACGGTCTCGGCAAACCGTGGGTCGATGCGTACAACGATTCCGTTTGGGTCTATGCAGCGGAGCTCGCTCGAGAAGCGGTGCGGATAGGGTTCGCTGAGATTCAGTTCGATTACGTGCGATTCCCGGATGAGCCGCCGCACCGTCTGGCATTGGCGGTGTATCCGGCGCGGCGCGAGGGGGAGACACAACGATCGTCACTTGCCCGGCATCTGGCGCTCTTGCGCGATCGCGTGAAGCCGATGGGGGTTCCATTCACCATCGACGTCTTTGGGTTGACTACCAGCACGGAGGGCGGGCTCGGGATTGGCCAGTATTGGGAAGATCTGATCCAGGTCGCTGATGTCGTGCTTCCAATGGTGTACCCCAGTCACTACCGACGGGGTGCCTATGGCCTGTCGCACCCCAACTCGCAACCGTACACAGTGGTGCGGCGGGCGATTGAAGACGGCATCCGCCGCGCGGCGCCATTCCCAAAGGCGGGGAAGATCCGCCCGTACCTCCAAGCGTTTACGCTTGGACGGCCCAGGTATTCGGGCGCGGAGGTCCGCGCGCAGATTGCTGCCACCGAAGACGCCGGGCTCAAGGAGTGGATCCTGTGGAATCCACGGGGCGTTTACCCCGCCGACGGCGTGCGACGCTTCCCCGTAACGACCGGAATCACCGTCACAGCTGGAGGCGAGGAGCAGCCATTGCGGTAAGAGGCAGTGAGGAATGACCGGTGCACTCGCCGAGCGGAGGTAGGAGGGTGGTGCGCAAAGGGAGCTAGGCGGTGGTGCCGACGGCCGACCCTTCCCACGCCACGATGTAACCGGCGATCGCGCTTGCCGCCGTGGTGAACGGGCTCGCGAGGTAGAGTTGTCCGGGCCCTGACCGACCCGGGAAGTTTCGGTTGATCGCGCTGATCGTGACCGTCTCCCGCTCGTACGACACGCCGGGCCCCGCATTGATGCACGCGCCACACGACGGTTCGATGAACTCCGCCCCCACCGCCTCGAAGATCTCGAGGTAACCCTGTTCCTCGCAGTACCGCTTGACCTCCTGTGAGCCGCACTGGATATAACAGCGCACGTCGGTATGCACCCGCTGGCCGCGGTCCAACGCATCGCGGAACACCCGAGCGTACATGTCCATGTCGGACTTCTTCCCTGCGGTGCAGGAGCCGGCGTACGCGATATCCACCCGCACCGGGCCGCCAAGCTCCTCAATGAATAGCCCGTTCCCCGGATCACCCGGCAGGGCCACCATTGGCCGGAGTTCGTCTGCCTGCACTTCGATCACCATCTCGTACTCGGCGTCGGGATCGGAGTAAAGCCCCTCGAGCAATGGTCGCACACTCGAGGGATCCATGCCGCGCTCGCGAGCGAGGAACGCTACCGCTTTTTCGTCAGGTCGCACGATCCCGGTGAAAGCTCCGACCTCAGCCGCCATGTTGGTCATCGTCGCGCGCTCGTCAATCGACAACATTTCCACAGCTTCGCCCGCGTACTCCACGATCTGGCCGATCGCGTGCCCGTTCTTGACGTAGGGTTGGCGGAGGATCTGGAGCATGAAGTCCTTCGCCGTGACATTTTCTGGCTTGCGACCGATCACACGGATTAAGACCGACGGCGGAACCTTGATTCGCACGTCCTTGGTCAGCCAAGAATTGAAGATGGCCGTGGTGCCCACACCAAACGCCACGCTGCCAATCGCGCCCGCGTGTGGCGTGTGCGAGTCGCTACCGATGATCAGATGTCCAGGCAGCGCGTGCTGTTCGAGGATCTTCGAGTGACAAATTGCCTCAGAACCACGAACCATCATGTGCGGTCCGAGGCGTGGTAGCTCACCGTACAGCTTGATCCCCTGCTGCTTGGCGAACTCTTCCTGTTTGCTCTTCAGTTCGAGCGCGACGTCGAGGAGGCCCTGCGCCTTGCGCTCTTCCGTCATGGCCAACTCGAGATACGTCAGATGGTCTCGAAAGAAGAACACCGAGTCCGCATCCACGACTTGCTCGCCCTCGCCGACAAAGTCTCGCCAAAAGATGGCCGCCATCGGCGTGACGTACTCGTGACTGAAACGGATATCCGTTCGTACGAAGCCCTCGTCGCCCGGTTGGATGTACGGGGTACCCACGGTGTCCGTCGCGAGATCGGTGACCCAGTGGTGAGCGAGGATCTTCTCGGCGAGCGTCATCGGCCGCTTCGCAGTCTTCACGGGTGGGACACGAACTTTCCCCTGGATGCGAGCGACGTTGTACTGAAAGAGTCCGCCGAATTCGATGATCCCCCGCGTAATCTCGCCTTCGTCTTTCGTGAACTCGGACAGAGGAATCTCCTCGCCGCGACGAAGGCGCTCAATGAGGCGAAACTCCGTGCTGGTCAGAATCCCGATGTTCTGGCAGTTCTCTCGATAGATCCGCTCAATGCTCTCCCCAAGCACGAGGCGAATTCCCGCACACATCTCCGCGTATGGTGACTGCTCGCGTGACGACCCTTTACCGCGTCGCGCGCCGGCGACCGAGCACACGAACCCTCCTGCACGCACGCTGCCACGCGTGACGGGAAACTCGGTACCGGCTTTGAGACCCAAGTACGGAAATTCACCGAGGGTTTCGTCGTAGTAGTAGCAGATGTAAGCCGGGGTGATTTCGTCGGTGGAGATGTTATCACGGAGGGACGCATCCACCGGCCAGGCCAAGTCCTCGCCGGCCAACTGGCGTCGCATCAGCTCAGCGTCATCGACGAGGAACAAAACCCGTCCTTCGAAACGAACCCGGTCGGGGCGCTTCTCGACCGGTCGAGTGAGCAGCGATTCAATCATTTCTCTCAAACATCGCGGTTCCTTTACCCCCGGGCAAGCATCCGGTACAATTCGGCGCAATGCATGTTCGATGCCTAGTTTCTGCCTTCGCGGTTATCGCTGCTGGGGTTGTTCACGCGCAACAATCGGTGACCCCGAGCTCGTTCGAGCGGACCGGGGTGTTCGCGTCAGCCGAGCTCACGGAGAGCTCCGGTGTGGCCGCCAGCAGGCGGCAACCGGGTGTGTTGTGGACTCACAACGACTCGGATCACGACCCAATCCTGTACGCAACGGATCTGACAGGTGCCCATCGGGGGGCAGTGCGGCTGGAGGTGCCTCAAGCAACGGATTGGGAAGATATCGCCCTCGCTCCCTGTCCGGAGGGCGTCGGCGACTGCATTTACCTAGCAGACACGGGAGACAACCTCGAACGTCGGGCCCACGTCGTCATCTACGTGTTTCCCGAGCCCGAGTTATCGGCCACCGCTGCTACCGTCCCGAGCGTCCGACCCAAGATGTTGGTCGTTCGCTATCCCGATGGCGCGCACGATGTCGAGGCCATCGCCGTCTCGCCGATGGGAGAGATCTACCTGATCACAAAGGGCCGATCAGGGCACATTCAAGCATTCTGTATCACTCGCACCGACTCGATGCGCGATACTGTCACCGCCCAACCGGTGGGCACGCTGCCACTCGGCCCCATGCGACGCATCGGTCAGATTGTCACTGGCGCAGCTATATCGAGCGACGGGCAGTACTTTGTGATCCGGACCTATACTGAGCTGTTCTTCTACAAGCGAACCGCAAACGGTGCCTTTGTGCCGGACGGACCGGCGTGTTGGATCGGATACCAGGAACCGCAGGGTGAGGGGATCGATTTCCTCAACCACGACACCTTTGTATTGACCAGTGAGGCGGCCTTTGGTCAGCGTGGGACGCTCTCGCGGGTGCGCTGCCCCCGACCATGAAGAGCGTTCTGCGTGCAGGCTCCGCGATCGCGTTGCTCGCAGCAATGTTGCCAGGCGTAGGCGCCGCGCAACGTAGGGACGCACCAGCTTCGAGTCGAGAACTCGAACGACTCCTCGCGACGCCGCTCGAGCAGCCACTGCGAGCCCACACGGTGTTTCTCGCCGACGACCTGCTGCGCGGGCGGGCGCCCGGAAGTGCAGGAGGAGAGGTCGCCGCCAAATACGTCGCGTCGCAGTTCGCAGCGATCGGACTGGAGCCGGCCGGTGAAGACGGCTCGTTCTTTCAAGACGTCTCGCTCGTCGGTCTCACTCCTCAGGCCTCACTCGTCGTCGCTGCCGGTCGCAACACCACTCCGTTCCTATCGGGTCGCGACTACGTCGCGTGGCCGGGCCGCATCGATTCATCGTTTACGGTCGACGGCGACCTGGTATTCGTAGGGCATGGCATCCAATCTCCCGAGTGGAACTGGGACGATCTCAGTGGGGTGCCCCTTGCGGGCAGAATCCTGCTCTTCCTTGCGAACGACCCCGGCGTCGCTGATTCCACGTCGTTTCGCGGCGGAGCCATGACGTATTACGGTCACTGGCGGTACAAGTTCGAGCAAGCGGCACGGCTGGGTGCTGCGGGAGCACTCATCATTCACAACGATGATCGGGTTCCGTTTAGCTGGCCCGTCGTGCAGGCCACTTGGTCAGGCGAGCAGTTCATGTCCGCAAACCAACCTCAGACGACGCTCCGCTTCGGGGCGTGGATCACCGAGGCCGCGGCGCGGCGGCTCGTCGCAACCGTCGGTGTCGATTTTGACCTGCTATTGCGCCGTGCATTGCGCCCGGACTTTCGGGCCATCGATCTTGGCATCCGTGCCGCCGTGCACGTCAGGAGCCGCGTGCGCACAGTACGCTCGATGAATGTGGTCGCGCGACTTCCGGGAACCGATACACGGACGCTCGATCAGGCAGTCGTGTACGTAGCTCACTACGATCACTTGGGCGTGCGCGCCGCGGAGGGCGCCGACAGCATCTTCAACGGGGCGGTCGACAACGCCACCGGAGTGGCTACGCTACTGACCACCGCCGCCACACTCGCGCGGACGGCGACACCATTGGGACGCTCAATCGTGTTCGTGGCCACGACGGCCGCGGAGCCCAACCTCCTTGGCGCGGCCTCCTACATAAAAAGTCCCAGTGTCCCGGTCGAGCTCACGGCGGCAGTTTTCAACGTTGATGGAGCCAACGTGCTCGGGCCAACACGCGATGCTATGGCCGTTGGTCTCGGACACACCACGTTGGATTCGGTGTTCGCGCGCGCGGCGCGTGCCGAAAGCCTCGCGGTCACAACGGATCCGTATCCATCCCATGGACGCGTGTTCGCGTCGGATCACTTCGCGTTTCTGCAAGCGGGCGTTCCGGCACTGCAAGTAGGGAGTGCACTGGATTTCGTTGGGCGACCGGCGACCTGGGGGCTCGAGGAGTACCGCGATTACCGCATGCATCGCTACCACCGACCGACCGACGAGTACAATCCGGAGATGGACTTTGCCGGGCTGGCACAGCAGGTCCGCGTGCTGGTCAGAATGGGGTGGGAGCTCGCCCGGGGTGACCAGTTTCCCGCCTGGTTCAGCCAATCTCCGTACCGGCCCGCAGGAGAGCAGCTCCGACTGAGACGCGAGCGTCGAGTGGTAACGGGGCAGAGGCCGTAAGCTTTTTTATCACAATGGGTTGAGCCGGATACTGGTTTATTTCCGGCAAAAAAGGTATGTTCCCGCCCGAATTCCCGCCCTCTTCATATTGGCCAATCAGGAGCCGAAGCTGGAGCTACCAACTTCGCACCGCGTCCCCGTCAACTGGATACGCGACAACGCGTGTGCGCCCATTCGCTGGCGCACCGTCACCGAAATCCTGCCAAAGGGTGCGGCGACACCTGAGGACATCCGGCGACTGCGAGACGAGCTTCTTTCCTACAAGCGGGTCGTTCAGACTCTCAAGAAGCAGAAGGACGACGGAGTCTGGGGTGGCAACATCCTCGGTCTTGCCGCCGCGAAGGCACAGGGGATCAAAGATGTGGGCACCGTTGCGCAGTACCGTCATCTGCTCGAGCTCGGTGTGCCCATGGACTGCCGCGCTTATCGCTTCACGGACCGAGTGTTCTTTCGTCTCCTGTCCCGAGATGGCGACCCGGCCCTCATGTACGAGTACCGTAAAGCCGTCAAGACCAATCCGGCGCTCGAGGCCTGGGGCCGCGATCTCATGCGGGAAGCCGCCACCGCGGCCCTCGCTCATTCAGGACAGTCCGAAGACCCTCGAATCCGTGGCTCGGCACACCGCATCGCCACGAGTATCTCGCAGTTCCTACGGAGTGAACTAGCGGAGAAACCGATCGCGAAGAAGGGTTCACGCAGCGTCCTAAACCCAGAGGCGCACCCTCCCACCGTCTTCTCGGTAGCGATGCTCGCGTACTTGCCCAACCTGCAGCGCGAGCGTGCAGGCTTTGTGGATCGGCTCGCGCAGTTCATTTCCCGACCGGCCCCGAAGCGCTCCTACTCAATCCAAATTGGGCGTAAGATCATCAAGCCCATATTCCATCTCCTGGGAGATCCGCTGCAGACCGACGCCGGTGGCAATCCCAAGGATGTGCCGTTCGCGCTTCACTGGATTGAGCTCCTTGTGCGCCTCGGCATGCTCGAGCACTCGCCGAGCGCACAGCGTGCCTTGGCGAGGCTGCTCAAGGATTGCGACGAAACGGGTCTTTGGAGCCCGAAGAACATCAGGGCGATTCCAAAGAGCGCTTCAGGGCTCGCGGATTTTGCGTTTCCGCTCGAGCTGGACGGGAGGACCCCCGAGCGCCGTAAGGCCGATGTGACGTTTCGACTCGCGCTGATCGCCAAGCTCGCCGGTTGGCAACTGGAGTATATCGCTTAACGGTCGACCTCCCGAGCACCCCCTCTTGCCTTGGGGAGTAGTAATTGCTACTCCTATGCAGTGGTCGACCTCACCCCATTCAACTTCACACCCACCGAGAGCCGGGTGTACGGGGCTCTCCTCGCCGAGGGAACGTCCTCGGGGTACAGCCTTGCCAAGGTGCTCAGCCTCGCCCGCGCAAACGTCTACCAGGCGTTGGATGGCCTCGTGGCCAAGGGCGCGGCGGTGCTGGAGGATGATGACACTCCTCGCCGATTCAGGGCGGTTGCGCCGAAGGCCCTCTTGGCCCTCGTAGCACAGCGTGAGGCGGCGCTTCTCGACCGGCTCGAGGAAGAGGTGTTCGCGGCTCGGGCTGAGGGTGCTGATCCGGTGATCCAGATCGAGGGTCGGCGAGCGTTCGAGCAAGTGGTGCTGAGGACCGCGGCAAAGCCAACGGGGGAGGTGCGGGCCGTGGCCACAGGACCCTTGCTCAAGGCGCTCACGCCAATATGGCGGAAGCGCGCAGCCGACGGCTCTCCGACGGTGCTGTTGAGCATCGGACCGGCCGAAGACCAGCTCCCCCTGCCGATCATAGGAGCTGTCAGCCCGGAGCACTCATTCGGGATCCACGCGCTGATCATCACCCCGGATGCCGCGATCGCCGTTCATGGCGATCTTTCCGGGTATTGGTCTTCCGACCCCATCTTCATCTCCTTGGGAACCGCCGCGCTTGAGCTACTCGCCCAGCGGCGGGAGACTTGACTACTCCAGCATGGCGGCCCACACTTCAGCTACTTTTCAACTAGTTGATTGATCGTGCAAAGTGTGCAAGATCAACCTCGTAGGAGAAACCGCATATTGCAGGCGGCGCGTGCGGAGTTTGCGGCACGTGGCTTTGCGGGAGCGCGTACGGCGCAGATTGCTGAGCAGGCCGGGGTTAACAAGCAGCTCATCTTTTACTACTTCGGCTCAAAGCGCGGACTGTACGACGCGGTTCTTCGGACAGCGGGCGGAACTTTGCTGCGCTCGGCCCAGTCTACGGATTCGGACAGGCCCACGGGGACCCCGGCTGAGCGGCTTCGGGAAGGCGTGAGCGGACTCTATCGATCGCTGACGGACACGCCGGATTTGGCAGGGATCCTGTTTCGTGGAATTCGGGACCCGGGAATCGCCAGCGCATCTTTGGAGGCATTCGTTCGCCAGCTGGTAGACGAGTTCCAGTCCATCATCTCGGAGGGTCAAGGGCTGGGATACTTTCGGGACGATGCCGATCCGGAACTAGCGGCTCGGCAGGCTGCTGTTCTCGCGCTTGGGTATCTGGCGTTGGAGGAGCAGATAGGAAAAGGCCCAGCACCAGAGCACCGGGCCGAATGGGTAGATCGCGCGTGTGACCTGCTGATCAGGTCACTTTCCTGGTAGCGATCTAGTTCGGACTGGGAACCAGACCAACGTCTTCCTCCCGACTCATGGGCGGCGCCGCGCGTCGAGGCCGCTTCCGCAACGCCGCCTCGAACACTTCATCGAGCGACTCGACGGCGTGCACCGAGATCCGCGCACGCTCCTCGGGGGCGAGATCATCCAGGGCCGAGAGGTTCTCCTTTGGCAAAATGACGTTCGTTATGCCGGAGCGGCATGCGCCCAGCACCTTTTCCTTGACCCCCCCGATCGGCAACACACGCCCGGAGAGGGTGATCTCGCCTGTCATCGCCACGTCGTGCCGCACGGGGACCCGAGACAAAGCGCTCACGAGTGCCGTCGCCATGGTGACCCCGGCAGATGGTCCGTCCTTTGGAATCGCACCTGCCGGCACATGCACGTGGATGTCTTTGTCCGTAAACATCTCGGGGGAAATCCCGAGCTCCTCGGCGTGTGACTTCGCATAGGTGAGTGCGGCACGCGCCGACTCTTTCATCACGTCGCCGAGGTGACCCGTGAGTACGAGGTTGTCCTTTCCTCTCATGACCGAGACTTCGACGAACATGATGTCACCGCCGACGGGCGTGTAGTACATGCCGGTCGCGATGCCCACTTGGTCCTCGTGCGCCGCACGCTCGGGATGCACTGTTGGCCGACCGAGCAGTTCGGCGATCTCTTCCAACGCGACAACAATGCGCGTCGACTCGCCGGCCGCCACACGGCGTGCCACCTTGCGGACGATCTTGCCGAGCTCTCGCTCGAGCTGACGGACACCCGCCTCACGCGTATACCTGGCGATGACCTCGCCGAGCGCACCGTCGGTCAGCTCGAGCTCGTCATTGTCGAGCCCACCTTCGGTGAGCTGACGTGGCAGGAGATACCGTCTGGCAATTGCTGTCTTCTCCCGCTCGGTATATCCCGTGAACTCAACGACCTCCATTCTGTCGAGCAATGGATCTGGGATATTGGCGCGGAAGTTTGCGGTTGCAATGAACAGCACTTCCGACAAATCGAACGGCACGCCCAGGTAATGATCGGTAAAGCTGTCGTTCTGAGCCGGATCCAACACCTCGAGCAGTGCCGAAGCGGGATCGCCCTGAAAGGACACGCCGAGCTTGTCGACTTCATCGAGCAAGAACACCGGATTCTTCGTGCCTGCCCGCTTCATGCCTTGGATGATCCGACCGGACATCGCCCCGACATAGGTACGCCGGTGTCCTCGGATATCCGCCTCATCTCGGGCTCCACCAAGGGAAATCCGGACATACTCTCGACCCATGGCGCGTGCAATGGACTTGGCTACAGAAGTCTTGCCGACTCCTGGCGGTCCGATGAACAACAGGATCGAACCTTTTGATCCACGGTCATCTTCGTTCCCGACGGTCTCTACGGTCTGTGACTCATTCGCCCGCCGATGCCGCAGCTGCCGAACCGCCAGGAACTCGAGGATTCGATCCTTGACATCCTGCAAGCCGTAATGGTCCTCATCGAGGACCTCGGCTGCTCGTGCGAGATCCAGTTTGTCCTCACTCCGCTCGTTCCAAGGCAACTCCGCGATCGTTTCCAGAAACGTCCGGATCACCTGAGATTCCATCGACTCACGTGGAGCCCGTTCGAGACGCGCTAACTCGCGATCGACCTCCTTGCGGGCCTCATCGGGAAGCTCAAGCTGCTCCAGTCTCTCGCGAAGCTCGTTGTCGGCATCGACATCGTCGTCACCCAACTCTTTTCGAATCGCCTTGAGCTGCTCGCGCAAAAACACTTCACGCTGGCGCTCGCCCAGTTCCTCCTGGACCTTGCTCTTGATGTGTTCCTGCGCTTCAAGCAGCTGCAGCTGCCGCTGCACATGAACGAGGACTCGTCGCAGGCGCTCCTCGACTCCCCGAGTTTCGAGCAGCGCCTGCCGCTCGGCGGTGGCAACGTCGATATAACCGGCGACGAGGTCGGCAAACCGGCCCGGATCGCTGACGCTCTCGAGCACCTGCTGCACGACGTCCTCCGGCAGTCCCGTTTTCTGTCCTAGCTCCGCCGCCCGCTCGCGGACCTCTTTGTGAAGAGCCAGGAAGGCGGCGTTGGCTTCATCGAGCGGACCGAGATCCGGCAGCTCGTCGACGATCGCCTCGATGTACCCTTCCGCCTCGTTGTACTGGAGAACGAACGCACGAAACTCGCCCTGAAGGAGGAGCTGCACGCCGCCGAGGCTTCGCTGCGCCTGGCCAATGCGCGCAACCGTTCCGGTGGTGTGCAGTCCCTCCGACCGGGCCTCGTCGACGTTTTCCAGCTGTGACACTGCGAAAATCAATCGGTCCTCACGTTTGAGTGAGGCCTCGATAGCACGAAGCGTCCCGGGACGTCCGGCACCGATTGGCGCGGTCACTCCAGGGAACAGCACCATATCCCGTAGGGGAAGGACGGGTAGGCGGACCCGTCTCGTGGTCTTTCCGTCAGACATGGTTGTCATCTCTCCCGAATGCGAGTTCGGGTCAGTTAGCTCTGCCATGACCCCTCAAGAGGCACCTACTGTGCCATCCAAAACACCTATTCTTACAGTAAAACACCGCCAAGAATGGTCCTGTTCCTGCCATAATGGCGTGCACTTCGGTTTGGCGGGGAACGTGGGGTGCGATCGGGTGGTCGTGCGGGATCGCGCAGGCCCGAAACCGGGGGGCTAGGGAGCCTTTGGGGCGATGTTCAGGAGCGCGCGAAGCTCGCTGTCGGTGAGCTGTTCGAGTAAGCCGGCCCTGGTCGTGACTTCCCGTGAGGGCTCCCCTTTGTCCGACTCGCAGCTGAACCGTACGATGTCGGCGGGCTCGGGGAACGACGTCGTGCTCTTCTTCGGTGGAATCATCCCAGAAGTTCGCCCGACGCGCTCCACGCACCACCGTCGCCCAGCATCGTCGGTAACCCAGCGCATGAAGTCCTCGCAGTCGTGTAGCTCGCAGGTTGCCAGTGAGTTAGCGCAGGGTTAATCTACCGTCGGTTCTGAGCGGATGCCACATGGAAGAGGGAAAACTGGGCCCCGTCGCCGAGCGATTGGCGGGAGCCCTCGCGGGGTCTTACACGATCGAGGGCGAGATCGGACGCGGGGGGATGGGGATCGTGTACAGTGCTCGGGACCTCAAGCTGAAGCGGCGAGTGGCGGTCAAGGTCCTCCCTCCAGAGCTGGCCTACCGCGACGAGATTCGTAAGCGCTTCCTGCGCGAAGCACAAACCGCAGCACGTCTTTCCCATCCTCACATCGTCCCTATACACACCGTCGGCGACGATGGGGGCCTCGTCTATTTCATCATGGGATTCGTCGACGGCGAGTCACTCCAGGCACGCTTACGGCGTCGTGAGCGTCTTCCCGCTGAGGAAGTGCGACGCATCATGAAAGAGACGGCAGACGCGCTCGGACTGGCCCACGCCCTTGGAGTGATTCACCGCGATATCAAACCAGACAACATCCTGCTCGAGGGTACGCGGCGACGGGTCATGGTAACCGACTTCGGAATCGCGAAAGCGGTTTCTGGGGTGGGACCCGGCACGCTCACCGGAACGGGTGTCGCCATCGGGACGCCGGCGTACATGAGTCCTGAGCAGGCAGCAGGCGAGCGCGAGATCGATGCGCGCAGCGACGTGTATGCGCTCGGCGTGGTGGGTTACGAGATGTTGACCGGTGAGGTGCCGTTCAAGGCGCCGACGGTCGCCGGCATGCTCATGAAGCAGATCACGGAGCCCGTACCGGATATCACGAGGATCCGAAACGATTGTCCCGAAGATTTGGCACTCACCATCGCGCGTTGTCTGGAGAAAGACCCGGAGGATCGCTGGCCCACGGCCGACGCGTTGCGACGCGCGTTGGAGAATCGAACACCTGTACGGTACCGGCCACGATCACAGCTATCACGAAGGCGGCCTCGACCTGCACCGGCTGGATCGCCCGGTCGAGATCGCGAATGGTGGGATTGGTTCGAGGACGATCGCTCCCGTTCGCGCCGACGTGGCAGCCGGCGCGAGCAGCGCGCTCTCGCCGCAAAGGGCGAGAAGGCGACGGATATCCGACACACGGGGGAGCCAGATCTCGTCAGGAAGTTCCGCGCCAACTTCGCATCCTACGTATCGGTGAACGGTGGACTCCTCCTGATGAACATCATCGCACCCGGGCTGGGGACGCCGTGGTTTCTGTTTCCCGCAATAGGATGGGGAATCGGTCTCGCGTCGCAGTACGGTAAGTTATGGTCGGAAGGGTACAGCATGCGTGACGTTCTGAACCGGCCGCCAGCACCAGACGCGTTGCCTGGACCAGCCGAGAGCAAGCCCGGTCAGCTACCGGCCGCGCGGCTTCCTGAGCCCACCTCTGGGGAGTTCGGTAAGCTCGCCGGCCAAATACAACAGATGCAGCGAGACCGCACCGCCGTGCTACAAATCATTCAGCGACTGCCCGAGTCCGAGAAGCAAATGCTGCCCGATGTCCTGCCAACGGTTGAATCTCTATTGAGCCGCGCCGTTGAGCTTGCACGCACACTGCAGCAAATGGAAGGCAACGTCGACCAGGAGGCACTCGAGCGCCTCGAGCAACGTGTCGCCGAACTGGAGGGTCAGAGCAACGATCCAGAAGCGGACCGCCGGCTCGACCTGTTGACACGCCAGCGGGGAGTGCTCGCCGAACTCGTCGATCGCCGCTCCCGAGTCGAAGCGCAGTTCGAGTCATGCGTCCTGGCAGTGCAGAACGTGCGCTTTGACCTACTCCGGTTGCGCTCGGCCGGGGTTGCCGCAGTGCTGGACGACCTCACCTCGGCGACGCAACAAGCCCGAGCACTGCAGATCGACGTCGAGGCCGCTATCGACGCCGCCAGCGAGATCAAGCAAGCATTAGGAAAAATCTAGAGGGGATAAAAGGGTCAGAGGGGAGAACGACGGTGCTCTCCTCTAAAACCTTGCGATCTCCAGCATAGCCTCCGCCAGATCGGGAATTTGCGGAAGGATCACGTCCTCCAGTTCCGGGGCGTAGGCAACAAACGTGTCGGTCGACGCCACGCGACGCACGGGCGCATCCAGCCACGCGAAGTGTTCGTCCGCGATCTTCGCTGCCAGTTCGGCTCCGTAGCCCCACGACAGGGAGTCTTCGTAGGCAACTATCACTTTGTTTGTCTTGCGGACCGACTCGCCGACCGTTTCCCAGTCGACGGGGCTGAGCGACCGAAGATCGACGACTTCAACGCTGATTCCGTGCTCCTCCTCGATCTGCTTGGCAGCCTGGAGCGTGCGTTGGACAACCGCACCGTACGTGATCACGCTCAGGTCCGTACCCTCACGAGCCACTTTGGCCTTGCCAAAGGGAATCATGAAGTTGGGACCTGGGTAAGGGGCCTTGTTGTACGTCTGCCGGTAGAGATGCTTGTGCTCCAGGAAGATCACAGGATCGTCACACCGAATCGCTGTGCGCAAAAGCCCGTTGGCCTCGAGAGCCGTGGCCGGGCAGACGACGCGTAGGCCCGGGATTCCCGTGTAAACGGCGGCGCCGGTCTGCGAATGATAGATCGCTCCGCCTTTGAGATACCCACCGTAGGTGACGCGGACGACGACCGGTGCTGAAAAGGCGCCATTGCTTCTCCACCGCAACGTTGCGAGCTCGTTGCGAATTTGATGATAGGCTGGCCAGATGTAATCGAAGAATTGAATCTCCACTACCGGCTTGATGCCACGGGTCGCAAGACCAATCGCGCGCCCGACGATGTTCGCTTCCGCCAGCGGTGAGTTGTACACACGGGAGCCACCGAATTGCTTCTGCAACCCCCACGTGACCTTGAAGACTCCTCCCTTCCCTTTCACGAGATCGAGGTATTCCTCGCGTGAGGTGTCAGCCACATCTTCACCAAAGACGACGATGCGTGGCTCCCGTTCCATCTCGTCTTTGAGGCATTTGTTGAGCAGATCCACCATCGTGGTGGGATCACCACTGAACTGAGGATCATCTTCGGTATCAAACTGCTCGGCCGTTGGATCGACGTCCGGCGAGTATACATGCAGATACACGGTGTCCGGGCCAGGCTGTGGCGATGCCAACGCCACGTCAGAGGCGAGCTCGATTTCTTCTTCCACGCTAGCTTTGATTTGCTCGACTTCTGCCTCGGTGGCCAGCCCGTCGTCCAGCAGGCGTGTCGGGAACGTCACCAACGGATCGCGTTGAGTTTCGGCCTCACGCTCCTGGGGCGGCTTGTACAAGACCTCGTCATCCGAGAGCGAGTGCGAGTACGGTCGTATTACATGCGCGTGAACGAGCGCCGGCCCTTTGCGAGCCCGCACATAGTTGGCCGCTCGAGTAAGCACCTCCAGGGACGCAACTGGATCGCATCCGTCCACTTCTTCGACCAAGAGGTTTGGAAAACTGGAGACCAGTTTCGAGACCGATCCGCCGGCCGTCTGGACCTCGATCGGCACCGAAATGGCATACCCGTTGTCCTCGATCAAGAAGAGAACGGGCAGCTTCAGATTGCAGGCGGTGTTCATCGCCTCCCAGAACTCCCCCTCACTGGTCGTCCCATCACCAGCGGTGCACAACGTGATTTCATCCTTAGGTATGCGCCTCTCCGCTTCCGGGATGGTGTCGATGAGGTGATACCGGAGCCACGCCTCCGCACAGCCAACGGCGTTCAAGAACTGTGTGCCCGTGGGACTGGACGAGCTGACGATGTTGAGCTCCGCGTGCCCCCAATGCGATGGCATCTGGCGACCACCCGAATTGGGGTCGTCCGCGGCACCCACCGCGGACAGCAGCATTTCGGTAGGCGTCATGCCCAGCATGAGGCAGAGCGCACGGTCTCGATAGTAGGGAAAGAACCAGTCGTAACTCGGTTTGAGGACCTTCCCTGCCGCCACGAGTACCGCCTCGTGACCGGCACCCGAGATTTGAAAGAAGATCTTGTTCTGTCGCTTGAGCTGGATCTCTCTGTCGTCGAGACGGCGAGAGAGGAGCATCACCCGATACATCTCGAGGAGCTCCTCTTTGCCAAGCTGGGTGGCTTGCGACCCTTTGGTTCGCTTGGACGCTTTCGATCGTGCTTGGGTGGCCATGACCGCCTAAAGATAGCTGGGTTCGAGACGGAGGCTAGCAAGGAGCGGGCCGACCGACAGCGGATCGCGCGTGATCGGGATCACACCGGCTTGTAATGCAAGTATCAAATAATGTTGAACTTATACGTCCAGGTCCTGGTAGACGTTACCGCGGGCGACCGCGGAACCGCCATTACTTGAGCCGCGTGAGCCGTCGGAGCACCTGGAGCTTGTCGAGGGGCGTCTGATCGGACGGTTTCTCCGTGAGGAGCGCATCCCGTACATCCAACAGGACCTCGAGGATCAGTTGCTCCCGTTGATAAGAGCTGTCGAGGTCAAACATCCGCTCGCGGTCACCTGCGGCCTTCGCGCGCTCGTACGCTTCGCGGTAAATGGACTCGAGATTCCCGAGAATGCGTTCTCGTGAACGGGGTTGCATCACCACTCCGTAGCAGTGGAGAGATCAAGCATGGGCATATCCCGACGGGCCAAGCACCGGCGAACCGCTATCTTTCGACGCGATGGCTATCGCTGTGTCTACTGCGGACTCGTCTTCTCGGACAAGGAACTCACGGTGGACCATGTGCAACCGCGTGTCAAACGTGGTGACCACTCGCCCGGTAATCTCGTGAGCGCGTGCGTCCGGTGCAACACGGACAAGGGTGGGCGCGCGGCCTGGGATTACCTCAGAAGCCGCCCCACACAGCGTCAGAACTTCTTGCGTTACGCGGTTCATGTCTGGGCCCGTCTGCGGCGTGCCGTGCAGGACGCCGGACGGTGACCTCGTGCCTTGCTCAGTCGTGGCGGAGTA
This sequence comes from Gemmatimonadales bacterium, assembly GCA_041577295.1. Lineage (GTDB taxonomy): Bacteria > Gemmatimonadota > Gemmatimonadetes > Gemmatimonadales > GWC2-71-9 > JBDHDH01. The sequence continues at coordinate 83,572 of JBFGJG010000006.1, forward strand.
GGACGATCCCACTGGGGACCTTCGGAACGAAGTACGTGGATTTCTGCGGCATCGTCGCTCCCGCGTCGGCCACCGCCAACACCTGATCCACCGCGGGAGGATTCAACACCACCCCGCCAACTGCACCCTCCGTGACCGCTTGCGCGACGTCATTCGGATCCGGCGTGTACCGGACTTTGGCTGCGGTCCCTGCGGCCTGGAGCAAACGCCGCAGCACAAACGCATCTGCGCGGGCCACATCGAGCTGCATCACCGCGGGATGGTCCACGAGAGCGCGTTCGGCACTCTGGACCCGCCCTTGCAAGCCGAGCAGCGCGACGCGGTCTGGGAGGACCAACGCACAGACCGGCTCCGATCCGCCAAGGTCCGACAACCGGCTAACGTAATCTTCTGCTCCCGACAGCTCGAGCACTGCAAGGTGTGCGCGGAACTCCTTGAGCAGCGACGCCGAGTCCACTGACTCCCCATACACGATGCGGTGGGTTGGTAATACGCTGAGGCCAGGATCGCCCAGCGGCACCACGAGCGCCAACGTTCGATCCGCGAGCGAGCGCTCCCGAGCGTACGCAAGTGCGGTTTCGTATCGGTGATGACCATCGGCGATGTAGAGTGGCCCGGCACTTGCAGCCGCGGCCACATCCTTGGCTTTCGACCCTGTGACAACCCAGAGCGCCAGCGACACATCATCCAAAATCGCCTCCGCGGTCGGGGGGCCCTCAGTCACCGCTTGTAGCAGGTTCAGCAGTGTCTCATCTGGGTCACGCGAGATCATGAGTAACGCGTCCATGACCGTGCGGCTTGCGCGTAGGAGAGCCAATCGATCCGCCTTTGGCCCAGCGTGCGTCTTCTCGTGCGGCCTGACCCGACCAGCGGAGAATTCCTCGACGGCCACCCCAACGATCACTCCCGTCCGGGAGCGAGAAAGGCCATCCGGAAGTTTGAAGCGTTGCCTTACGACCGTTACGCTCGGTTCGCGGTCGGCAACCAAGGTTCCTTCACCGCGCCACGTTGTAAGCGTGCGTGCGGCACGCGCGTACCGATCGTCGTCTCCTGCTGGGAGCAGTACGTGAACCACGTTGTGGGGATCGGTCGCGGCGAGCGTCTCGCGCTGCTTCGCGGAAATGACATCGTAGGGTGGCGCCAGGAGGACGCTCAGCGATTTCCGCGCGTCGTAACGCTCACCGATGAAGGGAACTGCCATGGGCGCTTGCATGTTCATGCCCACGGTCGCGCGGCGCGTTGGGATTCCTCGAGCAGCCTGCGGTAGGACGTCAGGCGACTTTCGCGAATCTCCCCGTTTGCCACGGCGGCGATCACCGCACACTCTGGCTCTTCCCCATGACGGCAGTTGTCGAATCGGCAACCCGCCCCATGGCGGCGAATCTCTGGAAATGCCGCCTCCACCTCGGCAGGATCGAGTCCCCACAGGCCGATATCACGCAAACCCGGCGTGTCGACGACGAACCCTCGTTCGCCAAACGGGTGCATTTCCGCGGCGACGGTGGTGTGACGTCCAGTGGACGACTTCCGACTGACGTCTCCCGTCCGCAACCGCAGCCCCGGTTGGAGCGCGTTCAGCAGACTCGACTTGCCGACGCCCGTGGGTCCGGTGAATAGCGATATGCGACCCTCGAGGTGATCTCGCAGGCCATCGAGTCCCTCGTGGTTCGGTACGCTCGTGGAAACGACGGGATACCCCGCCGCGCGGTACGGTTCGAGGTGCTGCTGGCAGTCGTCGGTAAGGTCACACTTGTTGATCACCACTACCGAAGGGAGTCCGTTTACCTCCGCCACTGCCGTGAACCGGTCGATGAGGTGAGGATCCCAGTCAGGGCGCCGGGCCGCGCCGACGACGACGATCTGATCGACATTGGCGGCGACAGGTCGTGTGCCGGTCGACTTACCCGGGCTGCGCCGCTTCAACACGGAACGCCGTGGCTCGACGGTTTCGATCGTCGCCGAGCGGTCGTCGTGGACCTGAACGGTCACCGCGTCCCCAACCAGCACCCGGCTCGCTGTGGACTGTTTGAGCCGACCTCGTAGCGACGCTTCGAGGATGGACCCCTCGCAGTAGACTTGGTACCGACCCCCCACCTTCGAGAGTACCGACCCCTGTCGAGTGGCTACCAGTTGGGCTCCTCCCGACGTGCCTCGATCGCTTGATCGAGTAGCGCTTTCACTCGGTGGAGCGTAAGGGTCCGAACGGCTGCGCCAGCCTCCTCCGGCGTTGTGCCGTACATCAGGTATGGCGTTTCCACATGGCCCACTGGCCGATCTCCCGCTGACGACCAGCGCACGAAGAGGATCGCAGCGCCGTAGCGGCCGTCGGCGCCCGGTTCGTCATCGACGTAGACATCCACCGAGTACGCTTCGCCGTCGATTCCTTCGAAGGCGGGAGGGCGGTCATGCGTCGCGAAGTATCCACCCAATGTCGCGTCGTCGTTCATCGGCGCACGCCCGCTTCCTTGAGCATACTGGCGACCATGAACGCCAGGTTCGCCGGGCGTTCGGCGAGTCGCCGCATCAAATACGGATACCATGCCGACCCGAATGGGATGTAGACACGAACGCGGTATCCGTCACGCCGAAGGCGCTCCTGAAGATCTCGGCGAACACCGTAGAGCAATTGAAACTCAAATCGGTCTTTGGCGATACCGTGGCGTACGGCGAGCTGCTCCGCTTTGTGGACAATGGCATCGTCGTGCGTAGCCAGCGCCGGCTTGCATCCCTCGGTCAGGAGCCGTTCCATAAGCCTGACGAAGGACTCATCCACCTCGTGGCGCTTCTGCAACGCCACTGCTGGCGGCTCCGCGTATGCGCCTTTGCAGAGCCGCACGCTCGCTCCCCGAGCTATCAGATCTTCGACATCCTCGGCCGAGCGTCGCAGGTAGCTCTGAATGACGACGCCCGTGCGATCGCCGAACTCCGGATGCAAGTGCTCGTAGAACAAATCCAGCGTGCGCTGCGTGTAGTCGGAACTCTCCATGTCGATGCGAACGAATACGCCGTGATCGGAGGCGCGACGGAGGATCGTTCGCATGTTTTCCAAACAGAGAGATTCGTCCAGATCGAGGCCCAGTTGAGTGAGCTTTACCGATACTCCCCCATCGACAGCCTCACGTGCGATCGCCTCGACGGTTTCGAGGACCTCGTCCCGCGCCGCCATCGTCTCGTCGGCGTGAGTCACACTCTCTCCCAACACATCCAGACTCACAGCGATGCCCGACTCGTTCAGCACGCGGCCGGCGGTCACCGCGCCCTCGACTGACTCACCAGCGACGAATCGAGAAGCGACTCTCCGGGCGAACCCATTCCGCTTGACGAAGTTGAAGATGCTGCGTCGCTCGGACAGCCAAAGAAACGTGCTCCGCAACATGAGATTTGCTGCTATCAGTCCGTGGGGTAAAACCGCTCCGCTCGTTCGGCCTGCTCTTGGAGGGCGGGTGCAGGTTGGAAGCGGTCGCCGTACTTGGCGGCAAGGTCGTTCATCACGGTCACGGCGTTGGCTGCCCCGATGTCATCGAGGTAGCGAAGGGGGCCGCCCCGGAACGGGGGGAAACCGATACCGAAGATGGCACCGATATCGCCATCGCGCGGCGATCGCACGACATTTTCGGACACGGCCATCGCGGCTTCGTTGAGCATCGCATAGATGAGCCGGTTTCGTACATCATTTGCGGGCACGCTGGTGTCCGGCTCCGCATCGATGATCTCGTACACGCTCTCATCGACGCCTCGTTTCTTGCCCTGTTCGTACCTATAGAAGCCGCGCCCATTCTTGCGCCCCAACCGCCCATCGGCGGTGATGCGGGCGAGGCTTTCTCCCGGCCGCAGCCGAGGGCCAAACGCCTCATGCAAGACGACGGCGGCCTTCTGCGCCACATCGAGGCCAACTTCGTCCAGCAAGGTGATTGGCCCGACGGGGAAGCCAAATTTGGTCATCGCCCGGTCGATGGTGTCGATCGACACCCCCTCCTCGAGAAGCCGGCCAGCCTCGTTGAGGTAAGGTGCGAGGATACGGTTGACCCAGAATCCGGGACAGTCGCGCACCACGATCACCGTCTTCCCAATCGCGCGCCCAAACGTCACGGCAGTGACAGTAACCCACGGAGCTGTCTGATCGGTGACGATGACTTCGAGTAACGGCATCTTCTCCACTGGCGAGAAGAAGTGCATGCCAATCACCCGGTCGGGATGGCGGACGGCTTCCGCGATCCGTGCGATTGGAATCGTGCTCGTGTTCGATGCGAGCACCGCGTCATCATGCGCCTGTGCCTCCACCTCACGGAAGACGCGTCGCTTGACATCGAGATCCTCGAACACGGCTTCAATGACGAGGCCGGCACGTCCGAAGCCGTCCCACCCGGTGCCGCCCGAGAGCAATTGCTCCAATTCGCGAAACTCGTACTTGGTGATTCGCCGACGCTCCAGCCGACTCTTGAGGTACCCACGGGCCGCGCGGAGTCCTCGCCCTACAGCTTTGAGGTCGGTGTCGCGGAAGCGGACGTCCATTCTCGCCTGCGCGACCGCCACCCCTCCGATCGCTGCCCCCATGAACCCGGCGCCCACAATGGCGAGATTTTCGACTTTTCGCGGCGGTGGCGCGCGCTCCACGCCGGCGTCCTTCTTCAATGCGGTCGTTGCGAAGAAGATCTGAACGAGCTTGCGAGAGACGTCACCTACGGCCAGTTCGGCGAACTCGGCAGCCTCCCTCTCGAGTCCGGCCTGCAGCCCGTGCGCAAGGCCATGCTCGACGGCGCGCAGCGCTGCGAGTGGCGCGGGATAGTGCCCGCCCGTGCGCTTGAGCACTTGTTTACGCGCCGTCTTCAAGACGATCCTGCGACCCACGGGATTTTTCTCGAGCGCGAGATCCGCGATGCCCGCGCTACGACGGCTGGGACGCCAGCCATCCGCAAGACGCAGCGCGGCTTTGCGGGCCGCCTCCTTGAGCACCGCGGGGTGAACGAGCTCGTCCACAATCCCCGCACGATGCGCTCGGCGGGCCGGTAATTGCTTTCCCGTGAGGATCAGGTCGAGCGCTCGTCGCAAACCGATCAGACGTGGCAGCCGTTGACAGCCCCCGGCGGCCGGCAGGATGCCGAGCTGAACTTCAGGGAGCCCTAGTTTGGTCTTGGGATCGTCGGTGGCGATGCGATAGGCGCACGCCAGCGCGGTCTCGAGACCGCCGCCCAGGCATGCACCGCCGATGGCAGCCACGGTCGGCTTGCCGAGCTCGGGAATCTTGTTGATGAGCTGTTGTCCGCCGGTGACTAGGCGCAGGGCTTCCTCGCGCGATGAGAGAGCGACGAACTCGTCGATGTCCGCCCCCGCAATGAAGCTCCCCGGCTTGGTGGAGATGAGCACCACCGCTCGCACCGAGTCGTCCGACCCCACGGTGCTGAGCAAGGGGGCGAGCTCATCGCGTACCCCTCGCGTAATCTTGTTGACCGGCTCGTCGGAAAGGTTGAGCTCCAGCCACGCCACGCCCTCTTCCACCCGGAGACGGAACGCGCCCACGGTCAGGCCTGCTCCAGTACCATGGCGAATCCCATTCCACCCTGCGCACAGACGGAGATGAGGCCGAGCGCCACCCTTCGGCGCCGCATTTCGTTCGCGAGGGTGAGCGTGATACGAGCACCGGTAGCTCCGAACGGATGCCCAATGGCAATGGAGCCACCCATCACGTTCAACGTGTCTCGGTTGACCGTGCCGATCGGTTCAGATCTTCCGAGTCGCTCATGGGCCCAGCTGCGGGACTCGAAGGCCTGAATGTTCGAGAGTACCTGCGCGGCGAAAGCTTCGTGCATCTCCACCAGCCCCAGCTCGTCCCAGCCAATGCCCGCGCGGTCGAGTGCCTTTGGCACTGCGTATGCCGGCCCCATCAGCAGCTGATCACCGGGGTCCAAAGCGGCGACCGCGTAGGAGCGAATGAAGACCAAGGGCTGGTAGCCGAGACTCTGCGCCGCGTCCTCGCTCATGAGCAGCACGGCGGCCGCTCCATCGGTCAACGGCGACGCGTTCGCGGCTGTCACAGTTCCGTATTTCTTATCGAACACCGGTGGCAGCGTCGCCATCTTGGCGAGGGTCGTATCGGCACGCACGCCGTTGTCGCGCACGATGGGCTCAACCTCACCGGGCACGAAGACCGGTGCGATCTCGCGGGCGAGACGCCCGTCTTCCGTCCCAGCGTGAGCCAGTTCATGGCTTCGCAGCGCGAATTCATCCTGCGCTTCTCGGCTAATGCCGTTGATCTTGGCCATTTTCTCGGCGGACTGTCCCATCGTCTCACCGGTAGACGGTTCCGCGATGGCGGGGCTCACCGGTATTAGATCTTTGGGACGGAAGTCCGAGAGTATCCTCAGCCGCTCTTTGGCGCTCTTCGCCCTGTTGAAGCCGATGAGCAGATTGGTGAACCGTCGCGAATGCAGGATTGGGACCTGAGACAAACTCTCGGCGCCGCCGGCAATGACCACGTCGGCGTGACCGTGCGCAATCTGATGATAGCCCTGGGCAATCGCCTCGTTGGCCGAAGCACACGCGCGATTGACAGACGCCGCCGGAATATGCTTCGGAAACTGGGGTAAAAGGCTCACTTCTCGGGCAAGGTTGGGCGCCAGCGGGCTCGGCACCACCTGACCGAAGTACATCGCACCGACTTCCTTGCCATCGAGGTTCATCCGGTGGACGAGCTCAACGGTCGCATGCTTCGCGAGGTCGACGGCCGTCAAGTCGTTGAACGCGGTACCAGCCTTACAGAACGGCGTGCGGCAGCCGCCGACCACCGCTACACGGCGCCCATTCATCGAAGGTGACATGGTCCCAAAGCTAGTTTGTCGGAGGTGGCGCAGCTAGCATTGAAACGTCATCATTTCATTCGGTGGGACGTTGCGCCAGTACGCTGGCGAGCGCCATCTGTCGGCCGTCGATGGTTTCGATCACGTCGCGGGCCAGGATGATCTCGAATGGGTGGACGAGGGACAGGAGCTCCGCGGGCCGCAGCAGATGATCCGGGGAGGAGGGACCCCAGCCAAATTCCCGCTGAGCTTCCAAAAAGGTCTCTGCCATGAAGTAGCCACCCGGAGCCACGGCGCCAAGAAACGTGTCCAATCGTGTCCGGTCGAGGTAATTGAAGATCATCACTAGGTCGAATGGTCCCGCGGGGACTTGGTCGCTCCGTAAATCGGCTCTGACCCATTGGACCGTCACGCCCGATTCCTTCGCTGCCTGCGCAGCGGTGCGGAGCTTCTCCTCGTCCACATCCACAGCCACCACGTGGGCTCCGAGCTTGGCGGCGGCGATGGCGTTTCGGCCTCGGCCACACGCGAGATCCAGGACGCGCATCGATTTGTGAATCAGGGCCGAGTGCCAGACAAACCAGGGACTCGGAACGCATGGTTTGACCTCTGACACGTTAATGGACACTCCCTTTTCCTTTGAAATACGGTCGCAACAGCTCGAGGCGATGGCCGCTGAAACGGTCGATCTGCTGATCTTGGGCGGCGGGATTACGGGAGCCGGGATCGCGCGCGACGCGGCGATGCGAGGCCTTCGCACCGCCTTGGTCGATAAAGGCGACTTCGCCTGGGGAACTAGTTCCCGAACATGCCGGCTGATTCATGGTGGCTTGCACGACCTCGAGCTACGGCACTGGCGACGGGTGTTCGAAGCGAGTCGCGAGCGTCGCGTGTTGCTACGAATCGCACCGCATCTAGTACGTCAGCAGTCCTTCCTCTTCCCTATCCATGAAGGGGGCCGGGTCACGCGCCTGAAGCTCTTCGCCTGGATGTGGCTCTACGACCTCCTCGCCCTCTTCCGAAACGTGCGCCAGCATCGATGGTTGAGCAAGCCGGAGGTCCTGCGCGCCGAGCCGGGATTGAGAATCCGCGGGCTCAAAGGCGGAGCACGCTACGGCGACGCGGTCTGTGACGATGCGCGATTGACCCTGGCCACTGTGCGTGATGCGCACCGGCGGGGGGCGTTGGTGGCAAACTACGCGCTGGCAGAGCGGCTCGAAATGGCGGAGGGCCGCGTTCGTGGCGCCCGGGTGGTCGATCTCACGACCGGGGTGGCTCACACCGTGCGCGCCAAGGTCGTAGTCAATGCGACGGGACCTTGGTCGGACGAGATCCGCTCCTCGCTCGGTGGCCGGGGTTTGCTGCAGCTGACCAAGGGTGTCCACCTGCTGATACCCCGCACCCGCGTCGGAAACCACGACGCCGTCACGTTTGCGACGCCGATCGACGGGCGCCTGCTTTTCATTATTCCTCAAGGAGAGCTTACATACATCGGTACGACGGAAACCGACGAGACCGCTCAACCTGATGACGTTCGTCCGGGAATCGATGACATCATCTACCTGCTGCGGTCCGTGAATGCGGTGTTCCCTGGGGCCCGGCTCACCCCGGATGACGTGCGCACCGCCTGGGCCGGATTGCTGCCGGGACGAGCGTCGTTTGGCTCGAGCCAGGACAGTGGCGCTGATGATGCCGCCATCATGGAAAGTCACCCCGGCCTGATCACGGTGATCGGAACGTCTTTGACGATGTATCGGAGTCTCGCTGCGAGAGCAGTTGACCACATCGCGAAGGTGTTACGTGAGTTGGATGGAAGAGAAGCGCCTGCACCGGCGGGAACCGACCGGCATCCGCTTCCTGGTGGAGAGATACGCGATCCCGATTTGCTCGTGGACGTGGTAGTGCGGGAAGGCATGGCTCGACGTGTGGCCGAGCACCTCGTAGGCGCCCACGGCGGGGAGGCGCCTGCGATCGTGCGGATGGCGCTCGAGAACCCCGACTTGGGGCACCCGGTGGTCCGCGGACAGCCCGTGCTGCGCGCCGAGATCTACCATGCAATCCGGCGAGAGATGGCCGTCACCCTCGCCGATCTCATGATGCGTCGCACCCGCCTCTTTTATGAGGCACCGGATCACGCCGTGGCAGTGGCGGCGGAGGTTGCGGCAATCGCCGCAGGGGAGATGGGGTGGGATTCGGAGCGGACCGAATCGGAGTTGGCGGCCTATCGACAGGAAGTGGCGCGCGTCAACGCCTTCCGGTCCGATCCGACCGACCGCGATTAGGGTTCTACACCGGGCAGGGCCTCTGCCTCCAACCGAGAATCCCGGAAGTCTCGCGCTTGCCGATAGGCCCTTTTGAGGTACTCCAACACCTCCTCGCGGCGCTCGTACAGTCGTCGGTGGGCTCTGGGTTTCCGCTTGGCCAGCGCGTAGGCCGTCAGGAGCGGGAGGCCGATGGTCGTGTCGACGTAGCACACCACGGCGTCGGGGAGTTGATCGGGATCGACCTTCCCCCAACTGACGGCTTCACCCGGTGTGGCGCCCGAGAGACCGCCCGAGTCCACCCGCGCATCGGTTAGCTGAAGGTAGTAATCGTGGCCGCGCTCTTCGATCCCCAGTACTTCTTGAATCTGAGGTTCGGTTTGCAGCACGAAGTTCTTCGGGCTGCCGCCGCCGACGATGAGGACACCACTCTTGCCTCCGTTGCGCTTCGCGTCGAGCACGATCGCCGCCGTCTCGTTCACGTCCGCCGACACATCGAACCGCAGCTTGTACCCCTCGATGGCCAGCTCAGCCACGTTCATGCCGATGGACGAGTCCCCGGGCGAGGACGTATAAATAGGAACGCCTTGCGCGTGGGCCGTGCCGAGCAAGGACTTGTGTTTCAGACCCAAAACCCGTTCTCGCTCTCGTATGTACCCGCCCAAGCGGTAGTGATACTCCGCCGTGCTCATGGAACGTTGGAATTCTTCGCGCTGGGACACGCGTCGAATGAACTCATCGGTGCGAAGGAGCACGCCATAGTCGAAGAAGACGTCGTAGATCCGCACGACACCGCTCTTGCGGAGCTCGACGTCGTTCGCGAAGGGCGTCCCCCGATGCATGGAGTACCCCAGACCAAAGTGCGCGTCGTGGTAGAGGTTCGCGCCTGTGGAAACGATCCAATCGACAAACCCAGCCTCGATGAGCGGGATGATGGTGGACATGCCAAGGCCAGCGGGTGTCATCGCGCCCGTGAGGCTCATGCCAACCGTGGCGTCGTCCGCGAGCATGCGCTCGGCGAACAAATGACACGCCTCCCGAAGTCGCCCAGCATTGTACGCCAAAAATGCGTTATCTATGAGGTCCGCAGCCCGGTCGTCACCCGTGATCGGACGCGGGTCGATCGAGCGTCCTTTCAGTAGCTGGCCTTTGTCTTGGGACATCTGCACTTCCTTTCAAATCACGTCAGGCGCGTTCCATTTGCTGCACGAGTCGCCGCCGCCTGGCCTCCACGACAATGTTCACGACCTCGTCTGGGTCGTCGGACACCCGGAACGATTGGAGATCCCCCTGCGAGACCTTGCCCTCTTCTGCCGCGACGTCCCGCAACCAGCGAAGGAGTTCGGCCCAGTACTTACTGCCAACGAGGATAACTGGAATGTCATGAATGCGCCCGGTTTGCCCGAGCGTGAGTGCCTCGAACAACTCATCGAGGGTCCCGAAGCCACCGGGAAAAAACAGGAATGCCGAAGAGTACTTCACCAGCATGGTCTTGCGGACGAAGAAGAATCGGAAGTTGACGACCCGGTCGACATACGGATTGGGGCCTCGTGCGTACGGGTAGTCGGGGTCGGCAAGCTCGATGTTCAAGCCGATCGAAAGCGCGCCCGCTTCTCGAGCGCCCTTGTTCGCCGCCTCCATGATTCCCGGTCCGGCACCGGTGAGAATCGCGAAGTTGTGCGCGGCAAGCCGTCGGGCCGTTTCCGTTGCCAGCTCGTACATTGGATCGCTAGGGGGTGTGCGGGCAGATCCAAAGATCGACACTGCCGATCGGACGTCGGCCAACTCATCGAATCCGGCCACGAACTCTCCCATAATGCGCAAAACGCGCCACGGGTCGGTGTGGGTGAACTCCCGACGTTCGAGCACCGGCGGCAGCTCGAACAACCGCTCGTCTTCTGTCTGATGCCCAAGCGGCGGTTGTGGAAAACGCTCCCCTGGGACGGGTTGCGGTGGGTCGGTTTTCGGTGGATCACTCATGACATTCTGTCCGCTGTATCCCTCGCTTCTGGCAAGCCGCTGCGCCAATATACAAGCATGTTGAACATCGGTAAGACAAGGGTGCATTGGAAGATACGGGAGAGTTGGTGAGCGGGAGCCCTGGCACCCCAGGTTCCCGCGCGGGGACACCTGCTCTCAGCGGGCCGGAGGCGACCGCATACCGACGTAGGGGCTGGGCATCGCTCACGATCCGCCTGGCCGCTCACGCCCTCGTTCGTCCTCGACTCGCGCTCGACCTGCTCAGGATGCTCTGGGCTTTCCGCAGACGCCGGTGGCTTCGCGAGTGGCCTTTCTTGCCTTTGCCACCGCCTGATTACGTCCGGTGGCGTATGTACACGGCGTACGGAGACGAGCACGCGGTCCCACCGGTCGACGATGTAATTCGTTTCGCACGTTGGCGTCGCGAGGTCATGCACCTATGACTCCGGAGCGCCTTGCGTCGCAGGTCAAAGCGCGTGCGCTCGAACTCGGATTCGACACCGTCGGGATTACGGACCTGGCACCACCGCCTCACGCCGATTCGCTCGCGCGCTGGTTGGAGGCGGGGATGGACGGAACTATGGCTTACATGCGTCGCCAGGCGTCGCGCCGCATCGAACCCGCCACTATCGCATTGGGCACCCATTGTGCCGTCATCGTTACGAAGAACCACTACCAGGCCGATCCCCACCCCCATCCCGGTACCGGACGTGTCGCGAAATACGCGCGCGGGCTCGATTACCACCGTGCGCTCGAGCCCGCACTCCGAGCGCTCGCCGACCACCTGAGAGCGCTGGGTGCACAGATCGCGCGATGGTACGTCGATCATGGACCCGTTCCGGAACGCGAGTTGGCGCAACGTGCCGGCCTCGGATGGATTGGAAAGAACACGATGCTCATCGATCCGCACCGTGGATCGCATCTGTTTCTGGCAAGCGTGCTCACGGATCTTGACTTGGCTCTCGACGACCCGTTCGAAGCCGACCGCTGTGGCAGCTGCGTGCGATGCCTCGAGGCCTGTCCGACCGGAGCCTTTCCCGACGCTCGTGTTCTCGACAGCCGCCGGTGCATCTCCTACCTAACCATCGAGCACCGGGGCGAGATCGATCCAGCGCTGCAGCATCTGATGGAAGACTGGGTCTTTGGATGTGATATCTGTCAGGACGTGTGCCCTTGGAACGTAAAATTCGCCACCGAAGACCGTGGCGAGCTCCTCGAGAACGACCCGACGATGGCGTCGCTCGATCTGCGCGAGCTCGCGACCATATCTGATGAAGGCTTTGATCGCCGCTATGGGCACACCGCGTTGGAGCGTCCTGGCGCCGTGGGGATACGCCGCAACGCCACCATCGCGATGCATAACACCTCGACCGAGGAGGCTCCGTGGCCGACGTCCCGGACACCGTAACTGACCCGGCGCTCCGCGCGCGGTTGGGAGAGATTCAGCACCGTTTGAGCCACCGTCTCGGAGAGATTGACCCGCATCACCGGCTAGCAGGTCGTCCCATGACCTACCACGTCATCGCAGGTCAGACGATCGAGATTGTGTATCGGGATGTACCGAGTATCGACGAGTCGGAGGTGTTGGGAATCAAGCGGCTGATCGGTGAGGGGTGTTTTTGTCGGGTGACGCCGCAGACTTCAGAGACATTGTGTGTGCGTTTTGTGGTCCCATTGAAAAACGTCTGATTGCTTCGGCATCACAAGCCCGTCGGATGATCGATGAACTCCCACGGCAGATCGAATCGCTGCTCCAGGTGCGCGGCGAGCGCCTTGACTCCGACCGTCTCTGTAGCATAGTGCCCTGCATAGATCACGTTTAGCCCCCACTCCTCGGCATCGAAGTGCGTGTAATGTGCGCCTTCTCCCGTTATGAACGTGTCGACCTGGGCGTCCCGTGCCTCACGGATCATGTTTCCCGCACCGCCGGTCACGATCCCGACTCGCTCGGGCTTCGTTGGCCCCGTGGCGATCACATGAGGATCGACCCCGAGTTTCGCGCGGAGGCGGGAGACTAGCTCATCCCGCGTAACATCCAACCTTCCGACAACCCCGATCTCGCGGCCTTCGTACTCGCCAAACCATCCAACAGCCTCGAGGCCGAGCATCCGGGCGAGTACAATGTTGTTCCCCACCTCGGGGTGGCAGTCGAGCGGGATGTGGGCTGCGTACACGGCTAGATCCGCGGCGAACAACTTCTTGAGTCTCCGTGCCTCCCGGCCCACCACGGGCAGGAGGCCGGCCCAGAAGAGCCCGTGGTGGACGAGCAGCAAATCAGCACGGCGCTCTGCGGCCGCGTCGATGGTGGCTTGACAGACATCGACGGCCGCGGCAATCCGGCTCACCGTGCCAGAGTTCTCAACTTGCAGACCGTTGAGTGCCTGGGGACTGTCGCGCACCTCCCGCACACGGAGGTACTCGTCGAGGTAGGTGGTGAGCGCGGCGAGAGCCGTCGCCATCTGATCAGCGCGCTAGCGACCCGCGGACACCGACGTGGCGGGCTCTCGGCGTTCTCGCACAGGGGGAGGCACCTGCGGCTGGGATGGGCGGGTCTGGGGCACCGGGCGTCCCATCTGGACGCGCCCGTTCACTTCCCCGCCCTCTTGCACGACGATTCGCTGAGTGGTGATGTCCCCGTTGACCAGGGACCCTCGTTGTACCTCGACTCGCTCTCCCGCGTAGATCGCACCCACGACGGTACCACCTACAATCGCTTCCCGCGTATACAGGTTTCCTTGCACGGTCCCACCCTTGGAGACGAGGATTTGTTCATCGGCGCGAACATTTCCTTCGACCTTCCCTTCAACCTTCACCACGCCCTTGGTGATGAGATCGCCGACCACGTGCATACCCGGTGCAACGATCGAGAGGGTGTGTTCCCGCGGTGCGTTTCCTCGACGCGAGTCCCGCTCACGCTCATCCCGCGATTTGAGCTTTGCCATACTCAGAGATTCTCCTGATGCACCATGGAACGAGGATCAACGTAGCGCCCACGGCTGCGAATCTCAAAGTGGAGATGGGGCGCCGTGGATCGCCCTGTGGACCCAGACAAGCCGATGACCTGCCCCGCGCGGACAGAATCGCCCTTGGTCACGAGGATTCGCGAGGCGTGTCCGTACATACTTTGAAACCCATCGGGGTGATCGATCAAGACGAAGAGTCCATACTCCGGGTCCGACCCCGCGCTTGCGACGATCCCGCCGCCGGCGGCGCGTATCGGTGTCCCGCGCGGTACGGCCACATCCAGTCCACCGTGGGATTCACCTCCGGCACTCTCAGTTGCCGGACCGCGCGTAATAACACCTTGAACGTCGAGCGGCCAGTGACGCGGCGTGGAGGCACCGGATTCGTAGCGTGCCGCTCCCTCGGAGCGCGCGAGGATTGGCGGCGCCAAGGGATACGTTCGCTCGATCTGGGCACGGTCCGGGACCACATCGCCGCCGAGCATGGTCCGCACCTGTTCATAACGCGCTTCGACCTCCTGCAACGCCGCGGCTAGTTGTCGCACTTGCTGGTTTTCCGCCTGTAACCGTTGGAGTTCACGGGTAAGCCCGGGCACGCGCGCAGCGGTACGCGCGATGGGTGCGTACAACGCCGCGGCGACGACGATGAGTACCGCCAATGTGCTCCCGACTATCATCCCCACACGCGCCATCCACCGCGGGATCCTGAACGACCGCGACTCGATCGCGCCGTCCCGGTGCACCATGATGGTGATGCCTGGTCGCCGCGTCATCCGTCGAACGGCTCTCCGAACATAATCTCCAGCAGCCGCTCGAGATCGTCACCAGAGTAGAAGTTGATGGCAATGCGACCGCCGTCTTTGCCGCGCTTGGTCACGAACACGTCGGTCTGCAGTTTGCGTCGAAGCGCTTCCTCGATGCGGCGGATGGCAGGGTCTTGTTGCGCCTGTCCACGGCGCGTCCGCGGACGCCGCATGGGCGGGCGACCGCCGCGCACGAGCGCCTCGAGCTCGCGAACGGAGAGGCCCTGCTCTGCCGCTGCCCGAGCGAGTCGCGCGATTTCAGAAGCGTCATCCAATTGGAGCAACGCCCGCGCGTGTCCGGTGGTCAACCGCTCGGCGTGCACAAGTTGCTGCACCGCTTCCGGAAGCTTCAGCAAGCGCAGCGCATTCGCGACCGTCGAGCGATCCTTCCCAACCAGCTGACCGACCTCCGCCTGCGAGACGGAAAACTCGCCGATGAGCCGCGCGTAGCCGCGCGCTTCGTCTATCGGAGACAGACTGTCCCGTTGGAGGTTCTCCACGAGAGCCAGCGTGAGGAGCGTGCGGTCATCGACATCGCGAATGACAGCGCCGATCCGCATCCATTCCAGTTGCTGCGCAGCACGCCACCGGCGTTCACCGGCAATGATCTCGTACTGGCCCGCGGTTGAGGGTCGTACCACAATCGGTTGCAGGAGACCCGCGGTGCGCATCGATTCGGCGAGCTCGTTGAGTGCGGTGGAATCGAACTCCCGACGAGGCTGGTACGGATTGGGTCGTAGCGCATCGACAGGAACCTCCTGCAACGCTCCCTCGCGCCGCGCTTGCTCGATCGTCTGTGGACCGAGCAGGGCCTCGAGCCCGCGCCCGAGTCGGGTCCGTCCGCCCTTGGCTGTCATACCAACGCTCGTGCCGTAGCTGGCAGCTCAGGTGATGCGTGCTCGCCGGAGGCAACCCGCCGCATCAGTTCTTGGGCGAGCGCCAGATAACTCTTCGCACCAACCGACTGCACGTCGTACAGAATGATTGGCTTGCCAAAGCTCGGCGCTTCGGCCAGACGAACGTTTCGCGGAATCGCCGTACGATACACCTTGGCGCCAAAGTATTCCTTCGCCTCTGCTCCAACCTGTCGCGAGAGGTTGAGGCGAGCGTCATACATGGTGAGCAGCACACCCTCAATCGCGAGTGATGCGTTGCAGTTCTGCTGTACTAGGCGAACGGTGTTCAGCAACTGCGAGAGCCCTTCGAGCGCGTAGTACTCGCATTGAATGGGAATGAGGACCGAGTCGGCAGCGGTCAACATGTTCAGCGTGAGGAGACCGAGCGATGGTGGACAGTCGATCAACACGAATTCGTATTGATCCCGCAGCGGTGCCAGCGTGCGTCGCATCATCGATTCGCGTCCCGAGCGATTTACCAACTCGAGCTCGGCGCCGACGAGATCCTGAGTTGCTGGCACGACGTCGAGGCGGGGGAATCCGACGTGCTTGATAACGGCATCCGTGATGGGCACATCGCCGAGGAGACAGTCGTAGAGGGTATGACGAATGTCTTCGGGCCGCGCGCCGATGCCGCTCGTCGCGTTAGCCTGCGGATCGGCGTCAACGAGGAGGGTCGAGCGCTCAGCGGCCGCAAGCGAGGCGGCGAGATTCACCGCCGTTGTCGTCTTGCCGACGCCCCCTTTTTGGTTGGCAATGGCAATTACTTTGCCCATTAATATGCCTAAGTACTTTATTAACAACAAGTTACGGAATAGTTACGGCGCCGCGCACGACATCCCTTGCTACGTGCCGAAGCGGCTTGCCAGAGGAAATTGGCGTGTGGCGTACGATTACGCAATCCGTAATGACGGAGTGAGCTGTGGTTTCACGTGAAACCACGCGTAATGCTGCGTTGGGACTGGCTTGCATGGCAGACGAGAACGGCGGAAAACCGTTATCTCGCCAGCCGCTCTGGCCAGAGTAAACCTCGATTCGGGGAACGCTCTGCGGCGCGCTCGGCGCTCAGCGCAATCGGGTTGGCGCTAGCCGGATTCGCCGGGGGATCGCTCGATTACCGAGCCTTCGTGGGTGCGCAGGATCGTTGTCGGTTGTGTGACAAACCTCACTGTTTCACGTGAAACACTTTCCTGGGGAGACAACTGCGGGCCTGTTCGGCCCAAGATGCTGAGCATTGTCGCTGCGGATTGGCTACGCTGCAGATCTACGTCTCTTAATCACCTCGAGAACGAGATTCTGGACATCGCTTGGAGAGACGCCCGGGATCCTGCCCGCCTGCGCCAGCGATTCCGGGCGAACCCGCGCAAGCTTCTGACGCGCTTCCGTGCTCAGGCTCAGGAGCTCGGGGTAGGGGAGGTCCTCCGGAAGCCGAAAGTGCACCATCTCCAGCAGGCGATTTGCCGCCTCCCTTTCCCGATCGAGGTAACCGGCATACTTGATCTCGATCTCCGCCCACAGCCATGCATCTTCGGATGCCTCCGGTGAAATGCCCGCTGCCGCCAAGAGCGCACGCAACCCAACCCGTGGGCGACGCGTCAGGTCTCCCACACGCTGCGCTTCTCGAATCGGAGATTCGCCGGCAGACTCGAGCAGCGGGTTTGCCACGGATGGCTGGAGGACGATTTCATTGACTGACTCGAGAAGCTTGTCTTCGGTATTTATTCGGTATTCTAGCGTCTGCTTCTCGGCTTCGGTTATCAGACCAAGCTCCGCAGCCAGCGGCCCGAGCCGGCGCAAAGCATTCTCTTGCCGCAACAACAGGCGAAACTCGGCCCGGGACGTAAACAGCCGGTACGGCTCATCGACACCCTTGGTCACCAGGTCGTCAACCAAGACCCCGATGTACGCGTCGTCGCGGCCAAAGACCACCGGCTCCTCGCCCCGGATGCGACGAACCGCGTTGATACCAGCAACCACACCCTGTCCTGCCGCCTCCTCGTAGCCGGTGGTGCCGTTGATCTGACCCGCGAAGAACAGTCGCTCCACTGCTTTGAGCTCGAGCCAAGGGGTCAGCTGGTGGGGAGGGTAGTAGTCGTACTCAATGGCATATCCCGGTCGTAGCATGCGGGCTTGCTCCAGCCCGGGAACCTGCGTCAAGAACTCGACCTGAACTTCGATGGGTAGGGAGGTTGAAAGACCGTTGACGTACAACTCGGTGGTGTCGAGACCCTCGGGCTCCAAGAAGATCTGGTGCCGCTCCGCATTTGGGAACTTGACCACCTTGTCCTCAATCGACGGACAGTATCGTGGTCCACGCCCCGCGATCGCGCCACCGTAGAGTGCTGACTGGTCGAGTTGGCGACGGATGACCTCCTTGACCTCCGGGCCCGCCCAGGTAATCCAACAGGGACGCTGGTCGACTCGCGGTGCAGCCTGGAAAAAGGAGAATCGATAGTTGGGAAACTCGCCGTCCTGCCGCTCCAGCCGGCTGTAGTCGACGGTGCGACCATCAATGCGCGGCGGCGTGCCAGTCTTGAATCGATCGACCTCCAGCCCCCAAGACTCGAGTTGCTCCGCAATATCGACTGCCGGGGCGTCACCGGCTCTCCCAGCGGCGATGCGCGTGGTGGTCCCAATGTGAATGCGGCCACGCATGAAGGTGCCGGCAGTAAGCACTACCGCGCGGCTCCGCAGTGTGCGG
The DNA here is from genome assembly GCA_041577295.1 of Gemmatimonadales bacterium. Lineage (GTDB taxonomy): Bacteria > Gemmatimonadota > Gemmatimonadetes > Gemmatimonadales > GWC2-71-9 > JBDHDH01. The sequence continues at coordinate 101,970 of JBFGJG010000006.1, forward strand.
CCGTCCGAGGTCCGCACGCCCCCGACGCCCGACCCCTCCAGGATGAGCCCGTGCACCATGCTCTGCAGGAATTCGAGATTAGCGTGCTCCTCGAGCAGTCGTCGCACCGCTCTGCGATACAGGCCACGATCGCACTGTGCACGAGGCGCCCAGACGGCAGGGCCCTTAGAACGATTCAGCATGCGGAATTGGATCGTGGAGAGATCTGCGGCGCGCCCCATGATCCCGCCCAGTGCATCCACCTCCCTTACGACGGTACCCTTGGCGACACCCCCAATCGCCGGATTGCACGACATCTGCCCAATCGTCTCGAGATTTGCGGTGACCATTAGCGTGCGAGCCCCGAGACGAGCAGATGCACAGGCCGCCTCCGCACCGGCGTGGCCCCCTCCGACTACGATGACGTCGTACTGGAAAGACATAGTCCTCAAAGCTAGTCTTCCCTCGTCTGGGTGTCACCAATCCCAGCCGAACCATGCCACGCGGACGGCGGGAAATGTGGGGGGAACTTCGGAGTACTGTTTTCGGTTTCCTGCTACGGGTGGTGGTGTCCCAAACTCTGGCATGATCCGGCCCGAAAATTGAGCGAGAAAGTCATCCGTAAGGGGTTTATCGGCAATGCGTTGTGAAGAAGCCCGTCGAGTCCTCATGCCAGAGCCCGGGCCCCGCCCTGAGTCACCGGAGTCTCGTGAGGCGTTTGACCATTACGAGCGTTGTCCTGCCTGCCAGCAGTTCTTCGCCGACCATCGGGCGATCCGCAGTAGGCTCAGCAACCTAAAAGACCTTGCCGCACCGGCGGCCTTGCGGCGGCGAGTTGAGGAAGCAATTGCCAAGGACTCAGTCTCCGCGCGCCCGCGCCGACCGGCCCGATGGATCGCGGCCGGTGGGGCCCTCGTTGCCGCCGCGACGCTCATCCTGGTGCTCAGCAACCCCACTATTCCCGAGACCGTCCGAACGCCACTCGTGCAGCACGCCGCACAAGCATTGCCAGATCCAACTCTGGCTGATGAGGCCACAGACGCCATCGCGACGTCCGATTCACAGATTCTCGGCCAGTGGTTCGTGGGACGGGTCAACTACCCCGTGGAGGTCCCGCAGATTGACGGCGCGGAGTTGGTAGGGGGAAGGGTGGCAGAGCTGCACGGAGTCCGCAGCGTCTCGATCGTCTACCGCTACCGCAACAGCGAGATTACCTACTTCGCGCTGCCGTCCGGGCAGGTCGGCAGCACGACGGTCGATTGGAACGATATCGTGGCGGAGTCCTCGGATGGGTACGAGCTAGCCATGTGGCAAGAGGCCGGTCTGGCTCGAGCGGTGGTTGCGGCCATGCCGCGTGCTGACGTCATGCGGTTTGCGCGAGAGTGCCGCGCCAAGGCACTCAGGTCGATTTAGCGCGGGCGAACGAGCACCTCGCCGTCTTCCACCTTCACATCAAAGCATGGCAGCGGTTCGGTCGCCGGCAGTTCCAAAACCTCGCCCGTGCGAACATCGAATTGCGCTCCGTGAAGCCCGCACTCGATCACGAAATCCTCCACCATCTCTCCGTCCGCCATGGGGAACTCCGCGTGGGTACACCGATTCTCGAAGGCGAACACCTGCCCACGGACCTTAACCAGGCAAACCTCCGTGCCGGCATCGAGCTCGAATGAAACCGGCGTTTCCTCAGGTAGTTCGTCGAGCGTTGCCACTCGTTCAAAACCATCACTCATTAGCAGACCCCTAACAACAATGAGCAGTGAAAAGCAGTAAGGGGTAAGGAGTGAGAGTGACCCTCTCCAAACTCCCCAATCACTCGGTCGTCACCGTGCCACCTGGTTGATCGAGACAAGCGCGAAGGGTGTGCCACGGCAGGTTCGCGCACTTAACGCGAGCGGGGAATTGTCGCACCCCACCGAGCGCCGCGAGCTTCCCCAACGTTTTCCGCTCATCGGCGGCTGTGCCTCGACCGGCCACCATCCCCACGAACGCCGTAAACAATGCGGTGGCTTCCTCTCGAGAGCGACCCTTGACCGCTTCGGTCATGAGCGATGCCGACGCCTGGGAAATTGCGCATCCGGAACCTTGGAACCCGATATCGGCAATGCGGTCGCCGTCGACCCGTACAAAGAGCTCGATCACATCGCCGCAAATGGGGTTGTTTCCCTCCGCCGTTGCCGTTGCGTTTTCGATTCTTCGAAAGTTTCGGGGGCTTCGGTTGTGATCGAGGATAATCTGTTGGTAGAGGTCCCGAAGATCGGTCATTGGTGAAAGATGTCTCGTACTCGCCCCAACGCGCTGGCCAACTCGTCAACTTCTTCGGCGGTATTATAGAACGCGAAGGATGCTCGCGCGGTGGCTGGTACGCCGAGGCGCTCCATCAGAGGCTGCGTGCAGTGGTGCCCCGTTCGGATACAGATTCCCTCCTGGTCCAGAATGGTCCCGACATCGTGTGCGTGAACGCCATCCACGACAAACGACAAGACGCTTGCTTTGTTGCGCGCGGTTCCGAGCAGACGAACCCCTGAGATGTCTGACAACGCGGTCGTGGCTCGCGCCAAAAGATGGTCTTCGTGCGCGATGCGCGCAGCGATGTCGATCCCTTCCAGATAATCGACTGCCGCACCGAGACCAACTGCACCGGCCACATGCTGCGTTCCCGCCTCGAACTTCGTTGGCGGTGGCGCAAAGCTAGTCTTGTCGAACCGAACTGAGCGAATCATGTCGCCCCCGCTCTGGTAGGGGGGCATGGCCTCCAAATGATGCGCTTTCCCGTAGAGTACCCCAATGCCCGTTGGGCCGAACATCTTGTGGCTCGAGAATGCATAGAAGTCGCAGTCGAGCCCTTGGACATCGACCCGCATATGTGGCACGGCCTGCGCGCCGTCGAGGAGAACTGGGATCCCCCGCGCGTGCGCGAGCTCAACCAGCTCTCGAGCCGGGTTGATCGTCCCCAGCGAATTCGAGACGTGAACCAGGGCGACCATCCTGGTCCTCTCGGACAGCAAGCCGCCATAGGCATCGACGTCGAGGGTGCCGTCGTCCGTCATCGGGGCAATGCGAAGACGCGCGCCCGCAGCTTCACATGCGAGTTGCCACGGGACGATGTTGGAGTGGTGCTCCATGACCGAGAGAACGATCTCGTCCCCCGGGCGCAGCCGGGGACGGGCAAAGCTGTGGGCCACCAGGTTGATCGCTTCGGTCGTGCCCCGAACAAAGACGATCTCCTCATGACGGGGCGCGTTGACGAATTGCCGCACTTTTTCTCTCGCAGCTTCGTAGGCTTCCGTGGCCTCTTCGCTCAGCGAGTACACCCCACGATGAATGTTCGCGTTGTGCTCCAAATAGAAGCACGCAACCGCGTCGATAACGCTCTGGGGCTTCTGGGCGGTTGCCGCGTTGTCGAGGTACACCAGACGGCGCCCCTCCCGCTCCCTTGAGATCAGCGGAAAGTCCTCGCGAACCCGATCGACATCAAACCCGCGGGTCGAGGCTCGGGCGCCCTCGTGGCGGACCGTGGTCATCCGGTGCCGCCGGTGGTTGAAAGTGCGTCGAGGCGTTCGAGCACCAGCGTCTCCAGCCGCTTCTTGAAGCCTTCGAGCTTCACCGTGTTCAGGATTTCGGCACAGAACCCATAGGTTAGAAGCCCTCGTGCCGATTCCCGATCGAACCCGCGGGACTGCAAGTAGAAGAGCTGTCGCTCATCGATCGGCCCAAGCGTCGCCCCATGCGTGCACTTCACGTCATCGGCGTAGATCTCGAGCTGGGGCTGACTGTCCGCTCTCGCGTGCTTGGAGAGGAGGAGGTTGTTGTTGGTCTGCTTCGAGTCCGTGCGTTGCGCACCCGGCCGAACGACAATGCGTCCGTTGAAGACCCCGCGCGCGCGCTCGTCGAAGACCCCGTTGAAGTACTCCCAACTCGTGCAGTGGGGTTTAGCATGGTCCAGCGTGGTGTGGAAGTCCACGTGCTGCCGCCCACTGAGCACCGACAGGCCATCGATGGTGCAGTCGGCACCCTCTCCGTCCAACACGGCATTGATGTCGTGCCGCGTAAGCGCACCACCAAACGCAAAGGCGACTTGCGAGTAGTTACTGCTGCGGGCCTGGTACGACTGCGTGTTTGCGGTATGGAAAGCCGCGCCCCCATCACGCTGAACCCGATAGGTGTCGAGGTTTGCGTTCTCCCCCAGAACGACTTCGGTCACGGCGTTCACCCAGTAGGTGTCGTCCCCCAAGCCGACGAAGTTCTCCACCACCGCACCCCGCGCGCCAGGACCGGCAATGAGGAGCGTGCGGGGGTGCCACAACAATGCGGACCCTTCATCGGGGAGCGCGAGGAACAGCAGCTCGATGGGTTTCTCCAGTTCGGTGTTCTTTGGGACATATACGAACGCCCCATCCCCGAGGAAAGCCGTATTCAGCGCCGTAAACGGCGTCTCTTCATCACGAGCATACCTGCCAAGGTGCTGCTCGACGAGCTTGCCGTGTTCCTCCAAGGCCGCACGCAGGTTGCCGACGACCACGCCAGCTGGCAGTTGTCCCACTTGTGACAGGGCAGGGGCGAAGAAGCCGTTCACGAACACGGCGTGGTGGGCGGTGTCGGTGAGGACGTTAGCTCGCACGTCCTCGGGGGAAAACCGCTCGACCTCAGGTGGCGAAGCCAGCGTGAACTCCGTGGACGAGATCTTCTTCAGGTCAGTGAATCGCCAGTCTTCCTGTCTCGTATCGGGAAAACCCACTTCAGCGAATCGGTCCATCGCCGCTTTGCGACGCTTCGCCAACCATTGCGGTGACTTCGCGGCGCCATTCCCGGCAAAGCGCTCGAATGCCTCGAGGTAAGGACCGGTCACCTTGGAAAGCGTTTGTGTTTTGGACATGGCCGCTGTTCCCCGACTCACGCCAACGCCGCCGCGTCTTCGCGGATCCAGTCGTAGCCCTTCTCCTCCAGCTCGAGAGCGAGCTCCTTGCCACCGGACTTGACGATCTTTCCTCCCGCCAGGACGTGAACGCGATCTGGTTTGATGTAGTTCAGGATGCGCTGATAGTGTGTGACCACCACAAACGCACGGTCCGCCCTTCTCAGCTTATTCACCGCCTCGGAAACCGCCTTCACGGCGTCGATATCGAGCCCTGAGTCCGTCTCGTCCAGAATTGCCAGGGTGGGCTCGAGAACAGCCAGCTGCAGGATCTCGTTACGCTTCTTCTCACCGCCGGAGAACCCTTCGTTGACCGCGCGGTTGATGAGGGAATCGTCCCAACCGATGAAGCGCAACTTCTCCTCCAGCACCTCGATGAAATCCATGGTGTCGATCTCGTCCTCACCACGGGCCTTGCGAATCGAGTTCACCGCGGAGTGTAGGAAAAAGGCATTGGTAATGCCGCGGATTTCCACGGGGTATTGAAAGGCCATGAACACGCCCGCCACCGCACGCTCGTCTGGCTCCATCTCGAGCAGATCGTGTCCCTGATAGGTGACCGTGCCCTCCGTCACCTCGTACGCGGGGTGACCAGCCAGGACCTGGGCTAGCGTGCTCTTGCCCGACCCGTTGGGGCCCATGATGGCATGGACCTCCCCTGCTTTTACGACTAAATCGATGCCGTTGAGGATCTCGGCGGCTTCGACGCCGGCGTGGAGATTCTTTATTTCGAGCATTCCGTGCTTGCCTCTATCACTTCGGGTCTTAGGGTTCTTTGGTTTATCCGACGCTGCCTTCGAGGCTGATCGAAAGCAGCTTGGTCGCTTCGACGGCGAACTCCATTGGCAACTCCCGGAACACTTCCTTACAGAAGCCGTTGACGATCATCGAGACGGCGTCCTCTTCCGAGAGACCTCGCTGCAGACAATAGAAGATCTGGTCTTCGCCAATCTTCGACGTCGTGGCCTCGTGTTCCATGATCGCACTACTGTTGCGAACATCGATGTACGGGAAGGTGTGAGCGCCGCACTGATCACCGATGAGCATCGAGTCGCACTGGGAGTAGTTCCGCGCATCATCGGCGCTCTTCATGATCTTCACGAGTCCGCGATACGTATTCTGTGCGTAACCAGCTGAGATTCCCTTCGATACGATCGTACTGCGGGTGTTCTTGCCGATGTGGATCATCTTGGTCCCGGTGTCTGCCTGTTGGTGATTGTTTGTCACCGCCACCGAGTAGAACTCACCGATCGAGTTGTCACCCTCCAGAATACAGCTCGGATACTTCCAGGTGATGGCGGACCCGGTCTCCACCTGTGTCCACGAGATCTTCGAGTTGCGACCCATGCAGCGGCCGCGCTTCGTGACGAAGTTGTAAATTCCGCCTTTCCCGTTCTCGTCGCCGGGGTACCAGTTCTGGATGGTGGAGTACTTGATCTGTGCGTCGTCGTGCGCAATCAGCTCGACCACCGCGGCGTGGAGCTGGTGTTCGTCCCGCATTGGCGCCGAACAGCCCTCGAGGTAGCTCACATAGCTCCCCTCTTCCGCAATGATCAGTGTCCGCTCGAACTGCCCGGTGGACATGGCGTTGATACGGAAGTAAGTGGACAGCTCCAAGGGGCAGCGCACACCTTTTGGTACAAACACGAACGACCCGTCCGTGAAAACTGCGGAGTTCAATGCGGCAAAGAAGTTGTCGTTGTGGGGCACCACGGTTCCGAGGTACTTGCGGACCAGTTCCGGGTGCTCCTGGATGGCCTCGGAGATCGGCAGGAAGATCACACCGTGCTTCTTGAGCTCTTCCTTGAACGTCGTCGCCACCGAAACGCTATCGAACACCGCGTCAACGGCCACACCCGCGAGACGCTGCTGCTCCCCCAAGGGAATCCCGAGCTTCTCAAAGGTCTCGAGGAGCTTGGGATCGACTTCGTCGAGGCTCTTGGGTTGCTTCTCCTGCTTCGGCGCCGCGTAGTAATGAATGGCCTGGTAGTCGATTGGCGGGTATTTGACGTTTGGCCAGTTTGGCTCCGTCATCGTCAGCCAATTGTGAAAGGCCTTCAACCGCCACTCGAGCATCCACTCCGGCTCACCCTTTTTTTCTGAGATGAGCCGAATGATGTCATCGTTCAGCCCAACAGGGGCGAGCTCCGCTTCGATATCTGTGGACCACCCGTACTTGTAAGGCTGCTTGACCTGTTGTTCGATCGTACTCCCCATTTATCGCTCCTCGTCCTCCGACGTCGCGTTGGTGCTCGACTCGCGCCTCGTGAGCGGAATCGGGACGGAATACTCACATGCGTTACAACCGTTCGTGATATGTGCCCGACGCTGAAGATCCGTGTGCAGCACCGAGCGTAGGAAGTCCGCTTCTGCCTGACAAATCTCCGGGAATCGCTCGGCTGCCGCCTGCACTGCGCAGTTGTGCTCGGCGATCGTAATACGGTCCCCGTCCATCGACCACTCGGCCATGAAACCCTGCCGCGTCATCAACTCCACCACCGCCTGCACGCGTTCCTCGACCGACGCATTCACCAAACGTTCCCGCAACTGACCGGCATGCGCCTGAAAGCGCTCGGCAAATATGCGCCGTACTTGCTCGCGCCCGCTGGTTTCTGCGACGAAGTCGAGCACATCAGTGAGGGCCTCGCCGTACTGACGAGGGAACAGATCCTCACCACGGGACGACAGCCGATAGAGGAACACGGGAGCCCCCTGGCTGCGGTGCTCGCGATCATGCGCCACGAGCTCCTCGAGCTCCAGCTCCTTGAGATGTCGCCGCACGGCATTTGGCGACACGGCGAACCGATCCGCAAGCTCCTTCGCGGTGAGTGGCTGCTCGCGTTTGAGCTCCAGCAGGATTTCGCCGCGCAGGCCTTTGTGCGCGCTGAGATTCTCACGTCGGTCAGTCATCGGGGCGCGAAATGTAACTCGATTTGTCGGGATTATCAAACTTATTCAACATTTTTGTTCGCAAATCAATATAACACATTTGTTGTCAATAAGTTAGTGGTACCGTCAGCGAGTTTCGAGTCGTTTGAGAAGGGCCCGGTATGCCTCGGGTGTGTTGACGTCTTCCAGGATGGCAGGGTCGGTAACCGGTACCTCCAGCACACGGCTGGCATCGGCGCGAACGACGGAGCGCGCACCTTCAGCCTGCGGAGCCTTGAGCAGCTCCTCAAACACCGCCCGCGAAAACAACACGGGGTGCCCCCGCGATCCGTCATATGTGGGGAGCACGATTTGGGCCGTCCCGCCGCGGAACGCATTCACGAGCAGTCTTACCGTTTCTGGCAGAACGTGTGGGCGGTCGACGTGCCAGACTACAGCACCATCAACCGTCTGGTTGAGTTGGGCGATGCCCGCCTGGATCGATCCAATCGGACCGGCCTCGAGGTCTCGACTTCTGGTTGCGATCACACGGTCTAACTGTAGACTTGCCAAGATCTTATCGTCGTCGAGGCCCAGTACCACGACCACAGGACCGAGCCCGATTTGCGCGCACGTATCGAGGATTGTCTCCAGGAATGTCCTCTCCCTAAGCCTCAGCAGAGCCTTTGGCACGCCCATCCGCGCGGACTGCCCCGCAGCCAGGATGATGGCTCCAATCACGATCGCGTCCTATTTTGGGGACCCACGTCATGTGAGAGGACCCGATGGCAGTTCGTCCCGTGCGCTTGCTCGGTGATCCGATCCTCCGCGGGAAGTGTGAAGAGGTGCGCAGTGCCCGGTCGGCCGGGGTTCGTCTGGTGGCAGACGACCTTCAGGAGACGCTCGCCGATCTCAAGGCCCGACATGGCGCTGGTCGGGCGCTCTCGGCACCACAGATCGGTGCACCGCTCCGCATCGTCTACATCGAGGTCGACAAGCCGTGGCTTCTCATCAACCCCGAAATCGTGGACATTGGCACCACCGACTTCATGGTGTGGGATGATTGCTTCTCGATCCCGAATCTCCACGTCCGCGTCCAGCGAGCCCATCGCATCAAGGTGCAGTACGAAGATCTCTCGGGGAAGTCGCACGAATTCGAAGCCGAAGGCCCGCTCGCGGAACTTCTCCAGCACGAGATCGATCACCTCGACGGTGTGCTCATGGTAGACCGCCCGGCGGGCCTCGACCCGTTTTGTCTGCGGGAGGAGTGGCGCAAACACTACTCCGCCGACGGGCCTTACGACGAACCGTTTGAGCGAGTGGTTCAGACTTCGATCGAGGCGGTTTAGGACGGTCGGAAGGTCTCAAGCAATACTTTGCGGATCACGTTCTTCGCCAAATCCACCTTGTAACCGTTCTGCGACAACGGCCGCGCGCCCTGGAGAGCCTGTTCTGCCACGTGCCGCGCCCACTGATCGATGGTCCGTGCGCGTGCATTCCGCCGTGGAGCCGCGGGGATGGCTCCGGGATCTACGGCCCACGGCGTCGGAGCGACGCCCCCAAGCACCACCCGGGGCTGACGACCCCGCTTGGGCCAGACCACCGCAATCGAGACGAGGGCGAAGTCCCACGCTTGGCGCTGCATCACCTTGTGAAAGGCCTGGCGTGTGCCCGCAAGTTGTGAAGGGAGCCTGATCTGCTCAATGACCTCGTGCGGCTCGAGGCAGGTCTCTCGGTCCATCCGATCGCTGGGTAACACGAACAAGTCGTTGACTGGTACAATCCGGGTGTTCCCATTCCGGCCACGCACCGCGACTTCTGCACCGAGCGCAACGAGCGCGACTGCGGGGTCCGAAGGATGCGGCGCCCAACACGGCCCACCAGCGAGAATGGCGAGGTACTCGTTGAGCCCCTCGCGAGCGGGACAGGATTCACCTCCGCTCTTCCAACAGGGTACCCCGCTGCGGTAGTACCAGCAGCGGGGCCGCTGGCACAGGTTACCACCGAGCGTCGCGACATTTCGAATCTGGTGCGTTCCCACCTGTGCGCAGGCCTGTGCTAACGCCGGGTAGTGGCGGCGAACGCCCGGATGATTTGTGACGTCTGACAGCCGGACAACCGCACCCAACTCCGCAGCACCGTCCTGATGCACCACCACCTCTCCCGCACCGGAGACCTTGTTGACATCCACGATGAGCCTGGGCAGCACGATGCGCTCCCTCATGAGCGGGATCAAGTCCGTGCCTCCCGCTAGGACCACGGAGTCGCTACCGAGCAAGTCAACCACTTCGGTAAACGAGTGGGCCGAAACGAGCTGAAAGGATTGCATCTCAGTGTGCTGCCGGGTTCACACAGCGTCGTCTGAAAGTCAGTGGAGTAGCCTGATGCTTGGCGTATCGCCGATATGCTGCGTTCGGGCATAACTCATCAGCCCGCGAATCCCTCCGCGGAAGGAGTACGCCTCGTAACCGTGGCGTTGCATCAGCTCCGCGAGATACGCGGTCTGCACGCCGTAGGTGCAGCAGAGGACATAGGTTCGCGCCTTGTTAAGCTCGCGGTAACGACGTCCCAGTTCGTCGATGTCCCACCGTTCGGCCCTCGGGTAATGCCACGCATGGTAGTGATGCTGCTCGCGACAATCGAGCACGAGCGCTTCCTCGGGGACGGCGTCGGTGTAGATGTAGTCACGAACGAGATCCACGGCGTCGAGCCCACGCAGATCGATGACCTTTCGTTGCGACACTGCCTGTTGCACTACACCCAGATCGAGATTGGCCTCTTCCGATCGCGCGGCACGGGGGCTCGCATGGGTCACCGGTCGGTCGGGAAGAATCGCGCAATACTCACGGATATGCGCACTGATGGCGGCGGTGCCGATGCGCTCTGCTCGCTCGATGATCTCCCCTTTATCAAAGCCGAGCAACGGGCGGAAGATCGGGAGTGCTGCCACGTCGTCGATCGCCCGAAGGTTCCCGAGGGTCTGAGATGACACCTGCCCAAGCGACTCTCCGGTAACGATCGCTTCTGCGTTCAGCGCCTCCGCCACCCCCTCGGCCGCACGGTACATGAGTCGCTTGAGAACGACCTGCCAATACCGAGGTTGGACTCCCTTTCGTAGCTCGTCGACAACAGCGGCGAACTCGATCACGTGCGCGCGGGGCTGGTCACCGAAACTCCACGCATCAGCGAGGATCTTCCCGACCGACAACACCGATCGCTCATACGCGTCGCCGGCCACGTTGCAAAAGACGTAATCGAGCGAAACCCCACGCTTGAGCATAAGCCATGCGGCGACCGCCGAGTCGAATCCACCCGACAAGAGGCACACCGCTTTTCCCTGCACGCCGAGCGGGAGCCCACCCACACCAGCGACGCGCCCACTGTAAAGAAACGCCTCTCCGTCTCGCACCTCGACCGATACGGTGACATCGGGATCGTCGAGGTCCACATGACCGACCCGATCCAGCGCGGCGCCCAACTCGACTTTGATATCACGCGAGGTGAATGGATACGTGCCGATGCGTCGTGCATTCACGGCGAATGCTCGGTCACGAACTCGTTCCCTGTATAGGGTGTCCCCGGCCTCGACGATCCCCTCGAGCGTTGCGGGGATGCGTGCATCGACGAGCGAGACCGAGCTTACGCCGAACACGCTAGCAACGCGGCGGAGGGCCGACGGGTCGGAAGCGGTCACGAAGATCCGGCTCCACCGGAGATCCACATCGCAGTTGATTCCGGATGACGCAAGCGCGTCGTGAATGTTACCAGCCAGTCGTTGCAGAAACCGCCGGCGGGTACGACGAGCTTTCGTCGCCACTTCCGGGGCAATGCGCACGAGGAGCAGCGAGGATTCGGGTCCGTTCTGACTCATGGACTTCAAAAGTACGCCAACGATGTGGTGCCGTAAAAGCTCAGCGGCGGAACTTCCGACCCTTCTTGACCAGGGCGAGGATCCGTGCTGGAGTGAGCGGCAGCTCGGTTGGTTGCCTTCCGAGAGCATTGAAGAGCGCGTTCGCGATGGCCGGAGCGGTCGGAATGATGGGAGGCTCCGCCAACCCTTTGACCCCAATGTGATTGGCCATCGGGTCACCAGCCGAGATGACACGAGCATCGATGGCGGGCACGTCGGCAAACGTTGGGATCTTATAGTCATGAAGTCCAGCGTTTAGCACGCTCCCGGCGTCCGGATCCTGAACGCGACGCTCGAAGAGCGCGTACCCCAACCCCTGAATGATCCCCCCGTGAAGCTGGCTCTCTGCCAACTCCGGATTGATCGCGCGCCCGCAGCCGTGCGCAGCGACCACACGTACCACGCGGACCACGCCGGTGTCGAGATCTACCTCGACTTCGGCTGCCTGCGCGCCCACGCTGATCACCGTGACGCTCTGCGGGTTGGGGCCGCGGTGCCCGCGACCCACCACCATGATATTGCCAAGGTGCTCGGTCACCCGTTCGATGGTGACGGACTTTCGCCCGCCCCCAACACGTATCCGACCACGTCGCATCGTGAGGCGATCGGCACTCACCCCTAACAGAGCCGCTGCCACCTCGCAGAGCTGTCGACGCGCATCCTCGGCGGCCATGCGAACCGCGGGCCCGACCGACGCGGTGGTCATGCTCCCCCATGAGTTCCCTGCGTAGGGTCCTGCGTCGGTGTCACCGAGCACCACACGCACGTCCTCGAGGGCCAAACCCAAGACTTCGGCCGCGATCTGTGCGAGAATCGTCCGGGTCCCAGTCCCAAGATCCTGTGTTCCCGTGACGACCAGTGCGGTGCCGTCACGGTTTACTCGCACTTCGGCATACGCGGGGGGACCGCCCGCGGCACCCCAGATTTGGACCGCCACTCCCCAACCACGCCTCACCCTGCCTTGCGCAGGGTGTCCGCGATCCCCGTCACCCCATCCGATGCGGCGCCTTACATCAGCGAGACATGCCGGAAGCTCGTTGGTCGAGAACGGCCGGTTTCGCTCCTGGTCGCTCCGGGCGAGGTTCAGGGCACGGAATTCCACCGGGTCCATCTTGAGGCGTCGCGCCGCGAGGTCCATCGCGCTTTCGAGTGCAAAGGCCGCCTCGACATAGTACGGCGCGCGAAAGGCGCTCATCGGTCCAGAGTTGGTATAGTAGAACGTTTCGACCGTCCGGACGTTCGGGCAGTCATACAGCCGGTGGAGCAGCTGACCGGGACTTCCGATCCAGCCATCGGCACCGAGCGCAACCCACGCCTCGAAGTCGAGCGCTCTGAGCAAACCGTCCCGGCCAGTCGCCACACTTACCGTCATGACCATTTCCGGTCGATGTCCAGTGTCCAGACACTCTTCGGATCGATCGAGAACGAGTCGTATCGGTCGCCGGGTCTTTCGCGAGAGCAGGGCCGCCAGAAGCGTATGGGATCCACAACCGTTTTTGGCGCCGAACCCGCCGCCCATGTATCCACTGATGACCCGAATCTGTGACGTCGCAAGACCGAGATAGTCCGCGAGCTGGCGTCGGACGCGAAAGATTCCTTGCGTCGACTCGTAAACCGTGAGGCGATCCCCCTGCCACCACGCTACGGTGCCATGCGGTTCGAGTGCCTGGTGCACGACGGGCGCGACACGATACGTCTGGGTCACGACGACCGGCGCTCGCTCAATCGCTCGTCGCACGTTCCCGCGTTGCTGACGTTGTGTCACGGGATGCGCAGGCGCCCCGGGTGAGCGTCCTTTGCGATCGGTGGTCGTAACACCAACGGTGTGCGCGCGTGACGACCAGCGGACGACGATCGCGCGGATGGCCGCATCGGCAGCGCCCAGTGTCTCCGCTGCAACTGCGGCAACCGGTTGGCCGGGGTAGAGTACGCGGGTTCCCAACAGTGGCGCTCCGTGGAGCCACGAGATATTGGGAATGTCTCGGCCGGTGATCACCGCATGCACGCCGGGAATCGCGCGCGCAGCGCTCACGTCCAACCCTGATGCGTTGCCACGGGCGATGGGTGCCCTGAGCAATCGAGCGTGCAGCATTTGCGGGAGCTGCACGTCGGCCGTGTAGATGGCCCCTCCTGTGACCTTCGCCTCACCGTCCACTCGGTGAACCGGCTTCCCGACGAGGTCGTGGCGTGCGCGCGGACTCCATGGAACGGGTTCGAATGCGGGTATCTCAACGACGGTTTCTTCTTCGCGACCCTCCACCTCGACCGTCGTCACCACAAACCGCGGTGGCCCGTGCCCTTCTCTGGCTGTCACTTGCGTTTCCGTCTCCGTGCAACCCTTTGAATCGCGCGAACGATCTTTGGATAGGTACCGCACCGACAGAGATTGCCGCTCATCGCTTCCGCAATCTGGGAGGCATTGGGCCGCGGGTGTCGATCGAGGAGCGCCACTGCAGAAAGAACCTGACCGGGCGTGCAAAAGCCGCACTGCACGGCGTCAGCCTCAATAAAGGCCCGCTGCATCGGATGCAGTCTGCCACCCCGTCCCAGTCCCTCTATCGTCGTCACCCTAGCGCCGGACCAGATTGCGGCGAGCGTCACGCAGGAGTAGATGGGCCGCCCGTTCACGAGCACGGTGCACGCACCGCATTCACCCCGGTCGCAACCGGGCTTCGCACCCGTGAGGGCGAGGCGTTCTCTGAGGATTTCGAGAAGGGTCGTGCGAGGGTCGACGTCCAGCGATCGGCGGGCCCCATTGACCGTGAGGGACACGCGTAAGCGCCCGGCGGCCCGAGGCGGTCGCGTCCCAGACCGCATTAGTGGATCGACTCGAGAAACTCGCCGAGCACGCGACTCACGCTGACCGGTTGTTCCAGGGGCGACAGGTGGCCGGACCCCGGGATGACGACGAAACGCGCGCCGGAAATCGCCGCCGCCATCCTGCGCGAGTGCTCCGATGGCATGATCCGATCATCATCGCCCGTAATGACGAGTGTGGGCACCGCAATCTGCGCGAGTTGCGGGGTCGAATCGGGACGATGCTTCATGGCAATGAGGGCATCGGCGATGCCATCCGCATTGTTGCGATCGATCATCGCCCGAACGTGCTCCACTACCTCCGGAAGACCAACAAGCGACTCACGGGCGATCAACTTGGGGAGCATCTGCTCGGCAACCACCGCGCTTCCGCGTTCGCGTGCCAGCGCCGCGAGGGCATCGCGGTTCGCGCGCCCTTCGTCTGTATCCGCCTCAGCCCGTGTGTTGCACAGCACGAGCGCGCGGATCCGCTCAGCGTATCGGCGCACCATCTCGAACGCGAGATACCCGCCCATCGAGAGGCCGCAAATCACGGCTCGATCGAGCTCCAGCTGGTCCAAGAGCGTGGCCAAGTCATCGGCCATTTCCTGCATCCCTCGGGGGGCGGTATCGCCCAGCCGATGGGCTACGGTCCGGAGGTCGGGACAAATCCGGTAGTGACCCGTCAGCAGTCCGGTCAGCGGCCGCCACATCGTCCTATCCAGAGGGAACCCGTGAACGAAGAGGATGGGGAGGCCGTCCCCCTGCACGTCCACGTCGATGGGAATGCCTCGAATCTCGAATGTCCGGGTACCACCCGGTTGGGACAGTCGCCGGGAGATGCGGCTACCGGGTTCGCTTGGCGACAGAGGATGCCTCCTCGATTTAATGAGGTTCTGCACGAGGGCGAATCTCGCACGGGGTAAGTTAGCTTTCGTGTTGGCGAGCGAACAGCGAGGAAGTTTAGTTCCTGGAGAGATCGACTGATGGGACGATGAAGCATCAGCATTACGACACCATCACGTCATCAACTTTACACTAGTGTTTCTAATTGTGACACTGCTCTATAGTTGTTGGACTTTTCCACACCGTCTCGACAGTGATGTAGATAACTCGCCCACCGCATGGACGATGGCAAAGTCATGAAGGGCTCCTCCGGGCAACCGGCTCCGCTGGTGGCGGATGACGCGACGTTCTCGCGGCTGGTCGCTACGCTGGACGGCGTTCAGCGAATTGCCCTGGATACAGAGGCCGCCTCGTTCCATCGCTACGTGGATCGCGTGTACCTAATTCAGGTAAGCACCGACGGCGAGACCTTTCTGATCGACCCCTTGGCGGTCCAGAATCTCGACCCCATCGGCAGGTGGCTCGCGGACTCACGGGTGGAGGTGGTCTTTCACGACGCGGATTACGACCTGCGGATTCTCGACCGAGACTTCGGCTTCCGCGCCACCACGTTGTTCGACACCCGCGTCGCGGCTCAGTTGGCCGGCGAGCCTGCGGTGGGATTGGGAGCCCTCCTGCTGAAGTATTTTGGCGTCCGGCTCAATAAAAAGCTCCAGCGAGCGGATTGGTCGCGCAGACCTCTCACCACGGAAATGCTCATCTACGCGGCAGATGACACCAGGTTTCTCCCCGCGCTCCGCGACACGCTGGAAGAACAGCTCGAGGCGATGGGGAGACTCTCATGGGCTCAGGAAGAGTTTCGCCGCTTAGAGGAGATTCGGTGGACGGCTCCAGCCGGGAATGACGAGGAGGCGTACCTTCGTATCCGTGGTGCGAAAGCGATCAGGAGCCCGCGCACACGTGCCGTCCTGCGGGCGCTGCACAACTGGCGTGACGAGACCGCCCGCGCACGGGATCAGGCACCCTTCCGCGTTGCCGGGAACGACACACTCCTTGCCATCGCCCGGGCCGTGCCCACCAACATGGCCGCGCTAGCGGCGACGCCGGCGGTTGCCGCTACGACCGTGAAGCGTCACGGTGAGGCGATTCTCGCGGCGGTGTCCCAGGCCCTCGCTCTTCCCGAGCAGGACCTTCCGGCGATCCCCCAACGGGTACGCCCACCTCCCGACCCGAGTTACGACCAGCGGCTGGAACGCCTGAAGCGGCTGCGGAATGATCGCGCCGCGTCCATCGACATGGATCCGGGTCTGCTGTGCCCCAACGGCACGCTGCAAGCGCTGGCTCGCGGGCTACCGACCACGGCGGCTGAGCTGGAGCTCATTCCGGAGCTACGCACGTGGCAACGGGAGGTCCTCGGTGACGAGGACATCCTCGAGACGCTTAAGAGTTAGGGAAGGGAAGAGGGCTAGAAGCCGAGGAACGAGCGGACTTTTGGATCGATCCGTTCAGGGGTCCAGAACGGCTCCCACACTAGCTCGATGTTGACGTCCTCGACTCCGTCGAGGCTGCGAACAACCTGATCCGATTCGCCCATGATCTGACCACCGGCCGGACACCCGGGGGACGTGAGCGTCATCTTCACGTCCACCTTGCCGCCGTCGATCTCCACATCGTAGATGAGACCGAGGTCGACGATGTTCAGACCAGCCTCAGGATCCTTGACTCGCCGTAGTGCGCGGCGCACGACGTCCTCGGTCAGACCCTCGGGTTCTGGGGTTTCGGAATCGTCCGGCTGCGGTTGGTCTCGCTCTATCTCGTCCATATATAGCAAAGTTAGTGGCGCGCGGCGGAACCGCCAAGCCACGCATCCTGCGACTCGCGATCGCGATCGCTGGCGGCCCGCGGTTCACACGGCGTCTTGACCGGCGAGGCCTTCTCGTCTTCACGCAATTGGACGGCTGCATCGGCGATCGCGCCGCGAACGCCTTTGAGCGCAGAAATCGATCGCCGGACTTTGGGAGCAAACACTCTGTTGGTCAGCACGATGATAAACAGATCGAGCGCGGGATCGATCCACAGCGAGGTGCCGGTGTAGCCGCCATGTCCAAAGGCCTCACTGGTCAGCCGGG